>CAYJGW010000001.1:0-125350 GCA_964369425.1 uncultured Lachnospiraceae bacterium
AAGTAAATGGAGGAAAAATATGGAAATTACACGCAAAGATACCAACATGCAGATTGGGAGGAGATTAAGGGAGTCAAGAAACAACCTAAACTACAAGCAAGCAGATTTTGCTGATATACTTGGAGTGTCAGAGGAACATTATCGCAAATTTGAGTCTGGGTCTACTGGACTTTCAGCTGATAAGTTACTGGTGTTATACCAATACTGTGGTATTGATCCAACGTATCTAATCACAGGAACATGTATGAAAGATTTTGATATGGACTACTATATTGCAAATTGTAGCAAACAGCAAAGAGACGAGTTTATGGATCGAATGCTAAACTATTTATCAAGGATGCTAAAAAACAGATAGATTCAAGGGGGAATGAGGAAAAGGGGTGTAAGAATGAAAGAGGAAGTAATTCAAGTTGCGTGTCCCTGTTGTAGGAACAAGAGACTATTTGACCTAATACCAGAGGCTACGGGAATTATACAAATTAAGTGTCCAGTTTGTCGCTCTGTAGTTGCGGTGACACTTCATAATTATCAAAAGAAGAAAAAACAGGTTTAACTAAATATGGACTACTGAGCCAAGGATCAGATACATCACTATCACTAGATACCGCTGAGCCAGAGTAAAGGTGGAAAATCCACGTACTTACTCTAGGCTCATTTTTGTTTCCAACTTTACGGATTGTAGGGGAGGGAACGGATATGTGGCATTGTAGAAGTCCTTAAAACCAGATGAACCTAAGTGACAAAGGAATGAATCTGGAGGTAAGGGATATGAGATTTAATTATGGATTAGAACGAAAAAGATTTGAATCTCATTGGAGAAAATTACAGGATGAATATAGAGCAGCAGGAATGTCTAATGAGAATATAGAGAAAATGAAATGCTTTGATTGGGAGATGCTAAAAAGAGAACGATTATACTGCGACCGAATTGAGTACCTATTACCAGATATGGATAGATTAGAGGAGTGTATTGAAAATTATTGCGTCCTCAATCAAACCATTTCTCTTACAGAGAATGGAGGTATCTATGTGGAATCTAGTATCAGTTGGATTGAAACCATTGATTCAAAAGAACTGTATCAGCTGATAGATGCCTTAAAAGAAAGTGAAAAAGAACTGCTGACCATGCTTGCTTTTGACGAATATTCTTCAGAGGAAATTGCAAAAATGAAGGGAGTTTCAAGGCAAGCAGTGAGCAAACGAATCCACAAATTAAAGAAAAAAATACAAAAATTTCTCTAAGGGGTTGCGGAATCGGCGTTTTCCCTGACTATATATATGAAGGGATAAATATTCTTCATAAGAAGTAAGAGAGTTAAATTGGATTTACAGTACCTTGAAAAGTACATAGGACGGGCATATGCCAAGATAACATTTTCGCCTATTGAATCAATAGGTGGTAAATTCCTAATCGAGCGATGATGATTCTGCAGTGAATACGAGAACTGTCAAACCCTAAAGAGTCTGAGCCAAGGAATGAACCGACTTGTGTTGCAGCAGGAATGAATGAGATGTTACTAGCACCTACCTTTCTATATAAGAAAAGTAGAAGTGGCGTTTACGTGATTATAATTGGGCATTATAGTCATGTGGTGATGGACAAGCAATCCTAGCGTATGTCGCCCGGTTGGGGGAAATAAAATCATCTCGTCTTTTTACATAAGGGAAATTGGGGGATTTCATTTATGTAAGAAGTGGAGAGTTATGGCTATCAACTCAAAGAAATATTTGGCACTAGAAGGAATGAGTAGTACTAGGAAGGGGGTACATCATGTTTGATGAAAAGAAATTTTTGCAAACAAATGGGGAAGATGTAATGGAACTAAAAGAATGCCAAAAAAGGGATAGAGAGGAGGGAAATATCAGCCCTGAAGAGTTTGAAGCGATGCAAGTAAACAAAGTAGATGATTATGTAGTGTATGTACGATTTAGTGAAACGGATTATACAGCAACAGATGCTCTTAAAGATTACATAAGAAAAATAGCAGATTTAAAATACTAAAAACTACTCGACACCGTGTAGGAACTATGGTAGTCTTTTATTAGGACAAATTAGAGAATACTTCCTAATATTTGACTGCTAGCCCTGCACAAGCTATCAGCGTTACCGTTACTGGGTAATTTCTTTCAAAAATATTAGGAGGAAAGAAGATGCAAAGAGTAGAAGTATACAACGTTGCCATTTATCTTCGGTTATCCAAGGATGATAACGATATTGATGGTAATAAAAAAATGGAGAGTAACAGCATCAGTAATCAAAGAGATTTGATTAGAGATTTTATTAGGAGTAACTCGGATATGCAAATCTATGATATTTACGTAGACGATGGATTTTCGGGTAGCAATTTTGAAAGACCAGAATTTAAAAGAATGATGGTTGCGGTAAACGAAGGGAAGGTTAACTGTGTTATAGTAAAAGATCTTTCAAGGTTTGGGCGTGACTACATAGAAGCCGGGCGATTTATTCAGAAAATCTTTCCGGCTTTATCTGTGCGCTTTATTGCGATTACAGATGATTATGATAGCCTTACAGCAGATAGTACAAGTAGTTCACTGGTGCTTCCTGTGAAAAACTTTGTGAACGATAGTTACTGTAGAGATATTTCGCAAAAAGTTAGAAGTCAACAGAAGATAAAGCGTGAAAATGGAGAATTCATCGGAGCATTTGCAGCTTATGGATACAAAAAAGATACGAAAAACAAAAATCAATTGGTGATAGATGAATATGCAGCAGGTGTTGTCATTAATATATTTGAATGGAAAGTGCAAGGTATGAGCCTTGGAGTAATCGCTGATAAACTAAATCTATTAGGGGTATTATCTCCAGCAGAGTATAAGCGTTCAAAAGGAATGAATTACCATACCGGCTTTGAGAAGGGAAGCACGTCTAAATGGTCGGCAGTAGCAGTAAAGCGAATTTTATCTAATCGTATTTACATTGGCACCCTGCAACAAGGCAAACAGGAAAAAATCAATTATAAGGTACAAAAGAGAATCAATAAAGAGCAGCATGAATGGATCAGCGTAGAACATGCGCATGAAGCAATCATCAAAGAGAAAGAATTTTATCGAATACAAGAATTACTCAAATATGATGGGAGAGCTTCTAGTGACAAGGAGGTAGCAAATTTATTTTCGGGCATTTTATTTTGCGGAGATTGTAAGGCACCGATGATTAAGCGTTCGAATAAATATAAAGAGGTAGAGACCATCTTCTATATTTGCCAAACCAAGAACAAGTCACAAGGATGTAGTAGACACAGCATAAAAGAAGAGCAGTTAAAGTCCATAGTCCTAAAAGAAATGAGAGCATTTATGCAGTGTATGGCAGATTACAAAGAAGTTCTATCAGTCCTAAATGAAATGGAAGTAAACTTCGAGCGTGTGGTAGAGTGGGATACGCAAGTAATGGTAAGTCAAAAAGAATTTAATAAGTATTATGCATTAAAGACGGGCTTATATGATGACTTAAAAGAAGGTTTGATTAGCAAGCAAGAGTTTGAGGAGTTCCATAGACTGTACAATGAAAAATGCGAGACCCTAGAAAAACAGTGTGCTCAAAAGAAAGATATTATCAAAGCAATGCTTAAAAATGGAGTTTCGATAGGAATCCAATTAGAAAATATGAAAAAATCCATTGAATTTGATAAGCTAGATCGAATCTTACTAGTCAATATGGTAGAAAAAATATGGATCTATGAAGATAAACATATCGTGATAGACTTTTGCTACAAATCTGAGTTAAAAACTTTGCAGATGCTAGAAGCATTTCAGAAAGAACACTCCCAGTTAAGGAGAGTGATGTAAAT
Source organism: uncultured Lachnospiraceae bacterium (assembly GCA_964369425.1). Classification (GTDB taxonomy): domain Bacteria; phylum Bacillota; class Clostridia; order Lachnospirales; family Lachnospiraceae; genus CAUPWF01. Next base: position 3,810 of record CAYJGW010000001.1, read on the forward strand.
GGCAAGAACAGCGAAACGATACTTAGAACAGACGAAACCACATTCCGTAAAATCCACTGTAATGAAAGTGGGGATTTATGCTAGGCTATCCGTAGATGTAGAGGAGCAAAAAGGAGAATCCATTGAGAATCAGATAGAATTGATGCAACAACATATCAAAAGTGAAAATCAGAGCCCCAATAATAGTATGGAATTAGTTGTGTATGACACATATATTGATAAAGGAATTACGGGAACACATTTTCAAAGAGAAGGATTCGAGCGAATGATGCAAGACGTTCGAGCAAAGCACATTCAATGCATTATGGTGAAAGATTTTTCAAGATTTGGGCGTGACTATATTGAAACAGGCAATTACATAGAAAAGATACTTCCCTTTATGGGAGTACGATTCATAGCAGTCGCAGACCACTTTGACTCCATGGCAGAAAATGCAGGGAACAAAAACCTTGCAGTAAACATCAAAAATTTGGTCAATGATATGTATGCAAAAGATATTTCAAAGCGAATTGTAATGGCAAAGCATAATGCAATGGAGAAAGGGGAGTATATTGGCACAGTTCCACCATATGGATACGTGGTAGAGCGAATAAATGGAAAACGAACCTTGGTTGTCGATAAGGAACCGGCTAAGATTGTACGATTGATTTTTGAACTTTACTATAAGGGAACCATGATTTCTGATATTGTCAAAATTTTGTATCAAAAGAAAGTACATCGAATTAAAGAATATAAGCAATATAGAACGGTTTATTGTGAGGAGAATCAGACACTATATCAGTGGGCGGATACGACAATACACACGCTTTTATACAATGAGGTTTATTTAGGGAAACTAGTGCAGGGAAAATATTATATAAAAGCATATACAGGTAACAAAAAAAGTAAAAAAGCACTGGAAGAGGAATTGGTGGTTATAGAGAATACACATATACCTATCATAGGTGAAACTATATTTCCAAAGAAAAAAATAACGTCTAATAATGTTGAGGGGAATCAAGAACGAAAAGAGATGAAACATGCAGATAGTGAGGATGTATTTCAAGATGTTATTTATTGTGGGGATTGTGGAAAAAAACTGAAAGCTACTTCTAGAATTAAAGAAGGAGTAAAGTATCGATATGGGTATTATTGTAAGTTTGCATATTATTTAGATCAGAGAAAATGCAAGAGAAAATATGTAACTACACAAAAAATGGAGGAGATATTCTTACTAGCAGTACACCAAGAATTCTCCCATTTAAAGCTGAGAGCAAAAGATGTAACAGCAATCAATCGTAGGCTGACAGACGAGCAAAGAGCATTCTATCAAAAAGATAAGTTGTTATTAGAATCAAAACAAGAGAAAGAGCAGTATAAGCTTTCGGAACTATATATGGAATATAAAGAGGGCATTCTTACAAAGAAAGCATATGAAATGCAGAAGAAGCAGAATCAGCTGGTATTAAGAAAGCTATCGACGAATATTCTGGAGATTGAGAAAAAGCAAGCAAAGCTAGAAGTACGCTCAGAGAGTTTAAATGTTTTTTTGAGAAGTTTATTCAAGGTGAAAAAGAAGGAAATTGACAGTCATCTAGTTCAAGCACTAGTAGATAGAATTGACGTTTATAGTTCAGGAGAAATTACAATACATTTCAAATTTAAAGGAGGCGATTTTAATGTCAAATAAAGTAGTTGCAGGATATTATCGCCTTTCTGTAGAAGATAAGGATAGAAAAGATGATAGTTCCAGCATCATAACCCAAAGAGAGATTATTGAAAAATACATTAATACTCACAAAGAGTTGTCAACGTATACTTTTATGGAATTCTACGATGATGGATATAGCGGGGCGAATATGAACCGACCGGGGATGAAAAAGTTGTTAGAACTGATAAGGCAGCAAGAGATATCCTGTATTATAGTGAAAGATTTTTCTAGATTTTCAAGGGATTATATTGAATTGGGTTCTTACTTAGAACAGATACTACCATTTCTAGGGATTAGATTTATTTCAATAGCTGACCATTATGACAGTATAGAACACAGAGGGAAAGCCATCGATTTGGATATGGGGTTTAAAGGCCTTATAGCAGATTTTTATAGCAAAGAAATGTCTCAAAAGGCTAGAAATGCATATCGTCAAAAATGGAAAGAAGGGAAACAAATAATAGGCAGGCCACCATTTGGATATAAAGTGGATCCGAGGGATAAATATGGATTAGTAATCGATTCTGAAGAAGCAAAAGTGGTAAGAAAAATTTTTGAAATGAAATTAGAAGGAATTGGTGCAATAGAATCTTGTAGAAGATTGAATGAAGAAGGTACATTTACACCAGGGGAGTTCAAAAAATTGAGGAATGGCATGAAAAAAGAAGAGATTCTTAAATCAAAAATAGGATGGTATAAGTGCCAAATTCAAATTATACTGACTAACCAATGCTATATTGGAAACCTTGAGTACGGTAAATCTTACGCTAGCGAAATAAAAGGACGAAGAAAAAGAAGAAATAAAGACGAAAGAGGAATGCTTGAAAAACATCATGAGCCAATTATTTCTCTTGGTGACTTTAATAAAGTGCAGAGTATAATGATAAAAAAAGGAACTTTTCAAGGAGAAACTATATCCAAAGAATTACGTGGTATGTTGCATTGCGAAGGATGTGGTAAAAGTCTGAAAATGCGAAGATTAAGGAATGATGCAAGCATTTATTGCCAAGGGAAATCAACAAGCATTCATAAAGAATGTGTACAAGATACAGTGAGAGTGTCAAAATTAAAAGACATAGTGTTAAACAGTATAAAGGAACAATTGAAGAGCCTAGCAGATATTTCCGCAGCAAAAAAAGAAATGCTAGATAAACATGAAATGGCAGTCGAGGCAAAAAAATTGGAACTTAGAGGATATCGAGAGAAAGAGAATGGGATTATAGACTTGCAAAGCAAAAGTTACGAACGATATCGAAATAAGGATATATCAAAAGAGGAATTTATTGAGCAAAAAAAAGGATATGAGAAAGAGCGAAGTATGTTGCAAGAACAGATTGAAGTAGCGAAAGAGAGAATCCAGACGATGGATTCGATTGAAATGGAGCAGTATTTAGAGGTTGAAGAAATTATGCGATATGCTGATATGGAAGAACTAAATCGTGAGATGGTAGAGGCATTTATAGAGCGTGTAGATATGGCGAAAGATCGTACAATCACTATAATATGGAAATTCAACATGAAGAAAACAAAAGAAAAACTATAAGAAAGTAGAAGGTGGTATAGGAAAAGAATTTTAAATATGGTAGAATACCAATAAAGGGCGAATGCTTGAAATTAAAGAGATAGCAACAGTGTGACGGTTAGCTGCACTACTTCTAGCAAAAGTATAACGGTAGCAAATATCTAAACAGAGAGGAAAGAATTGATAAATTCTAGAAATAATAGCAGAAAAATAGTCAAAAAAGTTGAAGGCAATAGCTTGACAGCTTAGGGGGAAAAGCGTGGGGAAAAGCGTGGAAAAGCTATGGGGATACAGGGAATTATCAATGTACTGAAAGCAATGAATCAATCAGAAGAAGAGATTATGAGGCAATTAATAATTCAAATGAATATAACAGAAAAAGAGGCAAAAGAGCATCTTTCTGAATACAAGCAAATCTAAAACGCTGTAAGTTTGTCAGAGAGGTTGACAAACTTACCAATAGAAAGAAGTATCATGAGAACTTAGTTGGCGTGATATCAACGATGTGACATGCTACTTCTTTTGTATGCATTATTCAACTTGTCGTAACCGCTCTACAATCGATTGCTTATGAAATCCTTTGTAAATTGCAAGGGGAGTAATAATTCCAATTATGCTTAAGATGATTGCAACGATTATTAATGGCAGATAGGTAGGATTATCGTTATAAAACCAGAATCCACTCTCCATTACTTGTGAAAACATTGGTAAGGTAAATAGGCCTAATATGGCAACTACAATTGTAGCTATTCCAATGTATAACAACCCTTCAAATACTAACATAGACTTTAATTGCCTACCTGTCATTCCCATACTTTGTAGCATTGCAAATTCTCGCCTTCTCATATGGATGGAAGTTAGGATTACATTGAAAAAGTTCAAAATCCCGATAAAACCTACAATGAAGCTCAAAAAAGTACCAACAATTAGGAACATATTACGAAAACTCTCAAATTCTTCGGTAATAGTAGATCGACTTTCAAAGTCACTGTCACTAAAGGGTGTATCAGTTAATGTTGTGAGTAAATCGTTGGTTTCTTCAAACTTTGAGTTTTCTACATTGAAGGTATAGTAAAGGGCGAAATTGTTGCCAGTGTCCTCGAGATATCGATCGCTTGGCAAAAGGAATTTATCAACACCAAAACTGCGATTAGTAAGAGGAGTTGGTAGTGTGACAAGAGCAGCTACTTCATAATTGATTGTAATTTCGTCAATAATTACTTCTGCTACCTCAGCTGTAGTTGTTTCTAATTCTTCATAAGTGGTATATTCTTCATTCGTTTCGAGATTAACATACTTTGCATCTCGAACATGTCGCAGTGTTATAATATCTCCAATTTCTGGTGTGTTTTCATTTTTTTGAGGAATATCATAGTCATTGGTATGAACTACTGCAGCGATATAATTACCATCAGTTTCCTCTAATTTTCCTAAGTCGCCCTCTAGAGTAGTTGCATTATCTAAGACAATATCATCCACCCCAAAAAGATCAATGTGGTATAAATAGAGACCATCCTCTGTTTTTTGATAGTTTTCTAAACTTTGGGTAAAGTCATCGCTTGATGGGGAAGAAAACTGATTCCAATGATGGAATAGATAATCTTCATCTACATAAATATTGCTATAAGTTTTCATACTAGTCTCATTTAGATAAGTTACTCCACTATCCGTAGAATCTATAGATTCTAAAGTGTTCAATAAATCCACATCAACATAGGTGGTCAGATTGCTAAGTGGAGTATAGTTAAAATAATTCGTATTCGATACCAAGAAATCAGTAGCTGAAAATTTTTTTAGATAAAGATTCATATCAAATCCATTGGTAAATTGTAGTGTCATCTGCAGAATCAGTGTAGCAAGTGTAAGGGACAATACTACTAAAATAGCCTTTCCGCGGAATCGTTTCATATTAGCGAGTGCCATGCGAAGTGGAGTGATTCGCTTTGTCTTATGATGGCTTGTCTTTGACTTGGAAGTAGCATCTGTAAATCGAATTGCTTCGATAGGAGAAACCCTACTTGCAATTTTCGCAGGTATACTGCATGAAATCATGAGCGTAATCAAAGAGAATAGCCCACCACCTAAGAAAATATAAGGGTTAATGGTATATGCAATGGTTGTTACAGCAAAGTTTGATACCGTAATAGGAGCAAGTACGCATCCTAATAGATATCCAAGTAAAAGGCCAAGAGGAATTCCAATCAATGCAAGTTGATAAGCCTGACGATATACCAACTGACGAAGTTGTTTCGTGGTGGTACCGATTGTTTTCAACAAACCATAAAAACGAATATCAGTTGTGACAGAGATACGAAATACATTATAAATAATTAGATAACCGGTAAAAGCGAAAATAAAAAATAATACAACACCGAAAAGTATGGTGAGAGGGTCAGAAACACTACTGAACTGACTCGATATATACCCCCAATTAACACCATAGTCTTTAAAGTTTGAACCAGATGAATCAGTAGTTTGAAATCCATTGTCTGTCAGTATGGTGACGATATCATCTTCAATACTGGAACTTCTAGTGAGAAAAAGCTCCATGTTGATTTGCCCATAGGTTTCAGAGGAACTAGCGTGAGACGCAACAACCTCATCTGCATAAGTGCGAGGAATAAAGACAAATGAAGTACCAATTACTTCGTCTGTATCAAAGTACCCACTTAAAATAAATGTTTCTTCAATGATAGTGTTACCATATTGAAAGGTTAGTGGCACTTCTATGCCAATCTCAGAATCAATACCTAGTGATTCTAATACTTTTGTGCTACATGCCATTTCTAAAGTACCTTCGGCAGGAAGTTGACCTTCTATAAAATCCACATAACTATGCCTAGCATATACTTCATCGATGTACTTAATCTCTGTTGGTTTTTTAGAAAAAACATCACCTGTTAAAGAACCGATAAATTGAGTAGTACCGTATTCTTCAATTAAGGGATGTGATTTAAGATCCTCTATCTCTTCATAAGTTACATTTTTAATAGAACCATGAGAATTGCCCCCTACTTGACGGAAATTAGATTCTTGATAAGACTCTACAAAAATGGAAATTAGGGTAAAGGCAGAGGTAAATAGCATACAGGTGAGTGCAATTGCAATAATAGCAATGATATTTCTAGTTCGATTAGCACGAAAAGATTTTGTACCAATATTACGGATACATTTTTTATTATTTACTTTATACATAATGCTCACCTACAATCTGTCCGTCTTCAATTCGAATGACGCGGTCTGCTAGTTGAGCAGCCTCTTCGTTGTGTGTAATCATAACAATGGTTTGACCAAATTTTTCGCAAGTGACCTTTAAAAGAGAGAGTACATCTTGACTGGTTTTACTATCTAGGTTTCCAGTTGGCTCATCGGCTAAGATTATGGCAGGTTTTGAGGCCAAAGCTCTTGCAATTGCAACTCTTTGCTGCTGTCCACCAGATAAATTATTAGGGAGATTATTCAATTTGTTTTCCAGACCAAGTGTCTGGATCACTGTATCTACGTAGGAAGTATCTACCTTATTTCCATCTAGTTGAATTGGCAGAACAATATTTTCGTATACATTTAATACAGGTACTAGGTTGTAGCTTTGAAATACAAAGCCAATTTTTCGTCTGCGAAAGATGGTAAGTTCTTCATCCTTTAAAGAAAAAATTTTCTTTCCATCTACCATCACACTGCCATCAGTTGGCCTGTCTAATCCTCCAAGCATATGAAGTAGGGTGGATTTCCCACTACCAGATGTTCCTATGATAGATACAAATTCTCCATGTTCAACAGTGAAATTGACACCATCTAGCGCACGAACCTCATTTTCCCCGCTTCCATATATCTTCTTTAAGTTTTTTGTTTCTAAAATGTTCACAATGAAACCCTCCTTTAGTTTTGAATCCGTTACTGTTGTTATCATTGAGTATAAAACATAAAACTTTCCAGAATCTTTCCAAAAAAAATAAATTCTTACAATTTTGACAGAATGGTTATTCCGTAGGTAAAAAAACAGAAAAGGTAGATCCTTTTCCTACAGAAGAATTTACTTTGATGTAGCCACCTTGAGCGGTGATAATCTCCCGAGCTAGGTAAAGTCCGATACCAACGCCGTCTAGATGAACTTGACTATCGCCTCTGTAAAAGCGTGTGAAAATCTTTGGGAGTATTTCTTCGGGCATACCAATTCCATTATCTACAATTTCTATTTTGCAGAACATGTGGTAGGCGGTTACATTTATATGAACTTCATTTGCACCATATTTAAAGGCGTTATCGATAATGTTTTCTAGTGCTTCTGATGTCCATTTTAAATCAAAACAAGCAGAAACAGAAGGCATATCCTTTACTATAATCTTGGGAAATATACCTTGCATGCTATTAAATAATAGCATTATTTTTTGAAGAGTGGGAATTGGGGCAATTAGCCCATTTTCTAAACGAGAGGTTTTTACCAAAGAGGAAATTAAAAAATTCAACTTTTCTGTCTGAGCAGTGAGAAGAGTGGCGTATTTTATTCGATCTTCCTCATTTGAACATTCTGCTATTAGTTCTGAATACAACATAATATTGGAAAGAGGTGTTTTGGTCTGATGGGAAATATCAGAAATCAATTGATCAATTCTCTCTTTTTGAACTTTTAAATCTTCTTTATGAGTGCGAGTGGTCATTAAATACGTTTGTAACTTACTCTCTAAGGAAGAAACTTTTGATTCATCAAAGGTGAGATCTAGTGGTTCACCATTGATTGCACTATCTAGAATAGCATGCATACGGTCTAAGGTTTTGTTAATAGAAAACATGAAATTAGTCCTCCTATGATGTCGATTTATAGATAGAAATGTATAAAAAATAATGATACAATTATAACATCAAAAAAATAAAGGTACAATAGGAGGCGACAAGAAATGAGAATAGAACATATCGCACTTTATGTTAAAGATTTAGAGGGAACAAAGAATTATTACGAGAAATATTTTGGGGCTAAAAGTAATCAGATGTACCATAACAAGAATACCGGATTTCGGTCATATTTCTTATCATTTGAAACAGGAGCTAGACTAGAATTGATGAATCTAGCAGAGTTAGAGAAAAAAAGCGAGAATAACAAGAGAACAGGATTTATTCACTTAGCTTTTGCGGTGGGAAGTGAAGAAAAGGTAAAGGAACTTACAGAACAAATTCAAAATGATGGATTCGAAGTAACAAGTGGACCAAGGATAACAGGGGATGGGTATTATGAGAGTTGTGTGGTAGATCCAGAAGGAAACTTGGTAGAGATTACGGTGTAAAAAGTTATGGAAAAATAATGGATTTGAGTAACTAACAATGAAACGAATAGAATATAGCTTGTCTAGGCGAAATGAATGATTTATAATAAAATAAAAAATTTAGAAAAATTTGAAAGGATTTCTTCCTACCAGTCGTATTATAAGTGAAAAGGCAAAAGCCTTAACAAAATAACATGTATATTAGGAGGAATTTGAGATGAGAAAAATCGTAGCAACAGCAGTAACTTTAGGAGTAATTTTAACAGTAGGATCCACTTCGGTATTTGCGGCAGGTAGAGGCCAAGGGCAGGGACAAGGGAAGAATTATGTTGATGCTGATAGTAATGGTGTGTGTGACACATTTGTAGATGCAGACGGAAATGGAATCAATGATAGTGCAGGCACTGTACTAGGTGGAAATTATGTAGATGCTGATGGAGATGGGGTTTGTGATCTTACAGGTACTGTACTAGGTGGAAATTATGTGGATAATGACGGAGATGGTGTTAATGACAACGCGGGCACAGGCACAGGCACAGGTCGGGGTGCTGGTCAAGGAAGAGGACGCAATAGATAATAGGGTTACATTTCACAGATACGCTACGCTTCTCTGTGAAATGTAACATAATAGGTACTTTAAAGGAGTGCACGATGAAAAGTGAGCAAGAATTACAACTAGCTATAGAAGTCTATGCAGATACAGTGAAACGTATCTGCATAGTTTATCTCAAGAATCAAAGTGATACAGAGGATGTATTCCAAAATGTATTTTTAAAATACTATAAAAGTACGATTCATTTTGAAGGTGAGGAACACTTGAAATCTTGGATTATTCGAATAACAATTAATGAATGTAAAGATTTTCTCAAAAGCTTTTTTAGAAAAAATATGCTCTCTTTTGATGAAATTCCAGAAATCAGGACAGAGGCGAAGTTTGATGAAAATGCTGATGTGAGAGAAGCTGTATTAAAGTTACCTGAAAAATACAAAATAGCAATTTACTTACATTATTTTGAAGGGTATTCTGCAGTTGAAATAGCGAAGATACTTAAGAAGAATATTAATACAGTGTATACATCCTTAGCAAGAGGACGAGAACAACTCAAAAATATTTTAGGAGGTCGTGAGTATGAATAAAAAAATCAAAGATGCATTTTCAGATATCCATGCTGACGAGCATCTAAAAAATAAGACATTCCATAACATAGTTAATCAAAGAAAGAGAATTCCTATCTACTATAAAATAATCCCTGTAATGGCAGGATTTGCACTATTTATATTAGGAAACATATACTTCACACCAGTATCATATATCAGTATTGATATTAATCCCTCTATTGAGCTAGAAGTGAATACTTTTGATAGAGTTATTACAGCATCTGCAAGTAATGAAGATGGAGAAAGTGTTTTAGAGTCGCTAGAGCTAGAAAACAAAAACTATGTAGAAGTATTAGATGAATTGCATGCAGCAGATAGTTTTGCAGATTATGGAGAAAGTTATACAGAAATTACGGTAGTTTCAGATAGTGAAAAGTCAAGTACAGAATTAATCGAAAACATCAGCGATTCGACATTCATGGGGGATAATGTTACTTGCTATGCAGAAAATGAAGCATTACGAAATGAAGCCTCAGAATATGATGTTTCGTTTGGTAAATATCGAGCATATCTAGAACTTCAAGAAGTGAATCCATCTATTGCTATTGAAGAGATAGAGGCATTGCCAATGCGAGATATTCGTGAAATGATTGAGAATGATGGTGAACTAGTAGAAGAATCTACTGAACAAGGTAACCAAAATGGAGAAGGAAATGGTGGGGCTGGAGCACAAGATGGAAGTGGAAATGGAGCACAGGATGGTAACGGAACACAAAATGGAAACGGAGTGCAAGACGGAAGTGGTTCTAGTGGAAATGCAGGACAAAATGGGTCTGGAAGCGGAAATCAGCAGGGGATTGGACAGGGGAAGAAATAGGTTATTTAATTAAATAACCCAACTATATCCAATTCCATAAATTGTTTTGATACAATCTTTATTTTCTAACTTGTTTCTCAATCTTGTTATCGAAACAGAGAGTGCATTTTCATCCACATACTCTAAGCCATCTGTCCAGATGCGATCGATTAAAGTAGCTCGAGTGAGTGTATTCCCACGATTATCAATTAGAAGTTTTAGTAATTTTTGCTCGGTTTTTGAGAGTTCAATTTGTTTGTTCTTCACTTGATACACCATATTTTCAAAATTAAACTTGAAATAATCCTGTATGTAAATAGATCTATGAGTAAGACTCCTCAATTGAGTATTGACTCTTGCTCGAAGGACAGCTAGACTGAAGGGTTTTGTGATATAGTCGTCTGCGCCGCTTTCTAATCCGATCACAATGTCGCTTTCCATATCATTTGCAGTTAAAAGAATGATTTTAACTGTATCTAATAATGCTGAAGATTTGATTTCACGCAAAAAATCCAAACCATTTCCATCTGGTAGGTTAATATCCAAAATAATTAATTGAACAGTATCTTGTAACAACACACTGCGTGCAGTGCTAATATTATATGATTTTTGTATAGTGGTTTCACTAGAAGTGAGGGAAAGCGCAATACCGTCGCATAAAGAAACATCATCTTCTACGATTAAAATATGAGTCATAAGTTCCTCCAAAGTAGCATTAGTATAAAATAAAAGCTACTAGATATTGTAGCAAATAAATCAATAGAATACAAATGTGATTTTCTCTATTTGTTATAGGAAAAGGTTTACCTTGATATGTTTTAATGATAGAATATTTCTATAAGTAATTGAGAAATAGGAATGAAAAATGGAAGGAAGATGATTCGGTGAATCTAAAACAGATAGAAGCTTTTGTTCACATTGCAGAGGGAAAGAGTTTTTCACGAGCAGCAAAAGAATTATATTTGACACAGCCTACAATCAGCGCGCATATTGCGGCGTTGGAAAAAGAATTGAATGCTAGGTTATTTATACGAACTACAAAAGAAGTGAATTTGTCGGTAGATGGAGAGAAATTATACCAACATGCTTCTCAAATGGTAGAACTACAAAAAAAGATTGAACGAGAATTTGGAAAGGTAGATATAGATAAAAAAAGTTGCATTCGGATTGCAGCATCTAGCATTAACTCACAGTATATCATCCCTAATTTAATGATTAAGTTTTGTGAGTTATATCAAGGGGAAAAATTTGAAGTCATGGAAGTAGATAGTTTAGAGGTAATTGATGCAATTGTAAATTGTAGCGCAGATATTGGATTTGTAGGAACAAAAATACCAAAAAAAAATTGTAAATATATACCATTTTATAAGGATCGCTTGGTTATTATTGCACCAAATAATGAAAAGTATAGGTCCTTACAAGCAAAAGGTAAAGGTGCTGCAGAGTGGATTAAAGAGGAACAGATTCTTATGCGAGAGCAAGGGTCTGGAACAAGAGCAGAAATGGAACGACAATTAATAGAGCAAGGGATTAAAGTTGACAACTTACAGGTAGTTGCAAGCATAGATAATTCGGAGTTAATCAAAACATCTGTTATAAAAGGAATGGGAATTTCTATGGTTTCAGATTTAGCTGTTAAAGACGAAGTGAAGTCGGGCAAGCTATTAACTTTCAAGCTAGGAGAAGTTGAGAATGAGCGGTTTTTGTATGTGGTTTACAATAAAAACTTTCAACTTTCTCAATCAGCGAGAAGGTTTTTAGATGTCTTAAATCAATCTAACAAATAATAAGAAAATGTGGTATACTATTGAAAGATGAGTGTCAGACGTTAAAAGGAAAGGTAAGAGGAGCACAGTGGATTTAGGATTTAGAAGACCAATAATTGAAGATAAAGAAACGATTGATAATTTATTTAAAACGTATTGTAGTAGAAGTTGTGAGAGAACATTTGTGAATGTATTCTTGTGGGCGAGATATTATAGAGTGGAATATGCTCTAGTAGAGGAAACAGCAGTGTTTAAGTCGGAGAACAATGGGTTAGCATTTGCATTTCCAGTAGGATCAGATGAGAATGTACAAAAGGCAATTGCAGTTTTAGAAGAATATTGCAAAGCAAGAGGAGAAGAGTTAAAGTTTTATAACGTAACGCCAGAGATGTTTGAACAATTAGAAGCGTGGTACCCTAATCGGTATCAGATTGAATATGATAGAGATATTGCGGATTACGTATATGAGTGCGAGAAGCTAACGACACTGGCAGGTAAAAAATTACACGCAAAGAGAAATCATATTAACAAGTTTAAAGCGACGTATGAAGATTGGACCTATGAAACATTGACGGAAGAAAACTTAGAAGATTGCTTCCAAATGGCACTAAAATGGAGAAATTTAAACCAATGCGATGAAGATAATGATAAGAATAATGAGATGTGTGTGACGCTTAATTCTTTACGACTATTTAAAGAGCTGGGTCTCAAAGGTGGAGTTCTAAAAGTGGAAGGAGAAATCGTTGCATTTACATTAGGCGAGGCAATCTGTGGTGAGACCTTTGTTGTTCATATTGAAAAAGCTTTTGCAGATATTCAAGGTGCATATCCAATGATTAATCAGCAATTTGTTGCAAATGAATGTCAAGAATTTAAATACATTAACCGAGAAGAGGATACAGGATCAGAGGGGCTTAGAAAAGCAAAGTTATCTTATAGACCTGTGTTTTTGATAGAAAAAGGATTTGTTACGAGAAAGGGTGGGCAGTAAATATGATATCAAAAAAGATGGAAAATATGGTTGCAAACAGTTCGGCAATTCGAGCAATGTTTGAAGAAGGTGCTAGATTAAAACAGATACATGGAGCAGAAAATGTATTTGACTTTAGTCTTGGGAACCCAAATGTCCCAGCACCAAATGCTGTAAAAGATGCAGTAAAGGAGATTTTTGATGTAGAAGATCCTCTTAAATTGCATGGATATAACAACAGTAATGCAGGATATCAAGAAGTAAGAGAAACAGTGGCTGACTTTATCAACAAAAATCATAGAACACGCTTTGCAGCTAAAAATATCATCATGACAGTAGGGGCAGCAGGAGGATTAAATGTAATTTTAAAGACATTGCTAAATCAAGGAGATGAAGTAATAGTATTTGCTCCTTATTTTGGAGAATATCGTTCTTACGTAAGTAACTTTGATGGAGTAATTGTTGAGGTGTCTCCAAATACAGTGGAGTTCCAACCAAAGTTAGATGAGTTTAAAGAAAAAATCACTGCAAAGACAAAGGCGGTAATTGTAAATACTCCAAATAACCCAACAGGAGTGGTGTACTCAGAAGATACAATCAAAGCAATTGGAAAGATATTGGAAGAAAAACAAGAAGAGTTTGGCACAGCAATTTACTTAATTTCAGATGAGCCTTATAGAGAATTAGCATACGATGGTGTGGAAGTTCCGTATTTGACAAAATATTATAACAATACAATTATAGGGTACTCTTATAGCAAATCATTATCACTTCCTGGTCAGAGAATCGGATACTTAGTAATACCAGATGAAGTGGTAGATAGCGAACTTACCATTAGTGCAGCATGCGTTGCAAATAGAATTCTAGGGTTTGTAAATGCACCTACATTACAGCAAAAAATTGTGGAAAAGTGTATCAACGAGAAAACAGATATTTCTTACTATGATAGAAACAGAGAGACGTTGTATAAAGGTCTTTCAGAATTGGGATTTGAATGTGTAAAACCAGAAGGAGCATTTTATTTATTTGTAAAGTCTCCGATTGCAGATGACAAAGCATTTGTGGGAGCTGCTAAAAAGTACAATATTCTGATTGTTCCAGGAACATCCTTTGGGTGTCCAGGGTATGTGAGAATTGCTTATTGTGTGGCGTATGAGACAATCGTGAATTCAATGCCAAAATTTAAAGAACTGATGGAAGAGTATAAGTAGGGATGACGATGAATCAAAAATTATTAGAAAAAATTAGAGAAGTAGAACCGTACGTTCCAGGAGAGCAGCCAATAGGAAAAGTAATCAAATTAAATACTAATGAAAATCCATATCCGCCGTCTCCTAAGGTAGATGAGGCTTTAAGAGCAATGAATACTGATGATTTCAAACTCTACCCAGATCCTACTTGTGGGAAATTAGTAGAGGCGATTGCAAAGCACCATAAGGTAGGAAGCAATCAGGTGTTTGCAGGAGTTGGTTCAGACGATGTGTTAGCACTTTGCTTTTTGACATTTTTTAACTCAGAAAAGCCAATTCTTTTTCCTGATATTACATATGCATTCTATAAAGTGTGGGCAGATTTATTTCAGATTACATACAAACAATTGCCACTTGATGAAGCGTTCAAAATAGTGAAAGAAGAGTATAAAGGTGAAAATGGCGGAATTATTTTCCCAAATCCAAATGCGCCTACTGGAATTTATGAAGGATTACTGTTTGTAGAAGAAATTTTAAAGAATAACCGAGAATCTGTAGTGATAGTAGATGAAGCATATATTGATTTTGCAGGTGAATCTGCAGTTGGGTTAATCGAGCAGTATGAAAATTTAATCGTAGTGCAGACCTATTCAAAATCAAAGTCGATGGCTGGAATGAGAATAGGGTATGCAATCTCTAACCCAACGTTAATTAAATATTTAAATGATGCTAAGTATGCTTTTAATTCTTACACGTTGAATAAGGCATCGTTAGATTTAGGTGTAGCGGCTATTGAAGACGTAGCATACTATAATCAAACGGTGCAAATGACAATTGATACAAGAGAATGGTTTAAACGAGAATTGAAGATGTTGGGATTTGAATTTCCAGATTCGAAGGGGAATTTTGTGTTCGTGAAACATCCTAGTTTAAATGCAAAAGATATCTTTGAAGGGTTGAAAAGAGTAGGGATTTATGTGAGGTATTTTTCGACAGAACGATTAGCAGAATATCTTAGAATTACAATCGGTACGAAGGAAGAAATGGAACAGTTATTGTCGAAGTTAAAGGGATTTGTGAAATAATAAAAAAAGTGAGTAAGAAACGAAACAGTGAGGTTCGATTTCTTACTCATTTTTTAATTTTTCAGATGCTAGATATTTTAAATATTTCATATAAGAAATAGCTTGCATCTTTTCTTCTGGCTCTAAATCTTGAAACAGATGGTTGAATTCGCGATTCACTTTTTTTTCAGAAATTTGAATATTACTGTCAGGAAGATCTTTGCTTCCAACCAATAAATAATCAATTGAGACATTTAAGGTAGAAGAAATTTTTATTAATTTTTCATAGTCTGGTTGTGTGCCTTTGGTTTCATATCCTGAAATAGTAGGTCTTGTTACACCTAAAATACTAGCCAAATCTTCTTGGGTAAACCCTCTTAACTCACGAATATCTTTTAATCGATCTTGAAACTCCATATGTCTATCTCCTTACAATGGAATATTTTACCATTTTTGTGTAGAAATATGGCGAAAGGTGCAAAAAATCAACAAAAAGTTGCATAAGTGTAATAAGTACACGTTCCGAAGTGAAATTATTATGGTATAGATATGAAATAGAAGGGAATAATTCCATTGGAGTCTCATTGACAGCATCGTCTAAACTACGTATAATTGATAGTAACATAAGGAGCGAAAGTAGGAAATAAGTATGGGAGAATTCAAAAAAGAATTACCAAGGAGAAGTAGGAAATGGAAGATTGTGGTTGCCATTACAACTTTAATAATCATTGCAGCAATTATTTACTTTATAGTGGAGATTTTTAATAGCAATCCTTTAATTGGAGAGTGGAAATATGGCATGGAAGATGAGTTAGAATTAAAAGTCAATTCTAATGGAACATTGTCGATGGAAATGAATGAAATTATTGATGGTCAGATAGTGGATGCTGAGTTGAAGATGAATTATGAAGTAGATACAAATGAAAAATCTTTAATGATGTATGCTACAGAAGAGACGGTTACTGAGATTTTAGATGAAACAGATGGTCAAGTTGACGAACAAGAAATAAGACAATATGTGAGTACATTTGCGACAAAATGGAGTTATAGCATAGAAGAAGATGTATTGCAGTTAATCAAATTAGATTCGGGAGAGTCGATTGCTTATCAAAGAAATTAAGAGTAGGCGTTTAGGAGAGAATACGATGTTACGAACAGATACAAAATGTATAAGAATAGGGAATGTATTGGTAGGTGCAGGAAATCCGATTGCAATTCAATCAATGACGAATACAACAACAGAAGATGTAGAATCTACAGTTGCACAAATCATAGCATTAGAAGAAGCTGGATGCGAGATTGTTCGATGTACAGTACCGAATATGGAGGCAGCAAATGCGTTAAAAGAAATAAAAAAACGCATACATATACCATTAGTTGCGGACATCCATTTTGATTACAGACTTGCGATTGCAGCAATAGAAAATGGTGCGGATAAGATACGCATTAATCCTGGAAATATTGGAAGTGAGTCCAAGGTATTAGCTGTGGTGAACAAGGCAAAAGAATATAAAGTTCCGATACGAATTGGTGTCAATAGTGGATCATTAGAAAAAGAGATACTGGAAAAGTATAATGGAGTTTCTCCTGAAGGATTGGTAGAAAGTGCGTTATTAAAAGTTGAAATGATTGAAAAGATGGGATTTGAAGAGTTGGTTGTTAGTATCAAATCTTCAGATGTAATGATGTGCGTGAAAGCACATGAAATGTTAGCGAAAAAATGTAAGTATCCAATTCATGTAGGAATTACTGAGTCAGGAACAGTGTGGTCTGGTAATATCAAATCATCAATAGGACTGAGTTTAATTCTTTCACAAGGGATAGGAGACACTATTCGTGTTTCTTTGACGGGAGACCCAGAAGAAGAGATAAAGTCAGCGAAACTGATTTTAAAGACCTTAGGGTTAAAAAAAGGTGGAGTAGAAATCGTTTCTTGTCCGACTTGCGGAAGAACAAAGATAGACTTAATAGAACTTGCCAATCAAGTTGAACAATTAGTAGCAGATATTCCAGTTGATATAAAAGTTGCCGTAATGGGTTGTGTGGTAAATGGACCTGGGGAGGCAAAAGAAGCAGATATCGGAATCTGTGGAGGAATTGGAGAAGGTCTATTGATTAAAAAGGGAAAAGTAGTGAAAAAAGTAAAAGAAGAAAAGCTATTAGAGGCATTAAGAGAAGAATTGTTAAATTGGAGTAACAAAGATGAGTAAAATATTTTTTGAAGTATTTCCTACGTTAAAAGTAGGGAAAAAGTTAGAGGATTTATTTAAAGAGGTAGAAGTGACGAAAGTTGCGACTACCTCTTTAAAAGACCGCCTAAAGATACATATAAAAAGCCGACACTTGATTTTTAAAAACCATGTGTTTGACATGGAAACACAGATTAAAAACCAACTGTTTCAAGCATCTGTGATAAAAATAGAGATAAAAGAGCAATTTGTTCTTTCGAAGCAATACACACCTGAAAATATAATGCGTGATTATAAAGAGAGCATAGCCTTAGAACTCGAAGAAGAGAATATGCTAGTCGCAAATGCTTTTCGTAGAGCAAAGTGGGAATTCAAAGAAATTGATAAGTTAACATTGAGAATGAAGGATTCCATTGTTGTGCAAGGAAAGAAGGATGATATAGTAGAAATAGTCAAGCAGATTTTCGAACAGAGGTGCAACTCACCGATTGAGGTTATAGTGGAATTAGAAGAAGCAGATATGAGAAAGTCAAAGGAAGAGGATAATAGAAAAGTACAGCATGAGATTCACAAAATTATGAAACAAGTAGCCTCTGCAAAAGTACATTCAGATGAAGGAGGAGAAGAAGAGCGCAAAGGAAAGGAAAAAGCAGCGGAAAAAGAGCAAAAAAAATCTATTTATGTACCAAAGGTAAAGAAAGTAAATGGACCAGATGTTATTTATGGAAGAGACTTTGAGGAAGAACCATCCCCACTAGAGCAGTTAGTTGATTATGAAGGTGAATTTGTATTTCGTGGAAAAGTAATTGAGATGGAAGCAAGAGAGATTAGAAATGAAAAGACAATTCTAATGTTTGATATCACTGATTTTACAGATACAATACGAACGAAACTATTTGTGCGAAATGATCAATTACCAGAGATGTTAGCAGAGATAAAAAAAGGAGCATTTTTAAAAGTCAAAGGAATTGCAGCAAATGATATGTATGATAGAGAACTAGCGATTAGTTCTGTAATTGGTATTAAGAAAATTCCAGATTTTACAACAAAGCGAGTAGATACAGCAGCAAATAAAAGGGTGGAGCTTCATTGTCATACCAAGATGAGTGATATGGATGGGGTATCAGAAGTGAAAGCTATTGTTCAAAGAGCTCATGAATGGGGACATAAAGCAGTAGCAATTACAGATCATGGAGTTGTACAATCTTTTCCAGTCGCTAACCATGCACTTCACTTAGATAAAGATGATCCATTTAAAATTATCTATGGAATGGAAGCTTATATTGTAGATGACTTAACAGATATTGCAATCAATGCGAAAGGGCAGAGTTTAGATGACACATTTGTGGTATTTGACTTAGAGACTACAGGATTTAGTGCAATTAAAGATAAAATTATTGAAATAGGAGCAGTGAAAATAATAAAAGGGGAAATTACGGATACTTTTTCAACCTTTGTAAATCCACAGAGACCAATTCCATTTCAGATTCAAAAATTAACCACTATTACAGATGACATGGTTATGGATCAAAGAACAATCGATGAAATTTTACCAGAGTTTTTAGCGTTCATAGGAGATAGTGTACTAGTTGCTCACAATGCATCCTTTGATGTTGGATTTTTAGAGCAAAACTGTAGATATCAAGATATAGAAAAAGAATTTACATCTCTCGATACGGTATCGCTTGCACGAGTACTACTGCCAACTATTGCAAAATACAAGTTGAATAATGTAGCAAAAGCTTTGAATATTAATTTGGAAAACCATCATAGAGCTGTAGATGATGCAGGTGCTACTGCTTCAATCTTTTTGAAGTTTATCGAAATGCTAGAAGATAGAAAAATCTATGATTTAAAAGGCTTGAATCAATTTGGAAGTAAAAATAAGGATGCTGTCAGAAAACTACCGACTTATCATGCGATTATTTTAGCAAAGAACACCACAGGATTGTTTAACCTGTATGCCTTGGTGTCACAATCACATTTGGTGTATTATGCAAGAAGACCGAGAATACCAAAGAGTGTATATAATCAATACAAAGAAGGTCTTATTATCGGGAGTGCTTGTGAAGCAGGGGAGTTATATCAAGCGATATTACATAACAAGTCTTCGGAGCATCTTGCAAAGCTGGCAGACTTTTATGACTATTATGAAATACAGCCCTTAGACAACAATCAATTTATGATTGCAAGTGATCGATTTTCTCAGATAAAAACAAAGGAAGATTTGGTTGCCATCAATAAAAAAATAGTAAAACTAGGTGAGCGATTTAATAAGCCAGTAGTAGCAACTTGCGATGTACATTTCTTAGATCCTGAAGATGAGGTATACAGAAGAATTATTATGGCAGGAAAAGGGTTTAATGATGCAGATGATCAACCACCGCTCTTTTATAGAACGACGGATGAGATGCTTCAAGAATTTGCATATTTAGGATCAGATAAAGCATATGAAGTGGTAGTAGAAAATACCAATAAAGTAGCAGATATGGTGGAGAAACTTTCGCCTGTGCGCCCAGATAAATGTCCGCCAGTTATTGAGAATTCAGATCAAGATTTACGTAATATTTGTTATGATAAAGCCTGTGCGATGTATGGTGAAAATTTGCCAGAGATTGTAATTGAACGACTAGAGAGAGAGTTGAATTCAATCATTTCCAATGGTTATTCGGTAATGTATATCATTGCGCAAAAATTGGTGTGGAAGTCCATAGAAGATGGATACTTAGTAGGATCAAGGGGATCAGTCGGATCTTCTTTTGTAGCGACTATGGCAGGGATTACAGAAGTAAATCCACTCAGCCCACATTATCGATGCGAACACTGTTTTTACAGTGATTTTGAATCAGAAGAGGTAAGAGTCTACGCTGGAGGATGTGGTTATGATATGCCGGATAAAACGTGTCCGAACTGTGGAGAACAGCTAACCAAAGATGGATTTGATATTCCTTTTGAAACCTTCTTGGGATTTAAAGGGAACAAAGAACCGGATATTGATTTGAATTTTTCTGGCGATTATCAGGCAAATGCTCACAAATATACAGAAGTTTTGTTTGGAGAAGGACAGACCTTTAAGGCAGGAACAATTGCTACGCTAGCAGATAAGACGGCATATGGATATGTAAAAGGATATTTTTCAGATAAGGGAATTGCAAAAAGAGGATGTGAGATTAATCGTTTAGTACAAGGGTGTACAAAAATCCGAAGAAGTACAGGACAGCATCCAGGAGGAATTATCGTACTTCCACATGGAGAAAATATTAATTCATTTACACCGATACAGCATCCTGCAAATGATATGAAAAGCGATATCATTACAACCCACTTTGACTATCATTCCATTGACCACAACCTTCTAAAGCTAGATATCCTTGGGCATGACGATCCTACCATGATTAAAGTGCTAGAAGACTTGGTTTATCAGTTGACAGGAGAAGCGTTTGATGCCACGAAGATTCCTTTAGATGATGAGAAGGTAATGTCTTTGTTTAAAGGAACCCAAGCACTAGGAATTATGCCGAGTGATATCAATGGAACCCCGGTAGGGTGTCTTGGAATTCCAGAGTTTGGAACAGATTTTGTTATCCAGATGGTTGTAGATGCAAAACCTCAGACCCTATCTGATTTGATTCGTATTTCAGGGCTTTCTCATGGAACAGATGTATGGCTTGGAAATGCACAAACTTTGATTCAAGAAGGATTAGCGACCATTTCCACTGCAATTTGTACCAGAGATGATATTATGACCTTTTTAATCAATCAAGGTATGGATAGTGAACTTTCCTTTACTATAATGGAAAGTGTTAGAAAAGGAAAGGGCTTGAAACCAGATTGGGAAGAGGCTATGAGAGCAGAAAATGTACCAGAGTGGTATATTGGTTCTTGCAAAAAAATCAAGTACATGTTCCCAAAAGCCCATGCTGCTGCCTATGTAATGATGGCATATCGTATTGCGTACTGCAAGGTGAACTATCCCCTGGCATATTATGCTGCCTACTTTAGTATCCGGGCGAATGCTTTTTCCTATGAGATTATGTGTCAAGGAAGAGAGAATTTAGAGACGTATTTTGCGGACTATAAGAGGCGAGAAAATGAATTGAGTAATAAAGAGCAAGACACATTAAAAGACATGCGTCTTGTACAAGAAATGTATGCGAGAGGGATTGAGTTTGTTCCAATTGATATTTATAGTGCAAAGGCTACTTATGTACAGATTATTGATGGTAAATTAATGCCACCATTATCCTCCATCGAAGGGATGGGAGATAAGGCGGCTGAAGCTGTAGAGTTAGCAGCCAAAGATGGAAAATATCTCTCAAAAGATGATTTTAGGCAACGCACAAAGGTGAGTAAGACAGTTATCGAACTTATGGATTCGTTCCGATTGTTCGGTGAGTTACCAGATAGTAATCAGTTGTCCCTATTCGATCTTTAGAAGTAAGATAAAAAGTTTTCAAGAGCCTTAGAGGAAGGCATTTGGTCACTGTAGGCGATTACAAGATCTCTAGTGGGGAGTTCTACATTTAAATCTAGGACGAACAAATCCTCATCTTGTGTTGGAAGACAAAAGTCAGGGATAAAAGCAATCCCAAGCCCAATGCGAGCCATATCGATTAGGAGGTCGTTGCTACCAAGTTCAATCTCTGGAACAAGATCCAATTGATATTTTTGAAATAAGTTATGAAGAAATTCGCTAGTGGCACTTTTTCGATCTAACATAAGTATTGGATGTTTTTGAAGTTCCTTTAAGGTGATGGTCTTATCTTTTAAATTATCAAAAGAATGATTGGCGATAAATACATCCCTAAATGAGAAAATGGTTTTTATATTGTAAAGATTACTAAGGGCAGAGTTTGGATAATTGGTAATGATAAGATCTACTTGTCCTGTGTTTAGTAATTCTACACACTTTACGGAAGTCTGATTCGTAATCTTGATATGTGCATTGGGGTAATCTTTATGAAATTTTTCTAGGTAAGGCATCAAAAAATAGCGACAGATGGTATCGCTTGCGCCGATACGAATTTGCCCACCGGTAGTAGCTGATTCTAAAATATGAGCTTCACCGCGCATGATAAGATTCAAAGCGGGTTCTACATGACGAAGAAGAATTTCTCCTTCAGGTGTCAACTGAACCTTTTTAGTGCTTCGAATAAACAAAGTTTGATTTAACTTTTTCTCTAATGCCTTTATGGATTGGCTTACAGCTGATTGGGAAATAAACAATTGCTTGGAAGCCTCTGAAAAACTCAATGTAGTTGCGACGTAATAAAATACTTTATATAACTCATAATTAATATCCATTATAAGTCCTCCTTATTAATTCTATAAGGAGTATAACATAAAAACATTAAAGGAGCAATAAACTCAATGGCAGAAAAAAATACTTACAAAACAGTATCTACATGGATTATGTGCATTTTGATATCGATTGCATTGATGTACACAGTATTAATCACTAGTTTTGAAATTGGTGCATATAGCGATTTTGACTATTACGAAGGTCTCTATGAAAAGTACAATGTGGTAGAACCATTACAGATGGAAATGAAAGACGTGATGGATGTGACAGAGCAAATGATGGCGTATTTGCGAGGAGATAGAGAGACTCTGATTATTGATACGATTGTAAATGGAGAGGAACGGGAATTTTTTAATGAACGAGAGATTTCTCATATGGAAGATGTAAGAGATATGTTTGTGGGAGGGTTAGAGCAACGATTGACCTGTGTAGTTGGAATTATAGTTTTTATGGGGGTACTAATCTTGGGGAAATTCAATTGGAAGACAACCTTGCCAAAGGCCTTTGTAGGAACGATGATAGCTTTCTTACTAATTGGAGGAATTGTTGGTGTTTTATTTGCAACAAACTTTAATTATTGGTTTACTGTATTCCACACAATTTTCTTTGAAGGAGATACTTGGCTCTTTGACCCAAACACTAGCTTGATGATCAATATGTTGCCAGAAGGTTTTTTTTATGATATGACAGCAAGGATTGTAATCATATTTATCAGTGGAATGGCAATCTTATCAGTAGGAGCAATCATTTTGTTGAAAAAACTAGGAAATTCAATTAATACAACTTATAAATAACTTTAATTTTATTAATTATACTTATAAGATACTGTGTGATAAAATTGCTTATAAGAAATGAATTCATGCAATTTCATATAATATGGAGGAAGAAAATGAGTAGTGTAAAACGCGTATATGTAGAGAAAAAAGCGGATTTTGCGGTTCAAGCAAAAGAACTGAGACACGAAATAAAGAATTATCTAGGAATTAATACAATAGAAGGGGTTCGTCAATTAATCCGTTACGATGTAGAGAACTTATCAGATGAGACATTTGAGAAAGCTTGTGCAGGGATTTTTGCAGAACCTCCAGTAGACGATATCTATTTGTCTACATTTGAGATGAAAGAAGGAAGCAGAGCATTTTCAGTAGAATATTTGCCAGGACAATTTGATCAAAGAGCAGATTCGGCAGTTCAGTGTACACAATTTATCAATGCAGATGAAAAGCCAATCATCCGTTCTGCGACTACTTATGTAATCGAAGGAACAATCACAGATGAAGAATACGAAGCAATCAAAAATCATTGTATCAATCCAGTGGATTCTAGAGAAACTGGAATGGAGATTCCAGAGACTTTGGATATCAAATTTGAAGAACCAGATGATGTGTTAATATTGGATGGATTTTCTGATTTTGCAGAGAGCAAATTAAAGGAAGTATATGATTCTCTTGGACTTGCAATGACATTTAAAGATTTTCAACATATTCAGACTTACTTTAAGACGGAAGAAGAAAGAGATCCTTCTATGACTGAGATTAGAGTGCTTGATACCTATTGGTCTGATCACTGCCGTCATACTACATTCTCAACTGAGTTAAAAGATGTAGTGTTTGAAGAAGGTGACTACAAAGTTCCAATGGAAGCATCGTATAAGAAATATTTAAGTGATCACAGTGAGATTTTTAAAGGAAGAGAAGATAAATTTGTCTGCCTTATGGATTTAGCACTTATGGCAATGCGTAAGTTAAAGAAAGAAGGAAAACTAGATGATCAAGAGGAAAGTGATGAGATTAATGCTTGTAGCATCGTTGTACCTGTCGCTATCGATGGTGTTGAAGAGGAATGGTTGGTAAACTTTAAGAACGAAACA
The DNA here is from genome assembly GCA_964369425.1 of uncultured Lachnospiraceae bacterium. Classification (GTDB taxonomy): domain Bacteria; phylum Bacillota; class Clostridia; order Lachnospirales; family Lachnospiraceae; genus CAUPWF01. Next base: position 28,585 of record CAYJGW010000001.1, read on the forward strand.
CACAATCATCCTACAGAGATTGAGCCTTTTGGTGGGGCAGCTACTTGTCTTGGTGGTGCCATTCGTGACCCATTATCTGGACGTACTTACGTATATCAGGCGATGCGTGTAACAGGAGCAGCAGATCCGACTGTATCGGTAAAAGAGACATTAGCAGGAAAGCTTCCACAAAAGAAAATCGTTCGTGGAGCAGCCCATGGATATAGTTCATATGGAAATCAAATCGGACTGGCAACAGGACTTGTAAAAGAGGTATACCATCCAAACTATGTTGCAAAACGTATGGAAATCGGAGCAGTTCTTGGAGCAGCTCCAAGAAAAGCGGTTATTAGAGAGACATCGGATCCAGGTGATATCATCGTGTTGTTAGGTGGAAGAACTGGTCGTGATGGTTGTGGTGGAGCAACTGGATCTTCCAAAGTTCATACAGAAGAGTCGATAGAGACTTGTGGAGCAGAAGTACAAAAAGGAAATCCACCTACAGAGCGTAAGATTCAAAGATTATTTAGAAGAAAGAAAGTTAGTAAGTTAATCAAAAAATGTAATGACTTTGGAGCAGGTGGTGTATCAGTTGCAATCGGAGAACTTGCTGATGGACTTTGTGTGGATTTAGATAAGGTGCCAAAGAAATACGCAGGATTGGATGGAACAGAGATTGCGATATCTGAGTCACAAGAGCGTATGGCAGTTGTATTAGATAAAAAAGATGTGAAAGAATTTTTATCCTATGCAAAAGAAGAGAATCTAGAAGCTGTGGAAGTGGCAATCGTAACAGAAGAGCCAAGACTTGTGATTCGTTGGAGAGGAAAAGACATTGTAAATGTTGCACGTAAGTTCCTTGATACCAATGGGGCACATCAAGAGACAGCAGTTCAAGTAGAGATTCCAAGTAAGAGTGGAAATATTTTAGATAGAAAAGAAATTGGTGATGAAAGACAACAGTGGATTGATACATTAAAAGATTTAAATGTTTGTTCGCAAAAAGGTCTTATAGAGATGTTTGATGGTTCTATTGGTGCAGGTTCGGTACTTATGCCTCATGGTGGAAAGAATCAGATGACAGAGACACAAGCTATGGTAGCAAAACTTCCTGTCCTAAAAGGAAGCTGTGATACAGTAACCATGATGAGTTATGGATTCGATCCATACCTATCGAGTTGGAGTCCATACCATGGTGCAACTTATGCAGTAGTGGAATCGGTGGCAAAAATTGTAGCAGCTGGTGGAGATTACAAAAAGATTCGTTTTACATTCCAAGAGTATTTCCGCCGTATGTCAGAAGATCCAAAGAGATGGAGCCAGCCATTTACAGCATTGTTAGGAGCGTATGAAGCGCAATTAGGATTTGGACTACCTTCAATTGGTGGAAAAGACAGTATGTCTGGTTCATTTAAAGATATTGATGTACCTCCGACGCTTGTATCCTTTGCAGTAGACATCGCAACAGAAAAAGAAGTGATTACGCCAGAATTAAAAGCAGCAGGCAATAAACTTGTGTGGGTGAGAGCTGAGCAAAATGAATATGATTTACCAGTTTATGAGCAACTGATGGATCAATACGGTAAAATCAAAACAGATATTGACAATGGAAGAATCATTTCAGCATATGCACTGGATAGACATGGAATTGCAGCAGCAGTTAGTAAGATGGCATTTGGTAATGGATTTGGTGCAAAGATTGAGCATAGTGTAGACCCTAGAGATGTGTTCAAACCAGGATTTGGAGATATTATCGCAGAAGTTCCTGCAGATAAAGTAGGAAGTTTAGCAATCACTTATACTGTAATTGGTGAAGTGACAAATGATGGGAAATTCTCACATGGTAATGTAGAGTTGACAGTAGAAGAAGCACAAAATGCATGGAATGAGACTTTAGAGAAGGTGTTTAAGACAGTATCAAAAGAATCAGAACCAACACCAGTGGAAAGTCCGCTATACGAAGCAAAAGAAATCTATGTATGCAAAAATAAAGTGGCAAAGCCAACTGTATTTATTCCAGTATTCCCAGGAACAAACTGTGAATACGATAGCAAAAAAGCGTTCAAAGATGCAGGCGCAAAAGTAATTACAAAAGTATTTAGAAACTTAGATGCAGCAGATATTAAAGATTCAATCTCAGAATTTGAAAAAGCGATTAATGACTCTCAAATCATTATGTTCCCAGGTGGATTTAGTGCTGGGGATGAGCCAGATGGTTCGGCTAAATTCTTTGCAACAGCATTCCAAAATGCGAAAATCAAAGAAGCAGTTGAGAAGCTACTAAACGAAAGAGATGGACTAGCATTAGGTATCTGTAATGGTTTCCAAGCTTTGATTAAGCTAGGTCTAGTTCCGGAAGGAAAGATTGTAGGACAGACAGAAGATTCACCGACATTAACATATAACACAATTGCGCGTCACATCTCAAAGATGGTATATACAAAAGTTGTGACAAATAAGTCACCTTGGTTACAAGGAGCAGAGCTTGGCAACGTATACACAAATCCAGCATCGCATGGAGAAGGAAGATTCGTAGCTAGCAAAGAGTGGGTAGAAAAACTGTTTGCCAATGGACAAGTAGCAACACAATATTGTGATCTAGATGGAAACGTAACTATGGATGAGAATTGGAATGTAAATGGTTCCTATTGCGCAATCGAAGGTATCACAAGTCCAGATGGACGTGTGTTAGGTAAGATGGCACACTCAGAGAGAAAAGGAAGAAGCGTTGCGATTAATATCTATGGAGAGCAAGATTTGAAGATGTTCGAATCAGGTGTAAAGTACTTCTTGTAAGAAATAGAGAATATAGAATCAGATATAGCCTCGTGCAGTTTAGCACGGGGCTATATCAAAAAAGTTAGACTGAATTTTTATATTGCATAGGATACATTTGCTTACTCATATTATTACAATCGATTTATTGCTTCCATTGCTAGTGTAGAGCGTTCACATTCTTCAGATGATAATGTAATCTGCCAGCAAGAGGAGCTTCCCTTCATATGCTTAGAAGCATAGCTTAAACCGTTGGTTTTCTTATCTAGGAATGGTTTGTCAATCTGATTGGGATCACCTAATAGTATAATCTTTGTGCCAGTACCAGCTCTTGTGATGATCCCTTTTGCTTGATTTGGAGTCATATTTTGCGCTTCATCTATGATGAGGTAAGTCTGTGCAATGGAACGCCCGCGAATGAAAGTTAAGGCTTCAGTCTGGATGATATTTCTTTCAAATATTTCTTCGATTTTATCAGATAATAGATCTTCATCCTCATATCTACTTTGAGCATCAGAATCTAAAATTTGTTCTAGATTATCGATTACAGGTCTCATAAGTGGTGCGATTTTTTCTTTTTCACTACCGGGTAGATAACCGATATCGTCATCGAAAGGTGTATTGGGTCTACAGATGATAATTCGTCTATATTCATTGGTGGGATTGTTATATACTTGTTCTAATCCAACAGCGAGAGAGTAAAATGTCTTTGCAGTTCCAGCCATTCCCTGAATGATTACGAGAGGCGCATCGTCTGCACTTGTCAGTAATGCTTCTTGCATAAAGTATTGCCCTACATTCTTAGGGGTGACACCGTAAGGAGTTTCTTTCTTATATTTAAGTGGAAGTATCTTGTTTCTAGATACTCTACCTAATAAAGTTTTATTAATAGCTTGATCAGAATGAAGTATTAAAAATTGGTTTTCTGTTAAAGTAGGAAAAATTTTAGCACCATCCTCTGTTATCTTATAAACTTGTTCGGTAGCAATTCCTTGTTTCTTAAATGTTTTAATACACTCTTCGGGGATATACACTTGATCTCTTCCAGTATAATTGGCATCTTCATCAGAGATTTGTTCTGTAGCAAAATCCTCAGATTTAATGTCTAGGACATGAGCTTTTAAACGGAGCAATAAATCTTTGGTTATTAGAATTACTTGATTTTGTGTATCATCATATTCCTGAATACCCTTGCAGACCTTTAAGATTCGATTATCTGATTTATCAGAAGACAAATCTTGAGGGAGTTCTACGTCTACATGATTTTTTTCGATGCGAATATTACCTCCATTTGACAGTGAAATGCCTGTAATTAAGTCACCTTTATTCCGCAAGGATTCTAAAATACGGATAGCTTCTCTTGCATTTACACCTCGTTCGCCTTCCGATTTTTTTAAGTTGTCTAACTCTTCAATAACTACAAGTGGTATGACAAGATTGTTGTCCTCAAAACAATTGAGAGCATAAGGTGCTTGAATTAGTACATTTGTATCAATTACATAAGTTTTTTTCATGAAATCCCCTTTCTTATCTATGATATTTCTATTGTACTAGTTATATGTAAAAAGAAGATTTGATTTGCGTATATATTGTGTAAAATATTAATTGACTTAAAAATGGTGAATTCATGAGTTGAAAATATTAAATGGATTATTTCTAAATAGAGACAATCCATTTTCTTGTAAGTGTACCAAGAATGCATTAAATGTGTAATATAATGTAGAATTCACAAAAAATACATGAAAAATTACAGATAAAATAATTGATAAATGCAAAAAACCATGGCATAATAAAAACATGAAAGGAAGTGTGATATTATTATGGTAAGAAAAATAATGAAATATCTTATAGAATGGAAAGATAGTCAATATAGAAAACCACTGATTTTGCAAGGTGCAAGGCAAGTTGGGAAAACCTATGCTCTTATGGAGTTTGGAAGAGAATGCTACGAGAATGTTGCATATTTCAACTTTGAAACAAACCCAAAGCTAAATTCTGTTTTTGAAGAAAGTCTTGATCCAGACTACTTACTTCCGATTTTATCAAAGATATCTAGTCAAACAATTATAAAAAGCAAGACTCTTGTTATCCTTGATGAAATACAATTGTGTGAGAAAGCGCTGACATCGCTAAAGTATTTTTCTGAAACAGCACCAGACTATCACATCGTTGTGGCGGGGAGCTTACTCGGTGTAGCAGTAAATAGAAGTCGATTCTCATTTCCGGTGGGGAAGGTAGATATTAAGACATTATATCCGATGGATATGGAGGAATTTTTGTTAGCGAATGATGAGGGAGAGTTGATAGAAAAAACAAAAATATGCTTTGAAAGTAACCAGCCTATGCCTGTAGCGTTGCATCAGATTGCCCTTGGGTATTATCGTCAATATCTTGTTGTGGGAGGGATGCCAGAATGTGTTAAGAAATTTGTTGAGACAAAGGATTATATTTTGGTGCGTCATACACAGCAGATGATTCTTATGAGCTATCTAAATGATATGAGTAAATACAATAATCTTAATGAAATCAAGAAGACTAGATTGACCTATGATAACATTACCGTTCAATTATCTAAGAAAAATACTCGATTTCAATATAAGTTGATAAAAAAGGGCGGTCGTGCTTCGGAGTTTGAGAATGCCATTGAGTGGTTGGCTTTGTCGGGAATTGTTTCTCAGGTATATAAAGTAGAACAAATAAAGAAGCCACTTAACAATTATAAGGATATCAATGCCTTTAAAATCTATGTTTCAGATTTGGGACTTTTATGTGCGAAGAAGGAACTTGAACCAAATGATATCTTGTATATGGTAGACGAGGTTAATGATTTTAAGGGCGGATTAGTGGAGAACTATGCACAGACACAATTAGGAATGAATGGATATTCTACCTATTATTGGGAGTCAGAGAGAGAAGCAGAAATAGACTTTATTATTCAAAGAGAGGGTGCATTGATACCGATAGAGGTAAAAGCGGCAGATAATACACGTGCAAAAAGCCTATCGGTTTATATGAAGCGATATAAACCGAAGTATGCAATTAAGCTTTCTGCAAAGAACTTTGGATTCGAAGATGACAAAAAAATAGTTCCGTTATATGCTACCTTTTGCATCTGATAAGTATAAAAGGTTTTTCGCATATTTATCAAAAGTTGTGGAAAAATATTTTAGAAAACTTTATAATAAAAGAAAACTACGCGACATAAAAAACTCACGAGGAGGATAAAGTATGCTAGAGAATTTGGTGATGACAAATGCAATGGAAAGAGAAGCATATAAAGAGCAGATGGTAGGTCTTAAGCTTCGTATGGGTGATTTGCAAAGACAATGCAAAGAACTTGGAATACCGGTATTGATTGTTTTTGATGGTGTGGATGCAGCAGGAAAAGGATTACAGATTGGAAAACTCTTAGAAGCGATGGATCCACGTGGATTCAAAGTGTTTACTGTGAAAAAAGAGACGAAAAATGAAAAGTTTCATCCATTTTTATGGCGCTACTGGGATATGCTTCCCCAAAATGGCAGTATCTCTATATTGGATGGGAGTTGGTATCAAAAAGTGGTGTCGGATGTATTTGAGGAGAAAGTTGTTGTTCAAGACAAGCCGATATACTATGAAGAGATACGTTCATTTGAAAAGCAATTGGCTTCTTCTGGAATGAATATTATAAAGTTGTTTTTATATATTGATAAAGATGAACAAAAAAAGAGGATGAAGAAATTACTGAATAATGAATCAACAGCTTGGAGGGTAACCAAAGAGGAACAGAAAAAAAATAAAAATTTTGATGTGTATCGTATGCTTGCAGAAGAAGCAATAAAAGAGTCAGATACGGAATATGCGCCTTGGAATCTGATTGCAGCAATAGATAGAAGATATACTACTGTACAGATTTATAGAACAATTATCAGCTACTTAGAGGCTAAAATTAAAGAAGTTAATATGGAAAAATCTATTCAAAAATACGTGGCTAAGGAAGAATCTTATGCGGGACCAGATTATCTTGGAACGGTAGATTTGAACAAGGAATTAGATGAAGAAACTTATGAGGTACGCTTAAAAGAATTACAAAAGAAGATGGAGTATCTACATGGAGATTTGTATCGGAAAAGAATTCCTCTTGTTATTGGTTTTGAAGGTTGGGATGCTGGTGGAAAAGGTGGAGCAATCAAACGATTGACAGAAAAGATGGATCCAAGAGGATTTGTGGTTCATCCTGTTAGTGCGCCTAATGATATAGAAAAGAAGCACCATTATCTTTGGAGGTTTTGGAAAAATATGCCAAAGGCTGGACACATTGCTATCTTTGATCGTACTTGGTATGGTAGAGTAATGGTGGAAAGAATCGAAAGATTTTGCACAACAAAGGATTGGAAGCGAGCTTACAAAGAAATTAATGATATGGAGAGAAGTTTAGTCAATGCTGGTGCAATTGTCTTAAAGTTTTGGCTACATGTAGATAAAGATGAGCAAGAGGCAAGATTTATTGCAAGACAGAATAATCCTGAAAAGCAGTGGAAGATAACAGATGAGGATTGGCGTAATCGTGCGAAATGGGATGAATACAAAGAAGCGGTAAATGAGATGATTGATAAGACATCTAAGGAAGATTCACCATGGATTATAGTAGAAGGAAATGATAAAAAATATGCGAGAATCAAAGTGCTTGAGACAGTGATAGAGGCAATAGAAAGGCGAATGAAATAGCAGTAGATGAAAAGTTTAAATGAAGATTTAAAAAATGGGCAGTTTTCTCAGATGTATCTTTTTTGTGGGGAAGAGTATTATTTGAAAAAACTGTATAAAAAACGTATGATAAAAGGGATATTACCAGAAGATAACGGAATGAACTATAGTTACTTTGAGGGGAAAGGGATGAATCCAAATGAGATTATTGATTTATCGGAAACCATGCCTTTCTTTTCGGAGAAAAGATTAATTGTTATAGAAAATAGTGGTTTTTTTAAAAAGGCGATGCCGGAATTTGCAGAAGCACTAAAAACGATTCCAGAGAGTACATATTTTATTTTTGTAGAAGATGAAATCGACAAAAGGGGAAAAATGTATAAAGCAGTGAAAGATAAAGGGCGAATCGTAGAGTTTGCAACTCAAGATGAAGCAACACTTGTAAAGTGGATTGCTTCACAGTTTCGCAATGAGAAAAAACAAATCGATATAAATACTGCGAGATATTTAGTGGAAAAATCAGGCTCTGACATGGAGAAACTCTCAAAAGAGATTGAGAAATTGGCGTGTTACCAGTTAGAAGAGCAGATGATTACTCGAGATGATGTGGATGCTATTTGTATCAATCAAATTACAAATAAAATTTTTGATATGACAAATGCAGTTGCAGAAAAGAGACAAAAGAAGGCGCTGGAGTACTATTATGATTTGATTGCACTAAAGGAACCTCCAATGCGTATTCTGTTTTTACTCACGAGGCAGTTTCATTTGCTGTATCAAGTAAAAGGATTATCAGCAAGAGGATTATCTAATAAAGAAATCGCATCAAAGGCAGGGTTACACCCTTTTGTAGTGAAGAAATATATAGAGCAATCAAAAGGGTTTTCAAGTAGTACATTGAAATCAATTTTGACAGAAGCAGTAGATCTTGAAGAGGCAGTAAAGACAGGACAATTGACAGATATGCTGAGTGTGGAACTTTTTATTGTAAAATATAGTATGTCGTGATAAAATGATATGCAGACTGAAGAAAAATGGAGGAAGTCATAGATGTCAGGATTTGATCAAAGTAAAATCAGGAATTTCTGTATCATTGCGCATATTGATCATGGTAAATCCACATTAGCAGACAGAATAATAGAAAAGACAGGATTATTGACGAGCAGAGAGATGCAATCTCAAGTGTTAGATAACATGGATTTAGAGAGAGAGCGTGGAATTACAATCAAGGCTCAAGCTGTTCGTATTGTATATAAAGCAAATGATGGAAATGAATATATTTTTAATTTAATAGATACACCAGGTCATGTGGATTTCAATTATGAAGTATCAAGAAGTTTGGCCGCATGTGATGGGGCGATTCTTGTCGTAGATGCAGCACAAGGGGTTGAAGCGCAGACACTGGCCAATGTATACCTAGCGTTAGACCATGAACTAGATGTAGTGCCGGTAATTAATAAAATAGATTTACCAAGTGCAGACCCAGAACGCGTAATTGAAGAGATTGAAGATGTAATCGGAATTGAAGCAGAAGATGCGCCGCAGATTTCGGCAAAGACAGGGCTTAATATTGAAGCTGTGTTAGAACAGGTAGTAGCAAAAGTTCCTGCACCAACAGGGGATAAGGATGCCCCATTGCAAGCACTCATATTCGACTCGTTATACGATGCGTATAAGGGTGTTATCGTGTTTTGCCGAATCAAAGAAGGAACAGTGAAAAAAGGCTCTACGATAAAGATGATGGCTACAGGAGCAACTTGTGAGGTAGTGGAAGTAGGATACTTTGGTGCTGGACAATTTATTCCAAGTGAAGAACTAAGTGCGGGAATGGTTGGATATATTACTGCGAGTATCAAGAATGTAAAAGATACAAGGGTTGGAGACACCATTACAGACGCAGCTAATCCTTGTGATAGCCCACTGCCAGGATATAAAAAAGTAAATCCTATGGTTTATTGTGGATTGTATCCAGCAGATGGTGCAAAGTATCAGGATTTGAGAGAAGCATTAGAAAAGCTACAACTGAACGATGCCGCACTTCAATTTGAACCAGAGACTTCAATCGCCTTAGGATTTGGGTTCCGTTGCGGGTTTCTAGGATTATTGCATTTAGAGATTATTCAAGAACGCTTAGAGAGAGAATATAATCTAGACCTAGTAACAACAGCACCAGGAGTTATTTACAAAGTTCACAAATCAAGTGGAGAGATTATTGAACTTACCAATCCGTCAAATTTGCCAGATCCAACAGAGATTCAGTTCATGGAAGAACCTATGGTAAAAGCCGAAATTATGGTAACTTCAGAGTTTATCGGAGCGATTATGGATCTTTGTCAAGAAAGACGTGGTGAATACCAAGGAATGGAATACATTGAAGGTACGAGGGCAGTAATTCATTATCACTTACCATTAAATGAGATTATCTATGATTTCTTTGATGCTTTAAAATCAAGATCAAGAGGTTATGCCTCTTTTGACTATGAGATGCTAGGATACCAACAGTCAAAACTTGTGAAACTAGATATCTTGATCAACAAAGAGGAAGTAGATGCATTATCTTTCATTGTGCATGCTGATACAGCTTATGAGCGTGGAAGAAAAATGTGTGAAAAATTAAAAGATGAGATACCGAGGCAATTATTTGAAATTCCGATTCAAGCAGCAGTTGGAAGCAAAGTTATTGCAAGAGAAACTGTAAAAGCTATGAGAAAAGATGTATTGGCAAAATGTTATGGTGGAGATATTTCAAGAAAACGAAAACTTCTTGAAAAACAAAAAGAAGGTAAAAAGCGTATGCGCCAAGTTGGAAACGTAGAGATTCCACAAAAAGCATTTATGAGCGTATTAAAATTAGATGATAAGTAGAGTGTGGGAAACCACACTCTACTTATCTATAAAGAAAAGAAAGGAAGAACCATTGTGAGAAGAATCCAGTTATATATTCATATTCCGTTTTGTGTGAAAAAATGCGCATATTGTGATTTTCTTTCTTTTTGTTGTGAAGAAGATGTAAGAGAGTCTTATTGTAATGCGTTGATTAAAGAAATAGAAACTCATAAAGAATTTGGTGATTCTTGTACGGTGAAGAGTATATTTATAGGTGGAGGAACACCATCAATATTGAATGTTGAACAGATATCTAGTATCATGCATTCGGTTTACAATACATTTGCGCTAGAGCAAAGAGTTGAAATTACTATAGAGATGAATCCTGGAACGGTAGATGAAGAAAAAGTAGAAGCGTATAAGCGACTTGGAATCAATCGTGTTAGTATAGGGCTGCAAGCAACCAATAATAATGAATTGAAATTATTGGGGAGGATACACACAATGGAAACATTTCTTGATACATACCACCTAGTAAAAAAGTGTGGAATAGAAAATATAAATATTGACTTGATTTCTGCAATACCAGGGCAAACGATAGAAACTTGGAGCAAAACCCTTAAGGATGTGATAGAGCTAGAACCGACACATATTTCTGCATATAGCCTAATTATAGAAGAAGGAACAAAGTTTTATGATTCTTTTGATGAATTTGAAGAATTATTACCTTCAGAAGAGGACGAGCGAAAGATATATGAACTGACCAAATCGCTTTTAAGCGAGGCGGGATATGGAAGGTATGAAATATCAAATTACGCAAAAAAAGGATATGAATGCAACCACAATCTAGGTTATTGGGAGAGGGCGGAATACCTTGGACTAGGACTTGGTTCATCTTCACTTTTAGGAGAAATACGTATCAAAAACGAAGAGAATCTGGAGAGATATATAGAAAAATGTGAGCATACTAGGAATATACAAGTAGCGTTTGAAGAGTTGAGCGAACAGAACCAGATTGAAGAATTTTTGTTCTTAGGGCTTCGTAAGATGGAGGGTATCTCTAAAACAGCGTTTAGGAATAAATTCGGGGTATCAGTAGAATCAATTTATGGAGAAAAGCTCCAAAAAATGATACAGAAACAGTTGTTAAAAGAAGAAAATGACAATCTGAAATTATCAGATAAGGGAATAGATGTCAGTAATCAAATTTTTGCTGAGTTTCTACTCTAATACCTTCAAGAAGCTATTGATTAATGAATTATTTTTACCTATAATTATATTAGAAGTTAATCACCATAGAGGAGGCTTAGGATGACACATAACAAACTTTTGAAAGAATATGTAATTATTACAATTGCGTTAACAATAACAGCAATTTCGGCCTATTTCTTTTTAATACCTGCGAATCTAGTGGTAGGTAGTGTAACTGGGATTGCCATGTTAATTTCACAGGTCGCACCTGTGAGTATAGCTACTGTCACATTGATTTTGAACATAGGGTTACTCATTTTAGGTTATTTTCTGATAGGAAAAGATTTTGGGATGAAAACAGTGTATGCTTCATTAGTAGTACCTGTTTACTTTTTTGTATTTGAATACTTTGTGCCAAATCCAAAGCCTATCATGAATGATCCTTGGTTAGATTTGGTGACTTTTATCCTACTATTAGCATTATCACAGACATTGTTGTTTCGTGTAAATGCATCCTCAGGAGGGTTAGATGTAGTAGCGAAGATTTTGAACAAATTTCTAGGGATACCAATTGGGGCAGCAGTATCAATGTCCGGCGCGGTTGTTTCCTTGTCGGCAATTTTTGTATATGAATTAAATGTAGTAATACTAGGAATGATAGGAACTTATCTAAATGGATTAGTGGTGAATCACTTTACTGACTCCTTTAATCAGAAGAAACGTGTCTGCATCTTGTCAGAGAGATATGAAGAAATCGCAGACTATATTATGAATGTCTTGACAAGAGGAGTTACATTATATCCGATTGTAGGAGGATATACAAAAAAGAGTGGATACGAGATACAGATTGTAGTTGAAAATAATGAAATGATGGAATTATTAAATCATGTAAAAGCAGTAGATGAAAATGCATTTATCAGTATCAGTAGTGTCCATAGCATTCAAGGTAGGTGGCGTAGCAAGCGAGAGGTACGTCAATTGCGTAAACAGCAAAATAATGTGAAAAGTTAAAGTTTAAATACAATTCCAAGTACCGCCCCAGCTGCAATCCAGCAGATGGGGTGGATTTTTTTGAATTTTTTAGGAAACATCAAAAGGAAAAGTAATACGCAAGCACCGATACTTACATAATTAGCAGAATAACCAGTGGTTTCACTATAATTCAGTAAGGAGAGTTTGCATAGTTCCAATATAGCACAGAAAATCAGACCGACTACTACAGGGCGTATTCCTGAAAAAGCGGCTTGTACAACTGGTAACTTGTTAAAATTTTGCATAAACTTTGCAATTATCATAATTACAATAAAAGAAGGTAAAACTAAACCAAAGGTAGCTATTAAGGAACCGAGTATGCCAGCTGCTTCATATCCAGCGTATGTTGCCATATTGATTCCTATCGGTCCTGGTGTGCTTTGACTGATTGCGACCATATTAGTTAGTTCATCAACTGTAAACCAGTTGTAGTTTTCGGCAAGGTCAACTAAAAACGGAATGGAAGCCATTCCTCCACCAATGGCGAAAAGACCAATCTGGAAAAACTCATAAAACAATGTGATATAGATCATTTTGATGTCACCTTCTTTCTATTTAATAGAACACCGATAAAACCAGCGCCTAATATTACTATAATAATGGAGATATTTGTAAACAGAAGCAACAGGATAGCGGTAGCACAAAGTAAAAAGCTTTTCATATCCTTAATTGACTTCTTAGCCATGCCCAGAACCGTATGAAGGATTAATGCACATACAGCAATTCGAATTCCTGAAAATGCATGCAGCACAAGGGCATAGTCCATAAAGTTTTGGATAATAGATGCAATAGATAAAATGATAATGAGTGAAGGTGAAATCTCACCGAGTGTAGCAGCAATTCCGCCTAAGATTCCTTTTTGAGTACAGCCAATATAGGTTGCTGTATTTACAGCGATGATACCAGGAGTACATTGCCCTATGGCATAGATGTCCATCATCTCATCTTCTGTAATCCATTCATGTTTATCTACCACTTCTTTTTTTAACATAGGTAGCATTGCATATCCACCACCAAAAGTCAGCAAACCAATCTTGAAGAAGCTGACATATAATTCATATAATTTCTTCATCTTGAGAAGACCTCCAAATTTAAAATAAGTACAACACTTATAGTATCTCGTATTTATAAAAAAAGCAATTCTATTTATAAATAAAATATAAAGATGGTTGACAAGATAGAGAGGTAGTGATAAATTAGTAAATGTAAATATTAGCACTCAAAAGAGTCGAGTGCTAATAGCGAGATAGAAAGGAGATTTTTATGGAATTAAATGAAAGAAAAATGCAAATTCTCAAAATCGTTATTAAGACCTATCTCGATACAGGTGAACCGGTAGGTTCACGAACCATTTCGAAATCTGAGGCAATCAATTTGAGTTCAGCAACAATCCGAAATGAGATGGCAGATTTAGAAGAGTTAGGTTATATTGTTCAGCCTCATACATCAGCAGGACGGATTCCTTCAGACAAAGGCTATCGTTTTTATGTAGATCAGTTGATGGAGGAAAAGGAACAAGAAGTTGCAGAGATAAAAGAGCAGATGCTTGAGAAAGCTGATAAAATGGATCAACTTCTAAAGCAAGCAGCTAAAGTTCTAGCTAATAGCACTAACTATGCAACCATGATTTCATCACCGACATGTGATATGAATAAATTGAAATTTATTCAGTTGTCACAAGTAGACGAGGAGCAAATCATAGCTGTGATAGTAATGGAAGGGAATTTGATCAAAAATCAAATTATTACAGTGAGTGAACCGCTAGATAATGAAACACTGCTAAAACTCAATATGCTTCTTAACACAAATCTAACAGGAATGTCTATCGATGAGATTAACTTAGGCATGATAGCGAAGTTAAAGGATCAAGCAGGGATTCACAGTGAGGTGATTAGTGAGGTACTAGATGTAGTTGCAGATACGATTAAGGTGGATGAGGAATTAGAAATCTATACGAGTGGTGCAACCAATGTATTTAAGTATCCAGAACTTAGTGAGAATCAAAGTGCGAGAGAGATTATTAACACATTTGAAGAAAAGCAACAACTTACAGAATTTGTTTCAAAGACATTATCGTCGGAAGAACAAGGAATTAAGGTATATATCGGTGACGAATCACCAGTTCAAAGCATGAAAGACTGTAGTGTAGTGACAGCAACCTATGAATTATCAGAGGGGATGCATGGAACAATAGGGATTGTCGGACCCAAAAGAATGGATTATGAGAATGTTATGAAGACTCTGAAGACGTTAAAAGACGAGTTGGATTACATCTTCCATAAAGATAAGAAATAGAAAGGTGGTACTTCCACAGTGGAGAACGAAAAAAACGTAGTAGAAGAAGCAATTGAAGAAGCAAAAACAGCTGCTGAAGACCAGGAAGTTGTAGAGACAGAGGAACAAGTAGAATCTGAGGATGTAGCAGAAGAGGTTTCATCGGAAGAAGAAACGGAAGAAATGGTAGAAGCAGAAAAAGACGCAGATGAGAGTAAAGGGCTTTTTAAGAAAAAGAAGAAAGAAAAGAAGAAAGACCCAAAAGACGAGAAGATAGAAGAATTAACAGATAGAGTAACAAGGCAGATGGCAGAGTTTGATAATTTCCGTAAACGTACTGAAAAAGAAAAATCAATGATGTATGAAATCGGTGCAAAGGATATTATAGAGAAGATACTGCCAGTGGTAGATAATTTTGAAAGAGGCCTACAAGCCGTTCCGGAAGAAGAGAAAGAAAATCCTTTTGTAGATGGAATGGATAAAGTATATAAGCAATTAATGACAACCCTAGAAGGTATCGATGTGAAGCCAATTGAGGCAGTAGGTGCAACATTTGATCCAGAACTTCACAATGCAGTGATGCATATAGAAGATGAAGAAGCAGGAGAGAATGTGATAGTGGAAGAATTCCAAAAAGGGTATACTTACCGCGAGCAAGTTGTTAGATTTAGCATGGTAAAAGTAGCAAATTAGTAAATGAATATAAATTTAGGAGGAAAAAACAATGGGTAAAATTATTGGAATCGATTTAGGAACAACAAACAGCTGTGTAGCTGTAATGGAAGGTGGTCAACCAGTAGTGATCACAAATACAGAGGGAGCTAGAACTACCCCATCTGTAGTAGCATTTACAAAGACAGGAGAGCGTCTAGTTGGAGAGCCAGCAAAGCGTCAAGCAGTAACAAATGCTGAAAAAACAATCGCATCAATCAAAAGAGAGATGGGATCTGATTACAAGGTAACAATTGATGAGAAGAAATATTCACCACAAGAAATCTCAGCGATGACACTTCAAAAGTTAAAAGCAGATGCAGAAGCATACTTAGGTGAGTCAGTTACAGAAGCTGTTATCACAGTACCAGCATACTTCAATGATGCACAAAGACAAGCGACAAAAGATGCAGGTAAGATTGCAGGACTTGATGTAAAGCGTATCATCAACGAGCCAACAGCAGCAGCACTTGCTTATGGACTTGATAATGAAAAAGAGCAAAAAATCATGGTATACGACCTAGGTGGTGGTACTTTCGACGTATCAGTAATCGAAATTGGTGAAGGAGTTATCGAAGTATTGTCTACAGCAGGAGATAACAGACTTGGTGGAGATGATTTTGATCAAAAAATCACAGATTACTTGTTAGCAGAATTCAAAAAGACAGAAGGTGTAGATTTATCAACAGATAAAATGGCACTTCAAAGATTAAAAGAAGCAGCAGAAAAAGCAAAGAAAGAACTTTCTTCAGCTACAACAACAAATGTAAACCTTCCATTTATCACTGCAACAGCAGAAGGTCCAAAGCACTTTGATATCAACATCACAAGAGCAAAATTCGATGAGTTGACAAGTGATTTGGTAGAAAGAACAGCTGAGCCAGTAAGAAGAGCACTTTCAGATGCAGGAATTACAGCATCAGAGCTTGGTCAAGTATTACTAGTTGGTGGATCTACTCGTATCCCAGCAGTACAAGATAAAGTAAAATCATTGACAGGAAAAGAAGCTTCTAAGACATTGAATCCAGATGAGTGTGTAGCACTTGGAGCATCTGTTCAAGGTGGAAAGCTTGCAGGAGACGCAGGAGCAGGAGATATCCTTCTTCTTGACGTAACACCACTTTCACTTTCAATTGAGACAATGGGTGGAGTTGCAACTAGATTAATCGAGAGAAATACTACAATTCCTACTAAGAAGAGTCAAGTATTCTCAACAGCAGCTGATAACCAAACAGCAGTAGATATTAACGTAGTTCAAGGTGAGAGACAGTTTGCAAAAGACAATAAATCTCTTGGACAATTCAGATTAGATGGAATTCCACCAGCAGCAAGAGGAATCCCACAAATCGAAGTTACATTTGATATCGATGCAAATGGTATTGTAAATGTATCTGCAAAAGACCTTGGAACAGGAAAAGAGCAACACATCACAATTACAGCAGGATCAAACATGTCAGATTCTGACATTGATAAAGCAGTAAAAGAAGCAGCAGAATTCGAAGCGCAAGATAAGAAGCGTAAAGAAGCAATCGATGCGAAAAATGATGCAGAAGCAATGGTATTCCAAACAGAGAAAGCTTTAACAGAAGTTGGTGATAAAGTAGATGCATCTGAAAAAGCAACAGTAGAAGCAGATATCGCAGCAGTAAAAGCTTTGATTGAAAATGCAAACGCTGAAGAATTATCAGAAGCTCAAGTTGCGGAGATTAAAGCAGCTCAAGAAAAATTAATGGAAAGTGCACAAAAAGTATTTGCAAAAATGTATGAGCAAGCAAATCCACAAGGTGGAGAGGCTGGACCAGACATGGGAGCAGCTCAAGGTGCGACACCTGAAGGATACGAAGACGTAGTAGACGGAGATTACAAAGAAGTCTAAGCGTAAAAACGTGAGAAATTATTCTACAAGATAAAAATATCTTGTAGAATTTCCTCATGTTAAAAGAAAGGTGAAAGAAATGGCAGAAACAAAAAGAGATTATTATGAAGTCTTGGGAGTAGGGAAAACTGCGAATGATGCAGAACTGAAAAAAGCTTATAGAGTTTTGGCAAAAAAATATCATCCTGATGTAAACCCAGGAGATACTGAGGCAGAGAAAAAATTTAAAGAAGCTTCTGAGGCATATGCGGTACTTAGTGATGCGGAAAAGAGACGTCAATATGACCAGTTTGGACATGCTGCATTTGAAAATGGCGGTGGTGGTGCTGGCGGATTTGGCGGATTTGACTTTAATGGTGCAGATTTTGGAGATATTTTTGGAGATATCTTTGGAGATATCTTTGGCAGTGGTCGTTCGAGAGGAAGAGCAGGAAACAGCCCGATGAAGGGTGCTAACATTCGAAAAAGTGTGCGCATTACATTTGAAGAAGCTATATTTGGTTGTGACAAAGAGTTGGACGTAGTTATCAAAGATCCTTGTAAAACCTGTAATGGAACTGGTGCTAAAGCGGGAACTTCCCCAGAGACTTGCTCAAAATGCGGAGGAAAAGGTCAAGTGGTGTATACGTCACAATCCTTCTTTGGAACTGTTCAAAATGTACAGACTTGTCCAGATTGTAGAGGAACTGGAAAAATCATCAAAGAGAGATGCTCTGATTGCTCAGGAACAGGATTCGTATCAAGTAAGAAAAAAATTCAAGTAAGTATTCCAGCAGGTATTGATAACGGGCAAAGCATTCGAATTAGAGATAAAGGAGAGCCTGGTGTGAATGGTGGTCCAAGAGGAGATTTACTTGTAGAGGTAAATGTATCACGCCATCCAATATTTGCAAGACAAGATACCAATATCTTCTCAACAGTATCTATCACATTCCCACAAGCTGCACTTGGTGGAAATATTAAGATTAAAACAGTAGACGGAGATGTATTGTATACTGTAAAAGCAGGAACAAAGACGGATACCAAGATAAGATTAAGTGGAAAAGGAGTACCATCTCTTAGAAATTCAAATACAAGAGGTGATCACTATGTAACTTTAGTGATTCAAACGCCAGATAAAATGAGTCATGAGGCGAGAGAAGCTCTTATGCGATATGACGAATTAATGGGAGGCTCATTGAGTAATGATGATGATGGTGCTACTGTAAAGCATAAGAAAAAAGGTTTTATGGACAAAGTAAAAGAAGCATTTGAAGATTAAAATGAAATAAAGAGATAAGTAAAAGAAGAAAAACTTTGTAAAAGACTAAGAATCTTTTTACAGAGTTTTTTCTTTGTGTTTATTTGGCGAAAAGTCGTAGAAATTTTTAGCGAAATATGCTAATATGTCTTGAGTTAAATTGGAGGATTTATTATGCTAAAGACAATATTGAGAAATTGTATTCCAACAATGTTAGCATTTATGTTAGCGAGTTTTTATGGAATCATGGATGGGATGTTTGTAGGAAGAGCAACGGGAGATTTAGGTCTTGCTGCAATAAATATAGCATGGCCAATTCAAGCGGTTCTAACTGCATTAGGAATAGGAATTGGATCAGGTGGAAGTATTTTATATGGACAAAGTATAGGAAAAGGTGAGAAAAAAAGAGGAGAAGCTCTTTTTGTAGAAACGATAGCATTGCTTTTGGCGGTAGGTATAGTGATTAGTTGTACACTTTATTTTTTACACAGTCAACTGTTGGTTATATTAGGAGCAGAAGGAGCAGTCTACGATGAGGCGAAAAGTTACATTAGTATTGTAGTTTTGGGAGGATGCTTACAGGTATTAGGGACAGGACTCATTCCCTTGCTTAGAAATAAGAATATGCCAATCCATGCCATGACAGCATCGATAACAGGACTAGCAGTGAACTTATGCGTGAATTATATTTTGATATTTGTAATGGGAATGGGAATAAAAGGAGCGGGAATAGGAACTGTTGTAGCTCAAAGTGTGGTAGTGTTACTCTCTCTTATATTTTTAGAAAAAGTGGATAAAGAGCCGAAAGGCTTTCGAATAAATTGGGCGAAAAAAGATTTTGGGACAATCTGTAAGATGGGGCTTGCACCATTTGGCTTATCTATGGCACCATCATTGGTTTTGATATTTTCAAATTTTATGTGTCTTAGATATGGAGGGGCAGAAGCGGTAGCTTGCTATGCAGTGATTTCTTATGTTACATTTCCGATGCAAAATATTTTATTAGGTGTAGGGGAAGGCGTGCAACCGCTCATCAGTCTGTACGCAGGTGCAGGAAAAAAAGCAGAGTTGAAGTACATTAAGAAAATAGGAAGAAGAATGAGTATTACGATTGCGGTGATAGCGACGACGTTGTGTTTGTTAGGTACGGTTCAATTAGCAGAATTCTTTGGCGTGACAGGAATTACAAAGGAATATTTTGAAATTGGAATGCCTATGAGTGCACTAGCTTTCGTATTAATAGGTGTTGTCAAGTTTTATACGGCTACCCAAAATGCGATGGGGGATTCAAAAAGTGCTATCGTTGCTACGTATTGTGAAACATTGGTTGTTGCACCGCTGTTCACATTAATATTGCCTCATTTTTTTGGGTTGACGGGCGTATGGATGGCATTTCCATTCACTGCAGTTGCTATGGTGGGAATAGTGTATGGGAGAAAAATACGAAAGAGGAGAAAGATGGAGCATGTGGAAGTTTAAAAATGAAGAGCATCTAAATATTAATTGGAAAGAATTTTACATTGCAGTGATTGCTTTAGTCGTTCCGATGGCGTTACAAAACTTAATCAATGTAGGAGTTACAGCAGCGGATGTTGCTATGCTTGGAAGTGTAGGGGAAGATGTATTATCCGCTTCCTCTCTAGCAGGTCAAGTTCAGTTTGTAATGTCGTTGATATACTTTGGAATCGTATCTGGGATTACAATCATGACATCTCAGTATTACGGAAAAAATGATTTCCGAACGATTGAAAAGATACTTGGAATGGGAATGGCAAGTAGTGTCATTGTAGGAGTTGCATTTACAGTAATTGCACAACTAATTCCAGAGCAAGTAATGGGGATATTTACATCGGATGAAGCGGTAATTGCAGAAGCTGTCAATTATCTTAGGGTCATATCGTTTTCCTATGTGTTAATGGGGATGACGCAAGTTTATCTATATGTTATGCGAAGTATGCAAAGAGTAATCATAGCGACAGTAACTTATAGTATTTCACTAGGGATTAACATAGGCGTAAATGCAGTGCTAATCTTTGGATTGTTTGGATTTCCAAAACTAGGGATTGTGGGTGCTGCTATTGGTACCTTGATTGCAAGAATTATTGAATTTGGTATCGTAGTTTTTTATGCGAAGAAAATTAATAAATTAATTTCACTTCGACTGCGAGATTGTTTTCATTTCGATAAGTTATTATTTGGTGATTACATAAGATATGCAACTCCTGTTATTATAAATGAAACAGTTTGGGGACTTGGATTTTCCATGCATTCAGTGATATTAGGAAATATGGGAAGTTCTGTGGTTGCAGCAAATGCAGTGACTCAAGTGATGCGCCAATTTGCTATGGTGGTAGTAATGGGGATTGGTGGAGCAACTTCCATTTATCTGGGCAAAACAATAGGGGAGTATAAGTTTGACCATGCAAAGGCATATGCAAAACGATTTTTGATGTTAGCACTAACTCTTGGGATTCTAGGAGGAATTATGATTTCGATTGCAACACCAATTGTAAAAGCGAATATGGCACTCGGTGGAGAGGCGCAGGAGTATTTGAGTTCAATGACCACTATAATGAGCTTCAATGTGGTGTGTATGACCATGTCCATGACTTTAATTGTAGGAGTTTTGCGCTCAGGTGGAGATATTAGGTTCTCATTAATCGTAGACACCTGTATCATGTGGGGATTATCCATACCACTGGCAGCATTAGCAGCATTTGTGTGGGAACTCAGTGTGCCGATTGTATATATGTTGTTATTGAGTGATGAATTTATCAAGATGACAGTAGCCTTTTTTAGATTTAGAAGTGGGAAGTGGGTAAGAAATATTACGAGGTAGAGAGAAGTTATGAAAATAGTTCTTTCAATTTAAGAAATTTTTAGGTAAAATATAAGTTAGAATAGTCTTTAAATTACGAGTGACTAAATATTTTTATTTTAAAGGAGATAATAGATATGAAGGTAGTATCAACAGAAAAGGCCCCAAAGGCTTTAGGACCATATTCACAGGGGTACGTGCATAATGGAATGTTCTATTCAGCAGGACAAGTTCCAATCAATCCAGAAACGGGTACAGTAGAGGTAACAACAATTAGCGAGCAGACAGAACAAGTGTGCAAAAACTTAGCAGCAGTTCTTGAAGCAGCAGGAACTGGATTTGATAAGGTATTAAAGACAACTTGCTTTTTAAGTGACATGGATAATTTTGCAGCTTTTAATGAAGTGTATGCAAAATATTTTACAGGTAAGCCAGCAAGAAGTTGTGTTGCAGTAAAAACATTGCCGCTAAACGTGTTGGTTGAAGTGGAATTAATTGCAGTTGTAGAGTAAGCTATCGTAGCTATTAGAAAGGAATGAAGACATGTCAAAAAAAGTAATTATGCTTGGGAATGAAGCGATTGCACGAGGTGCATATGAAGCAGGAGTGAAGCTATCAGCCGCGTATCCAGGTACACCAAGTACGGAAATTAGTGAATACATAGTACAATATAAAGACGCCCTTTATTGTGAGTGGTCACCAAATGAGAAAGTTGCAGCCGAAGTTGCAATCGGAGCAAGCGTTGCAGGTACCAGAGCAATGGCAGTTATGAAGCATGTTGGTTTAAACGTGGCATCAGATCCGTTATATACTGCTTCTTATATGGGAGTAAATGGAGGGCTATTATTTGCAGTGGCAGATGATCCAGGTCTTTATAGTTCCCAGAATGAGCAAGATACAAGAATGGTTGCAAGAGCAGCTCAAGTACCAGTGCTAGAACCAGCTACCAGTCAAGAAGCAAAAGATTTTGTGAAGCTTGCATTTGAATATGGCGAGCAGTTCGATCGCCCATTTATCCTAAGAACAACTACTAGATTAGCCCATTCTCAAGGAGAAGTTGAGTTGTGTGATAGAGTAGAAGTGGCAGATAAAGCTTATGAGAAAAACATTCCAAAGAATGTTATGACACCTGCAAATGCTAAGGCAAGACATGCAGTGATCGAGCAAAAGAATCAAGAATTAGCAGAAGCAGCGAATACGATGGCGATTAATTCAGTAGAGATGAATGATACCAAAATTGGTGTGATTACAAGTGGAATTCCGTATCTTTATGTAAAAGAAGCACTTCCAAACGCTTCTGTATTAAAGCTTGGAATGGTGAATCCGTTGCCAAAGAAATTGATTGAAGACTTCACTTCAAAAGTAGATACACTTTACATAATCGAAGAGTTAGACCCTGTAATTGAGATGCAAGTAAAGTCTTGGGGAATCTCTTGTGTTGGAAAAGAAATCTTTACAGTGTTAGGCGAATATAGCGCAAATATGATTAAGAGTGCAATTCTTGGAGAAACGATTGAGGTAAAGGCACCAGCACAAGTGCCACCACGTCCACCGATTCTTTGTTCGGGATGTCCACACAGAAGTGTATATTATGTATTGAACAAGTTGGGAATTCATGCAGCTGGAGATATCGGATGTTATACGTTAGGTTCTGCGCCACCACTTGGAGTAGTAGAGACTACGATTTGTATGGGGGCAAGTATCAGTAGTTTACATGGGATGGAAAAATCAAAAGGAAAGGACTATATTAAGAACTGGGTGGCTTGTATCGGAGATTCTACATTTATGCATACAGGCGTGAACTCGTTAATCAATATGGTGTATAACAACAGCACAGGAACGGTTATCATTATGGATAACTCTACAACAGGAATGACAGGCCATCAAGAACATGCAGCTACAGGAAAGACATTGCAAGGAGATCCTACGAATGCAGTTGATATTCCAGAACTTTGTAAAGCAGTTGGCGTAAAGAATGTAAGGGTAGTAAATGCCCTTGAAATCGATGAAGTAGAACAAGCAGTAAAAGAAGAGGTAGCAAGAGAAGAAGTGTCTGTAATTATTACAGTGACACCTTGTGTACTTTTATCAAAGGCAAAAAAACCACATTGCGTGGCTTCTAAAGAGAAATGTAAAAAATGTGGAGCTTGTCTAAAGCCAGGATGTCCATCAATTACAAAGAATGATGACAAAACAATAACCATTGATGATACGATGTGTACAGGATGTGGGCTTTGTCAGAAGTTATGTAAATTTGATGCTATAGAAAAGGTAGGTGACAAGTAATGACTACAAAAAATATTATGATTGTTGGAGTAGGAGGGCAAGGTACCCTTCTTACTAGTAGAATCTTAGGTGGACTTGCAATAGCAGGTGGATATGAAGTAAAGCTTTCGGAAGTTCATGGAATGGCACAAAGAGGTGGAAGTGTAGTTACTTACGTGCGCTATGGAGACAATGTAGCAGAGCCTATCGTAGAAGAGGGGCAAGCAGATATTATTATCGCTTTTGAAAGATTAGAAGCACTTCGCTACGCACATTTCCTAAAAAAAGATGGAGTTTTGATTATTAACGATTTGCGTATTGATCCGATGCCTGTAGTAATTGGTGCAGCTCAGTATCCAGAGAATATCATTGAGAATCTAGCAAAAGAGCATAAGGTATATTCGATCAAAGCGATGGATAAAGCAAAAGAAATTGGCAATCCAAGAGTATTTAACTTGATAGTGCTAGGACTTGCGTCACAGTACATGGATTTTTCAAAAGAAGAGTGGGTAAATGTAATTCAAAATACAGTTCCACCAAAAACAGTGGATGTAAATATTAAGGCTTTTGAAGAAGGCTTAAACTATAAAAACTAAATAAGTGAGGGTGGAATGATGGATAAAGCAATACGTATTAGAGATCCAAAAATCGAATGCATGAGTGCAGACGAGATGGCAGTTTTACAAGGTGAGAAACTGAAAGCTTTAGTAAAAAGAGTTTATGAAAATGTTCCATTTTATAAGAAAAAGATGATAGAGGTAGGAGTAGAACCTGCCGATATCCAAACAATTGATGATATTGTGAAATTACCATTCACTACAAAAGAAGACTTGCGAGATCATTATCCCTTTGGTCTGCTTGCAGTACCAAAGGAAAAAGTGGCTAGAGTTCAAGGAACTTCTGGAACCACAGGAAAGTTGACGTTAGCATCTTATACAGAGGCAGATGTGCAGTTATGGGGAGAATGTATGGCTAGGTGCCTTGAGATGACGGGTCTTTCAGAAGAAGACATCATTCATGTAGCATATGGGTATGGGCTTTTTACAGGTGGAATTGGAGTGGATCTAGGGGCGAGAGCACTTGGAGCACTTGCAGTTCCGATGTCTTCTGGTAATACACAGAGGCAAATGATGTGTATGGAAGATTTTGGAGCAACGGCTCTTACCTGCACACCATCTTATGCGGTGTATTTAGCGGAATCTATCAAAGAAGCGGGACTTGTGGATAAGTTAAAGTTAAAGGTGGGAATTCATGGTGCAGAGCCTTGGACAGATGAGATGAGAAAGCAGATTGAAGAGACATTAAAAATCGAATGTTTTGATATTTATGGACTATGTGAAATTTTAGGACCAGGGGTTGCAATTGACTGTACTTATCACAAAGGATTGCATGTATTCCACGATCATTTCTATCCAGAGGTACTTGACCAAGTAACTGGAAAATCATGTAAAAATGGTGAGACGGGTGAATTGATTTTTACAACATTGGATAAAGAGGCAATGCCATTGATTCGCTACCGCACCAAAGATTTGACAAGTATCGATTATGATACTTGCGAGTGTGGAAGAACCCTTCCGAGAATATCGAAGTTTAAAGGTAGAACAGATGATATGAAAGTGATTCGAGGGGTGAATATCTTCCCGACACAGGTAGAGTCAGCTTTATTATCAGTAGGAGAGGGAATTTCGCCTCATTATCAATTAATCATTGATAGAGTCAACAATATGGATCAATTGACAGTTATGGTAGAAGTGGATGAGGAATTTTTTTCAGATGAGATTCGCGAATTAGAGCAGCTAAAGCAAAAGGTTTCAGATGTACTCAAACATGCATTAGGAATTGGAGTGAAAGTGAAGCTAGTAGAACCGAAGACTATTGAAAGAAGTGAAGGAAAAGCAAAACGAGTAATCGATAATAGAACAATGTAAATCAATGTATGTAATAGGAAGGGGCGAGAAGTATGAGTGTAAAACAATTATCGGTATTTTTAGAGAATAAAGCAGGACGAGTGGATGAGATTTTACAGTTACTATCAGAAAAGGATATAGATATCGTTGCTATGAGCCTTGCAGATACAACAGAGTATGGCATGCTGCGAATGATCGTATCCAACCCAGAAAAAGGAAGAGAGATTCTTAAAGCCAATAGTATTACAGCAAAATTGGTAAATGTTGTAGCATTAAAAGTTCCTCATGAGACAGGTTCTTTATATAAAGCGATGAAAGCCTTAGTTGCAGGTGGGATTAACATCGAATACATGTATGCATTTGCAAATGGTAGTGAGGCGTCAGCAATTCTAAAAACAAAGACACCTGAAGAGGCAGAAGAGATTATAACAGCAGCAGGATTTGATACGTGGAAACCAGAAGAAGCCTATCAGATGAATATAAAATAGTTAAAAAATAAGGAACTAGAGAGGATATTTACCTTTCTAGTTCCTTTGTTGGTTTATAGAGACAATAGTTTTGTTTTTAAGTCATTTTCAAGTTTTTTTAATTCAAGTTCTGCGTTTTGTCGCTTTGTACGTCCTTCTTTTTGGATTGCTATCACTTCATCTAAAGTAGAGATCATAGTGGCATTTGTCTCTTGCAGAGTTTCCATATCGATTATGCCACGCTCCGCTTCTTTTGCAGTTTCAATGGTAGACATCTTAAGCATCTGGGCATTCTTTTTAAGCATTTCATTTGTCATATCTGTTACTTCACGTTGAGCCAGCATAGCCTGTTGTGAATGAGCGATACCAAGTGCAAGCACCATTTGACTCTTCCAGAGAGGGATTGTGTTGATGATTGTGGATTGGATTTTTTCTGCCATAACTGAGTCGTTGTTTTGAACAAGACGAATCTGTGGAGCCGTTTGAATGCAGATGGCACGAGTCAGTTCTAGGTCATGAATTTTCTTTTCAAAGCGATTACACATACCGGCTAAGTCATTAGCTGCTTGTGCATCTTCAGGAAGACCAGAAGCTTCTGCCTTTAACTTTAAAGCGTGCAACTCAGTATTCATGGTAGTCTCAAGCTTTTCTTTTCCAGCTTGAATATAGAGGGTGAGTTCTTTGAAGTAGTCTTTGTTATATTCATACATCTGATCTAATATTGAAATATCCTTTAATAAGGTGCGCTGATGGGTTTCTAAATGCCCAACAATTTTTGTGATAGTGGTAGCAGCATCTTCGTACTTGAGCTTTAGATTAGCAACTTTATCCCCTGTTTTTTTGAATAAGCCAAAAAATCCTTTTTGTTCTTCTACGTTCTCAAAGTCACGAAGTTGCATCACTACTTCAGATAGCATACCGCCGAGTTCGCCAAAATCCTTTGTTTTCACATTGGATAATGTATTTTCGGAAAAATCGGCAACTTTTTTTTGAATATTGACGCCATATTGTAAAATAAGGTTAGTATTGGTTAAATCTATGGAATTTTTATATTCTTCTATTAGGTTGGTATCCTCTGGAGACAAAGGTGTCTCATTATTTAATAATTCGTATTGTGTTTCTTCAACTGGTATCATTTGATTCATAACATTCTCCTTTTAGTGTAATAGTCCATCTTGATGTAACATTGTTTTTAATACCGCGATATCACTAGAAATATCCAAAGCCTCTTCTTTATACAGATCATCAAAGAACGAGACAAAAGCAACTTGAATGGTATCTAATATATCCAAAATCTCATTTTTGGTTTTCGTTGTATGTGTAGAAGATAAGTTGTTGTCCTCTATTCCGCAATAGGCATTTAAGAGTTTGATAGTAGTAGGCAAGTAGTAGTTGATAAACTTGTGGACTTGATCCAATCGTTGGGGTTTTTGACCTACGTAAGCAAAAATCTTAGTGAGGATATTTTCCAAATCGTCCAGCTTCTTGCTAATGATTGCATCAGGGAGGAGATCATTGACTTTTCGAATCTCACAGATATATTGCTTTCCCTCCATAAGGATTGGGTTCTGCAAATCAGCAGCTTTTTGATTGGCGATATTTTGTTGTAAGGTATAATTTTGCGTATATGCATGATAGGATTCTTGTCCAATAAAAATTGTCTGCATATCGTGAGATAAAAAACAATCTTGATACATCTCTTTTTCAATCCAACCTTTGACCTCGCGTTGAATCTTTGAAGGTTGTCGTTTTAGGGTAGTTGCCAATTCTTTGAAGGAACAGGTTTCTTTTTTTGAAAGAATCTTAGCAATTTTTTGAAAACGTCCGTTATGTAGGCAACGTTTAGTACAAGCAACAATTCCAGCTATAGAAAGCGCAGAAACTGTGATATCTATGAGAAGATTTGATAAAATAAATGTATCATGGATATAGAAATCTGACAGGAAAAAACCTATATTGAATCCAGTATAAAGAATTGCAAAAGGGTAAAGAACGCAAAGTGCAATTACAAGAAGTGCGGTTTGCCCAGAGGTTGAATAAGTTGTAATTTGGCGTCTCTTTTGCAGTGGGATGGCAGGCTTTATATAATTCGCATAGACATTTTCGCTAAAACCTTTGATATCTTGCTTGAAGTTGCTATAATCTCCACTTTTTATTGCTTCATCTAATTTTTTATTGATATTTGAAAAATCGATATTCATGATGTCTCCTTGTCGTGACAATAATCTTAAGAATCTTATAAGAAAGTGTAACATATAAGAGGAAAAAATGCAAAGTTTCACAAGAAAAAACAGCAAACAAATCGGCAATAATCCGTTCTGTTTGCTGTTAGTTTTATTTCTTAGCTTCTTCTAATTTCATAGCACGAACTTTTTGAGGAAGCCCAAATAGATTGATAAATCCTTCCGCATCGTGGTGGTCATATAATTCACCAGTTGTAAAGCTTGCTAAAGACTCGCTGTATAATGAATATGGAGAAGTGGTACCAGCTTTGATGATGTTTCCTTTGTAAAGCTTAAATTTTACTTCACCTGTTACATATTCTTGAGTAGAAGTGATAAACGCTTGTACTGCTTCGCGAAGTGGTGTATGCCATTTTCCTTCATATACAATCTGCGCCATCTTATTACCCATATCTTTTTTTACTTCATAAGTAGCTCTGTCGAGTACTAATTCTTCTAGTTGTTGGTGTGCTTCCATAAGAATTGTTCCACCTGGAGTCTCATATACACCGCGTGATTTCATTCCGACTACACGATTCTCAACGATGTCTACAATACCAACACCATGCTTTCCACCAAGTTCGTTGAGAACAGTGATGATTTCAGAAACTTTCATCTCTTCACCGTTAACAGAAGTTGGAACACCTTTGTTAAATGTCATCGTTACGTATTCTCCTTCGTTAGGTGCTTGTTCAGGAGATACTCCAAGTACTAATAAGTGATCATAGTTAGGTTCAGCAGCAGGATCTTCCAATTCTAATCCTTCATGGCTGATATGCCATAGATTACGATCGCGGCTATAGCTTGAAGAAGCATTAAATGGTAAATCAATGCCATGCTCGTTACAGTATTCGATGGCATCTTCACGAGACTGGATTTTCCACACATCTGTCATTCTCCAAGGTGCGATGATTCTAAGATCTGGCGCAAGTGCCTTGATAGTAAGTTCGAAACGAATTTGATCGTTTCCTTTACCTGTTGCACCATGACAAATAGCAGTAGCACCTTCTTTTCTTGCAATCTCAACTAGACGCTTTGCAATAACTGGACGAGCCATTGAAGTTCCTAATAAATATTTATTTTCATAGATGGCATTTGCTTGCACACAAGGAACGATGAAATCATCACAAAATTCATCTACTACATCTTCAATATATAGTTTTGTCGCACCAGAGAGTGCAGCACGTTCTTCTAAACCATCTAACTCATTACCTTGTCCACAGTCTATACAGCAACACACTACATCATAATCAAAATTTTCTTTCAACCAAGGGATGATGGTTGTCGTATCTAGTCCCCCAGAATAAGCCAAAACAACTTTTTCTTTCATATCAAAATACCTCCGTATGTATTATATTCTTAGATACTATACATCAAAATGAGAAAAAAATCAAGTAGAGATGAATAAAAATACAAAAAGAATGAATAATATACATCTTGATTGGAGAAAGCTTGACAAAATGACGAAGAGGTGTAAAATTTAGATAAGAACATAATTATCGTTTAATATTTTAATATAAAGTAGAAATCAGAGGTGGTCTTATGAATGCAAGGGAAGTGTTGCGGTTAAAGAAACGAATAGTAATTAAGATTGGAACTTCATCTATCACACACGATGAGACAGGAAATATTGATTTAGAGAAACTGGAAAAATTTGTCCGGATTTTGATTAATCTAAGAAATAAAGGGAAAGAGGTAATTGTAGTATCCTCAGGAGCTATAGGAATAGGAAGAAATGTTCTTGGAATAAAAGAAAATCCACAAGATCCATCGGTTCGTCATGCATGCGCAGCGATTGGACAAGCAAGACTTATGATGATTTATGAAAAGTTATTTAACGAGTATGGGCAGTTGACGGCACAGGTTCTTTTGACGAAAGAATCGATTATGCATCGTAAGTGTAAAAAGAGTGCAAAAGAGACGTTTTCACAACTGTTTAAGATGAATGTTGTGCCTATTATTAATGAGAATGATGCAATAGCAGTAGATGAAGACTTATATGGCGGGTTTGGTGATAATGATACGATGGCAGCATATATTGTAAAGTTAGTTAAAGCAGATTTGTTAATTCTTCTGTCGGATATAGAAGGTCTTTATACCGACAATCCAAAAGTGAACCCACAAGCAAGGTTTGTTCATACGGTGTACCGAATTGATGATGAATTAGAAAATATGGGAAAAGGAACCACTACGCAAGTAGGAACAGGCGGTATGGCCACAAAGATTGAGGCGGCTAAAATTTGTGTAGAAGCAGGATCTGATATGGTGATTGCTAATGGAGAGAGTATCTATGTAATTAACGATATCATGGCAGGAAAGCGAGTGGGGACCTTATTTTTAGCGGGAGAACATGAAAAAGAGAATGAATTAGCTAAGGAAAGAGAACAGTACCGAAGAATAGCAAAGAGAAGAAAGAGAGAGGAGAGTAAAAGGTAATGACGGTAGAAGCGTATTTATTAGAAGTAGGGCAGAAAGCAAAACAGGCAAAAAGTTGCGTGGCGAAATTGGGACAGTTGGAAAAAAATAAAGCTTTAAATCTAATAGCACAAGCCATGTTAGATTATAGTGAAGAAATTTTAAAAGAGAACCAGAAGGATATTTTGAATGCCAGAGAAAAAAGGATGAAAGAGTCTTTAGTAGATCGCCTCTTATTGACGAAAGAGCGGATAGAGAGTATGGCAGAGGGAGTGCGACAAATTAGTGAGTTGGAAGACCCAGTGGGCGAAATGAAAGCGGTGAAGGTTCGACCAAATGGTCTTTCGATAGGAGAAAAGGTGGTACCACTTGGTGTTGTAGGCATTATCTATGAGTCTAGACCTAATGTGACATCAGATGCTTTTGCACTTTGTTTTAAGACTAATAATGCGGTGATTTTAAGAGGAGGAAGTGATGCAATCCACTCGAATAAAGCGATTGTTACTGCGATTCAAACAGGTCTTTTAAAAGCAGGGATAGATCAGGCATGCATTCAACTAATTGAGCGAACCGATCGTGAAACTGCTAGAGAATTTATGAAATTAAATCAGTATATTGACGTATTAATTCCACGTGGGGGCGAACAATTGATACAGACTGTCGTGAAAGAAAGTACAGTGCCAGTGATTGAAACAGGAACAGGAAACTGTCATGTGTATGTAGATAAAGATGGTGATGTGGACATGGCAGTGTCTATCATAGAAAATGCAAAGACTCAAAGATATGGGGTATGTAATGCATGCGAATCTCTTGTGATACATAGAGCAATTCTTGAAAAGGTGATTGGATCTCTCGTTGAAACTTTAACGGAAAAAGGAGTGGAGATAAGAGGGGATAATCAGGTGTGTGCTTTAGAACCTAGTTGTGTGTTGGCAAAAGCAGAAGATTGGGGAACGGAGTACCTAGATAAAATCATATCAATTAAAACGGTAGATTCACTAGATGAGGCGATTCAACATATTAATCAATATAATACAGGACACTCTGAAGCAATTATTACAGAAAATTACCAAGCTGCAATGCGATTTTTAGAAGAAATAGATGCGGCAGCAGTTTACGTAAATGCATCTACAAGGTTTACGGATGGATTCGAATTTGGATTTGGAGCAGAGATTGGAATTAGTACGCAAAAATTACATGCAAGAGGTCCTATGGGACTATCTGCGTTGACTACTACAAAGTATGTGATTTTTGGAAATGGACAAATTAGAAGTTAGACTTGCATATAATCTTGCGTTGATGTATAATTATGCAATGTTGATTTGAGAAGATGATGGTTTGTACGTTATGATTAATAAAGACCATCAATAAAGAAGAGAGGTTTTGAAATGATAAAGGTAGGAATTATAGGTTCTACAGGGTACACAGGTGGAGAACTAGTAAGAATTTTAATGGGACACAAAGATGTGAAAATTGAATGGTACGGTTCAAGGAGTTATATTGATCAGAAATATGCCCATGTATATAGAAACATGTTTGAAATTGTGGATGCAGTTTGCATGGATGATAATATGGAAGAGTTGGCAAGTAGAGTGGATGTAATTTTTACAGCTACCCCACAAGGCCTATGTGGATCTTTGGTTAATGAAGAGATATTGTCAAAAGTAAAAATCGTAGATTTGAGTGCGGATTTTCGAATCAAAGATGTAGCTGTGTATGAAAAGTGGTACGGAATAAAACATCAAAGCCCTAAGTTTATAGAAGAAGCAGTGTATGGGCTTTGCGAAGTTAATAGAGAAGATGTGAAAAATGCGAGATTAGTTGCCAATCCAGGGTGTTATACGACTTGTTCCATATTGACGGCATATCCCCTTGCAAAAGAAGGAATGATTGATTTGAGCACATTAATTATTGATGCGAAATCAGGAACTTCAGGAGCAGGAAGAGGTGCGAAAGTAGATCAATTATACTGTGAAGTTAATGAAAATATCAAAGCATATGGAGTAGCATCACATAGACATACACCAGAGATTGAAGAGCAATTAGGGTATGCTTCTGGAGAGGATTTCACCATTAATTTCACACCACATCTGATTCCTATGAATCGTGGAATACTAATCACAGCTTATGCTACATTAAAAGAAGGTGTGACTGAGGAACAAGTAAGAGAAGCTTACGAGTCTTATTATAAAACGGAGAAATTTGTGCGTGTTCTAGAAAAGGGGATGTGTCCAGAGACTAAGTGGGTAGAAGGAAGTAATTACGTTGATGTTAACTTTGTGATTGATGAGAGAACGAATCGCATCATAATGATGGGGGCTATGGATAATCTCGTAAAAGGTGCAGCAGGTCAAGCAGTGCAAAACATGAATTTAATGTTTGGGTTAGAAGAAACAAGTGGGCTAGAGATAGTACCGATGTTTCCGTAAATACAGATAAGAGGAAATAAAAAGAGAATGTATACGATTAGAGCAATGACCATGTATGACTATGACGAAGTGTTTAAGCTTTGGAATAGCATTCATGGATTCGGAATAAGAAGCATGGACGATTCAAGAGCAGGGGTTGAACGATTCATCAAAAGAAACCCAAATACAAGTGTGGTTGCAATCGCAGATGGAAAAATAGTAGGGAATATTTTGTGTGGGCATGATGGAAGAAGAGGGTGTTTCTACCATGTATGTGTGGCAAAGTCATACCGAATGAAAGGTATTGGAAAAACAATGGCAATACATGCGATTAAGGCTCTTGGAGATGAAGAGATTAACAAGGTGAATCTCTTTGCATTTACCCAAAATGAAGGTGGTAATGCTTTTTGGAATGAGATAGGGTGGAATAATCGAGAAGATTTGAACTGTTATGAATTTGTGATTAATGAGAAAAATATTACAGCGTTTATTGCTGATTAGAGCTTAGGAGGAAGTATGAAATTAGTACAAGGTGGAGTAACAAAGGCAATAGGATTTGAAGCAGCAGCAGTTGCGGCAAAGATTAAATATCAAGATAGAACAGATATGGCGATTATATATAGTGAAGCGCCATGTAAGGTGGCAGGAGTCTTTACTAAAAATATCGTAAAGGCAGCACCCGTAAAATGGGATCAAGAGATTGTGAAAAATTCAGAACATGCACAAGTTGTGATTGTCAATTCAGGAATCGCCAACGCTTGTACAGGACAAGAAGGATATGATTACTGTAAGCAAACAGCAGAAGTAGTGGCAAAAGAATTAGGAGTGAAAGAGAATGCGGTTCTTGTAGCATCTACAGGGGTGATTGGAAAGCAACTTCCAATGGGTCGAATTGCAGCAGGAGTAACGGAGTTATGCAAAGTGAAACATTCAGATATCACATCAGGTACAGAAGCGGCAAAAGCAATTATGACTACAGATACTTGTGAAAAGGAAATTGCATTTGAAATTGAAATATCAGGAAAAACAGTTACTGTAGGTGGAATGGCAAAAGGTTCTGGAATGATTCATCCAGATATGTGCACGATGCTAAGTTTTATTACGACAGATGCAATGATATCAAAAGAGGCACTACAAAAAGCTATGAGTGATGATGTGGTAGATACTTACAATATGATCTCTGTGGATGGTGATACATCTACCAATGATACAGCCTTAGTTCTAGCAAATGGAATGGCAGGAAATGAAGAGATACAAGTCGGAACAGAAGAATACGAATTGTTTTATGCAGCTTTCCATGAGGTGAATGAATATCTAGCTAAAAAGATGGCGGGTGATGGAGAAGGAGCTACGGCGTTATTTGAAGTGAAAGTGTTGGGCGCTCAGACAAAAGAGCAAGCAAGAATTATTAGTAAATCAGTGGTAACCTCTAACCTTACTAAGACTGCAATTGCAGGACATGACGCTAACTGGGGACGCGTACTATGTGCTATGGGCTATTCAGGTGCAACTTTTAATCCAGAAGTGGTGGATCTTAAGTTTGCTAGTAAAGCTGGAGAAGTAGAGATTATGGTGGAAGGAAATGCAGTGGATTTTAGTGAAGAAAAGGCTACAGAAGTATTATCACAAGAAGAAGTGACTGCAGTAATTGATTTGAAAATGGGAGAAGAATCTGCGATTGCATGGGGATGTGACTTGACTCATGAATATATTGCAATTAATGCAGATTACAGAAGCTAAATCAGTGGATGATAAGAGAAGGAGAAAGCGATGGGTGAAAATATGCAGCAATTTTTAGATAAAGCAGAGGTACTAATTGAGGCGCTACCTTATATACAGAGATTTAATCGAAAGATTATTGTGGTCAAATATGGTGGCAGTGCGATGGTAGACGAAGAATTGAAAAATCAAGTAATTCAAGATGTTACCTTGTTAAAGCTAGTTGGATTTAAGCCGATTATTGTACATGGTGGCGGAAAAGAAATCAGCAAATGGGTAGAAAAGGTAGGCATGGAACCAAAGTTTATCAACGGACTTCGTGTTACAGATGAAGAGACGATGGAAGTGGCTGAAATGGTGCTTGGAAAAGTGAATAAGAGCCTAGTTCAATTGGTACAAAAACTTGGAGTGCGTGCAATTGGAATTACCGGGAAAGATGGTGGACTTTTAAAAGTGGAAAAGAAGCTATCAAAAGGTGAAGACATTGGATATGTGGGAGAAATCACAGAAGTGAATGCACAGATTTTACACGATTTACTTGAAAAAGATTTTTTGCCAATTATAGGACCAATCGGATTAGATGATGAATACCAGACGTATAATATCAATGCGGATGATGCAGCTTGTGCAATCGCTCGTGCAATGAAAGTAGAAAAACTTGCATTTTTAACAGATATAGAAGGGGTATACAAAGATCCTGCAGATAAAGAGTCACTAATTTCGGAATTGACAGTAGCAGAAGCGCATCAACTAATGGATAATGGAAATATTGGTGGTGGAATGTTGCCGAAACTACAAAATTGCATCGATGCCATCGAAAATGGAGTGTCGCGTGTGCATATTTTGGATGGAAGAATTCCTCATTGTTTACTTCTTGAATTCTTTACAAATAAAGGAATTGGAACTGCCATCTTAGCAGATGAAGGTAATAAATTTTATACAGAACAATAATAGCAGATAAAGACAGATATGAATAGAAACCAATCAATCGGAGATAATTCTTTAGAAAAAGGAGAGATTTTCGATGATTGGTTTTTTGATTGCAATTATATCTGGTGCATTAATGAGTATACAAGGAGTGTTGAACAGTCAAGTAACGAAGACCACAGGGATATGGGTATCAAATGTATGGGTTCAATTTAGTGCATTGTTGATTTGTTTGGCAGTTTGGGCGATTACAGATCGCACGTCTTTACTGACAATTGTAGAGGTAAAACCGCGCTATATGTTGATAGGAGGAATCATTGGTGCAGGAATTACCTGGACAGTTATAAAAAGTATAGAGCAACTAGATCCAGCAAAAGCTATTTTGTTCATCGTAATTGCTCAGATGATTGTCTCTTATGTTATAGAATTGATGGGACTATTTCAAGTGGAGAAGCAGCCTCTTGAAGGGCGTAAAATTATTGGTATGAGTATTGCGTTTATAGGGGTATATTTATTCCAAAGCTCTAAGTAAAAAGAGTTGTATTTATCAATGTAATTCATTATAATTAGAGTACGAAGCATAGAGGGGCGTTTATAGCAATAGCTATAAAGGAGAAAAAATATGCGAAGTAGATGTACGAGAATTATGGTATTAGTAATCGGAATGATGTTATTGAACACAGTGACAGGGTGTGGGAGTAATGAAGTGACCGAAGGACTTTCGGTAATAGAGACAGTAGAGCATGAAGAAGAGCAGGAGGCTAACACTGAAGAAACTGCGAAAGGTGAAGAAGTAGAAAAAGAAGCAGAAAAAGAAGCAGAAGTCATTTTGGTATATGTATGCGGAGCAGTGCAAACCCCAGGGGTCTATGAATTAAAAGATGGAAGTAGAATTGTTGATGCAATTAAAGCAGCAGGAGGTATGACCGAGTTAGCTCACCCTTCTTATTTGAATCAAGCCCAGGTCTTGTTAGATGGAGATAGAGTGTGTGTGCTTACAGCAGAGGAGGTTACACAAGGAGGGGATGACTCGATTGGTGTAGGCGAAGATACAAAAGCGGATAATGGTGGTAAAGTAAATATCAATCAAGCATCTAAAGAAGAATTAATGGAACTAACAGGAATTGGAGAAGCAAAAGCAGAGAGTATCCTACAGTATAGAGAAGAAAAAGGGGGATTTAAAACTATCGAAGCTATTATGGAAATCGAAGGTATTAAAGAAGGAGTATATAATAAAATAAAAGATGAAATAAGCGTGAATTAGGAGACGGTATGGAAAGAAAAGTTTTAGTAGTAGATGATGAAAAATTGATAGTAAAGGGGATTCGATTTAGCCTAGAGCAAGATGGAATGAAAGTGGATTGTGCATACGATGGAGAAGAGGCACTTGATTTGGCCAAAGAGAATCAATATGATATTATTTTACTAGATATTATGTTGCCGAAGTTAGATGGGTTACAAGTGTGTCAACAAATCCGAGAGTTTTCGGATGTACCAATTATCATGCTAACTGCTAAAGGTGAAGAGATGGATAAAATTTTAGGTTTGGATTATGGCGCAGATGACTATATGACAAAACCCTTTAACATCTTAGAAGTGAAGGCTAGAATCAAAGCTATTATGCGAAGAACTAGTAAGGGGCAGAAAAAAGCGAAACAAATTATAGCAGGTGATTTGTGTATCGATTTGGAGAATCGAAGTGTGTTTGTTCAAAATAAGGAGATTAGTTTGACAGTAAAAGAATTTGAGATTCTAGAGCTGTTGGCTATGAATAAGAACAAAACTTATAGCAGAGACCAGCTGAAAGATATTATCTGGGGAGAAGGTTACAGAGGCGATGCAAGGACAGTAGATGTACATATTCGACGATTGAGAGAAAAGATTGAAACAAAGCCAAGTGAACCTAAATACGTACATACAAAGTGGGGAATGGGTTACTATTTTAGAGGATAGGGGAGAGATGTGTTAAAAAGAAGAATTAGCTTTCGGTTGTTAATAACGTCAATTGTCGTTATGATATTTATGTTAGGGATTACGATTTCTACGGCAGGTGGGCTAGAGGTTTTTTACGGTGAGCAGATACTTACATTGACAAAAAGAGTGGAAAATACATGCCGGTATATCAGTGATAGCTTTGCTCAGGAAGGAGAAATCACAGAAAGTGGAGTAGAGCAACTTTCTGTTGATTTATTACAAGTTGCAGAAATCTATGATGGAAGAATCATGATTACAGATCAAGAAGGTCTAATTTTAAAAGATACCATAGAAGCAGACGAAGGTGTGTATTTGAAAACAGATGAGATGAAAAAAGGACTAGAAGGAAAGGTTACAAGTTATCACCAAAAAGAGAGTGAAGAAGTGGTAGTTGTATTTCCTTTAAAAGAAGGAAAAGATGGAAATGTTAAGGGAACCATTGTAATGAGCGCGACAACAAGGGGAATTGAGGTATCACAGAGTCGTGTCGTAGAATATATTTTAATGGTACAGATTGGACTGAGTATTGCAATGGCAATTATCTTAGTTGTGGTTATTTATCTGTTAACAAATCCATTCCTAAGACTTGCAAAAGAGTTGGAACATATGACTTTTAATAACGATTATGTGATTCAAGAGGCTAATTCTTATATAGAGACGAGAAAGATTGCTAATTCTGTAAAAAAAATGCTGTCTAGATTGCGGATACTAGATCATTCACGAGAAGAATTTGTCTCTAATGTATCACATGAATTAAAGACACCATTAACGTCTATGAAAGTGTTAGCAGACTCTTTGTTAGCACAAGAAGAGGTACCGATAGAGCTGTATCAGGAATTTATGCAAGATATTGCTGAAGAAATTGATCGAGAAAATGTGATTATCAATGACTTGTTATCTCTAGTGAAGATGGAAAAAGCATCTAATGACGTGCATATTGAATCTGTCAATATCAATGAGTTGATGGAAGGGATTCTAAAGAGAGTAGAGCCAATTGCTAAGATGAACAAAATCGAAATTGTGCTAGAAAGCTTTCGTCCTACTATGGTGGAAATAGATGAAATAAAACTTTCGCTAGCGTATATGAATCTAGTTGAAAATGCAATTAAGTATAACGAACCAGGCGGATATGTCCATATTTCAATCAATTCGGATCATCAGTTTTGTTACATTAATGTAGAAGATTCTGGTATTGGAATTGGAGAAGAAGAAAAAGAGAAGATATTTGAAAGATTTTATAGAGTGGATAAATCTAGGTCAAGAGAGATTGGTGGTACGGGACTTGGGCTTTCGATTGCTCAAAAGGCTATATTGCTACACAAAGGAGAGATACTTGTTCAAAATAATGATGAGAAAGGAACTACGTTTGCAACTAAGATACCATTGACATTTGTAAGATAAGGGGGTGTTCCTATCAAAGGAAAACCGATTGTTTGTTACATATGTATGTTGATTATTGCAGTTATATGGGTGGGAGAATTAAAAGTGAGAGAAGCATCGGTAGGCAACTCTCACTTAGAAGGAAAAGAAGACGAAGGTTATAAAGAGATAAAAGGCAACGTCTATAAAATTGAAAAAAAAGAAAAACTGCAATATTTATATGTAAGAGAAAAAGAGAAAAATTATTTAATTTATGATACTTCTTTCCAATCCGTTCGAGTTGGAAATGAAATCTTGGCCATAGGCCAATATCAATTGTTTGAATCAGAGCCAAATCCTGGCAATTTTAATCCGAAACAGTATTATGCTACAAAGAAAATAGAAGGGTACGTATGGGCAGATTCCTTGAATATTAGTAAGGATGAAGTGGATAGGGTGCAAGAAAGTTTATCTCTAGTTAGAGTGCGAATAAAATCAATAATTTATCAATATATGGATGATGAGAAGGGCGGGTTTATGGTAGCACTTCTTTTAGGGGAACAAGAAGGCTTGGGTAAAGATAATCAAGAGATGTTTCAAAGCGTAGGAGTTGGTCATATCTTTGCAATATCAGGACTACATATATCAATCTTAAGTTTATTTGTATACAAGGTGTTACGAAAGGTGTTGGGGAATTTTTTTCTTGCAGCAATTTTGAGTTCTATCTTATTGCTTTGCTATGTTGCGATGGTTGGATTTGAGGTGTCTTCTACACGAGCTAGTATTATGTTCCTTCTTTTGATGGGTGCGGAAGTAAGCGGGAGGGGATATGATTCTTTGACTAGCGTAGCAATTGCAGCATTATTTATCTTGTTAGAGAACAAAAGACTGCTATTTGATGCGAGTTTCTTACTATCATTTGGAGCAATTTTAGGGATTTTTTATCTCTATCCAATATTTTTATCGTGTTTAAAGAAGTTGGGGAGGTTTGGGCGAGGCGTGGCTGCGAGTGCCAGTATTCAGATGGTGCTTTTTCCAATTTTGCTTTATTATTTCTATGAGATTTCTACCTATTCTATCTTTACTAACTTGTTGATACTTCCCATACTTGGTGTACTGATTATTTTAGGTGTAGTAAGTGTAGTTTTTTCGTTTTTCTTTCCAATGCTTGCTAGTTGCTGTTTTTATATGTGTGAGTGTATCATTGCCTATATTTACAGAGTAGGAGAATGCGCTATAGAACTTCCGTTTGCGAGAGTAGTTCTAGGAATCCCAGAAAATTATGTGATGGTTTTGTATTATGGAAGTATTTTAGGAATGATACTTCTGAGAATATGGCGAGAAAAAAGAAAAGAAAGAGAAGTAAAATGGGGGTGGAAATCCATAATGCTTTGGATGTGCTTGACCATTTCATTATTATTGATTGAAAAACCAGTATCAGGAGTTGAAGTTACTATGCTAAATGTAGGGCAAGGTGATTCAATGTACATTCGAGGTCCTAGTGGAGTGGATTATTTGATTGATGGGGGGAGTAGCAGTGAAAGTGAAGTTGGAAAATATAG
Source organism: uncultured Lachnospiraceae bacterium (assembly GCA_964369425.1). Lineage (GTDB taxonomy): Bacteria > Bacillota > Clostridia > Lachnospirales > Lachnospiraceae > CAUPWF01. Next base: position 69,218 of record CAYJGW010000001.1, read on the forward strand.
AATGGAACCATTTTTAAAATCCAAAGGAGTTGGAAAGCTTGAATATGTTTTCGTTACTCATGGAGATCAAGATCATATAAATGGAATTATAGAGTTAATAAAAAGAGAAAAAGTAGGAATCAAAATTGATACATTAGTGATGTGTGAAAAACAGTTCCAAGATTCAGAATTGATAGAGTTGAAAGAGTTAGCGATTACGTATGGAATACGTGTATTAGAAGTGAGAAGAGGGGATGTAATAAAAGATGGAGAAGCCTCATTTACAGTACTAGGGCCAAGCGAAGAATATGTAGGTGAATTAGGTAATGCGAGTTCACTTGTATTAGAATTGGAGTATAAGGATTTTAAAATGTTGTGTACTGGTGATATAGAAGGGAGAGGTGAGGAATTATTGATTCAAGACCTTATAGATGAAGAAAAGGTGTATGATGTATTGAAAGTTGCCCACCATGGATCAAAGAATAGCACGCCACTAACGTTATTAGAACAAATTCAGCCAGAGATAGCATTGATATCGGCAGGGGAAGATAACCCTTATGGTCACCCGCACCAAGAATTGTTAGAAAGATTAGAGAAATATGTAAAAAATACGTATGAAACAGCAAATAGTGGAGCAATTGTATTGAAATATTACTGAAAAAATGTTACGCTTTTTACAAATGCGATAAAATCATAATACATAGATGCGAGGTGGAAGGTATGAATATTCGAGAGCAAATGGAAGAACGTGAATTAGAGCACTTATCTCCCTATGCAACATTTAGCAGATACTCAAAGGGAAGGGAAAGGGAGGAAGAACCATGTAATATTCGTCCAATCTTTCAAAGAGATAGAGACCGCGTGCTACACTGTAAGTCTTTTCGTAGATTAAAGCAAAAGACTCAAGTATTCCTTTTGCCAAGAGGTGACCACTATCGTACACGATTGACACATACATTAGAAGTGTCTCAAAATGCCAGAACAATAGCAAAAGCACTCCGTTTAAATGAAGATTTGACAGAAGCTATTGCCCTTGCCCATGACCTTGGTCATACGCCATTTGGACATGCAGGAGAGAGAGCGTTGAATAAATTATCTAAAAAGGGGTTTCGCCATGCTGTTCAAGGAGTAAGAGTAGTAGAAAAATTAGAAAAAGATGGAAAAGGACTCAATCTGACAAAGGAAGTAAGAGATGGCATCTTACATCACCAAACAGCAGGACATCCTTTGACACTAGAAGCAAAGATTGTAAGAGTATCGGACAAAGTGGCTTATATCAATCACGATATTGACGATGCGATTAGAGGTGGGATATTGGTACCAGAAGATGTTCCACTAAAATGTAGGGCAGTTCTTGGAAATACATCAGGGGAAAGATTGAATACACTGATTAATGATATTATTGATAACAGTATGGATAAGCCAGATATCATCATGTCGGAAGAAGTGGAGAATGCGTTGAAAAGTGTAAGAAGTTTTTTATTTGAGCATGTGTACTTGAATCAAGTAGCAAAAAGCGAGGAGAAGAAAGCAATTAAATTAATAGAAAAGTTATACGAGTATTACGAAAGGTACCCGGAGTATTTGCCGGAATCATACTTTTTAAAGATGCAAGAGAATGAAGGGGTAAAAGAAGAGATGATTTGTGATTATATTGCAGGAATGACTGATAATTTTGCAGTAAAGCAATTTCAAGAAATTTTTATTCCAAAAGCTTGGAAAGAATAAAGGAAATTGCGAATTGATGTGGAATAATACTTATGGAGGGGTAAAAGTATGTATTATTCAGAAGAGTTAGTTGAAGAAATAAGAATGAAAAATGATATTGTTGATGTAATATCTAGTTATGTACGTTTACAAAAAAAAGGTAGCTCACATTTTGGGCTATGCCCATTCCATAATGAAAAGTCGCCATCTTTTTCGGTGAGTAGAAATAAACAGATGTACTATTGTTTTGGTTGTGGGATTGGCGGGAATGTCCTCACATTTATCATGGAATATGAAAATTTTACATTTATAGAGGCATTAAAGTTTTTAGCGGATAGAGTAGGTGTAGAGCTTCCAAGCGTGGAGTTGTCTGAGGAGGCAAAAGCGAAGGCAAGCATGCGAACTACAGTACTAGAGATGAATAAGCTTGCAGCAAAGTATTTTTTTGCACAACTTAAATCAGAAAACGGAAAGATAGGTTACCAGTATTTTTTGAATAGAGGTCTATCTGCTGAGACAATTTTACACTTTGGATTGGGATATTCTCTGAAATTTGGAGATGATTTATATAAATATTTAAAACTCAAGGGATATAAAGATGAGGTGATTAGTAAGTCTGGGCTTGTAAATGTCGATGAACGACAAGGAATGTATGATAAGTTCTGGAATCGAGTAATGTTTCCGATCATGGACGTGAATAATCGAGTCATAGGATTTGGTGGGCGAGTCATGGGAGAGGGAAAGCCAAAGTACTTGAATTCACCGGAGACACTGGTATTTGATAAGAGTAGAAATCTTTACGGTCTGAATCGAGCAAGAACTTCAAGAAAGTCCTACTATCTAGTGTGTGAAGGATATATGGATGTTATTGCACTTCACCAAGCAGGATTTACAAATGCAGTGGCAACACTTGGGACTTCGTTGACATCGGGGCATGCTTCTTTATTAAAACGTTATGTTTCGGAAGTGTACCTAACTTATGATAGTGATGAAGCTGGTACAAAGGCAGCACTTCGTGCAATTCCAATTTTAAAGGAGGCAGGTATTTCAGCAAAAGTTATTCGAATGGATCCATATAAAGATCCAGATGAATATATTGAAAAGTTGGGAGCAGAAGCATTTGAAGAGTGTATTGGAAAAGCTAGAAATGGGTTTATGTATTCTTTGGAAGTACTGGAAAAGAGGTATGATTTACAGACACCAGAAGGAAAAACTGACTTTTTTAATGAAGTAGCGAAAAAATTATTGGGATTTGAAGAAGAGTTAGAACGCAACAATTACATAGAAGCAGTGGCTCGAAACTATCATATTAATTTAGAAAGTCTGCATAAACTAGTGCGAGGAACAGCAGTAAAGGTTGGTTTAGCAAAACCAGTGGAAAGGGCAAAGCAATCTTTGCGACAAAGAGAACGAGAACATGTGGATGGAACCTTGTTATCGCAAAAGGTACTGTTGACATATTTGGCGTCGGATACATCGCTGTTTCCTACTATTGAAAAATATATTGGTTGGCAAGATTTTACAACAGAACTATATCAGACCGTAGCAAAACTATTGTTTGAGCAGTATGAAAAGGGAGTGATGAATCCAGCCAAGATTATCAATAATTTTTCAGATGAAAAAGAACACAGAGAAGTTGCGGATATTTTTCATACAGAGATAAAAGACTTAACTACTGGAGAAGAGGAATCAAAAGCGATAAAAGAGACCATTATAAAGGTAAAGCAAAACAGCATAAATTATGCAACTAAAAATTTAGACCCTACAGACATTACAGGGTTGCAGAAAATTATGACAGGTAAAAGAAGTCTGCAAGAATTAGAAAAATTACACATTCAGAGTAAAATTTCGAATAAATAGATGGAGGAAAGTATAAGAATGGGAGAAAATACAAGAGTAGAAGACACTATGGCTAAGGTGGAAGAGAAGGTAAAACACCTTATAGAGGTTGCAAAGAAAAAGCGAAATACATTAGAGGTTGCAGAAATCACAGAAGCATTTTCTGATATTGAACTAGAAACGGAGCAGATGGAAAAAATCTATGAATATTTAGAAAAGCATGAGATAGATATCCTGCGACTAAATGAAGTAGAACTTCCAGATGAAGCGGAGATTGAATTATCAGAAGAAGATGAAGTTGATGTAGAAAAGATAGATTTGACGGTTCCTGACGGGATTAGTATAGAAGATCCAGTACGTATGTATTTGAAAGAGATTGGAAAAGTACCTCTTTTGAGTGCAGAGGAAGAGATTGAATTAGCAAAGAAAATGGAAGAGGGGGATGAGTATTCAAAGAAGCGACTTGCAGAAGCCAATCTAAGGTTGGTAGTTAGTATTGCAAAGCGATATGTAGGAAGAGGTATGTTGTTTTTAGATTTGATACAAGAGGGGAATCTAGGATTAATTAAAGCGGTTGAAAAATTTGATTATCGCAAAGGATATAAATTTAGTACCTATGCTACATGGTGGATTCGTCAAGCCATTACAAGAGCCATTGCAGATCAAGCTAGGACAATCCGTATTCCAGTACACATGGTGGAGACTATTAATAAATTGATTCGAGTACAAAGGCAATTATTGCAAGAATTAGGGAGAGAACCTTCACCAGAAGAGACGGCAGCAGAATTGGATATGCCAGTAGAACGTGTAAGAGAGATTTTAAAAATATCTCAAGAACCTGTATCTTTGGAGACACCAATCGGAGAAGAAGAAGATAGCCATTTAGGAGACTTTATTCAAGATGATAACGTACCTGTTCCTGCAGAAGCAGCAGCGGCAGCACTGTTGAAAGAGCAACTAGGAGAAGTTCTAGATACGTTAACAGAGAGAGAACAAAAAGTGCTTAGATTACGATTTGGAATGAACGATGGAAAAGCAAGAACATTGGAAGAAGTAGGAAAAGAATTTGATGTTACAAGGGAGCGTATCCGTCAGATAGAAGCAAAGGCTTTGAGAAAGTTAAGACATCCAAGTAGAAGCAGAAAATTAAGAGATTATTTGGACTAGGTGATTTTATGGAGTTGTCAAAACGTTTACAAGCAGTTGCAGATATGGTGAGTAAAGGGAAGTGTGTAGCAGATATAGGAACGGATCACGGTTACATTCCAATATATTTAATTCAAAGCAATATAGCAAAGAAGGTATATGCTATGGATGTGAATCAAGGACCATATATGAGAGCGAAAAATCATGTTGCTGCTCATAAATTAGAAAATCAGATTGAAACTAGGCTTTCAGATGGAATGCGTGAACTAAAATTACAAGAAGCTAATTCCATCATTATTGCGGGGATGGGCGGAGGTTTAGTAATAAAGATTTTAGATCAGGATAAAAGATTGTGGGAATCAATAGATGAGTTGATATTACAGCCACAATCAGAAATAGGAAAAGTTAGAGCATACCTACAGCGTAATGGTTGGAAAGCTGTTGCAGAAGATATGGTACTAGAAGATGGGAAATTTTATCCGCTTATGAAGATGATAAAAGGGGAAGAAGTGGAACTTTCAGCAAAAGAACTTGAGTATGGAAGGTTGTTATTACAAAAAAAACATCGTGTGCTGAAAAAATTCGTAGAAAAAGAGATTAAAGTAAAAGTAGGAATTCTATCAAAAATTGAGTCAAGTCAGGAAGAAAAGATAAGAGAAAGAGCGAGACAATTAAAAAAAGAACTAGGAGAAGCCTATGAAGTGTTGGGAGATTTGTAAAGAACTAGAACAGGACTTTCCGGTGGATAAGGCCTGCGAATGGGATAATGTCGGTCTATTAGTAGGTGATTCGGAGCAAGAGATAAAAAAAATTTTTGTCGCATTAGATGCCACTGAGGCAATTATTGATGAAGCCATTACATGGGGAGCGGATTTGTTATTGACACATCACCCTTTGATTTTTTCACCTTTAAAACAGATTAATACGAGTGATTTTATTAGTAGCAGAGTGGTGAAGTTATTGAATAATCGTGTCAATTGCTATGCTATGCATACCAATTATGATGTGATAAAGATGGGAGACTTGGCAGAAGAAAAATTGGGGATGTCATCTAGTTATGTGTTTTTGCCACTAGATAGCGATAGTGCAGTTGGACTTGGACGATGCGGCGAATTGAAAAACCCTTGTACAATAAGAGATTTAGGGGAACGGATTAAGCATGTGTTTTCTCTAAAAAATGTGACGGTATATGGTGATGATTTAGAAAGAGAAATTCGTAAGATAGCGATACTTCCAGGATCAGGGAAAAGCGGAATTGAAACAGCGATAAAAGAAGGTGTAGAGGTTTATATTACAGGGGATATCGGATATCATGAGGGGGTAGACGCTGTAAGTAGAGGGCTTTGTATTATAGATGCAGGACATTATGGAATAGAACACATATTTATTGAAGATATGTCAAACTACTTGAAAAAACGGTGGGAAGGAGTTGCGGTGAAGAGCGCTTCGATTATTCACCCATCTTGCACCATCTAGGGAGGTCTGAAAATGAAAATATGTAATGTTATAGTAGGAACAAATGAGTATCAATACGCAAGCGGAACTACATATCTAGAAATTTCAAAAGATTTTCAGGAGCAATATCGATATGATATCGTTTTAGCGATGGAAAACGGGAAACCGCAAGAATTGCAAAAAGAGTTACTAGGTGATGTGACTCTTTCTTTTATCACGACTGGAGATAGACTCGGATACAAAGCATATCGAAGAAGTATTTGCTTTTTGCTTGTAAAAGCCATATATGATGTATATGGGAAGGAGGCGATTGAAAGGGTTCGCCTTCTGTATGCAGTTGGAACTGGCTACTATTGTACAATTAGTGGAACAGTGAAAGTGGATGGTGCTTTTGCAACTAAAGTAAAAGAGCGAATGCAAAAATTGGTAGAAAAGAAAATACCGATAGGAAAACAGGTAATTCACACAGATGAAGCGATTCGTAGGTTTCGGGAATACGGGATGAAAGACAAAGAGAAATTGTTCAAGTACCGAAGGGTTTCCAAAGTCAATGTATACCGACTCAGCGAATTTGAAGATTATTATTATGGTCATATGGTTCCAGATACTTCTAGTTTAAAGTATTTCGATATAAAACTACAAGGGGATGGATTTGTAATACAGATGCCTAACCGTCAAGAACCAACGGCGATTCCATCCTATTATGTGAGAGAAAAACTGTTTCAAGTACAAAATGAGTCCATTCAATGGGGAGATTTGCAAGGAATTGACACAGTTGGTAGCTTAAACGACAAGATTGCTCATGGAAGTGTATCCGAGTTAATCTTAGTTCAAGAAGCTTTACAAGAAAAGAAAATTTCTCAAATAGCAAATCAAATCGTCGAAAAAGGCGCGGTAAAATTTGTTCTGATTGCGGGACCCTCTTCTTCTGGTAAAACTACATTTTCACATCGCTTATCGGTACAACTTCGTGTAAATGGGCTAAATCCGCATCCTATTGGTATCGATAACTACTATGTAAATCGGGATCAGATTCCCTTAGATGAAGATGGAAAGCCAGATTTTGAAGGGATAGAAGCAATAGATATTGAGACGTTTAATCGAGATCTTACAGATTTATTGAATGGGAAGAAGGTGGAGGTTCCTAGATTTAATTTCAAACTGGGAAGACGTGAGTATCATGGAGATTATTTACAGTTAAAGAAGAATGATGTATTGATTATTGAAGGGATTCATGGGTTGAATGGGCAACTGACAGAAGGGTTACCAGCGGATAATAAGTTTAAAATCTATATCAGTGCATTGACACAGTTGAATATCGATGAGCATAATAGGATTCCAACTACTGATGGCAGATTGCTTCGACGTATTGTACGAGATGCTAGAACACGAGGGACTTCTGGAAAGGAGACTATCGCTATGTGGGCATCAGTGCGCAGGGGGGAAGAGAAGAATATTTTCCCATTTCAAGAGGATGCAGACGTGATGTTTAACTCGGCATTGATTTATGAACTTTCTGTTTTAAAGCAGTTTGTAGAGCCGATATTATTTGGGATAGAAAAAGAGGATGAAGAATACTTAGAAGCTAAGAGATTGCTTAAGTTTTTAGACTATTTTATTGGTATTCCGACAGAATTGATTCCGAAAAATTCTCTATTACGAGAATTTATCGGCGGGGGATGTTTTCAAATTTAAATTGCATCATATCGCATGGCAAAGGAGCTTCGAAGTAAAGAGGCTCCTTTTTGATTGGATGAAGAAATGAAAGCGAAAAAGAGTGAAGTGCTTGACGCTTAATTCTAGAATATTCTGGGTTGTATAAAAAATCACCTGGTATTGGATGTCCGATATGTTTCATATGTACGCGGATTTGGTGTGTGCGCCCAGTGTCTAAGATCAAAGATAATAAAGAATATCCATCCGTGTATGCTAAGCGTTGAAAATGAGTGGAAGCAGGGTCTCCATCCTTTCGAACTGTTCGTTCAATAGTAGAATCATCCATGCGCCCAATGGGAGCAGTTATTTGTCCCAAAGTAGCTGTTTTTCCTGTTACAACAGCTAGGTAAGTGCGTTTGATTTTTCGGTCTCTAATCATGTCAGACAGAATTGAAGCACTGAGTGCATGTTTTGCGACTAATACTACTCCAGTAGTATTTTTATCCAAGCGATTAATACAACGAAATACAAAAGGGAGTTGGTCTTTGTAGTGGAACATTACTCCATTAGCTAGTGTGTTTTCATGATGCCCTTGGGATGGGTGTATGGGCATGTAAGCAGGTTTGTTGATTACTAGGATATCTAAATCTTCGTATAATATATCTAAAGAACAGTCAACGGGTAGTATTTCTCGTTGTTCTTCTTTGGGAGTCAAGGAAACTGTCAAAACATCTCCTGGAGATAGCATGTCACGAACGTAGGCCCATTTACCATTTTTTAAGATACCTTGTTCTGTCTTTTTGAGGTGAACAATTAATCCTTGGGAATATCCCAAGGATTTTAAATATTCTAGCACAGTGCCAGATTTTGTAACTGGATAAGTAAATATACGTGTCATGCTTAAACATCCTTTTGGTAGAATTTCTCAATAGCGTTAATGTTACTGCTCATATTTACAAAGAGAGCGTCCACTAATGTTAATGCAACCATAGATTCCACAACCACTACAGCGCGAGGCACAATGATAGGATCGTGGCGACCATGAATGGATAGTTCAAGTGGTTCGCCATCAGAGGTGACTGTTTGCTGTGTCGAGGCAATAGATGGTGTAGGTTTGATAGATACTCGTGTAAGAATTGTAGATCCATCGCTCATACCACCAAGAATACCGCCACTATGATTGGTGAGTTTTTTGATTTTACCTTCCTTTGTAGAAGTAAAGGCATCATTATTTTGACTTCCAGTGCTAGTGACTACAGCAGTACCATCTCCAATTTCTACAGCTTTTACAGAACCGATGGACATCAATCCTTTTGCTAAATTAGCATCTAATTTTTCGAAAACAGTATTTCCAACACCAGAAGGCATTCCTACAGCAGTACATTCAATAGTTCCACCGGCTGAATCTAGATTTTCGATACAAGTTTCAAGGTAGACTTGAGCATCTTTTGCATACTTATTATTTGGCATTAATAGCGGGTTAGTAAAGATTTCCTCGTAGCGATAATCTTCTTCTGGAATGGAAACAGGTCCAATCTGCTTTGCATAAGAGCATAGATGGATGCCGAGTGCATGTAAAATTTTTAAGGCAATAGCTCCTCCAGCAACACGTCCAATGGTTTCTCGTCCTGAGGAACGTCCGCCACCTCTATAATCACGAAATCCATATTTTTTGTCAAATGTATAGTCAGCATGCCCAGGACGATAGACAGTTGATAAATTGTCATAGTGACTAGAATTTTGATTCGTGTTTCGAACCAGTAAAGAGATAGGTGTACCGAGTGTTTTGCCTTGAAAAACACCAGATAGAATCTCTACGACATCTCCCTCTTTTCTTGAAGTGGTAAATTTGCTTTGTCCGGGTTTTCTGCGGTCTAATAAAGTCTGAATATCTGATTCAGACAGTTCTATACCAGATGGACAGCCATCAATTGTCACTCCGATTGCGGCACCATGAGATTCTCCCCAAGTAGTAATTTTAAATATAGTTCCATAGCTAGATCCAGCCATAACATACCTCCAATAAACAATAGTAGTGATAATTATACAATAATTTAATAAAAAAAACTATATTTTTCTTAGTTGTTATATTATAATATGGAAAAAGAAAAGGACTATGATTATAGCACCCAGCTCTCTTATGAAGAGGTAACCGAAGTGACAGATTACATGGATGACTGGATTGAAACTAAGCAAGAGGATAAAGAAGGTGTACTCTTGATGTACAGAGATTCATTTGGTGAGAGTCTAATCCCTTTTTTTGCCCAAGAAATGAAACAGTCCTATTTTTCTAGACTTACACCCTATTATCTAGAACAGATAAAAGAGTATCAACCAGAATATGTGGTTATTGAAATTGTAGAAAGAAATATCAAAGATCTTTTAGAAAAGACGCCGATTATGCAGACTGCTCCAGTAGCACCAATAGAGTACAAAGTAGAAAAAAGTAACTCAACTATCGAATTAGAAAAAGACGGCGGTTACATTGTGGTTAAAGGAGAGGTTTCGGAAGCGTATCTTCAAGAAGACAGTTCAGTATATTTAGGGATAGAAGGTGCAGAGGGGCAGGAATTTTTCTATCCCACGTTTCGGATAATAACAGAAGATGGTCGAGAAGGATATTGCCTATATCTTAGTGAGTATGCAGTTCCGCAAGGTGCAGAAATAAAGCTGATTTGTAGTGGGAGTGAAAACATAATGATAAAAACCACAACAAATGATAAAAACTAGTAGAAACTAACAAAATCCATACAATAATTTAAGTAAAAATGACTATACTTTTACGTGTAACTATATTATAATAAGTTCTGTATATTAAGTTAGGGAGTAAAAGGATGCGAAAAAAAGATAAAACAGTAGAGACAACAGAAAAAGTTATTCTAGATATTGATGCCTTTGAAGATGCAGATGAAGAAGAACTTGAACTTGCTACAGACGACACAGACGATGATCCCGTAGAGATAGAAATAGAGGGAGCGGTAGATGATACCGAAGATGAGGAAGACGACGATGCGGATTTTGTAGAATATGACTATGAAGACGATGAATTGGAAGAGGAAGACGTTGAGGAATTAAAAGATGTAAAGGCCGATGAGGCAAGAGAAGAGAATGACGAGATGAGCCAGAAGAAAGCAAAGAAAGACAAGAAGAAATCAAAAAAGAAGTCCAAGAAGAAAACAGGCAAAAAGACAGGAAATAAAGCACTCAAAGGTTTCTTGATTACTATAGGAGTTTTGGCAGGTATCTATCTTGCAGTTGCAGCGGTGTTTACACAATTTTCATTTTATGATACAAAGATTAATGGCGTAGAGTTTTCTCTAAGCACAGAAGGTGCAATTGATGAATACTTTGCCAATCACGTAGGAACATATGACCTCACTATCCATACTAATGATGGGAAGACAGAGGTGATTAAGGGAACGGATATTTCGCTTTCCTACAATGAAGGTAGTGGGATGAAAGATTTGTTTATAGCGCAGAATCCTTTATTATGGCCAAAGATGTTCTTTGGAACTACAGAACACGAAGCCAAGTTAAGTGTATCTTATGATGAGGCGCTGTTAGATGGGATAGTAGGAGGATTTGGGTTTATGGATCCGACAACTTTTACAGAACCAATAGATGCCTATTTAGGAGTAGTTAATGGAGTGATGGAAGTCATACCAGAGGTCTATGGGACTAAATTAGATCAAGAGGTGACAAAAGATGCAATCGCTGATTACATCGATAGACAAGAAAGAGAATTGATTTTAACAGAAGAAGCGTGCTATGTTCCGCCAGCAATTCTATCTACATCAGAAGATTTACAGGCAAAAGCAGAGCTGATGACTCCATACCTTACAGGTACCATTACATATGCAGAAGGAGAAGTGATTGATGCAGCAAGAATTGCATCCTGGTTGGTTGTAAATGAGAACAATGAAGTGAGCATCAATCAAGAAGCTGTAGTTGCATATGTAGCAGAAGTAGCAGGTAGGCGCAACACAGTAGGACAAGCGAGAACTTTCACTACGCCAACTGGAAAACAAGCTACTGTTTCAGGTGGAACTTATGGATGGACGATTAATCAAGAGGCTGAGGTACAACAGATTATTGCTGAGATTAATGCAAAAGTTCCAGTAAGCAGAGAGTTTAACTATTATACTCGTGCGCATTCTTACACAGGATCAGATTGGGGACCGACCTATGTGTTGGTTGATTTAACAGAGCAGTATATGTGGTTTATTCAAGAGAACAATGTGACCTTTGAGGCACCAGTGGTAACAGGAATGAAGAATGATCCAAAGTTGGCAACCCCTCAAGGTGTGTATAAGGTGGATTATAAGCAGGAAGATCGTGTATTAAAAGGTGAGATACAACCTGATGGAACAAGAGAATACGAGACGCCAGTAGATTATTGGGTGCATGTACACAGTGGAATAGGATTTCATGATGCTACATGGCAGAGTAGTTTTGGAGGTAGTCGTTATGTGACGAATGGATCCCATGGATGTGTGAATATGTCCCTAAGCAATGCGAGAACCTTCTATGGAATGATTTGGTCTGGAGTACCAGTCGTGTTCACCTATTAAATAAAGAAAAGGTAAAGTATAAGATGTATGAATTAATAAATCGTGATGGACGAGCAAAGCGTGGGCGTCTTCACACAGTACATGGGGTCGTTGAGACCCCTGTATTTATGAATGTAGGAACTATTGCAGCAATAAAAGGAGCTGTTTCTACGGAGGATTTACAGAATATAAAGACACAGGTACAGCTATCCAATACGTATCATCTCCACGTAAGACCAGGGGATGAGGTTGTAAAAAAATTGGGTGGACTTCATAAATTTATGGTGTGGGATAAACCTATACTTACAGATTCGGGTGGTTTTCAAGTGTTTTCATTATCTAAACTCAGAAAGATTAAAGAGGAAGGGGTCTATTTTCACTCTCATATCGATGGTAAAAAGATTTTTATGGGACCAGAAGAGAGCATGCAGATTCAATCAAATCTTGCATCTACGATTGCGATGGCATTTGATGAATGTCCTCCAAGTACGGAAAGTCGCACATATATAGAACAGTCAGTAGATCGAACCACTAGATGGTTAGAACGATGCCAAGTAGAGATGAAAAGACTAAATGAGTTAGAGAGTACCATCAATCAAAAGCAATTGTTATTTGGAATTAATCAAGGTGGTGTATTAGAAGATGTTCGTATTCGCCATGCAAAAGAGATTGCAGATATGGATTTAGATGGATATGCAATTGGAGGATTGGCGGTAGGAGAATCCCACGAAGAAATGTATCGTGTGATTGATGCAGTGACCCCACATTTGCCAGTGAATAAGCCAACCTATCTTATGGGAGTAGGGACGCCTGCTAATATTTTAGAGGCTGTAGAGCGTGGTGTAGATTTTTTTGATTGTGTTTACCCGAGTAGAAATGGAAGACATGGGCATGTTTATACCGATGCAGGAAAATTAAATCTATTCAATGCAAAATTTGAATTAGATGAAGCTCCAATCGAAGAAGGGTGTGGCTGCCCAGCGTGTACTACGTATAGTAGAGCTTATATTAGACACTTGTTAAAAGCTAAGGAGATGCTTGGGATGAGACTTTGTGTACTTCATAATTTGTATTATTACAACAACATGATGGAAGAAGTGAGGGAAGCCATTGAGAAAAACTGTTTCGTAGAATACAAAAAGAAAAAATTAGAACATTATTAATTATAATAAAAGTATAAAGAAATGACTAGGACTTGCATAAACTACAAAAGTTGTGTATGATAGTTCTATTCAAGCTTAGGAGGAAATAACATGATTTTAGCAACTGGATCCGCAGGGATTATGGAAATGGGAAGTATCATATTAATATGGGGAGCGATGTTTGGAGGATTGTACTTTTTCTTGATTCGTCCACAGCGTAAAGAGCAGAGAAGAGTGACTGCTATGATCGGTGGTATGGAAGTGGGAGATACAGTGTTGACTACAAGTGGATTTTATGGTGTGGTAATCGATATTACAGGAGAAGATATCATTGTTGAGTTTGGAAATAATAAAAACTGTCGTATACCAATGCAAAAGAAAGCGGTTGCCCAAGTAGAAAAAACAAATGCATAAGAAAAGAGGCGTGGTATGGTACCACGCCTCTTCTTTAGTATAATGAGAAAGTGTATTTCTAGTGCATACGTCTCCTTGATATATAAGAAAAGTGTATGTTTGAGACAAACAATAGTCGTCGTCAAAACGAATATGTGAGTGAATCATACTACAAGTAGTTGAAATATGATGAAAAATACGATATCATGTATGTTAGAGTTAGTGGAAAGGAAGAAATGAGATGAATATAAAAATTGGTGTAATTAAGGGAGATGGAATCGGACCTGAAATCGTGTCAGAAGCTGTCAAAGTGTTAAATAAAGTAGGTGAGGTATATGGTCACTCCTATGAGTATGAGGAGTTGTTGCTAGGAGGTGCGTCTATTGATGTTCATGGGATTCCTTTAACAGATGAGACGGTAGCAAGAGCTAAGGATTGTGATGCAGTACTGATGGGATCAATAGGTGGAGATGCGAATACGTCTCCTTGGTATCAGTTAGAACCAAGCAAGAGACCAGAAGCAGGTCTTTTACGCATTCGAAAGGAACTGAATCTTTTTGCAAATCTGAGACCAGCAGTTCTATATGATGAATTAAAAGGTGCTTGCCCACTAAAGGAAGAGATTACAGAAGGTGGGTTTGACATGATGATTATGCGAGAACTTACAGGAGGTTTATATTTTGGAGAACGTAACACAGAAGAGATAGATGGAGTGCTTACGGCAAAAGATTCTCTTACATATAATGAATTAGAAGTACGACGCATTGCAATTCGTGCTTTTGATATTGCGAGAAAGCGTAGAAGAAAGGTGATTAGTGTAGATAAAGCTAATGTACTTGACACGTCGAGGCTTTGGAGAAAGGTAGTAGAGGAAGTTGCAAAAGACTATGCAGATGTTGAACTAGAGCATATGCTAGTAGATAATTGTGCAATGCAGTTAGTAAAGGATCCAAAACAGTTCGATGTAATTTTGACTGAGAATATGTTTGGAGATATCCTATCAGATGAGGCTAGTATGGTGACAGGATCTATCGGAATGCTTGCATCAGCGAGTCTTAATGATACAAAGTTTGGTTTGTATGAACCAAGTGGTGGTTCAGCACCAGACATTGCAGGAAAAGGAATTGCTAATCCGATTGCAACAATTTTATCAGCAGCTATGATGCTTAGATTTAGCTTTGATTTAGATAGAGAAGCAGATAGTATAGAAACGGCTATTCAAAAGGTGTTAGAAGAAGGGTATCGAACAGGAGATATTATGTCTCCAGGAAAGAGTCAAGTGAACACTGCACAGATGGGTGATTTGATCTGTGAGAAGTTAAAATAGGATTAGAAGACAAGAGGAGAAAGAACATGAAGAGTAATCAAGTGAAATCAGGAGTACAACAAGCGCCACACCGCTCGTTGTTTAATGCATTGGGATATACAAAAGAGGAGATGGAACGTCCACTAGTAGGGATTGTGAGTTCATATAACGAGATTGTGCCAGGACACATGAATTTGGATAAGATAACAGATGCGGTGAAGATGGGAGTAGCAATGAACGGGGGAACACCGATTATGATACCTGCTATAGCAGTGTGTGATGGAATTGCTATGGGGCATGAAGGGATGAAGTACTCTCTTGTGACAAGAGATTTAATTGCAGATTCTACAGAGGCTATGGCATTAGCACATCAATTTGATGCACTGGTAATGATTCCAAACTGCGATAAGAATGTGCCAGGGCTATTGATGGCGGCAGCTAGAGTGAATGTACCTACCATTTTTGTGAGTGGAGGACCTATGCTTGCAGGAAAAGTAGATGGTAAGAAAACAAGTTTATCAAGCATGTTTGAGGCAGTAGGTGCCTATGCTGCAGGAAAGATGAGTGAAGAAGACGTACTAGAGCTAGAAGAGAAAGCTTGTCCAACGTGCGGTTCATGTTCTGGAATGTACACTGCTAATAGTATGAATTGTCTTACAGAAGTTTTGGGAATGGGATTGAAAGGAAATGGCACGATTCCAGCAGTGTATTCAGAGCGAATTAGACTTGCAAAGCATGCGGGTATGCAAGTGATGGAACTGTACAGAAAGAATATCAGACCAAGTGATATTATGACTAAAGAGTCGATGCTTAATGCATTAACGGTGGATATGGCACTTGGATGCTCAACTAATAGTATGCTACATTTACCTGCAATTGCCCATGAAATTGGAATGGATTTCGAAATCGATTTTGCAAATCCAATCAGCGAGAAGACTCCAAACCTTTGTCATCTCGCACCAGCAGGGCATACATATATCGAAGATTTGAATGAAGCAGGTGGTGTCTATGCGGTGATGAACGAATTGACAAAGAAAGAGTTGATTCATACGGAGTGTATGACAGTAACTGGAAAGACGGTAGGAGAGAATATTAAAGATTGTATAAATCTGAATCCAGAGGTTATTCGTCCAATTGAAAGTCCATATAGTGAGACAGGAGGAATTGCAGTTCTTAAAGGGAACTTAGCGCCGGATGGAAGTGTTGTAAAGCGATCAGCTGTTGTGGATGCTATGTTGGTGCATCAAGGACCAGCACGTATATTTGAAAGTGATGAAGATGCAACTAATGCAATAAAAACTGGAAAAATTAACAGTGGTGATGTTATTGTTATTCGTTATGAAGGTCCAAAAGGTGGTCCGGGGATGAGAGAGATGCTAAATCCTACTTCAGCAATTGCCGGCTATGGACTTGGAGAATCGGTGGCACTTATTACAGATGGAAGATTTAGTGGTGCTTCTAGAGGGGCGTCAATCGGTCATGTGTCTCCAGAGGCAGCAGTAGGTGGACCAATTGCTTTAGTAGAAGAGGGAGATATTATTAAGATAGATATACCGAACCTGAGTCTAGAACTAGACATATCTGATGAAGAAATGGCGAAAAGAAAAGCAGCATTTGTACCAAGAGAGCCAAAAGCAGCAAAAGGATATCTTGCGAGATATGCATCTATGGTAACATCGGGAAATAGAGGAGCAGTGTTGGAAAGCCCAAATAGGAACTAGGATAGAGGAGAGAGAGAATGCAATTATCAGGAGCAGAAATAGTAATCGCTTGCCTAAAAGAGCAAGGTGTGGATACAGTGTTTGGGTATCCAGGAGGTGCAATATTAAATGTATACGATGCGCTTTATAAGCACAGTGATGAAATTAATCATATATTAACATCTCATGAGCAAGGAGCGTCTCATGCAGCAGATGGTTATGCAAGAGCTACAGGTAAAGTAGGAGTATGCTTTGCGACTAGTGGTCCAGGAGCAACAAATCTGGTAACAGGAATTGCTACAGCGCATATAGACTCCATTCCAGTAGTAGCAATTACTTGTAATGTAAATGTACCTCTTTTAGGAAAGGACAGTTTTCAAGAAGTAGATATCACAGGTATTACAATGCCTATTACAAAACATAATTTTATTGTTAAAAAGGTAGAGGATTTACAAGAGACAATTCGTCGTGCTTTCGAAATCGCAATGGAAGGAAGAAAGGGTCCAGTTCTAATCGATATACCAAAAGATGTGACAGCGATGATGACTGAATACAAAGCAGAACCTACAAACAGAGTGAAAAATAAAATTAGCATAGATAAGACTGAGATTGATGTGGCGGTTGCCATGATTCAAGAATCAAAAAAACCGTATATATTTGTTGGTGGAGGAGCAGTATTGTCAGATGCAGGTGAAGAGGTTAATCGTTTTGCACATTTGATTGACTCTCCAGTGGCAGATTCTTTGATGGGCAAAGGTGCATTTGATGGCACAGATTCTCTTTACACAGGTATGTTAGGAATGCATGGAACTAAAGCTTCGAATTATGGGGTGAGTGAGTGTGATCTTTTAGTGGTTCTTGGTGCAAGGTTCAGTGATAGAGTAATTGGAAATGCAAAAAAATTCGCGAGTCATGCTAAAATCTTGCAGATAGATATTGACGCAGCAGAGGTAAATAAAAATATTCTTACTACAGCTAGTGTATGTGGAGATATCAAAGAAGTATTAACGCTGTTGATGGAAAAAGTGGAGCAACAAGATCACACAGAGTGGGTAGAAAAGATCAAGGGATATAAGGAATCATATCCATTGACATACAATCCAGAGGTGCTTTGTGGACCATTTGTAGTAGAAGAGATTTATCAACAGACAAAAGGTGAAGCAGTGATTACCACAGAAGTTGGTCAGCATCAGATGTGGGCTGCACAGTTTTATAAGTACAAATATCCGCGAACGTTTTTGACGTCAGGTGGGCTTGGAACTATGGGGTATGGACTTGGAGCATCCCTTGGAGCAAAGATGGGAATGCCACATAAAACAGTAGTTAATATTGCTGGGGATGGTTGTTTTCGTATGAATATGAATGAGATAGCTACCGCAGTACGACATAATATTCCGATTATCCAAGTTGTGGTCAATAACCACGTACTTGGTATGGTGCGACAGTGGCAGACTTTATTTTATGAGAAACGCTATTCGTCCACTATCTTAAATGATGCAGTTGATTTTGTGAAGCTTGCAGAGGCTATGGGAGCAATTGGAATGCGAGCGATGACTAGAGAAGAATTTCAAGAGGCTTTTAAGGAGGCATTAACACTTGGTAAACCAGTTGTGATTGATTGCCAGATTGATTCAGATGATAAGGTTTGGCCAATGGTAGCTCCAGGAGCTGCGATTGATGAAGTATTTAGTGAAGAAGATATGAAGAAAGATTAATGTGAAAGTGGAGGAATAGAAATGAGTAGAATTTACAATTTTTCAGCAGGTCCAGCGATCTTGCCAGAAGAGGTATTAGTAAGCGCAGCAAAGGAAATGCTGGATTATGAGAATACAGGAATGTCTGTAATGGAGATGAGTCATAGATCAAAAGCCTATGAAGGGATTATTAACGAAGCAGAAGCTGATTTGAGAGAACTCATGAATATTCCATCCAATTATAAGGTGCTATTTTTGCAAGGCGGAGCATCACAGCAGTTTGCTATGATTCCTATGAATCTTATGAAGAATAAGGTGGGAGACTATATTGTGACAGGTCAATGGGCGAAAAAAGCATGGCAAGAGGGGCAGAAGTATGGAACTGCTAATAAAGTGGCAAGTTCAGAAGATCAAACATTTTCCTATATTCCAGATTGTGAGAATCTTGCAATCTCAGATGATGCTGATTATGTTCATATCTGTGAAAATAACACAATCTATGGAACGAAGTTTCATAAATTACCAAACACCAAAGGAAAGGTATTAGTGTCGGATATGTCATCTTGCATTCTGTCTGAACCTGTAGATGTGAGCAAATATGGAGTTATATTTGCAGGGGTACAAAAAAATATAGGACCAGCAGGTGTAGTAATTGTGATTATTAGAGATGATTTAATTACAGAAGATGTATTAGAAGGAACACCGACTATGTTACAGTATAAAATTCATGCAGATGCAAAATCTTTATATAATACTCCTCCAGCTTATGGAATTTATATTTGTGGCAAAGTATTCAAGTGGCTGAAAAAGCAAGGAGGACTTGAAGCTATGAAGGTACACAATGAAAAGAAAGCGGCGATTTTATATGATTTCTTAGATCACAGTTCTATGTTTAAAGGAACGGTAGAAAAAGAGCATCGTTCATTGATGAATGTACCATTTGTGACAGGTGATGAAGAGTTAGATGCAAAGTTTATAAAAGAAGCTAAAATAGCTGGATTTGAAAACTTAAAAGGACATCGTTCAGTTGGAGGGATGCGTGCAAGTATCTATAATGCAATGCCAATGGAAGGTGTAGAAAAGCTAGTTGCTTTTATGGAGTGTTTTGAAAAGGAGAATCAGAATGTTTAAATATCAGTGTTTGAATCCTATAGCAGATGTAGGGATTTGTAAGTTTACCAATCGTTACCAAGAGACGAGTATAGCAGAAGAAGCCGATGCGATGCTAGTGAGAAGTGCATCGATGCATGAAATGGAATTGCCAGTGTCTCTAAAAGCCATTGCAAGAGCAGGTGCTGGGGTTAATAACATTCCTTTAGAAGATGCAGCCGCAAAAGGAATTGTGGTTTTTAATACACCAGGAGCCAATGCCAATGGTGTAAAGGAATTAGTAATAGCAGGATTGTTGATGGCCGCAAGAGATATTATTGGTGGCATTAACTGGGTACAAGACAATATAGAGGATGAAAATATTGCATCCACTGCTGAAGCGAAAAAAAAGTTATTTGCAGGAAGTGAGTTGGAAGGAAAAAAATTAGGTGTAATCGGACTTGGAGCAATAGGTGTATTAGTAGCAAATGCGGCGGTTCATCTTGGGATGGATGTTTATGGATATGATCCTTATGTATCGGTTGATTCTGCTTGGCAGTTGTCAAGAAGTATTAAACATATTCAACAAGTGGATGAGATTTATGCCCAGTGTGATTACATCACGCTACATGTTCCGGCTTTAGAAGGTACTATCAATATGATTAACAAGGATTCCATATCTTTGATGAAAACAGATACTGCTATTTTGAATTTTTCAAGAGATTTACTTGTGAATACAGAAGATATTGTGGATGCGCTTGAATCTAATCGTATCAAAAAATACGTAACAGACTTTCCTACAAATGAGATGGTAGGAGTAACGAATACCATTATTATTCCACATTTAGGAGCTTCTACAGAAGAATCGGAAGATAATTGTGCAAAGATGGCAGTTCGCCAGATAAAGAATTTTCTAGAAAATGGAAATATTAAGAATTCAGTGAACTATCCAGATTGTGATATGGGTATCTGTAGCGAAGGAATGCGTATTACAATTATGCATAAAAACATACCAAATATGTTAGGGCAGTTTACCTCTATTCTAGCAAAAGAAGGCTTGAATATTTCAAATATGACTAACAAAAGTAGAAAAAACTATGCGTATACAATGGTGGATGTACAAGATGTTGCAAATATTGACACGTGTGTAAAAAGTTTTGAAGAGATTGAAGGTGTCTTAAAGGTACGCATTATTACAAATTAGGTGATTCCCCAAGCTAAGGATGATGAAAATGGAGAAACCAAAGAGAAATAGTAAAGAAACAATAATGAAAAAAAGAATTGTAATTGCCGTAATTATAGGAGTATTCATAGCGATTACAATCGGGGTGTACGCCAGAGAGAGTGAAGGCGGAACGATTCAATTGACAGTGAATGATGCTGAGATTGTGCAAGGAGAAGCTTTACCGGAGTTTACGACTACCCTCTCATTTGAGGGGAATGAAAAGCATGTATTGGATCAAAAAGAGTATCGAATCGAAGATTTGATTCAATCTCTAGAAAAGCAAAAAGGTTTCGATATTGTGTTGGAAGGGGACGGTGAGCTAGAAGGCAGTTATGAAATACACCTACAGTTAGATAAGAGTCTTGAAGATAAGATACTCAAAGAGTGGGATGAAAGTCTTTCAGTTAAGTTATATTCTGGGACGTTGCTCGTAAAAAATCCTTTTGGTCAATGGAAAGAGGATGTGTTTTATGATTGGAATGACGAGGTACGCATTAACCAATGGATACAGGTAGAAGGAAAAGAGTATTACCTGAATGAATCTGGAGAAAAAACAACGGGAGAGCTTATATTGGGGAATGTGCGATATACTTTTTCGGAAACAGGTGAAGTCAGTTCGAAAGATAAATGGGTAGATCCAGAGAAACCAATGGTTGCTATTACGTTGGATGATGGACCTGATCAATATTTAAATGCAATTTTAGATATACTTGAAGCGACTAATTCAAGAGCGACCTTTTACTGGCAAGGAGTGCGTATAGCAGAAGAGGATAGAGCTGCTATGGTTCGCACTATTGAACAGGGGAGTGAGATTGGAAATCATTCTATGTACCACCCCAATTTCAATAAGATATCTACGGAAGAGATACGATATGAGGTAGATGCAGCGAATCAGTTGATACAGCAATATGCGGGTGTAATCCCAACCACAATACGTCCGCCTTATGGAGCCTCAGATGGAAGAGTAACAGCGGTAGTGGGAATGCCAGTGGTGCTTTGGTGCGTAGATCCTAAAGATTGGTCAAATAAATCAAAAGAAGAGACGTTGATAGGGATGACTACTAATATCAAAGATGGTGATATAATATTGGCGCATGAGACAAATGCATGGACAGTAGAGGCTATGGCAGAAGCAATTCCTATCTTGCAACAACAAGGATTTCAAGTGATTACAGTAAGTGAGATGGCAGCAGCGAAAGGTGTGTCATTGGATCCAGGAGAAAAGTTTTTTTCTATGTAAAAAAGAAGTAAGAATGTGTTTTGTGATGTACATTCTTACTTCTTTTTTAGTTATTATATTTGTTGTTCTCTATGTTTTGAAAGAAGTCGATGCAATCTTTCAGTAGGATTTAGTACAGAGTTAATAGATACTTCATGGTTCATACTATTGATGATGCAAGCTAAATACTTGCTCATATCTGCAGAAATAAAATATGGTTTTGCTAAAATATGTTCTGGGATATAGCTTAAATTAGTGCAGATAACACGATCGATGTAACCTTTGTTGTAATAGTCGTCGAACATATCCATTCCGTTCGTGAACAGTCCAAAGGTAGTGAAAACAAATACGCGATTAGCTCCGCGCTCTTTTAACTTTCGTGCCACTTCCAACATACTTTCACCTGAGGAAATCATATCGTCGATAACGATGACGTCTTTGCCGCCTAAGCTAGTACCTAGGAATTCATGTTCAACAATTGGGTTTTTACCATTCACAATTGTGGAATAATCTCTTCTCTTGTAAAACATACCCATATCCACACCTAACACATTTGAGAAATAAACGGCTCTATGCATTGCTCCTTCGTCAGGACTTACGATTAAAAGGTGTTCTTTGTCGATTTTCAACTCTGGTTCACTTCGTAAAAGAGCCTTCATAAATTGATAAGGTGGATTAAAGTTATCGAACCCCTTTAGAGGGATTGCGTTTTGAACTCTAGGGTCATGGGCGTCAAATGTAATCACGTTGCTTACACCCATTGCCATTAGTTCATCCAATGCAAGAGCACAATCTAGAGATTCGCGCTTACTTCTCTTGTGTTGACGGCTTTCATATAAGAAAGGCATAACTACGTTGATACGACGAGCTTTCCCGGTAGCAGCTGAGATGATTCTTTTCAAGTCTTGGTAGTGGTCGTCTGGTGACATATGATTTTCATAGCCATTTACAGAATAAGTCAAACTATAATTGGATACATCGGTTAAGATAAATAAATCCATACCACGAATAGTACTTTTAATTAAGCCCTTTGCTTCACCAGAACCAAATCTAGGGCAGCTATGCGTAATCTGAAAGCTGTCTTTTATGTGTGGGGCAAAAATATTCTCAGTCGAAGGTGGACATTGAAATTGTTTTCTGAATTCTACAAGATATTCATCTACTTTGTTTCCAAGAGGTAGGGAACTTTCCATCACTGCTAGTCTAAGCGGTGCAAGAGGTAATGTTTTTTCTAATAAATTTGTTATAGCCATAATTTTTCTCCAAATCTTTAATGTACAGTTTATTCTATACTATTTAAACTTATGGGTCAAGCGTTGAAAAAATTGATTTTTTTAACGATATCTAGTAAGATAATAGAGAGAGAAAAGAAGAGGTTAAATTATGAGTAAAAGACATATTATAATAAATGTAAAAGAAGGAAGTATTGCGCAGGAGCTAGAAATAGAAAAAGGGGACATACTTCTAGAGATTAATGGAGAAGTAATCAAGGATATTTTTGACTACCAATTTTTAATTCACGATGAAGAAATAGTAGTGGTGATTCAAAAAGAAAACGGCGAAGAATGGGAGTTGGAAATTGAAAAAGAGTACGGTGAGGACTTAGGATTAGAGTTTGAAGAAAGTTTGATGGATTCCTATAAATCTTGTAAAAATAAATGTATATTTTGTTTTATTGATCAGATGCCTAAAGGAATGAGAGAAACTTTATATTTTAAAGATGATGATGCAAGGCTATCTTTTTTGCAGGGAAATTATATCACGTTGACGAATATGAGTGAAGAAGATGTGAAGCGAATTGTTAAGTATCATCTAGGACCAATTAACATTTCATTCCAGACCACTAATCCTAAATTACGCTGTGAAATGTTAAATAATCGTTTCGCAGGGGAGGCACTAAAAAAAGTAGATATTCTTTACAAGGGGCAGATAGAGATGAATGGTCAAATCGTTCTATGCAAAGGCGTGAATGACAAAGAAGAGCTAGAAAGAAGTATACGAGACTTGACAAAGTATTTGCCCTATTTAAGAAGTGTATCAGTAGTACCAGTTGGCATTTCAAAATATAGAGAGGGTCTGTATCCTTTGCAACCATTTTCTAAAAAAGACGCCAAAGAAGTGCTAGATACCATTCACCGATGGCAAGAAAAAATTGTGAAGGAATGTGGCACTCATTTTATTCACGCAGGAGATGAATGGTATATTCTGGCAGGGGAAGAGATTCCGATGGAGGAGAGTTATGATGGATATCTGCAACTAGAAAACGGTGTAGGAATGTTGCGTCTCTTAAAAGATGAGTTTGAGGATGCCTTAAAGAAGTGTGAAGGGGATGACAAAGAGCGTCGTTTTCATATTGCGACAGGAGAAGTGAGTCAGCCATTTATAGAAAAACTTATGGAGCAAGTAAGTGAAAAGTTTACAAATACAAAGATTTCGGTATATCCAATTCATAATAAGTTCTTTGGTGAACATATTACAGTAACAGGGCTAATTACAGGGCAAGACCTGATAGAGCAGTTAAGAGAGAAAAAAATAGACGGTACACTTCTGCTTTCTGAGCATATGTTTCGGGATGGGGAAGAGGTGTTTTTAGATGATATAACATTGTCAGAGGTGAAAGAGGCTTTACAATGCCCGGTATATATTGTAAAATCAAGCGGGTACGATTTAATAGATAACATTTTAAATAATGAAAGATAAATAGGAGATAATAAAGATGGGTAAACCAATTGTGGCTATAGTAGGAAGGCCAAATGTAGGGAAATCAACGCTCTTTAATGTGTTGGCAGGAGAGATGATTTCTATTGTAAAGGATACACCAGGTGTAACAAGAGATAGAATCTATGCGGAAGTTAATTGGCTTAATAAAGACTTTACGCTGATAGATACAGGTGGTATAGAACCGGAAAGTAAAGATATTATATTATCTCAGATGAGAGAGCAAGCACAAATTGCAATTGATACAGCGGATGTAATTATGTTCATTACAGATGTAAGACAAGGATTAGTAGATTCGGACTCTAAGGTGGCAGACATGCTTAGAAGAAGTGGAAAACCAGTAGTTTTAGTGGTGAATAAAGTAGATAATTTCGATAAGTTTATGCCAGATGTATATGAATTTTATAATCTAGGAATAGGAGAGCCGCATCCGATTTCGGCTGCTTCAAGACTTGGACTTGGTGATATGCTAGATCAAGTGACATCTCTATTTCCAGATAATTTTTCAGGAGAGGATAAAGAGGATGATCGGCCAAGGATTGCAATTGTTGGAAAACCAAATGTTGGAAAATCCTCAATCGTAAATAAATTACTTGGAAAAGATAGAGTTATTGTATCGGATGTTGCAGGAACTACACGAGATGCAATTGATACAGCGATTAAATACAATGGAAAAGAATATGTATTTATTGATACGGCAGGACTTAGAAGAAAAAGTAAAATAAAAGAAGAGCTAGAAAGATATAGTATTATCCGTACGGTAACTGCAGTGGAAAGAGCGGATGTTGTTCTCATGGTTATAGATGCGGTGGAAGGGATTACAGAACAGGATGCAAAGATAGCAGGAATTGCACATGAGAGAGGAAAAGGAGTAATCATTGTAGTCAATAAATGGGATGCAATCGAAAAGCATGATAAATCTGTATATGAATATGAAAAAGATATTCGTCAAGTACTTTCCTACATGCCGTATGCTGAGATTATGTATGTGTCAGCAGTGACAGGCCAACGATTGAATAAACTATACGATATGATAGATGTGGTGATTGAAAATGCTACCCTTCGTGTACAAACAGGGGTACTTAATGAGATTATGGCAGAAGCAGTAGCATTACAGCAACCACCATCAGACAAAGGGAAACGATTAAAATTGTATTATATTACACAAGTTTCTGTTAAACCGCCAACTTTTGTTATTTTTGTGAATGACAAAGAATTGATGCATTTTTCCTATACTAGATATTTGGAGAATAAAATACGTGAAGCATTTGGATTTAAAGGGACATCTTTGAAATTCTTCATTAGAGAGAGAAAGGAAAAGAATTAGAATGGAACGACTGATATGTTTGTTAATCGGATATGGATTCGGTTTGATACAAAGTGGTTTTATTATGGGGAAACTAAATCATATTGACATCAGAGAGCATGGTAGTGGGAATGCAGGAAGCACCAATGCACTTCGAACTTTGGGATGGAAAGTAGGATTGGTTACCTTTTTGGGAGATTGTTTCAAATGCGTAGCAGCTGTCTTGGTGTCGCAGGTAATTTTTAAAAATAGCGCACCGGATATGCTTCCACTTTTAGGTCTATATGGTGGCACAGGAGCGATATTAGGGCATAACTATCCGTTTTATCTTAATTTTAAGGGTGGAAAAGGGATTGCTGCCACTGGCGGGTTGCTACTTGCAGTAAACCCTTTGATTGCGATGATTGCCTTGAGTGCATTTATTATAGTGGTAGCAATTACAAAATATGTATCGGTAGGATCGATTGTGGTTGTTGTAATTTTTGCGATTGGTGTGATAGTGGATGGACAACTAGGTGGATTTCCAATGAATTCTGCATATTTACCAGAGATGTATGCAGTTGCAGTGTTTTTAATGGGATTAGCTATTTATAGGCATAAGGACAATATTGTAAGGTTACATAAGGGTACTGAAAATAAAATTGGTTCAAAAAAGAAAGCGTAGGTAAAAGGAATGAGCAAAATAGGGGTACTAGGAGCAGGTAGTTGGGGAACTGCACTTGCGTTATTGTTACAGGAAAACAAGCACGAAGTAACAATTTGGTCTATCAGCAAAGAAGAAGTGGAGATGTTATCTCAAAAGAGAGAGCATGAGACTAAGCTACCGGGGATAAAAATTCCTGAAGAAATACAAATTACGAATACGCTAGAGGATGCGATTATAGGCATGGATGTGCTTGTTCTTGCAGTCCCATCTCCATTTACTCGAACTACGGCAAAGAGCATGAATAAACATGTAGTAAAAGGGCAGATTATCGTAGATGTAGCAAAAGGGATTGAAAATCACACGTTACTAACGTTATCAAAACAAATTGAGGAAGAAATACCACAAGCAAATGTTACAGTGTTATCGGGACCAAGTCATGCAGAGGAAGTAGGGAGAAAACTACCTACTACTGTGGTGATTGCAGCAAAAGAGAAAGAAACAGCAGAGTATTTGCAAGGGATATTCATGAACGAATATTTTCGTGTATACACAAGTTCAGATATGATAGGAGTAGAACTGGGTGGATCGTTGAAAAATGTCATTGCCCTTGCTGCTGGTGTTGCAGATGGGTTAGGTTGCGGTGACAACACAAAAGCAGCGCTTATTACAAGAGGGATTGCAGAGATTACTAGGTTGGGGGTAAAGATGGGGGGACGCCCAGAAACCTTTGCGGGACTTACTGGAATCGGTGATTTAATTGTTACTTGTGCAAGTGTTCACAGTAGGAATCGAAAGGCTGGATATTTAATCGGACAAGGAATGACGGCAGACGAGGCGATGGAAGAAGTAAAAATGGTAGTTGAAGGTGTTCACTCGGCAAAAGCAGCAAAGAAACTGAGCTTAAAATATGGTGTAGAAATGCCGATTGTATCAGAAGTAAATGCGGTTCTTTTTGAAGGCAGGAGTGGAAAAGAGGGAGTTGCCAGCTTAATGGAAAGAGATGGAAGGCCGGAAAACGCGAATTCTATCGAAGAAGATTGGAGTTAAGTGACTGAACTATGAGCGAAATAAGAACAGAGAATTCACAAAACATTTTTTTAGTAGGGTTTATGGGTAGCGGAAAGACCGCTGTATCGAAGTTGTTGAATAAGCGATATGGGTTTGAAATAATCGATATGGATGATGAGATAGAAAAACGGGAAAAGCGTACGATTCCACATATATTTGAAGAAGAGGGTGAAAGCTACTTTCGAGCCTTGGAAACTGCGCTACTAAAAGAGTTGGAATATAAAAAAAATCTTGTTGTATCTTGTGGAGGAGGCGCAGTTTTGATAGGGGAAAATGTTGAAAGTATGCAAAAAAGTGGGTGTGTTGTATACCTAACTGCAACTCCAGAAACTGTATATGAAAGAGTAAAACATTGTAATAATCGTCCACTGCTCAAAGGAAAGAATAATCAAGAGTTTATAGCAGAATTAATGGGAAAAAGAAGAGAATATTATGAAGGTGCAGCAGATATTACTATCCATACAGATCAAAAGAGTATTATGCAAATTTGTGAGGAACTGATGAGAAAGCTTCCATAGAGGAGAAGAGGTAAGAGGTATGTTGAAGTGTTTTTATCCGGATGAGTATAAGATGTCTACGTATGTAATTCCGTTTGAACAATTATACGATGAAGGAATAAGAGGGGTTATATTTGATGTTGATAATACATTGGTACCACACGACGCCCCAGTAGACGATCGAGCTAGAAAGTTGTTTCAAAATCTCAAGGAACTAGGGATTGTATGTTGCTTGATGTCAAATAATGGAGAAGAGAGAGTGAAAGCTTTCGCTGATCAAGTAGGGGTGCGTTATATTTATAAAGCACAAAAGCCACTAGTTAAAAATTATTTAAAAGCTGTCGGGATGTTAGGGACTACAAAAGAATCGACACTATTTGTAGGGGATCAGCTTTTTACAGATGTGTGGGGGGCAAAAAGAGCAGGGATACGTAATATTTTGGTAAAGCCTATGGATCCAAGAGAAGAGATTCAGATAGTGCTCAAAAGAAGATTAGAAAAAATAGTCTTAAAGTCATATGAGAAAGAAAAAGCTTGAAAAATAAGTGAAATTATTATAAACTATAGTAAGTTGAGGATATTTAAGGAGGAATACAAATGATTTCAGCAGGAGATTTTAAAAATGGTGTAACACTTGAGATAGAAGGAAATATTTTCCAAATTCTAGAATTTCAACATGTAAAACCAGGAAAAGGTGCAGCTTTTGTAAGAACAAAATTAAGAAATATTAAAACAGGGTCAGTAATAGAGAAGACATTTAGACCAACAGAGAAGTTTCCAAAAGCTCATATTGAGAGAAAAGACATGCAGTATTTATACAATGATGGTGAGTTATATCACTTTATGGATGGAGAAACATTTGAGCAGATTGCTTTGAATGAAGATTCTATCGGTGATGCATTAAAGTTTGTGAAAGAGAATGATTCTGTAAAGATTTGTTCACACAATGGAAATGTATTTGCAGTAGAGCCACCACTATTTGTAGAACTTGCAATTGTTGAGACAGAGCCAGGATTTAAAGGAGATACAGCACAAGGAGCTACAAAGGCAGCAGTGGTTGAAACTGGAGCAACTGTGTATGTGCCACTATTCTGTGAAACTGGTGATGTGTTGAAAATTGATACACGTACTGGTGACTATTTATCGAGAGCATAAAATAATTAGAATTGTTATGAATTTGGACCTAGGTTGTTGCCTAGGTCTTGCTTTTTGCCTAAATAGAGTGTATAATCAATTTTGTAATATTCATTGGCAGATAATTAATGCCGTCAGAGCGCACGAATCGTGCGATTTCCACATTTGAAGTGAGTGTATAGAAAGAAGGAGTGAGAGTATGAATTATTCTGATTTTGTATACACAATTGAAGCTATGGTAAAAGAGAGAGTAGGTGAAAATGTTAAGGTAGAGATTCACAAGAATTTGAAAAACAACGGAAAAGAGAGAATAGGACTAGTGATAAAGGAGGCCGAGATTAATATTGCTCCTGCTATTTACCTAGAAGAATTCTATGATAGGTGGTCGATTACAGATGATTTGGAGGGGATTATCTGCGAAATATTATCTATCCAAAAAGAAGTGAAGTTAGAAAAATCTTTTGACAGCAATTTTCTAAAAGATTATCAGTTAGTGAAGGAGAAGTTAGCGTTTAAAGTGGTGCATTATGAAAAGAATAAGGATTTATTAAGGGATGTACCTCATATTAAGTTTCTAGACTTAGCAATCGTCTTTTATGTATTGGTGGATGAAAATGAAAAGGGAATTGCGACAATGGTTGTAAAGAATTCGCATAAAAACAATTGGAAGGTGGAATTGAGTGAGTTATATGATGATGCCATAAAAAATGCAGAAGTGATGTTGCCTTCAGATTTTCAACCGATGACTAGTATTATATCAGAACTTCTTGTAGAAGAACAAGACATAGAAAAAGAAAAAGAAAAAGAAAAAGAAGAGGCGATGTTCGTGCTTTCTAATCGAAATAGAAATTTGGGTGCAGCGTGTATTTTGTATGAAGGTGTATTAGAGAAAATTGCGAAATATTTAAGAGAAGACTATTATGTAATTCCAAGCAGCATCCACGAAGTGATTATTGTACCGTTTAGTAAGAGTCCTGAAAAGGCAGAATTAGAAGAGATGATTCGAGAAATCAATGAAACTCAGTTGGAGGAAGAAGAGGTATTATCAAATTATGCCTACTTCTATAGTGTACGAGAGCAAAGATTACTTTACTAATAGGCAAGAGTATGATATGATTACATGGTTTCATATGCACCCATAGCTCAGTGGATAGAGCGCTGCCCTCCGGAGGCAGGTGCGGCGGTTCGACCCCGCCTGGGTGTGTATCTTAATCAAAATGTTAAACCTTGTGATCTCTGTGGATTTTACAAGGTTTTTTTGTCATAATTTAATAATCTGAATCATATAATGAATTAGTCGGTATTTATAAAATGAGGGAACAACTAAACGGTTCCTCTTGCCTACCGGAAATGTATGATAGGAGGTAGAGAAATGTACGAGCAGGAAAATCAAACACAAGCACAAAGTATCAGTATGGTAGAGTACCTTAACAAGCGTCTTGAAATACGAAAACGTCAAGAGAACCAACGAGGGAGTAGAAGAGAAAATAGTTCATCAATTGAACTGACAGAGTTAATCGTATAGCATGGATGCTAATCTTCTTTATTGTTTTTATTGATAAGCTTATAAATGAAAAGTAAGGCATATAATAAAATAGGGACAATGAAAGTCAATATCATTGAAATATTAAATAGAGTGCTTGATAGAGGATTGTCTAACAAAGCGAATATCAAAGAACTCGTGTAAAGAATAGCTAAAATAGCAATGCCGCAGATTGCAAAAAATTTCTTTGTTTTTTTCATAATTGGTAACCACCTTAATGTAGAGTTGAATTATTTCACCATTTAGTATATAATAAAAAGCGTGAAAATGAAATACAAAGGAGCAGAAATATGACTTTATTAGAAAAATGGAGAAGTACTGCATATAACGAAAAGGCAGATAAGGGTGAAATTCAAAGATTTTGGGGTGCTTATTTTGAGATAGAGAAAAGGATCTATGAACAATTGTTAGCGAACCCAAGTGAAGTAGTAAGTGGTACTGTAAAAGAGTTAGCAGACAAGTTTGAGGTAGAAGTATTTACAATGGTTGGTTTCTTAGATGGAATCAATGACAGCTTAAAAGAAGCGAATCCAATCGAAACAATGGAAGAAGATACGCAAGTGAATCTAGACTATGATACGGCAAGTCTATACAAGAATATGGTAGATGCGAAAGCGGATTGGCTCTTTGAACTTCCGCAATGGGACAATATCTACACAGAAGCAGAACGAAAAGTATTGTACAAGGAGCAAAAAACATCCACAACGATTGTGAACGAAGAAAAAATCGGCAGAAATGATCCATGTACTTGTGGAAGTGGTAAGAAATACAAAAAATGTTGTGGTAAGTAAGTTTATTACACAATAAATTAGGAATAAAGATCGTGTTGTAACTGGATAATCAGTTGCAGTACGATCTTTTTTTGTAATAAGGTATGAAATCTTAGCATATAATAGGTATGATGGGAGGTGGCATATATGGGGAAATGGAATGTCGTGTGTTTGATATGCATTATGGTAATTGGTATTTTTATTTATGGAAAAGTTAATGGAGGAGAAGAAGATAAAGAAGGAGAGGAAAGTAGTTTGTCTGAAGTGAGTGGAAGTGATGTAGAGAGTGAAGTATCAGAATCACCACATAATCTGAACCTACTCACAGGAATTACAGATTTGAGTGAGGAAGGTATTGGGAAAAGACCTGTGGCTGTGATGGTGAATAATGTAAATGATGCGATGCCACAATATGGTATTGCAGAAGCGAGCATTCTTTACGAAATACCTGTGGAAGGTGATTTGACCAGATTGATGGCTCTTTATGCAGATTATACTAAGGTGCCGCAAATTTGTTCGATAAGAAGTTGTCGATATTATTTTCCGGCTATTTCTGAAGGATACGATGCTTTTTATGTACATTGGGGAAGTGATCAAACAATATTAGCATAT
The DNA here is from genome assembly GCA_964369425.1 of uncultured Lachnospiraceae bacterium. Taxonomy (GTDB): domain Bacteria; phylum Bacillota; class Clostridia; order Lachnospirales; family Lachnospiraceae; genus CAUPWF01. Next base: position 101,612 of record CAYJGW010000001.1, read on the forward strand.
ATCGAAGAGTTAAAACTGGATCGATTTGATGGAATGACAGATACAAACGAATTGTTTGGGCGAGATGAAAACCGACTTGCAAATGGATATGACTTGGAACACACAGCGTATTTTGATGGGACAAGATTACCACAGGTTCTTGTAGAAAAAGGGGTGAGAATTGAATTAGAAGAAGAGAAGTCTGTGCCGGTATTTTCATTTACGCAGGAAGGTGAGGTGCGCAAATATGAAGGGGAATCTTGTGAAGAAATAGAAGTAAACTTTGGTTCTACCATATCAAGTTTTATCTATAATACAGAAACGAATACGTATGGGAAGTTTCACAATGGGGAAGCTCATATAGATGGAAATTCTATGAGGCAATTAGAATTTACAAATATCTTTGTATTAGAGACTTCTATAGCTGTTAGAGATGAGGTAGGGCACAAAGAAATAGACTGGGCTGGATCTACATCCACAAAAGGTTATTATATTTCTCAAGGAATGTGCCAGGAAATCCGGTGGTACAAAGAAGGTGGAGTGGAAAAAGGAAGATTAATCATTACGGATGTAGATGGAGAAGAGATTGAGGTAAATAGTGGGAAAAGTTATATTGGATATATTCCGTCTAATTTCTAAATTGATTAAAAAAATGGCTATAAATGCAAAATTACTTGATTTATTACTTGGAGTATGGGAGAATATCCTTTAGAGATTACGTATTTATGTGCGCAAAAGATTACTAGGGAGTGTTTGGATGTATAAGAAGCGAAGGATGGGATGGTTAAAACACCTAGATTTTATATTGATAGATCTAGTGTGCCTTCAGATTGCGTTTGTACTAGCATATCTGATTCGAATAGGAGATGGTTTGGTATACACTAATTCCCTTTATAGAGATTTGGCAGCTGTGCTTACGATTATGCAGATATTGGTTTCAGTTGTTGGTGAATCATTTAAGGGGATTTTAAGAAGAGGGAAATTCATAGAGCTTATGGCTTGTGTTAAGCATACAGGATTGATTATGCTTTTAGCAATTTTGTATTTGTTTTCTTATCAAAGAGGAGAGGAAGTATCTCGTCTTACCCTTTACTTGACAGGGTTGTTCTTTGGTGTGATTACATATGCGGTTCGTTTGTTTTGGAAATCGTATCTAATTAAGCGATTGGAGACGGTTAAAACTAGAAGAGTTTTGATTGTAACTACTACGTCTTGTTTAGAAGAGGTCTACCAAAGTATGAAAAAGTATCGAGCTGGATACATTCAAGGGATTGCTTTAGTAGATGATGACTCGAAAACTGGTACTTCTTACGATAGAATGCCGATAGTAGCAGGGAAAGAGGATGTACTACAGTATGCAGTTCGCGCAGAGATAGAAGAGGTGCTAGTAGTCTCTGATAATGATCATAGCATATCGGAGGATTTGATTGGAGATTTTGTAGAGATTGGAATTACGGTACATATCAAAATTGCACAAGTTGCAGATAATGTAGGAAGTCGCCAATTTGTTGAGAAAATGGGTGAATATACGGTATTAACTACAAGTATTAACACTATGGAAACAAGACAATATGTGTTTAAGCGGATTCTAGATATTATAGGAGGTTTGGTAGGTTGCTTAATTACAGGGATATTATTTTTGGTATTAGGACCGATTATATATGTAAAATCACCAGGACCAATTTTTTTCTCACAGATTAGAGTGGGGCGCTTTGGGAAAAAATTTAAGATTTATAAGTTTCGTAGCATGTACTTAGATGCAGAAGAACGAAAGAAAGAATTGATGGCTCAAAACAGAGTGAGTAATAGCTTGATGTTTAAATTGGACTTTGATCCACGTATCATAGGGGCGAAAAAGTTGGACAATGGAAAAGTGAAAAAGGGAATTGGTAATATTATAAGAGATTGGTCTTTGGATGAATTCCCACAATTTTTCAATGTGTTAAAAGGAGAGATGAGTCTTGTAGGGACAAGACCACCTACTGTTGATGAGTGGGAGCAGTACGAGTTACATCATAATACGAGACTTGCAATTAAGCCAGGTATTACTGGTATGTGGCAAGTGAGCGGAAGAAGTAAAATTACAGATTTTGAAGAAGTGGTACAGCTTGATAAAAAATATATTCTTGAATGGAGAATTTCTCTAGATTTAAAAATATTAGCTAAAACAGTATTGATTGTTTTAAAGCAAGACGGATCCATGTAAAATAACCGCTATCTGAGTAAGTTTCATTAGACTGAAAGGGTAGCGGTTATTTATGAATTGTATTGTAAGTATAAAACTACCATGTTACAATATACGAAAAGTAATAGTGTAGTCGAATAAGAAGTGAGAAAGTGTGAGGCAAGAGCAAATGATAAAAAGCATGACTGGATTTGGAAGATTTGAAACAATGGATGAAATGAGAAAAATAACTGTGGAGTTAAAAAGCGTGAATCACAGATATTTAGATTCCAATATTCGCATACCAAAGAGATTGGGATATTTTGAATCTTCGGTTAGAACTTTATTGAAGAATTATGTATCGCGTGGGAAGATTGATGTTTTTATAAATTATGAAAATTTAGCAGAAGTTCAGTCAAGTTTACGTTATAATGAAAGTTTAGCTAAAGAGCATTTCATGTATTTGGATCGCATCAGTGAAGAACTGGGAATACGAAATGATGCCAGTGCCACTTATATTGCGCGGTGCCCAGAAGTTCTTGTTATGGAAGAGTGCCAAGAAGATGAAGAAGAGATATGGGCACTACTATCAGATGCTTGTAAAAAAGCGTTTGAAAATTTAGCTGAAAGTAGAGAGGGTGAAGGTGCTAGACTCAGAGGAGATATTTTAGGTAAGCTAACGAATATGGAAGTGTATATTGAGAAAATCGAGACGAGAGGTCCGGAGATTTTAAAGGCATATCGAAGCAAAATCGAAGAAAAAGTAAGAGAACTTCTAAATGATACTCAAATAGATGAGGGACGGATTGCAACGGAGATTGTACTGTTTTCTGATAAGATGTGTACAGATGAGGAGACAGTTAGGCTTAGAAGCCACATTGCACATATGAGAGATACCTTTGATATGAAAGAAGGCGTGGGAAGAAAATTAGATTTTATTGCACAAGAGATGAATAGAGAGGCTAATACGATTTTATCAAAGGCAAATGATATAGAAGTGTCCAATTGGGCGATAGAACTTAAAACTGAGGTAGAAAAGATAAGAGAACAGATTCAAAATATAGAATAATGTTAAAAATCTATCGACAGATAGAAAAAAAAGTATTATAATAAGCTATTAGAAACAAATGACAGTAATGGAGAATGGTTATGAACGAAAGAGGAGTACTAGTAGTAGTATCTGGGTTCTCAGGAGCGGGGAAAGGTACTATTATGAAAGAGTTGTTGAAAAGTCATGACAATTATGCGTTGTCTATTTCGGCAACAACAAGATTGCCGAGAGTTGGAGAGGAAGATGGAAGAGAATATTTTTTCAAATCTGTAGAGGAATTTGAGAAAATGATTGCACAAGATGAGTTAATAGAGTATGCTAAGTACGTTGACAATTATTATGGTACACCTCGTACTTATGTAGAACAACAACTAGAACAAGGGAAAGATGTAATCCTTGAAATTGAGATTCAAGGAGCACTAAAGATTAAGGAAAAATATCCAGAAACCTTGCTTTTGTTTGTTACACCGCCTAATGCTAAGGTTTTGAGAGAACGATTAATAGGTAGAGGAACAGAGACTGTAGAAGTAATCGAGTCAAGATTAAAAAGAGCGATTGAAGAGTCAGAGTATATGGGAGAGTATGACTATCTTGTTATCAATGATGAGATAGAAACTTGTGTGGAACACTTGCATCATGTTATCCAAAAACAGCATTATAGATGCGCATACAATGAAACTTTTATGAACAGAATTAAAAATGAATTAAAAGAGTTATAGTTTAGAAGGGAGATTAATTATGTTACATCCATCGTATACAGATTTAATGGAAGTTGTGAATAGCGGAGCAGAAGAGGAAAATGAGCAGATTGTAAATAGCAGATACTCAATCGTGTTAGCAACCGCAAAAAGGGCGCGTCAATTGATAGGGGGGGATGAACCTCTTGTGCGTGCAAAAAATACGGATAAACCACTTTCGATTGCGATTGAGGAATTGAGTCACTCTATGATTAAAATTGTTGCAAATGAAGAGGAATAGAAATGAAGAGATGGGCAGATGCAGACGTATCTGCCCTTGTTTATGATAGGAGAAAGAAAGATGAATATACTGTTTGTGTCACTAGGATGCGACAAAAACTTAGTAGATGCCGAAGTGATGCTTGGTTTGTTGGCGTCTAAAGGGTATAAGATGACAGATTTTGAAGAAGAGGCAGAGATTATCGTGGTCAATACATGCAGCTTCATTCATGATGCAAAAGAGGAGAGTATACAGACCATATTGGAGATGGCAGAATACAAAAAAGCAGGAAAGTTAAAGGCGTTGATTGTTACGGGGTGTCTTGCGCAGCGTTACAAAGAAGAAATTTTCGATGAGATAGCAGAAGTAGATGCAATACTTGGAACATCATCATATGACCAGATTTTAGAGGCAGTAGATGAAGTTTTGGCAGGGGAAAGTCATATTCAAAAGTTAAATCACATTGATGTGCTACCAGAAGTAGAAACAAAGCGATTAGTTACAACCGGGGGGCATTTTGCCTATTTAAAGATTGCAGAAGGATGCGATAAACATTGTACTTACTGTATAATACCAAAACTTCGCGGAAACTTTAGAAGCGTTCCTATGGATAAGGTTATAGAAGAAGCAACTCAATTAGTACAGCAGGGAGTGAAAGAGTTGATTCTAGTTGCCCAAGAGACTACGGTGTATGGAAAAGATATTTATGGAGAAAAAGCATTACCAAGACTTTTGAAAGAATTGTGTAAAATTACGGGATTGTATTGGGTTAGAATCCTATATTGTTATCCGGAAGAGATTACAGATGAACTGATTCAAGTGATAAAAGAAGAAACAAAGATTTGTAAGTATTTAGATATACCAATACAGCATGCATCGGATGATATTCTAAAGCGAATGGGGAGAAGAACTTCAAAAGAGCAATTGATGGGAGTGATAGGAAAGCTGAGAGAGGAAATTCCTAATATTTGTCTGCGTACGACTTTGATTACAGGTTTTCCTGGAGAAACAAAAGAGCAACACGAAGAGTTGGTTAACTTTGTAGACGAAATGGAATTTGACCGCTTAGGTGTATTTACCTACTCCCCAGAAGAAGATACTCCAGCAGCAAGAATGGATGATCAAATCGAGGAATCATTAAAAGAAGAGCGTCAAGCAGAATTGATGGAACTACAACAAGAAATTGCCTTTGAACTAGCTGAACGAATGATAGGAAACGAAATGCTTGTTATGATTGAAGGAAAAGTAGCAGATGAAAATGCTTATGTAGGTCGCACCTATAAGGATGCTCCTAATGTGGATGGATTGATTTTTGTACACACAGATACCGAATTGGTGTCAGGAGATTTTGTGAAAGTAAAAGTAACAGGAGCATTAGAATACGATTTAATAGGAGAGATGATTGATGAATTTACCAAATAAATTGACTGTACTAAGAGCGGTGATGATTCCGTTTTTTGTAGCATTTATGCTAGTGGAAATTGTACCTGGATATGACAAGTGGATTGCACTTGCGATTTTTTGTGTAGCAAGTTTTACAGACTTCTTGGATGGACATATTGCGAGAAAATATAACCTAGTAACCAATTTTGGGAAGTTTATGGATCCGCTTGCGGACAAGCTGCTGGTTGGAGCTGCGATTATATGTTTGATTCCTCAGGGAAGAATTGCAGCTTGGATAGTGGTGGTTATTATTAGTAGAGAATTTATTATCAGCGGTTTCCGCTTGGTAGCATCAGACAATGGAATTGTCATTGCGGCAAGCCCTTGGGGAAAATTTAAGACGGTAGTGCAAATGGTTATGATTATCGTTCTTATTGCAAATTTTGGGGGAACTACAGTTGGGATACTTGAATTGATTCTAGAGTGGCTTGCAGTGATACTAACAATAGTCTCTTTGGTAGACTATATTATAAAGAATAAGCAAGTGTTGACACAAGGTGGTATGTAGAAATTTAAAACAAGTTATTCGATAGAATGACTTGTTTTTTTATGAGGTGACGATTATGAAGTTGAAAAAAATTGAGGAAGTGATTATTGAGCGTTTAATAATAGAGAATAAGACGATTACAACAGTGGAGTCTTGCACAGGAGGATTATTGGCAGCTAGACTTTTAGATGTGGCTGGAGCATCACAGTGTTTTAATGAAGGCTATATTACGTATTCAAACGAAGCTAAAGAGCGATTGGTCGGAGTGGAAAGTCAAACACTTTTGGAAAAAGGAGCAGTTAGTAAAGAAACAGCATTTGAAATGGCAGTAGGTGGAAAAAAAACAGCTGGAGCAGATATCTGTCTTAGCACTACTGGAATTGCAGGACCAGGTGGAGGAACAAAAGAAAAGCCAGTGGGATTAATCTACATCGGGTGTAGCATGAAAGATCAAAATGAAGTAAGAGAGTTGCGACTAACAGGGGATAGAGGTGAAAACAGAGCGGAAACGGTGGAACAAGCACTACAATTATTGTATAAAATGTTGAATTATGACATGGAAAAATGATAAAGCTGAATTAGTTAGACGAATATTGTATTTTTTGAAAAAAAATCTAGACGAAATCACTCGTTTATGAGAGAATACAAGAGCATAGTGTTAAAAATAAATCAAACACTGAGAGGTAACTCTTAAAAATTGCATAATTGAAAGGAGTCATGACATGATCTATTCACATGAAGTAGAATTAATGTGCCCTGTAGCTCAAGGTGTAAACCATGGCGCTGCTCCAATTCCTCAAGAAGGAAAATGGGTACAATCAAAAGAAATCAAAGACATTTCTGGACTAACACATGGTGTTGGCTGGTGTGCACCTCAACAAGGAGCTTGTAAGCTAACATTAAATGTAAAGGAAGGTATCATTCAAGAAGCATTGGTTGAGACAATCGGATGTTCAGGAATGACACACTCGGCTGCTATGGCATCTGAGATTTTGCCAGGAAGAACTCTATTAGAAGCGTTAAATACAGACTTGGTTTGTGATGCTATTAATACAGCGATGAGAGAATTATTCTTACAAATCGCTTACGGACGTACTCAGAGTGCATTCTCTGAAGATGGACTTCCAATCGGAGCAGGTCTTGAAGATTTAGGTAAAGGACTTCGTTCTCAAGTAGGAACTATGTATGGAACTCTTAAAAAAGGTCCTCGTTACTTAGAGATGGCTGAAGGTTATGTAACTGGTATCGCTCTTGATTCAGATGACTTAATCATCGGATACCAATTCGTTAGCTTTGGTAAATTCATGGATAACATGAAAGCAGGAGATTCTGCAGAAGTAGCACTAGAAAAAGCGAAAGGGCAATATGGACGTGTAGCTGATGCTGCAAAGATTATTGACCCACGCCACGAATAGAAGGAGGATATGGATAATGGCTTTATTTGAATCATATGAAAGACGTATTAATCAAATTAACGCAGCACTTAATAGCTATGGCATCTCTTCCATCGAAGAAGCAGAGAAGATTACAAAAGACGCTGGGTTAGATGTTTACAACCAAGTAGAAGCAATTCAGCCGATTTGTTTTGAAAACGCTAAATGGGCTTACGTAGTAGGTGCAGCTATCGCAATTAAAAAGGGATGTACAAGAGCGGCTGATGCAGCAGCAGCAATCGGAGAAGGACTTCAAGCTTTTTGTATTCCAGGATCAGTTGCAGATCAAAGAAAAGTAGGTCTTGGACATGGTAATCTTGGAAAGATGTTATTAGAAGAAGAGACTAAATGTTTTGCATTCCTTGCAGGTCACGAGTCATTCGCGGCAGCTGAAGGTGCGATTGGTATCGCAGAAAAAGCAAACAAAGTGCGTCAAGAGCCTTTAAGAGTAATCTTAAACGGACTTGGAAAAGATGCAGCTCAAATCATCGCTCGTATCAATGGATTTACTTATGTAGAGACAGAGATGGACTATGCAACTGGAGCAGTTAAGGAAGTATTTAGAAAAGCTTATTCTGAAGGACTTCGTGCAAAAGTTAATTGCTACGGAGCAAATGATGTAGTAGAAGGTGTTGCGATTATGCACGTAGAAGGTGTTGATGTATCAATCACAGGAAACTCTACAAACCCAACTCGTTTCCAACATCCAGTAGCTGGAACATATAAAAAAGAATGTATGGAACAAGGTAAGAAATACTTCTCGGTAGCATCAGGTGGTGGTACAGGACGTACACTTCACCCAGATAACATGGCAGCAGGTCCAGCTTCTTACGGTATGACAGATACTATGGGACGTATGCATAGTGATGCACAATTTGCAGGTTCCTCATCAGTACCAGCACACGTTGAAATGATGGGACTTATCGGAGCAGGAAATAACCCTATGGTTGGTATGACTGTAGCAGTTGCGGTTTCTCTTCAAGAAGCAGCAGAAGCAGGTAAATTCTAATAAGGATGAATTAAGGGAGAGCTTGTCTAGGGACAAGCTCTCTTTGTATATAACAATTGTGCTTTTTTCTATTGACATTTTACTATAAAATTGTTATCATGAAAACAGAACGCACTCTGTTTTTGTGTTAGTACAAAGAGAAAGTAGGTGAATTCATGCAAAGAAAGTATTCTTTACTAGTGGATAATAATTCAGGAGTACTCAGTCGTATATCGGGACTGTTTAGCCGAAGAGGCTATAGTATTGATAGCATCACAGCTGGCGTAACAGCGGATGAACGATATTCTAGAATTACAATCGTTGCTAGTGGTGATGATTTAATCTTAGAACAGATTGAAAAGCAAGTAATGAAATTAGAAGATGTAGTTGATGTTAAAGTTCTAAGAGAAGGCGCATCGGTTTGTAGGGAGTTGATTTTAGTGAAATTAAGAGCAACAGCTTCTATGAGATCAGAGTTGATAGCCTTGGCAGATATCTTTAGAGCAAAGATAGTGGATGTGGAAAATGGATCTATCATTATTGAATTAACAGGAGATCACTCAAAGATTGATGGTTTCTTAGAATTAGTAGAAGGTTATGAAATATTAGAGCTTGCAAGGACAGGTCTTACAGGTCTTACAAGAGGAAGCAAAGAAGTAACAGTACTAGAGTAGTTGTTATTAGAGGGAGACCTTTATTACACATAAAAAACAAAGAGAAAATTAGGAGGCTAATATAATGGCTAAAATTTATTATCAAGAAGATTGTAACTTATCATTATTAGAAGGAAAGACTATTGCTGTAATTGGATATGGTAGTCAAGGACATGCTCATGCATTAAATGCAAAAGAGTCGGGATGCAATGTAATCATTGGATTGTACGAAGGAAGTAAATCATGGGCAAAGGCTGAGAAGCAAGGATTTGAAGTTTTTACAGCTGCAGAAGCTGCGAAGAAGGCAGATATTATCATGATTCTTATCAATGATGAATTACAAGGAAATCTTTATAAAGAGTCTATCGAGCCTAACTTAGAAGAAGGAAATATGTTGATGTTCGCTCATGGATTTGCAATTCACTTTGGTCAAATCGTAGCACCAAAAGGTGTTGATGTTACTATGGTAGCACCAAAAGGACCAGGACATACTGTAAGAAGCGAGTACATGGAAGGGAAAGGTGTTCCATCGCTTGTAGCAGTACACCAAGATGAGACTGGTAAAGCAAAAGAAATGGCATTAGCGTATGCATTAGCTACAGGTGGAGCGAGAGCAGGAGTTCTTGAGACTACATTTAGAGAAGAAACAGAGACAGATTTATTTGGAGAGCAAGCAATCCTTTGTGGTGGTGTTACAGCTCTTATGCAAGCAGGATTTGAAACTCTTGTAGAAGCAGGATATGAGCCTGAGAGTGCTTATTTTGAGTGTATCCATGAGATGAAACTTATTGTAGACTTAATCTATCAATCAGGGTTTGCGGGAATGAGATACTCTGTATCTAATACAGCAGAGTACGGTGATTATATTACAGGACCAAAAATCATTACTGATGAAAGTAAAAAAGCAATGAAGCAAGTGTTGAAAGATATCCAAGATGGAACATTTGCAAAAGATTGGTTAAGCGAGAATGCGGTTAATGCACCTCACTTTAAAGCGATGAGAAGAAACTGTGCTGAGCATCAATTAGAGAAAGTAGGTTCTGAATTACGTAAGTTATATAGCTGGAGTAATAAGGATAAGTTGATTGATAACTAAAACATAATAAAAAAACCTCTGCAAGGGATAAACTTTTGCAGAGGTTTTTCTTGTGTGTCAGGAAGTGAAGAAAAAGGTGTTGAACTTATGTTCAACACCTTCTCAATCCTCATTCGATATAACCTTAAATAATAAATCTCTAAATCCTAAACATTTATAAATAAAAGGTACACTGATGAATAGATTACACTCTAACTACGTTAATAGCTTGAGGTCCTTTAGCTCCGTCAGTTACGTCGAATTCTACTTCTTGACCTTCATCTAAAGATTTGAATCCATCCATTGTTACTCCTGAATAGTGAACGAATACATCGTTTCCTTCCTCATCAGAAATAAATCCGTAACCCTTTTGGTTGTTGAACCATTTTACTGTACCTTTGCTCATTTTGTAACCCTCCGTTAAATCTTGTGAATTGTAAGTACAATTTTTGTACCTCGTTAAGAGTATCACGTTTATTAAGAATTGTCAATAATAATTACTCTTTTATTTCATATATTTTATACAAAGATTACTTGCTTAAAACGACAATATTCGATAAAATTAACTAGTATCATAGAGAGAAAAGAAAGGAGAAAACTATGATTTACAAAGAATTAAGTGATTTGATTGGAAGAACTCCATTGCTAGAGGTTTCAAGATTTTCTTTATCGGAGGAGTTAGATGTTACCTTGTATACAAAGCTAGAATACTTCAATCCAGCAGGGAGTGTCAAAGATAGGGCTGCATTATATATGATTGAAAGGGCGGAAAAAGAAGGTGTATTAAAAGAGGGAGCAACCATCATTGAGGCTACCAGTGGGAATACAGGGATTGGTTTAGCTAGTATAGCAGCTAGCAAAGGATATCAGACAATATTTACTATGCCAGAGACGATGAGTGTCGAGAGAAGGCGTTTGCTGGAGAGATATGGCGCACGAATTGTTCTGACAGATGGGAAAAAAGGAATGAAAGGGGCAATTGAAAAAGCGAATGAATTAAATGAAACGATCGAACATTCTGTACAAATGAAACAATTTGAAAATTTATCGAACAAAGAAGCGCACAAGATGACTACAGGTCCAGAAATATGGGACGACACAAAAGGCGAAGTGGATGTTCTTATAGCTGGTGTAGGAACTGGTGGGACTATAAGTGGAGTCGGAGAATATTTAAAGGAACAGAATCCTTTGGTAGAAGTGATTGCGGTGGAGCCAGAGGAATCTCCAGTGCTTTCAGGGGAGGCAGCGGGTCCACATGGTATCATGGGGATAGGTGCAGGTTTTGTTCCTTCTATACTAAATACAGAGATTTACGATTCGATTATAAAAATTTCCTCATCTAAAGCAAAAGAAATGATGAAAAAATTTGCAAAAGAGGAAGGTGTATTGGTGGGGATTTCATCGGGTGCAGCATTAGCGGCTGCCATAGAAGTTGGAAAAACCCCAAGCTATCGTGGGAAAAAAATAGTAGTAATTTTACCAGATACTGGGGAACGGTATTTGTCGGTAGAAATATAAATTTAAGAAAAATTTTACAATCCTTTAATTTTTTGATAGAATGGTACAGGAGATAAAACCAACTATTGAAAGGAGAAGAGGAATGTTAGAAAAATTCTTTAAGTTACGAGAGAACAAAACGGATGTGAAGACAGAGATTATTGCAGGTATAACAACTTTTATGACTATGGCGTATATCCTAGCAGTTAACCCAAATATCTTGTCTGAAGCAGGAATGGATAGGGGGGCTGTGTTTACAGCGACAGCACTTGCAGCATTTATTGGAACAGTGTTGATGGCGCTATTTTCAAACTACCCATTTGCCCTAGCACCGGGAATGGGGTTGAATGCTTTTTTTGCTTATACTGTAGTTCTTGGAATGGGATATTCTTGGGAAACAGCATTAGCAGCTGTATTTGTTGAAGGACTTATCTTTATTATATTATCTGTGACAAATGTGCGAGAAGCAATTTTTAATGCAATACCGCAGAGTTTAAAGGCAGCAGTGAGTGTAGGGATTGGTTTATTTATTGCATTTATTGGTTTTCAAAACGCGAAAATCGTAATCGGTGGAGCAACATTGGTAGAATTATTTACACTGGAAGGGTTTAATGCTTCAAGTGCAGTAGCAGGTAGCTTTAACGATGTAGGGATTACAGTTCTACTAGCGATTATTGGAGTCATCATCACAGGAATCATGGTGGTGAAAAATGTGAAAGGTAATATCCTATGGGGTATTTTAATTACTTGGGGGCTAGGTATTGGTTGTCAAATGGGAGGCATATATGTTCCGAATTCTGAAATTGGGTTCTTTAGTTTATTGCCTGATTTTTCGGTAGGATTTACAATACCTAGTTTATCCCCTGTGTTTATGAAGATGGATTTTTCGGGACTGTTGTCTATGAATTTTGTACTGATTGTATTTTCTTTCTTATTTGTAGATCTATTTGATACGCTAGGAACTCTAATCGGTGTTTCTACAAAAGCAAAAATGTTAGATAAGGATGGAAAACTACCAAAGATCAAAGGTGCTTTAATGGCTGATGCAATTGCTACCACAGCAGGAGCAGCCCTTGGAACATCTACGACTACGACTTATGTAGAGAGTGCAGCAGGTGTATCAGAAGGTGGAAGAACAGGGCTTACGGCTCTTACAACAGCGATATTGTTTGGATTATCACTATTACTGTCACCGATTTTCTTAGCAATCCCATCATTTGCTACAGCCCCAGCATTGATAATCGTCGGATTCTATATGCTCACGAATGTGGTGGAAATTGATTTTACTGATTATTCTGAAGCAATCCCATGCTTTATCTGTATTATAGCGATGCCGTTTTTTTACAGTATATCTGAGGGGATTGCAATGGGAGTTATCTCATTTGCGGCTATTAATATTTTTTCAGGTCGTATCAAGGAGAAGAAGTTAAGTGTGCTGATGTATATATTGGCGATTCTCTTTATATTGAAATATATATTTATTTAAGAGTTGCAATCAAAAAACACGCTATCGATAAATTCGATAGCGTGTTTTTTGATTGCTGATGTTCAATTGTTTATGAATTTCAGTTTTCGTTGACGGTTCGAAAATGAAATTAAGCGATTGAATTAACAGCTAGAGTTAAACGTGAAATCTTTCTAGAAGCAGTCTTCTTATGGTATACACCTTTGCTTGCAGCTTTGTTGATTTCAGAAATTGCAGCTTTAAGTAATTCTTTTGCTGAATCTACTTCTTTAGCAGTTACTGCAGCATCAACTTTCTTGATTGCTGTCTTTACCTTAGATTTGATTGCTTTATTTCTAGCAGCTTTAGTTTCGTTAACTAAGATTCTTTTCTTAGCAGATTTAATATTAGCCATTGCGCACCTCCAAAAAATTCTTGATTATTGATTAATAGTAGCGTTAGATCCGGACACGGAACGTTCTAACGAAACATACTATCTAATTTTATGATATTAACTAGTGGTTGTCAATACATATTTTTCTATTTTTTGTAAATACTACTTCAAGAAAATTGAAAGGAGGAAGCAGAATGATTGAAAAGTATAATATTCGAACAGATTTGGCGTTAGAGGAAAAGGAGAGATTTGAGTCAGATAATGTAGAGGTTAGTGGCGTTTTATTGGAAGAAAAGGAACTAGAAGAGTTAGAGATTAAAATTACTACAGTTAAGATAGAGACGGAAAAAGGTGCTAAGGTTATGAAAAAACCAGTTGGGACATATATTACTATTGAAGCACCCAATTTAAGTGCTCCTGATGAAGCGTATCATGGGGAGGTTTCAGCTATAATTGCAAATGAAATTAAACGATTACTTCCCAAAAAAGATGAGTTAGCAGTGTTGATTGTCGGGTTAGGTAATCGTGAAGTGACACCTGATGCACTTGGGCCTTTTGTAGTGAACAATGTATGTGTAACAAGGCATATTGTTAAAGAGTATGGAAAGTATGCAATGGGGAAGAATCACATTTATCTAGTAAGTGCGTTGATTCCAGGTGTGATGGGACAGACTGGAATGGAAACTGTTGAAATAATAAAAGGTGTAGTAGAGGAAACGAAACCGGATTGTGCAATTGTTGTAGATGCATTAGCGGCGAGAAATAGTAAGAGATTGAATCGTACGATTCAAATTGCGGATACAGGTGTACACCCAGGTTCGGGTGTAGGAAATCATAGACGTGGAATTAATGAGGAAACGATAGGGATACCAGTTATAGGGATAGGGGTGCCTACAGTAGTAGATGCGGCAACAATTGTAAATGATACGATGGAGAATTTTATTTATGCCATGGAGCAGTCGAAAGCATTAGAAGGAACGGCGAAAGTTTTGGGAAGATATACAGAAGTTGAAAAGTATGAATTAATCAAAGAATTAATAGCTCCTCATCTAAATGGTATGTTTGTTACTCCTAAAGATATTGATGAGACAATGAAGCGTATGAGCTATACTATATCAGAAAGTTTAAATGCTGTGTTCCAAAATGGTCAAAAGCGAGGTGAACGATGAGCAGAATACTTAATTCAGAAAAGAAAAAGGGAATGATGCTAATGATATTGGTAATCGTATCTATTATAGTGGGGTATACCATGATAAATTCTAAAGAAGAAACAAGCTTTTCGTGGCAACAGGAAGGCTTACATTTAATTGAGGAACAGATGGAGGTACTGTTTGTTCCCAATCTACATATGACAAAACAAGGGGAGTTATCTTTTAATGATAGGTTGGTGGATGCAATGTTTGGTCTAGTTCCAGGACTCTTTGTTGAAGTGTATTCAAATGAAGAGTTAAATGAGTTTGAGGATAGCGCTACATATGAGATGATTTTAGCAGCGGAGGCAAACGATGAAAACGTGATTGATGAAAATGGGAATTTAATAGGAGAGGAGATTCCGGTAGAAAAAAGCTCAAGAGAAGTAGTACAGCCTACATTGGATGTAGAGGCGCTTAGAAATGTAGATCATTTGATTAGTCAATACTACATAGTAGATAGTACAACATCGATAGATCAAGCGAAATTCAATATCGACACGTTACTAGGGACTGATATGACGCTTACTAAGGAGTCCAAAAATCCACAAGTTTTAATATTTCATACCCATTCTCAGGAGGCATTTTTAGATTCTATCCCAGGTGATCCAAATACGAGTATAGTGGGGATGGGAGCGTATCTAGCACAGGTTCTAGAAGAGCAGTACGGTATTGAAACCATTCATCATCCGGGGGTCTATGATCTAATCAATGGGCAATTAGATAGAAGTAGTGCTTATGAATTAGCAGAGGTAGAGGTAGCTCAGATTTTGCAAGAAAATCCTGATATTGAAATTGTGATTGATTTACATAGGGATGGAGTCAATGAAAGCACACATTTGGTGACAGAGGTTAATGGAAAGCAAACCGCACAAGTGATGTTTTTTAATGGTGTAAGTCGCAGTGTGACTACAGGGGATATTACCTATTTACCAAATCCTAATCTGCAAGCTAATTTAGCGTTTTCCTTTCAAATGCAGGTGATGGCGAATGAGATGTATCCTGGATTAACAAGGAAATTATATTTAAAAAGTTATCGGTACAACCTGCATCTTGCACCTAAAAGCTTGTTGATAGAAGCAGGCGCCCAGACAAATACAGTGGAAGAGGCTAGAAATCTCATGGAAGTATTAGGTGAAATACTAGATCAGGTAATCCAAAAGTGAACTATCTTGTAGATTTTTTGTGTTTGTGGTATTATCTTCAATGAGAAAGAATGTAAGAAACGAGAAAGGGTATGTAAATGGCAGCAAAAAATACGTATAATGCAGATAGTATTTCAGTGTTGGAGGGGCTGGAAGCGGTGAGAAAGCGACCAGGGATGTACATAGGAAGTGTGTCCACAAAAGGGCTGAACCACCTGATATATGAGATTGTAGACAATGCAGTAGATGAGCATCTTGCAGGGTTTTGTACAAAGATTGATGTGATTTTAGAAAAAGATGGATCCGCCACAGTGAAAGATAATGGGAGAGGGGTGCCAGTAGGAATGCACCAAAAAGGAATCTCAGCGGCACGACTTGTATATACAACGCTTCATGCTGGAGGGAAGTTTGATGACTCTGCATATAAGACAAGTGGTGGATTGCATGGAGTGGGATCTTCTGTCGTGAATGCCCTTTCTATATATATGGACGTAAAAATCAGTAGGGAAGGTGGAATTCATCACGACAGATATGAACGTGGAAATCCGGTGGTGGATTTAGTAGACGGACTATTGCCAGTGATAGGAAGAACGAAAAATACTGGAACTAAAGTGAATTTTTTGCCCGATGATACTATTTTTGAAAAAACTAAATTCAGAGCGGAAGAAATTAAGAGTAGGCTTCATGAAACGGCGTACCTCAATCCGAATCTGACCATTTGCTTTGAAGATAGAAGAAAAGCAGAAGTAGAAAAAATCACCTATTATGAGCCAGATGGAATCATAGGATTTATCAAGGATCTAAACGGGAAAAAAGAAGCGATTCATGAACCTATCTACTTTAAGAATGAAGTAGATGGAATTACAGTGGAAGTAGCTTTCCAATACGTAAATGAATTTCATGAGAATGTACTTGGTTTTTGTAACAATATTTATAACTCTGAAGGTGGAACCCATTTAACAGGGTTTAAGACTACATTCACTTCAGTGCTCAACCAGTATGCAAGAGAAATTGGGGTTTTGAAGGAAAAAGATTCTAACTTCACAGGGGCAGACATTCGCAATGGAATGACTGCAATTGTATGTTTGAAGCACCCAGATCCTAGATTTGAAGGACAGACAAAGACAAAGCTAGACAATCAAGATGCTACAAAAGCTACAGGAAAAGTGACAAATGATGAAATTACAAGATATTTTGACCGTAATCTAGATGTGTTGAAAAAAGTTTTATCTTGTGCTGAGAAATCAGCAAAGATTAGAAAATCAGAAGAAAAGGCAAAAACCAATCTTTTGATAAAGCAAAAGTTCTCTTTTGACAGTAATGGAAAGTTAGCTAATTGCGAATCCCGAGACCCAAGTCAGTGCGAATTATTTATCGTTGAGGGAGATTCAGCAGGCGGTTCAGCAAAAACTGCCAGAAACAGAATGTATCAGGCAATTCTTCCGATTCGCGGAAAGATTTTAAATGTAGAAAAGGCAACGATTGATAAAGTATTAGCAAATGCAGAGATCAAAACCATGATTAATACCTTTGGTTGTGGATTTTCAGAAGGGTATGGGAATGATTTTGACATTACAAAATTACGATATGACAAAATCATTATTATGGCCGATGCAGACGTTGATGGAGCCCATATTTCTACATTGCTCCTTACGTTGTTTTATCGTTTTATGCCAGAACTGATATATGAGGGACATGTCTATGTAGCGATGCCTCCACTTTATAAAGCAATGCCTAAAAAAGGTAAAGAAGAGTATCTATATGATGATAAGGCATTAGAAAAATATAGAAAGCGCCAAAAGGATTCCTTTATGCTACAGCGTTATAAAGGACTTGGAGAGATGGATGCTGGGCAATTGTGGGATACAACACTAAACCCAGAGACACGAATGCTAAAATTAGTTGAAATAGAAGATGCAAGAATGGCATCCAGTGTAACGGAGATGTTAATGGGAACGGAAGTACCACCAAGACGTAATTTCATCTATGAAAATGCAGTGGAAGCACAGCTTGATATCTAGGAGGAAAAAGAAAGATGCAAGAAACACAGATTATTAGAACGGAATATTCTGAATTAATGAAAAAATCCTATATCGATTATGCAATGAGTGTAATCATTGCTCGTGCACTTCCGGATGTGAGAGATGGATTAAAACCAGTTCAAAGAAGAACTTTATATGATATGTATGAACTGGGGATTCGGTATGATAAGCCCTATAGAAAATGTGCCCGTATTGTAGGTGATACGATGGGGAAATACCATCCTCATGGCGATAGTTCTATCTATGAAGCGTTAGTTGTAATGTCTCAAGATTTCAAAAAAGGTGCACCACTTGTGGATGGTCATGGAAACTTTGGTTCCATCGAGGGGGATGGTGCAGCGGCAATGCGTTATACAGAAGCACGTCTTGCAAAGATTACCCAAGAAGTGTTCCTCTCAGATTTGGATAAAGATGTAGTAGACTTTTTGCCAAACTTTGACGAGACAGAAAAAGAACCTTCTGTGCTACCAGTTCGTATTCCAAATCTACTGGTAAATGGAACGGAAGGTATTGCGGTAGGAATGGCTACTAGTATACCAACTCATAACCTTAATGAGGTAATAGACGCAGTAAAAGCATATATAAAAAACAATGAAATTACGACGCAACAACTACTAAAATATATCAAAGGACCAGACTTTCCAACTGGAGGACTGGTAGTAAATAAAGATGCCCTATATGATATCTATGAGACGGGTAGCGGAAAATTAAAAGTTCGTGGAAAAGTAGAGTTAGAAGAAGGAAAAGGTGGAAAGCATAAGTTGGTTATTAGTGAAATTCCATATACCATGATTGGGGCAGGAATTGGGAGATTCTTAAACGATGTAGCTAATCTTGTAGAGAATAAAGTGACCAATGATATTATAGACATCTCGAATCAATCTTCCAAAGATGGGATTCGCATTGTTCTAGAGCTTCGTAAAGGTGCGGACGTAGAGAATCTGAAAAATATGCTTTACAAAAAAACGCGACTAGAAGATACCTTTGGTGTTAATATGCTTGCTGTAGCAGATGGAAGACCAGAAACCATGGGTGTAAAGAAAATTATCGAGCACAATGTGGACTTTCAATTCGATTTAACTACAAGAAAATATCAGACCTTACTTGCAAAAGAATTGGATAAAAAAGAAGTCCAAGAAGGATTGATAAAGGCTTGTGATGTCATTGATTTGATTATTGAAATATTAAGAGGTAGCCAATCCATTAAAGAGGCGAAAGAATGCTTGATTAATGGGACGACAGAAGGGATTAAATTCAAATCCAAGACTTCAGAAAAAATGGCAGCACTGCTTCGATTTACAGAAAGACAAGCTACAGCAATTCTTGAGATGCGCCTCTATAAATTAATTGGCTTAGAAATCCTTGCGTTGCAAAAAGAATACGAAGAGACATTGGCTAAGATTACGAGGTATGAATCGATTTTAAATGACTACGAGGTAATGGCTCAAGTAATCATTGATGAACTGGATTCTTATAAAAAAGCATTCGGAAAGAAAAGAAAAACTGTTATAGAAAATGCCCAAGAGGTCGTGTTCGAAGAAAAGAAAATAGAAGAGCAAGAGGTAGTATTTTTATTAGATAAATTTGGTTATGGAAGAACAGTCGATGTTTCTACATATGAGAGAAATAAAGAGGCTGCTAATGCAGAAAATAAATATGTAATCCCTTGTGTCAACACAGGGAAAATCTGTCTCTTTACGAACATAGGGAAACTGCATCAGATAAAAGTGTTGGATTTACCATTTGGAAAATTTAGAGAAAAAGGAATTCCAATTGACAATATTAGTAATTATGCGAATATGGAAGAAGAGATTACATTTATCTGTGATTCGAGACAACTACTACTTGGGAATTTATTATTTGTAACAAACAGTGGAATGATAAAGCAAGTAGATGGTAGTGAATTTGTAGTGGAAAGAAAAACAATCGTAGCTACCAAACTTCAAGAAGAGGATCAAGTAGTGCATGTAGGTTTGATTACACCAAATACAAATGTAGTATTCCAATCTTACAGTGGATACTTCCTTCGCATAAAAAGTGAAGAAATCTCAGTAAAGAAAAAGGCGGCTATCGGTGTGCGCGGAATGAAGTTAATGAGAAAAGATGGAATCGAAGCGGTGCATACCTTCGTAGAAGGAAGCGATGAGAAAATCATGTTCAAAGAAAAGGAAGTATCGCTGAATAGATTGCGACTAGCAAAGAGGGATACCAGTGGTACAAAGTATAGGGTGTAATCATTCTTCATGTCTATTGACAGTGGTAAGTGGAATGTACTGAATAAAACTACACTTGTGACGCCCTAAACTGTTTAACTAAGATCGCAAATAGAGAGGAAGAAGTACCATAATAATTACACCTTGCAGAAATGTGATAGCAGTAAAATTGATTTAGCTATTAAATTTTTATTGAATCAGTGCGAGGATATCACTCCGTTAGCACTTCAAAAAGCACTTTACTATATTCAGGGATTTTATTTTTCGTTTTACAAAACCTATCTGTTTTCGGAAGAGTGTCAGGCTTGGGTGCATGGGCCAGTGTATCCTGATATTTATTTCAGATATAGAGATTATAAATTTGACCCTATTGTTTATAATGATGAAATTGATGATGCGATATTATCATTATCAGAAAAATCTATTTTTGAAAGTGTAGTTAAACATATTTGTTGTTATAGTGGAAAGGTACTAGAGAAATTCACACATTCTGAAACGCCATGGTTATTGGCTAGAGGGAAACTTCCAGAAACCGAGCTATCTGATAGAATTATAAGCAGGGAAGAAATTGGAAAGTACTTTGATAGTGTTAAAGAAAAATATAACATGATTAATCCTAATGATATCAAAGCATATACTCAGACTATGTTTCAACAAATATAGAGGTAGCGAAGAATCATGCATAAAATGCTTGCTTTTTAAGAGAAAGTGTGTTAGTATGACAGAAAGTATACAGGCCGACAGAAAAGAGTGAACGAAAGTTCACTCTTATTTGTTGGTATCTAGAGAAAGGATGTCAAACGTTGTCAAAAAAAGAAAACTATGAACAAAAAACGGAAGAATTATTGCTTCCAATTGTAACAGAATACGGTTTTGAACTAGTCGATGTGGAATATGTCAAGGAAGGTGGAACTTGGTACTTGAGAGCATACATTGATAAACCGGGAGGAATTGCTGTCGATGACTGTGAAGTGGTTAGCAGAGCATTTTCTTTATTACTAGATGATAAAGATTATATTGAAGATGCTTATATTTTTGAGGTTAGCTCACCAGGGCTTGGAAGAGCAATAAAGAAAGACAAAGATTTCAAGCGAAATTTAGAAAAGCAAGTAGAGATTAGAACGTACAGAGCAATAGATAAAAAGAAAGAGTTTGTAGGGCTCTTGAAAGAATACGATAACGACGTGATAAAAATAGAAGAAGAAGGCGGAGAAAGAGAATTTCAAAAAAGCGATGTAGCACTTATTCGTGAATATTTTGAATGGTAAGATACAGAGTTTAATATATATAGGAGGAATTTTAGATGGGTAAGGCAAATACAGAATTATTAGAAGCATTAACTATTTTAGAAAAAGAAAAAGACATCAGTAAGGAGACGATGCTAGAGGCAATTGAAAATTCATTAATGAATGCCTGTAAAAATCACTTTGGGAAGGCAGATAACATTAAAGTGGAGATGGACTATTCTACATGTGCATATGAGGTATATGCAGAGAAAGAAGTGGTAGAAGAGGTAGAAGATGATGTGTTAGAAATCAGTTTAGCACAAGCAAAAATGATTGATTCTAGATATGATATAGGGGACATTGTTCGTATCCCAGTAGAATCAAAAGAGTTTGGACGTATTGCAACGCAAAATGCTAAGAACTTAATCTTACAGAAGATTAGAGAAGAAGAACGCAAAGTAGTATATGATCAATATTTTGAGAAAGAAAAAGATATTGTAACAGGAATTGTACAAAGATATATCGGAAGAAATATCAGTATTGACTTAGGAAAAGCAGATGCAATGCTGACGGAAAATGAGCAGGTGAAAAATGAGCATTTTAAGCCGACAGAGCGTATTAAGCTTTATGTAGTCGAAGTGAAAAATACGACAAAAGGTCCAAAAATCTTAGTGTCTAGAACACATCCAGAATTGGTAAAACGACTATTTGAAGCAGAAGTGACAGAAGTGAAAGATGGAATTGTGGAGATTAAGAGTATTTCAAGAGAAGCAGGTTCAAGAACAAAGATTGCAGTATGGTCGAACGATGAAGATGTGGATCCAGTTGGAGCTTGTGTTGGTATGAATGGGGTTCGTGTTAATTCGATTGTAAATGAGTTGCGTGGTGAAAAGATCGATATCATTAATTGGAGTGATAACCCAGCTGTTTTAATTGAAAACTCGCTAAGTCCAGCAAAAGTAATCTCTGTTTTGGCAGATCCAGACGAAAAAACGGCTAGTGTCATAGTACCAGATTATCAACTATCCCTAGCAATTGGTAAGGAAGGGCAAAATGCGAGATTAGCAGCAAGACTGACAGGATACAAGATAGATATTAAGAGCGAAAGTCAGGCTATAGAATCAGGAGAACTTCCAGAAAACTATTTGGAACTTATGGAAGAAGATACACAAGAAGAGTATACAGAAGATACATTTACATTAGAGTATGAGGACGAATTTGAAGATGTAGTATTTGATGAGGACTTTACGGATGTTGAAGAATAAGAAAATACCGATGCGAAAATGCGTGGGTTGTCTAGAAATGAAGCATAAGAAAGAGATGATTCGAGTGATTAGAACACAAGAAGGAGATTTTATGCTTGATAGCACTGGTAAAAAAAACGGACGTGGAGCTTATGTGTGTAACACAAAAGAATGTTTAGAACAAGCAATTAAGACAAAAGGACTAGAGCGGTCGTTTAAGATGGGAATACCAGAAGAGGTGTATCAACAGTTGAAAAAGGAGATGGAGCATATTGACCAATAATAAATTGTTATCCCTGCTTGGAATTGCAATGAAGGCGGGCAAGATTGCAAGTGGAGAGTATGCAACCGAGAATGAAGTAAAGACAGGTGGAGCATATTTTGTGATTATAGCAGAAGATGCATCTAATAACACAAAAAAGAAATTTACTAATATGTGTGAATTTTATCAAGTGCCGTATACATATTACGGGACTAGAGAGATTCTTGGGCATACGATAGGAAAGGAATTCCGAGCAACATTAGCTGTCTTAGACGGTGGTTTTGCAACTGGAGTTCGCACTCACTTAAATTATAAGGAAAAAGGTGAATAGTAGATTCACTTTTGCAAATAGAAGATTGCACAGGGAGGACAGTAGATGTCAAAATTACGAATACATGAAATAGCAAAAGAAATTAACAAATCAAATAAAGAAGTTTTGGAATTGCTGAAAAATAAAGGGATTGAAGCAAAAAGCCACATGAGTTCATTGGAAGATGATCAAGTGAAAATGGTTAAAAATCACTTTTCGGGAACGACAGAAACTAGAGTGAAAAACGTAGAACAAAAGAAAGTTGAGGTGTCTAAAATAGACGAGAAGAAAGAAATACAAAACGATGATAATGATCAAAAAAAGAAAAGAGTAGTACGCGTGTTTAATCCGCAGAACTCAAAAAACAATGGACCAAGAGAAGGGCAATCTAACAATCAGCAACGAAGAAATAATCAGAACAGACCATACGGAGATCGTCCACAAGGAGAGAGAAGACCATACGGAGACCGTCCACAAGGAGATCGTCCACAAGGAGAGAGAAGACCATATGGAGATCGCCCACAAGGAGAGAGAAGACCATA
>CAYJGW010000002.1:0-119260 GCA_964369425.1 uncultured Lachnospiraceae bacterium
TATAATCTATCTGGAGGCCATCGTTTTTATAAAGAGAGTAAAGAAAATAAATAATAAAATGGAGGATAACGTAATGGGATTATTTGGATTTGGAAAGAAAGAAGAAAAAGAAGAAGTTGTAACAGGAACATGTAGCTGTGGAGGACAATGTGCAATCGGAGATATTGAGAATGCAAAATATATCGTATTAGGAGCTTGTTGCAAAAAGAGTTCTGAAACCTTTGAAAATGTAAAAACAGCAGTGAGTGAATTAGGATTAAGCGATGAAGTGCTTAATATCGGAGATATGGCAGAAATTTCAAAGTATGGAGTAATGCAGACACCAGCACTTGTAATTGATAGTAAGGTAGTGTCATATGGTAAGTTAATCAAGGTAGAAGAAGCAAAAAAAATGATTCAAGAAAGATTATAATTAATAAGAGCGTAGGTGAGAAATGCCTACGCTCTTATTAATTATTAAGGAGAAAATATAGAATATCCATTTTTGGTACTTTTTTTACAGGTATACATTGCAATGTCTGCATTTTGGTAAAGAGTATCAAAAGTATGTCCATGTTCTGGTGCTAGAGCAATTCCTATGCTACATGAAATCTCTACAGAGATACCATCTTGGTGATATGTTTTATTAATGTGTGAACAGATTGCTTCGGCTTTCTTGCGGATAGCTTCCTCGCTTAAGTGGTTTTTGTAAAAGGTTATAAACTCGTCGCCTCCTACTCTACCTACGATATCATCAGATCGAAAGTGTGTTGCGATTTTTTCATGAACTTCAATCAATACTTCATCGCCAAAAGAGTGGCCAAAATTGTCATTTATGCTTTTGAAGTTATCCAAATCGATCATCAATAGTGAACCACTTCTGTTTTCAGCAAGATGGTTTTTAATAAGTAATTCCGTTGTTTTTTTATTGTAAGCACCAACTAGAGGATCTGTTTGAGATTTATATAGCAGTTCAATGGCATTTGTTTTTGAGTCGTGAATATCATCTGTTACAGTAATAATAGCGACAATATCATCACTTTCAAGGTCTAATTTTGAAGTGATAGAGTATCTTGCCCAACGTATTGTTGAATCGGAAAGTAAGGTACGAGCCTCTAAAGAAAGTAATTTACATCCTTTCTTGTAATTGTTGATTATATTCTCACTAGAAATGTGATAGGAAACCATATCTAAATCTTTTGGATGGACAAATTCTTTTAAGCGTAAATTTACATATTCCGTATAAGACACATTGGGTACAGATACCTTTCGCCCTCTTTTGATGAAACGTGAAACTTTGTTTTTTGTGCAATTAAGCTCAATAATGGCTAAAGACTGCGATTCTAAAACCTGTTTATAAATAATGTCTTTTTCCAGAGTTTCTCTGTGTTCACGAAGAATGTCATAGCCTACTAGCATAAAAATTCCTACATAAGTGGTAAGTAGCCAGCAGAGGGCTGCTATAAATTGATGCAATTGTAACCAAGGATAATCAATATCGTGTATATAGACGTTGCCATTTGCAATCAAATAGATATTACCAACAACTAAGAGAGCGATGTAGAGTAGAAGTTGGTCAGTCCGCTGCCCTATGATTCGCAAAAATTTATAAGGAATCAATTTTAGGAGAGAGACGGTAATCAATGCATTTAATGCAGAGGTGCAAATAAGTATCAGCCAAAATGTATTTTCATTTGCACATAATTCATAAATCGATTGATCGAAAAAATATGAAAAAGATGCCGCAATCATAGCTCTAGCAATCATGATATGAATATTAAAATGTAATACACAAGCCAGTTTTGCAATGAAGTTTTGATTCTTGTAAAAGTTCATGACAGTGGTAAAATATACAATTAGCATAATGCCATAACCGAGGGCGGACATACTGCCAAAAAAGACAAGCATAATAGTGCCGATAAGGCTACTTCCCAGACTGAATAAAAATATTTTACTTTTTTTGCTTTTAATATCAAAAATCCCTTCGATTAATTCAATATAAAATAGATTGTTGATGAAAAATACAATATTAAATAAAACGATTAAAAATTCTTTTATCATAAATATATTTCCTTAGTAATGATTATTGGTTTTCGGGTAACGATAGAGTTACTTTTATACTGAAATTTTAACATATAAGATGCTGTTAGTATAGAGGAAATCAGAATTTAAGAATAAATAAGAGAAGAGTACACATACTATCAAAAAGAATGAGGTGATGAAATGAATAAGAATGCAGAAGTTTTAAATTATGTGTACCAAAATTCGCAAATGGGAGTTGAGACATTGGAACAAATTATTCCAATGATAGAAAGTGAAGAATTCAAACAAGTGATCGATAGTCAATTGAATGAGTATAAGAAAATCAACAAAAAAGCGAAAAATTTACTTTCTCAAAACGGGTGCGATGAGAAAGGGATTGGTGACTTAGAAAGGATTACGACGTATTTTATGATTAGCATGCAGACAATTACGAATAAGTCAAAATCTCACTTGGCAGACATGATTATCAAGGGCAGTAACATGGGAATCGTGGAAGGGACTAAAAAGCTTCATGAGTATGAAGATGCAGCAGATAGGGAGGTTCTTGGATTGATGAAAGAGTTAGTGAAGATGGAAGAACATAATTTAGAGGAATTGAAAAAGTATTTATAAGTGACTAGGCACTCAAGCAAAAATGAGTGCCTTTTATCATTCTTTTAAGTAGTGAACTATACGGATTGTGTACAGATGCAGAGTGTGTTATAATTATCAGTAGAAATAATGATTGACAGTTCAAATAATGGTCATAAGGAAGGTGAGATAATGAGTGATAATATAGGAGTAGTGGCAAGTAATAAACTGTTGTCAGTTAATCAGATTGCTGCATTTTCGGGTGGAGTTGTATATTCGATAATATATGTGATTACAGGGGAAATCGCAGTTGCAATTATGACGTTTTCATTAATTGCACTTTTGGTAGGTACGACACAAGCTGTGAAAGTAAGAGGGAGCAATCGCTCTGCGATGTACATATTAACCTATGCTCAGTTGAGTATCGTTCTAGTGATTGGCTGGGTTGGTGGAGAATTAGGGTCCGATTTTTCTCTGATAGCAGCAGTATTAGCGCTAAATGCACTCTATTATCATAAGAAGACTATTGTAATTCAATGGGTGTATACCAATGTGATATTGATAGCTGGAATGTTATTTGCCGATACGGTGTATTCAGGGTTATCCTATCCGTTTATAATACGAGGAATTTGTGGAGTGAATCTTTGTGTACTCTTTTTATACTTTTTATTAGCTTGGGGAATTGACCATCTAAGCAATGCTGCGAAAAAAGAGGTACGCTTGAAAGAATTATTAGGCGAAGTTGAAGACAAGATGAAGGAGAACAAAAATCATGTTAAGACTCGTGAAAGTGTGTTTGAACAGATACGGGTACGGGCGAATAACTTGAATGACACATCTTTCCAAATGTTAAATATAGCCAATACATTAAAAAGTGCATCTAGCGAACAAGCCGATATCATTGGTCAACTCATAGAACAAGGTGCAGATGTGACAGATGAAATTAAAGAAGCGAAAGAAAAAGCGACGAATTCGAGTAAAATTGCTATGGATAATGCACAGAAACTTGAAAAGAACGATGAGACAATGCGTTTGGTAGTAGAATCAATTTTAGAGATAGAACGGTCTAGTAAGAAGATTATTACCATTATCAAAGGAATAGAGGACATTGCTTTTCAGACCAATATATTAGCAATTAATGCATCGATTGAGGCAGCAAGAGCCGGAGATGCAGGAAAAGGATTTGCTGTAGTAGCAGAAGAGGTTCGGGCATTGGCAAGTAAGAGTTCTCAAGCGGCTAATGACAGTGGGATACTGATAGATACAGCAGTGAAAGAAGTACAAAATGGAGCAAAACTAATCAATGAAGCTGCGAAAAATATGAAAGATGTGATAGAGTTATCGAATAAGGCAGCAGAAAATACAAATGCAATTGATCAGATTATGGGGCAACAAGTAGAGAATGTAGAAGCGATTTTAACTCATATCGAGGAGATTTCTAATGCCATTAATCAGACGGCAGAGACTGCAAAAGAAAGTAATATGATAGCTAATACGATTTCAGAAGAAATTAGTTATATCAATACGGCGATTCAAAGAGATTAAAGGGGATGTATAAATGGGGAAGAAGTTCTATGCAGTGAAAAAAGGAAAAATTGCAGGAGTCTACCGAACGTGGGATGAGTGTAAAGCACAGATTCATGGAGTGTCAGGAGCGATATATAAAAGTTTTCCATCATTGGAAGAAGCGGAGTTGTTCATCGAAGGAGAAGCAGAACTAAAAGAAGCAGAAAAAGCAAGTGAAGAAGTGTTGGCCTATGTAGATGGAAGTTATGCAAAAGAGCAAAAACGATATTCATATGGTTGTGCGATACTTTGGAATGGGGATCAATTTGAACTTTCAGGAGCAGGTGAAGATGAGAGATTTGTCACTATGAATAATGTTGCAGGAGAAGTGTTAGGGAGCATTAAAGCGATACAATGGGCACTTGAAAAGAATGCGAAAAGCATCCGCGTATATCATGATTACGAAGGAATAGCAAGATGGGCCAATGGCGAGTGGAAAGCCAACAAAGAAGGTACACAGATGTATCAAAGTTTTATAAAAGACAGTAGAGAGCGAATAACGATTCGTTTTACAAAAGTAGCTGCCCATACAGGGGTAGAATTAAATGAAAGAGCAGATCAATTAGCAAAAGGAGCATTAGCATTATGAAAAAATACGATGTAGTAGCACTAGGAGAACTATTGATTGACTTTACGTCTAATGGAGTGAGTGAACAAGGAAATAATTTATTTGAAGCAAATCCAGGAGGAGCGCCATGTAATTTATTGGCCATGTTACAGAAGTTAGAAAAAAAGACTGCATTCATAGGAAAAGTAGGGAAAGATAGTTTTGGGAAATTATTGGCTGAAGTAGTAAAAGATGTCGGAATCGATGTAGATAATTTGGTTATGGATGAGCAAGTGCCTACAACATTGGCATTTGTACATACTGCTGCTGATGGAGATCGAAGCTTTAGCTTTTATAGAAATCCAGGAGCAGATATGATGTTGAACAAAGGAGAAGTAAATGAAAAATTATTGAAAGATACAAAAATATTTCACTTTGGAACCTTGTCAATGACTGCTAGTGGAGTAGAAGAAGCTACGAAATTTGCCATTGATACTGCAAAAGAAAATGGGGTACTCATTTCTTTTGATCCGAACTTGCGCCCACCACTTTGGTCAAACTTAGAAGATGCAAAAGAGAAGATTTCTTATGGATTGGGAAAATGTGATATCTTGAAAATTTCAGATGATGAAATAGAATTTATGACAGGGGAAACAGATATAGACAAAGGGATTTCTAAACTAAAAGAACAGTATGATATTACCTTGATTTGTGCGACTATGGGGAAAAATGGAAGTAAAGTGTTTTATGAACCACAAACGGGAGGTGACTGTATTGAAGTAGAGTGTAAGCCATTTCTACGAGACAATACAATAGAGACAACAGGAGCAGGGGATACATTTGGTGGATGTATGTTGCATGCGATTCTTGAAAATGGAATCGATAATATGGGTGAAAAAGAATTGTATGATATGTTAGAGTTTGCAAATGCAGCGGCTTCATTAATCACGACAAAAAAAGGAGCTTTGAAAGTAATGCCTTCTAAAGAAGAGGTGTTTGCAAGCATGAAAGAGTTTAATAGATAGAAGGGGTAAGACATGTCGACAGGAAAAAGAGAAGAAA
This sequence comes from uncultured Lachnospiraceae bacterium, assembly GCA_964369425.1. Lineage (GTDB taxonomy): Bacteria > Bacillota > Clostridia > Lachnospirales > Lachnospiraceae > CAUPWF01. Next base: position 5,768 of record CAYJGW010000002.1, read on the forward strand.
CAAAATCATTTGAAGAATTTGTCTCTGAGCGATTAGATTTAAATAAAAAATTTTGGAGTGCGATATTTTGCAATTTACCGCTGAGTATGATGGTGATGAATAGCAAGTATGGAATTGAGCTATGCAATGAAAAAGCGTTACAACTCTTTGGCTGCGTAGATCAAGATGAATTTATGGAATACTATGTACGGCTATACCCAGCATTACAGCCAGATGGTAGTCGGTCGGCAGAAAAATGGAAGTCTTTGGTAGGAGAATGTCGTTTAAATAAAGAAAGCACTTTTGAGTGGGTGTGCTGTGATATGAAAGGAATTTTAATTCCGATGGAAGTTACATTGATGGAATTGAGCGCACAAGATGAATTTGGAGAAAAATTGGTACTATGCATCCATAAAGAGAGAACAGACATTGATGAAGTACAAGTGTTAACCGAACGATTTAACAAACGATTTAAAGCGATATTAGATGCAACCCCACTGTGTTTGAATCTTTGGAATGAAGAATTAGATAACTTGATGTGTAATCGTAAGGCGGTAGAATTATTCGGGTTGAAAGACGAACAACAGTATTTGGATGATTTTGAAAAATTGTCGCCAAAATATCAACCAAATGGAGAATTGAGTAGTAAAGAATCAGCGAAATACATCAAAAAAGCTTTTGAAAAAGGATATGTTCAGTTTAAATGGTTACATTGTGACTTGGATGGAGAAGAGATTCCAGCAGAGATTACCCTATGCAGAATTGATGAAAAAAATGATGAGGATCAAGTGATGGTTGCAGGTTTTACAAGAGACTTGCGGCCTCAGTTAGCGGGAGGGGAAACGGAAGAAGATGTCTTTGATGCATATTTTCTGAATCATATATCTGATAAAGCTTTATTCAATATCGTAGCAAGGCTTTCGGATGAATGGTTTTTTGTCCTTGATGTTCGTACTTCACTCATGCAATTTTATGGAAAGGGTGGCGAACTCTTTGGGGTTAATGAAGGTAAGATGCGCTTTCCAGAAGGTCTGATTGAAGCAGGTATCGTCTATGAAGAGGACGAAGATGAGTTGATTCAATTTGCAGAGAATATGAAAAAGGGAATATATCAATCTTTTGATATTAGATTTATGCCAGTAAATGAACAAGCTAAATACTACAGATTGGTATATCAAGCAGTTGTTAACCGGAAAAAAGAAGTGACCATTATTGTAGGGAAAGCAGTTGATATTAACGAACAAAAAATTCTTGAAATCAAATCTAAAACAGATTTGTTAACAAATTGTTATAATAAAATTACGGCTGAAACTATGATTTCTAATATTATACATGACGGAAGTGATAAGAATCACGCCCTATTTATTATAGATATTGACAATTTTAAAGCAATCAATGATAATCTGGGGCACCATTTTGGCGATTTGGTATTGAGTGATGTTGCAACAAAGTTAAAAGAGTGCTTTAGAAATGCAGATATTGTTGGTCGAATAGGTGGAGATGAATTTATAGTCCTACTTAAGAACGTATCGAGTATGGAGATTATAAAAGGAAAGGCAGAAAGAATTGCAAATGCTTTCAAACATACGTATTCAGGTGAAAATAAAGAGTATAAAATCTCAGGCAGTATAGGAATTGCTAGATTTCCAGAGGACGGAACGAAATATGATGAACTGTATAAAGCAGCAGACAAGGCATTATATCAAGCAAAGCTTAGAGGGAAAGATTGCTATACATTTTACGATAAGAGCTTACTAGATGGAACGATGAAGAATCGTACGATTCTTGAAAATGCAAATCGTATTGCAAATTCTTATATGGATACAGAGTTAATTACGATGATTTTTCACCTACTTTATGAAACAAAAGATATCCAGTCATCGATTAATGCATCACTGCAATATATAGGAAAGCAGTACAATGCTGATAGAGCATACATTTTTGAATCATTTGACAACGGTAAAACTTATAGCAATACCTATGAATGGTGTAAAGAGGGAATCAGACCAGAGATTCAGAATTTGCAAGGAATTGAAAAGGAGACATTGATTGACTTTTTTGATGATGCTAATTCAGATGGAATTATGTATAGCAATGATTTGACAGTGCTTAAGGCGGAAGGTGCTTATGAATTAATGGCACAACAGGATATCAAATCCTTTTTACATGCACAAATCAGAGAAAAGGACAAGGATGTTGTGAAACTGTTCTTGGGAATGGATGATTGCACGAATGTAAGGGTATGGTCAGAAAAAGAAATCAATAGCTTACAATTTATTGTGAAGTTTATGTCTACATTTTTGTATTTTAAAGAACAAAATGACCACAAAGAATAAAAGAGAGAAGAGCTTCTATACATAGTATAGAAGCTCTTCTCTCTTTTGTTATATAATAAGAACGCTGTTTCTATTACACAAGTCTTAACATGATTTCATTACTGCGAGCAATGAAATTAGTCATTTCATCAGGACTAAGTGGTTTGTTTGCAATCATAGCAAGGTCATATAATTGTTTACAGATTAAGTCAGTTGTTTCACCTTCTTTGTTTTCAACAACATATTGTACAAGTTTATGGTTTGAGTTTAGTACTAAAGTCATTTCTTCCCCAAACATTGAAGGATCCATTCCCATCATAGCATATTGCTTCATCATATCTTGCATACGGCGCGATTGCTCGGAAGATGTCATCATAGAAGCGATATTGTCAGCTTTAAGTTTCTCAACTTTAACTTCTAACTTTTCTTTTACTAGTACTTTTTTGAAAAGTTCTGATAAAGCAACACTTGTCTCTTCAAGTGACTTGCTATCTTCTTCAGATAAATCTTCTTTAAATGTAGAAGTTAAGTCTCCATCAATTCGCTCGAATTTGATGCTTTCATTTCGTTGCTCTAATTGAGAAATAAACGGTGTATCTATATTGTGAGTTAAGATAACAGCATCCATGTTTTGCGATTTGAACAGGTTGATGTATTGACTTTGTTGTTGCTCATCAGTTGCATAGTAAATAGAAGATTTTTCTATTTCTTTCTCTGTGTCTTCTGATTTCTCGCTTGTTAGTGTTCCACCAATTTTCTCAACGTAATCTTTCAGTGTTAAGTAGTCATGATCCAAGTTTTTGAATAGAATATAATCACTCATTTTATCGCAGAATTTATTGTCTTTTAAACAACCAAACTTGATGAATGGACTGATATCATCCCAGTATTTCTCATAGGACTCTCTATCAGTTTTGCACATTCCAGAAAGTTTGTCTGCAACCTTCTTAGAAATGTATTCAGAGATTTTATTGACAAAACCATCATTTTGTAATGCACTTCTAGAGACATTAAGAGGTAGATCAGGACAATCAATCACTCCTTTAAGAAGTAGTAAGTATTCTGGGATTACTTCTTTGATGTTATCTGCAATAAACACCTGGTTATTATATAATTTAATCTTACCTTCAATTGATTCGTACTCTGTATTAATCTTAGGGAAGTATAAGATACCCTTTAAGTTAAATGGATAGTCCATATTTAGGTGGATCCAGAAAAGTGGTTCCTTATAATCCATAAATACTTTTCGGTAAAACTCGATGTAATCATCCTTTTCACATTCGTTTGGATGTTTTGTCCAAAGTGGAGTAGTATCACTTAGTGAAACAGGACGCTTATTGATTTTTACTTTATCTGTAGCAGGAGATACTTCAACGAGTTCTTTTTCTCCATTTTCATTTTCTTGCTCTTCCATTTTTGCTTCTTCGTGAATGTGTTCTACAACTACATCTGTCTCTAAAAGATCTGCTTCAAGGATTGTTTCAAAGGCTTGTTCTGCCGTTGCGTTTTCTAGAAAGATTTCTGTTGGCATAAAAGAACAATACTTTTCAATGATTTCTCTTGCACGGTACTCATTAGCAAACTCTAAACTATCTTCATTTAAAAATAGTGTAATCTCAGTACCGATAGTATCTTTAGAACCATCAGATAAGTCATATTCAGTTCCACCATCACATTCCCAATGCACTGCAGTTGCACCATCTTTATAAGATAAAGTATCAATGTGTACATGCTCCGCAACCATAAATGAAGAATAGAAACCAAGACCGAAGTGCCCGATGATTTGATCTTCATTTGTCTTATCTTTATATTTGTCTAAAAATTCAGTTGCTCCAGAAAAAGCGATTTGCGTGATATATTCTTCTACTTCATCCGCAGTCATTCCAAGACCAGTATCAATAAACTTAATTGTTTTTTCTGTTGGATTTACAATCACTTTGATATTTGCCTTATAGTCATCAGCAATCTCGTACTCACCCATCATATCAAGCTTTTTTAGCTTAGTAATGGCATCGCAACCATTTGATATTAATTCACGAAAGAAGATGTCGTGATCAGAATACATCCATTTCTTTATAATTGGAAAAATATTTTCACTGTTAATAGACAGTGTTCCATGTTTTGTTCCCATAATTAACTCCTTTTCATATCTAATAAATTTTTCTCATATCTGTTATATTAATACTGGTCATTTTAAATGTCAATAGAAAATTAGCACTCTTTTAATAAGAGTGCTAATAAAAATATGAAATTTATAAACCAATTATAAAACTTCTACCTCAAGTTGCTTTTGTTTTAAGTATTTTGGAGCAATCTCATCCCATACTTTTTCCGCTGACTTATCTAATTGGAAAGTTTTATAAGAAAATCCTGTGTAACAGTGTAAGGCTTTGTTCTCGTATATAAAGTTAAGGTAAAATCCTTGAATATCTTCTACCTTAATATGAGGTAATTCCTTTTGCATAAGCTTAGCAGTATTTTCGGTGGAGAGAGCGAGAATAAATTTAAATCGAAGAGGAGGTCTAGAGCCTTTGATAAGGGTGTGACAGTATGTCCTTATTTGTTTCCATGTAGGATGTGAGAGCAGTCCTTCTTTTTCATCAAAATAATCCTTTTGTAGCGTTCCATCTATTGAAAATGTCGTAAAAGTGGTGATGGATCCTTCAATAAAATTAAAAGAATCGAATGTATCTTTTAGTAATAATGATTCCATACTATCTTTTACCTCGGGTAGTTTTAGTGCAATCATAAGTCATTCCTCCGTAACCGTTATTTCTATCTATCTATTCTACCACAAAAGAAAGAATTGTGGTAGAATAGATGAGATATCCTAGAAAAAGGAAGTAATGAGATGATTCGATTAAATAAATATTTAAGTCAAGCTGGCATCTGCTCTCGTAGAGAAGCAGATAAATTGATAGAGCAAGGAAAAGTTACAATTGATGGAGTGGTGGCCCAAAAGGGAATGTCTGTTGGAGAACATCAAGAAGTGAAGGTTGGTAAAAAAGTAATCGGTGGAAAAGAAAAAAAAGTGATTTTACTTGTAAATAAGCCTGTGGGGATTGTCTGTACAGAAGATATGAGAGAGAAGAAGAATATCATTCGATACCTAAACTACACAAAGCGAGTAACCTATGCAGGTAGGTTAGACAAGGACTCACAAGGTCTATTAATTATGACCAACGATGGTGAGTTAATACAGGCGATGATGCGAGCGAAAAATATGCACGAAAAAGAGTATAAAGTTACTGTTGATAAAGAGATTACAGGAGAATTTCTTAAGGCAATGGAAGCGGGGGTTCGTATAAAGAAGAAAGAGAAAGGGAAGATAGTTCTAGATGAAACGACACGACCTTGTAAGATTAAAAAGCTAGGAACCTATACATTTTCCATTATTTTAACCCAAGGATTGAATCGTCAGATTCGAAGGATGTGTGAAACACTTGGATATAAAGTCAAAATTCTAAAACGAGTAAGAATCATGAATTTAGAGTTGGGAAATATCAAAGAAGGAACGTATAGAGAGATTACAGAATACGAACAGCAAGAGCTAGAAACCCTTCTGCAATTAAAGAGATAAGATGGAGTATTAAGATGAGAGATATGAAAAAAACAAGAATGGAAGAATTAATTGAGATACTGAATAAATCAGCAAAGGCCTATTATCAAGAAGCACAAGAGATAATGTCAAATTTTGAATATGACAAACTATACGATGAGTTGGAGTCATTGGAAAAAGAAAGCGGTGTGATAATGGCTTCAAGTCCAACAGTAAATGTAGGATACGAGGTTCTCAGCGAATTGCCAAAAGAGAGACATACATCCCCTATGCTGTCTTTGGACAAAACTAAAGAAGTGAGTGCAATGAAGGAGTTTTCTGGCGATAAGAAATGTGTGCTATCCTGGAAATTGGACGGTTTGACGATTGTTCTATCTTATGAAAATGGCAGGTTACAAAAAGCAGTAACAAGAGGGAATGGAGAGATAGGTGAGGTTATCACCAATAATGCGAAAACCTTTGTGAATTTACCCCTTCAGATTCCCTATAAAGGGGAATTGGTATTAAGAGGTGAAGCAGTAATCAGCTACGATGATTTTGCGAAAATAAATGAACAGATTGAGGATGAGGAAGCAAAATATAAAAACCCGAGAAACTTATGTAGTGGATCTGTGCGGCAGTTAAATAGCGAAATAACAGCAAATAGAAGTGTTCGTTTTTGTGCATTCCAACTCGTTTATGTTGGAGAAGAACAATTGAACACATCAAGAGAAGAACAACTTCTATGGTTGAAAGAACAGGGATTTGAAACGGTAGTATATCGATGTGTTACAAAAGATACAGTAGAGGAAGAAACTCGATGGTTTGAATCAGAAATTACAAAAAATCCATATCCTTCAGATGGGTTAGTATTATGCTATGATGATATTGTTTATGGGAAATCTCTAGGACAAACTTCAAAGTTTCCAAGAGATTCTATTGCCTTTAAATGGGTCGATGAAATAAAAGAAACGACATTGTTGGAGATGGAGTGGAGTCCATCAAGGACAGGTCTTATCAATCCAGTTGCTATTTTCGAACCAGTAGAACTAGAAGGAACTACGGTGAGTCGGGCAAGTGTCCACAACATTAGTGTGTTAGAGGAACTAGAACTAGGAATCGGTGATAGGATTACCGTCTATAAGGCAAATATGATCATTCCTCAAATTGCAGAAAATCTAACCAGAAGTAAAAATTTAGAATTACCGCAATCATGTCCAGCATGTGGGCAAGAAACTAGTATAAAGCAAGAAGGCAATGCAAGGACTTTAAACTGTGAAAACCCAGAATGTGTGGCAAAAAGGGTGAAATCTTTTGTGTTGATGGTTGGAAGAGATGCATTGAATATCGAAGGATTATCAGAAGCAACTCTTGAAAAATTCATAGAAAAGGGATTTATTCATGAATATGCAGACTTGTTTCATCTAGAACAATATGAAGAAGCTATAAAGACAATGGAAGGATTCGGTGAAAAGTCTTATGATAATCTGCAAAAGAGTGTAGAACAAGCGAGAACTACAACTTTGCCAAAAGTAATATATAGTTTAGGAATTCCAAACATTGGCTTAGCAAATGCAAAGATGATTTGCAAAGAATTTGCCAATGACATTCATAGGATTATTCATGCGAGTAAAGAGGAGCTAGAGGGAATCGATGGAGTTGGAGCGGTGATAGCAGAGACCTTTACAAGTTATTTTGCCTATGAAAAACATGTGGATTCGCTACAGCGATTGTTGGAAGAATTAACCATACCGCTTGAAGAAAAAGCAGATGTACAGATATTTGAGGGAGTTACATTTGTCATTACAGGAAGCGTGCACCATTTCCAAAATAGAAGAGAGATGAAAGCGTTGATAGAAAGTAAAGGAGGAAAAGTAACAGGAAGTGTGACAGCGAAGACAAATTACTTGATTAATAATGAGTTAGAATCATCCTCCTCAAAGAATAAAAAAGCGAAAGAGCTAGGGATTCCTATTCTTTCAGAAGAGATGTTTCTAGAGTTACTTGATTAAAAAAGCACTGGGAGTTAGCTAACTCCCAGTGCTTTTTGTCCTCTTAAAGAAATGATAGGACCTCCTGTCTTTTCGATGTATTCTTTTGTAATAGTAACAGAACCGATATTATCATCTTTTGGAATTTCATACATAATGTCGAGCATAAATTCCTCGATGATAGAACGAAGGGCACGAGCACCAGTGCCTTTTTCAATGGCAGCTCTTGCAATCGCATGAAGAGAGTCATCATTAAACTCTAGCTTTACCTCATCAAGTGCCAATAGCTTTTGGTATTGTTTTAAAATAGCGTTCTTTGGTTCTTTTAAGATTTTTACTAGCATGTCTTCATCTAAACCTTGTAAGGAATAGATCACAGGAAGTCTTCCGATAAACTCAGGAATCATACCAAATTTTCTTAAATCTTCTATGCTGACCTTATCTAAAATATTTTTGTCATTATCGTACTTATCCTTTAGCTCTGAATTGAAACCGATTGCAGCAGTCTTTGTAAGACGTTCTTTCACAATAATCTCTAAATCTGGAAATGCACCACCACAGATAAATAAAATATTTTTAGTGTTAACAGTAGTTAGTGGAACCATAGCATTTTTGCTATTAGAACCAACAGGAACTTCCACTTCACTTCCTTCTAAAAGTTTAAGAAGACCTTGTTGAACAGATTCACCACTCACATCTCTTTGGCTAGAATTCTTCTTTTTCGCAATCTTATCAATTTCATCAATGAAGATAATTCCGCGTTCTGCTTTTTCCACATCATTATCAGCAGCAGCTAATAACTTGGAAACTACACTTTCGATGTCATCACCGATGTAACCTGCCTCTGTCAAAGAAGTTGCATCAGTAATTGCAAGCGGTACATCTAATAATTTTGCCAAAGTTTTTACAAGATAGGTTTTCCCGGAACCAGTAGGTCCAATCATGAGCATATTAGACTTTTCAATCTCAATGTCATCCATCGTATCTGTTGCAACACGCTTATAGTGATTATATACAGCTACAGCAATTGCTTTCTTAGCGTGGTTTTGACCAATGATAAAATCATCCAATTGAGCTTTGATTTTATGTGGCGCAGGAATGTTGCGAATATCAAGCTCTGGCTCTTTGTCGGAGTCTTCCTCTTTGACCTTTTTCTTTTTTGCAGGCTTTACTTTTGGGCGACTCATATTTTGTAAATCAGTCATATTTAGAAATTGTATGTTTGGATTATTCAAGAGTTGGTTGATATCAAAATTACTATTATTCATCATATCAAAACTTTTTTGCATACAATCATTACAAACGCTCATGTTATGGGGCATATTCACCATAGGGCCAGTTACACTTTCAGGTCTGTGACACATATGGCAAAATTTCTCGTAGCCATCTGATGAGTCCTCTAACTCTTTTTTCTTTTGCTCAGAACTTTTAACTTCCTCTGTTACAGTATCCACTACTTCTATTTCATCATCGGGTATATGTATTTCTTTATCTGACATAAGTTAACCTCTTTTCAAAAATCATGACTACATTATAGCGTAGAGCGTGTGCAGTTGCAAATAAAGATTCTATAAAGTACTATAGGTGGTGCATTGTTTTACGATATGTTACAATGGAATCAAATAGTAAATTAATAATGGAATGAGGAGGGGCGATTATGAAAAAGCTAATGTTGTTCTTATCAATGGTTATGATGTTGTCATTTGTTTCTTGTAGTTCGGATTCGATAGAAGAATCAGCAGGAACAGAGAGTCAGATGAAATCAGAGCAAGGAGAAATGCCAACAGAAGAAATGGTGATGGAATCAGAAGAAATGACAATGGAAACAGGGGACTATGCAACAGATAGCGGAGAAACAAGTCTTTCAGAAGGAAATAGCAATACATCTGCAGGCAATATAAATAAAATAGAAGAAGATGAGCGGAAAATTATTTATAATGCTTGGGTAGATGTGGAAACAGAGAGTTTAACAAAGGCATCAAAAGAATTAGATACATTATTAAAAGAAAAGAACGGTTATATGGCAAGTGCCAACACAAATGCACCTTCATACGAGGACGCAATGCCAACAGGATACTATACATGTAGAGTTCCACAAGAACAGTATGAAGGATTCATGGAGGAGATTCAAGAGATTGGAAGAATAATTAGAGAGGAAGAGTCTACAGAAGATATCACAATGGATTACATTGATGTAGAGGCAAGATTAAAAGCACTTGAGACACAGGAGCAGAGCTTGATTTCTATGTTAGAGCAACCAGGGGATTTAGAATCATTGCTATTGATTCAAGATAGATTGATGCAAGTACAGTATGAAATTGAAAGCTATCAGGCGCAAAAAGTAAGATATGATGATATGGTATCATATTGTACTGTAACTGTGTACATTACTCAGGTGATAGAATACACACCGCAAGAAGAATCGTTTGGAGAGCGTATCCAAAAAACTTTTTCCAGTAGTTGGAAAGATTTTGGGCAAGGAGTCCAAAGTCTACTATTAGGCATTATTTATGTACTACCAGGATTGATAGTGATAGGTTTCATTTTAGTTTCGATAATACTTGTGATAAGAAAAGTGCAACAGAGAAAAAAAACAAAAAAGGAAGAAAATGAGGAATAAGGAGGTAGCGAAATCTATAGAATGATAGAAATACTGAGAATGGATATAGAAGATGGAATGTAAAGAAAGGGTTTTATCACAGCAATACAGAGATTTTATCATCCAAAACGACGTACCGCCAAAGATAAGGAATATAGTAAACAATGAACTGTGTAAAGAGGAGATTGCCTATGGGTATCAGTGTGTATACATTGAAGAATCCATTGCATCTCCTCTTACTTTAAGTGAATTTTATTACAGTACAATACCTTCTTGTTATGAACTATTAGATTTAAATAGCCTAAATGATGCAGGAATCTTAGCAGTGCAAAATTACCCTACCCTAGATTTAAAGGGGGAAAATGTTTTGATAGGGATTATTGATACTGGAATAGATTACCAAAATACAGTATTTAGGAACTTAGATGGAAAAAGTAGAATTGCAGCAATTTGGGATCAAACCATACAAGAAGGTTCACCACCTACTAATTTTATCTACGGAACGGAATATAGGAAAGAGAAAATAGATGTAGCACTTCGAGCAGAAGATCCGCTTCAGGTGGTGCCAACAAAAGACGATGATGGACATGGTACCTATGTGGCAAGTGTTGCAGCAGGGAACGGAGATACAGACCAACCATTTTTAGGTGTAGCACCTGAAGCACAAATAGTAGTAGTAAAATTAAAAGAGGCAAAACAATATTTGAGAGAATTCTATTTTGCAAAAGAAGATACTCCTTGCTATCAAGAAAATGACATTATGTTTGCTATGAAATATTTAAAGCAAGTAGCAGGAGAGATGCAGATGCCAATTTCGATTTGTATAGCACTTGGATCAAACCTTGGAAGTCACATCGGTTCCTCGCCTTTGAGCGAAAATCTAAATGATTATGCAACCGAGAGTGGGATGGCGATTGTCACTGGAGTAGGAAATCTAGCTAACACTAGGCAACATTATATCAATGAGGAAGCAACAACTACAGACACGATTGAAGTACAAGTGGGGGAAAATGTGGAAGGGTTTATTGCAGAGTTGTGGACCGATATACCTAATATCTTTGACATCAATATTATTTCACCATCTGGAGATATTGTCGCACCAGACCGAATTACAAGAGGAGAAGGAGAAGAATATAGATTTATTTTTGAAGGGACAACGGTATACGTAGATTATAGATTGCTAGTAGAAGGGACAGGGTCAGAATTGATTTTTATGCGCTTCCAAAATCCGACAGCAGGAATTTGGAAGATACGGGTGACACCAGTAGATATCATAAATGAGATTTTTCATATTTGGTTAACGAGTGAAACTTTTTTAACTGGCGAAGTATATTTTCTGAAATCCAATCCAGATACAACCATCTGTGAACCTGGGAATACTTGGAATCCAATTACTGTATCATACTATAATAATTCGAACAATAGTATCGATATCAACTCTGGAAGAGGTTTCACAAGATTGGAAAATATAAAACCCGATTTTGCAGCACCAGGCGTAGACATTTTGGGTGCACTACCTAATGGGAGATTTGCCCAAAGAAGTGGATCGAGCGCAGCAATTGCGATAACAACAGGGGCTTGTGCATTATTATTAGAATGGAATGTTAATAAGCTAGGACAGGAGAATATAAGTTCAGTCCAAATAAAAAATTTGCTGATTATAGGAGCGAAAAGAGATGAGGGTATAGAGTATCCTTGTAAAAAATTTGGATATGGTCAATTGAATTTATTTAATACGCTTCTCAAGATACGGGAATTTTAAATTGTAATTACTTATCATATTTAGTAAAATGTAGAGAATAGTGAAGAGAAGATGAATCTTAATCACTTCTTAATCAGTTCACATCTTTTATCTTAATCTCACCTATGAGATAATCGAGCCAGAACAAGGAGGGGCAACATGTATAACGTATTAATCTGTGATGATGAAAAGGATATTGTAAATGCTTTGGAGATTTATCTAGGTGTAGGCGAGTATAGGATTTTTAAAGCATATAACGGCCGTGAGGCTTTAGAAATCGTGCAAAAAGAAGAGATACAATTGGTGGTGTTAGATGTGATGATGCCTGTAATGGATGGAATAGAAGCAATGGGAGAAATCCGAAAGATTAGCAATGTTCCAGTCATACTTCTAACAGCTAAAAGTGAGGATCATGATAAAATTATGGGACTCAATAGTGGAGCAGATGATTATGTAACAAAGCCCTTTAACCCTGTTGAAGTTCTTGCACGTGTCAAATCACAATTACGTAGATATGTACACTTAGGTGCAGGAACGGTAGCTTCTGATTCCGTACGAATCGGAGGCATCGAGTTAAACGATATGACAAAAATTGTGACTGTGGATGGAGACGAAATCCGATTGACACCAACAGAATATGACATTTTAAAACTATTGATGAAAAATCCTGGAAGAGTGTTTTCACCTGAAGCCATTTATGGGAAGATTTGGAGCAATTCACCACTTGGCATTCAAAACACAGTAGCAGTTCATATCAGACATTTACGTGAGAAACTAGAGATTAATCCTAGCGAACCACGCTATATCAAGATGGTGTGGGGGCAAGGATACAAGATGGAAGACAATGGGTGTTAAGAGATGAGATGGATGTATAAAACATGGGGAAAGATTACGATATTTTTATTATTGATAATTGGTATTCTTGTACTTGGTGGAGGACTTATTGGCTATTTTTCAACAGAAGCGAATTCAGATCGATACTTGAATTACGGCAGCAATAAAGAAGAAGTAATAGAAAATATGTTACAAGCAGAAATCAATGTGCATATTGAACAGCAACTCCCAACAGTATATTCTATGTTAATGGATATTGGATTCGACATAGAGGCAGAGGAACATAAGTTAGAACAAGTATTACCGAATACAAAATATAGAATTTGGTATGATGAGGAATTGGTAGCATCAAACTATGAAAGAGAAGAGTATGTAGAATCTAGAGAAAGCACAGAGATTCTAACGTTTTATCTAGAAGATGGAACTTATCAAGACGTTGTAGTAAAAATGGAACTCTTTTTCTTAGATGGTTTCCTTTCAGAAGACTTTATAGAAAATCATACTGCAAATTTGAAAGAAGAGTATGAAAGCTGGGAACAGATTGCAAGTTACCAGAATTACTTCTTAGGTGGAGCTATTGTAGCAGGCATTTTGTCACTGGTTCTTTTGATATTATCGATTGTTGTAGCAGGAAGAACAGAAGAGAAAGAAATCCACTTAAATGCGTTTGATAAGATACCGCTAGATATCATAGGTGCTGTATGGCTAGTAATGTTAGCTATCGGGGCAAGTGCAATGGGTGATGGTGCACTTTTAGGTGTCGTAATGCTCGGGTTGTGTGTATTACTTGCAAGTGCAACGTTCCTTAGCTTCTGTGCAAGAGTGAAAGCAGGAAAATGGTGGCGAAATATCCTAATTGTAAAAGCGGTAACATGGATATGGAAAAAAGTGAAGCTTTTGAGTTGGTTCCTAAAAGAAGATTTTATTCATACCAAGATGCTACGACAAGCACTTATTATTATCATAGGAGTGACAGTAGTAGAGGGGATGCTAATTCTTGTATGGTTTGGCGGATGGGGTGATATCTATGTTGTAGCCTTGTGGATGCTCATCTTTATAGGAAATGCTGCACTTAGTATCTCATGGTTATTAGTATGTAAGAATTTCCAATACTTAAAAGATGCTACAATAAAAGTTGTAAATGGGGATATCAATCACAAAATAGACACAACAACAATGATTGGTGAATATCAGGAATTTGCTGAAGCAATTAATCGTATCGGGACTGGCATGAATCATGCAATGGAAGAGCGAATCAAGAGTGAGCGTCTAAAGTCAGAATTGATTACAAATGTTTCGCATGACATTAAGACACCACTCACTTCTATCATAAACTATGTGGATTTGATTAAAAAAGCGGATTGTGAAAACGGAGAAGTAAATGAATATATTGAAGTATTAGATCGACAATCTCAAAAGTTAAAAAAACTGATTACTGATTTGGTGGAAGCATCTAAGATATCTTCAGGAAATATAAAGATAAATTTGGAAAAAACAGACCTATGCGTAATGGTAAGACAGTTGGAAGGCGAGTTTTTAGAGCGTTTAGAAAAAGCAGAATTAGAGTTGGTTGTCTCACATCCAGAAAGACCAGTATATGTAATGGCGGACGGAAGACAGATGCAAAGAATTTGTGATAATCTAATGAATAATATCCTCAAATATTCTATGAATAAAACAAGGGTTTATCTTACAGTGGAGGAAAAAAGTACAGCGATTTCCTTGACCTTTAGAAATATGTCCAAAGAGAAGCTAAATATCAATCCAAGTGAATTGATGGAGCGATTTGTACGAGGCGATGAGTCGAGAAATACAGAAGGGAATGGACTTGGGTTATCTATAGCTGATAGTCTTGCACAGGCACAAGGTGCAGATATGGAAATTGTTATTGATGGTGATTTGTTTAAAGTGGTAATAGAGTTTACAAGATAGGTAACAGAACCTGCTTAATAAAGACAAAGGAAGCGACAAATAAAAAGAGGGGTTTCCCTCTTTTTATTTGTCTAGAGTTATGATTACACAACAGCTTCAATTATAATTCGGTTATTGAGCTCTACATGTTTTATACCTATAACTTTAGCGTATATCCTTTTTCTAGATGGTGGTAATCTAAATATTCAAGTGCCCATCTTGGATGAATTGGTTTTTATCTTTTAAAGCAGCAGAATAGGTTGAATTTTTAATTAATTCATCAGAAAGGAATTGATCCTGTATTTCCTGAGTTTGGATAGCTTCACAGAAAGAATTCTCACGTAAGAGAATTCTTGTAAATGACGAAGTAAATAATTCTTCTGATTGAAAATCATTATTACTCAACATTTGAAAATCCAAACTGACAACAATATATTTTTCTCTTAGAAAGTTAGGTAAAGCACCTAATGTGGTGGTTTTCCCGAATTGTCTCGCACGATTGATAGTGAAGTATTTTTTTTTATCAATCAATGACTCGATATATTGAAGGCGGGAGGTTAAATTAACCATATAATGTTCAGAGGGATTACAAACACCTTCTATATTGAAATATTTACACATAATTAATTACACTCCCTTCAAAAAATCGCAAAATCATCTTGTTATATCCATCTATTATAGTACACATTTTATGTGATACCAAGTGAGAAATATATTGCCTTAAAAGTGAAGATATCATATAATTATGACACGAGAATAAAGAGAAAATATAGAGAAAGAATAGGTGAAAATATGGAAAGAGAGATGTTATCAACCTCTTATGTGACAGGACTTCAGCACATAGGATTACCGACAGAGGACATGGAAAAAACAGTAGGTTTTTACAAGCGACTGGGTTTTAAGATTGCTTATGAGACTGTATTAGAAGCTGACAATGTAAGAGTAGTGTTTATGAAGTTAACTAATCTAATGATAGAGGCCTATGAGGTAAAAGAAGCTGCTAAGGTATATGGTGCGATTGATCATATTGCAATTGATGTATCAGATATAGGGGCAGTGTATAAAGAAATCTGTGAGATGGGGTTAAATAACTTGAATGACAAAGTAAATGAACTTCCATTTTGGGAGAATGGAGTTAAATTCTTTACGATTGAAGGTCCAAATAAAGAGCGAGTGGAATTTGGTCAATTATTACCTTGCGCTGAGGAAAATACATAAAAACACAAGAAATCTTAGCAGAGTATATAGCAAAGGGAGAGCGGAAATGATAAAAAAAATACAAGGGAAAATAGGGATTACTTGTTGCTCAAATTTAAATTCACCGAAACTCAAGGAGAGTAATGAAAAGTTAATTAGAATTTTGGGAGAGATGGGGATAGAGGCAAAATTAAGTAAGTATATCTATCAAGAAGATGCTTCTTGTTATCCTTCGCCACAAGAAAAAGTAGCTGAATTAATGCGTTTTTATCAAGATGATGAGATTACTACGATTTGTGATATCTCTGGAGGGGATATGGCAAACCAATTGTTGAGATACATTGATTTTGATATAATTAAAAATTCTAATAAACAATTTTGGGGATACAGTGATTTATCCACAATTATCAATGCAATTTATCATAAAACAGGAAAGTCTTCTGTGTTATACCATTTGCCAAATCTGGTTTATGACAAGATTGGTCATAGAATAAAAGAATTTTTTGATTTTGTACAGGAAGAAAAACAGCAATTATTTATGCCAGATTATCGGTTTGTAAGAGGAGATAAGATGTCAGGGGTTGTGGTTGGTGGGAATATGCGTTGTCTATTAAAACTTGCTGGAACAGGATGTTTTCCAGATGTAAAGGGGAAAATATTAGTTCTAGAAGTACTAGATGGAGATGTTCCTAGAATGATAACATTCTTATCACAGTACCAACAGTTAGGCGTTTTTGATGATATTGCTGGTCTGATTTTGGGGAGGTTCACAAAGATGGAGAATCTTCAGAAGAAGCCTACTATTGAAGATCTTGTAACGGAATATCTGCCAAAGGAGATACCAATTATTAAAACATCACAAATTGGACATGATGCAGATTCTAGAGCAATTATAATTGGAGAATACTTAGAAATTGATAATAATATTGCTTAAAAAGTTTCTATAACTTATTATGATATAAACGCATTGGAGAATGTATGGGAGCAAAGGGAGGCATATATGAAATACAGACCACTTGCACTTGGAATTGATAATTTTGAAAAAATAATTAATCAAGGTTACTACTACGTGGATAAGAGTATGCTGATAAAGCAACTATTAGACCGTAAATCTGAAGTGACTTTATTCACAGGACTTAATAATCTTAAGATCGTGTCCATTGAAAACAAAACGTATGGAGTTGGACTTTTTAAGAAGACTTGTCGAGTGAGGAAGGGATAGTGTCAAAAGCACGAGGACTAGAAGTAAGTGAATCATCTAGCGCTCGTGCTATTTTTTATACTTTATACAATACCCATACAGATTTCAACGGCTAGTGCCACAATAACCACTAATGCGGAGATGATGAATCCATGCAACATAGGTGCAAATCCTGAACTGCGAATATCTCGAAAGTTTGTATTTAATCCGATGGCAGCAAGGGCCGTTACCATTAATAGCTTACTTACTTCTTTTGCGAAGGTAGAAATACCAACAGGTATGATACCGAAACTATTGATAATGGAAAGTGCAACAAAACCGATAATAAACCAAGGGAAAATCGAGAGGAAATTCACCTTTCCAAGTGACTCTTCTTGCATATCAGTTGGAATAGAAGTACAACTATCAGCTCCTAGTTTATCCAATTGGCTCACCTCATATTTTTCAACATTCATATTTAAGTGAGCAAGAGTCTGCTTATACGAAGCGTGTTTCTTTTGTTTAAGACGAACATTAATATATGCAAAAACCAACACTACAGGAATAATAGATAAAGTACGAGTTAGTTTCACCATGGTTGCAAAGTCACCAGCTGCTTCGCTATACGCATATCCAGCAGCTACTACACTAGAGGTATCATTTACTGCAGTACCAGCCCATAAACCGTAAGCCATATCGTTTAACCCAAGAAAAGTACCCATAAATGGAAAAGCAATTATCATTATCATATCAAATATAAAAGTAGCAGACATGGCATAAGCAATTTCTCGGTCTTCAGCATCGATAACTGGTGCGATTGCAGCTATAGCAGATCCGCCACAGATTCCAGTTCCAGCGGAAATTAAATTCGATAATTTCCAATCCAATCCAAGTGCTTTTCCAATAAAATACCCACCGCCAAAGCAGGTTAATAATGTAAAAAACATAACTGCGAGTGAAAGCGAGCCTACAGTAAGAATGGTCTGGATGCTTAAAGAGGCACCAAGTAGTATGATTGCAAATTTCAGAATTTTTTTGGATGTAAATTTCAATCCATCCTTAAGCGAAGTCGTATCGAACATACTATTGAAGACCATGCCTATGAATAAGGCGATAACGGAAGCTCCGATTAGATGTATTGGCAACAACCCTTCTATGAATTGTGAGAGAATTGCAATGCATAAGGCAACGGCTATACCAGGAGTGACTTTTCTTGTTTTTTCTACAATTGTTTTCATTTTTGATTTCCTCTTTTCCTTTTTTGTTTTGAACTTGTTATCATACGGTTGATTTTATACTAATAAAATGATAAAGTAAAATAATCAAACAGAATCAAATGATAATAAATATTTATTAAGGAGGAATAATGATTGATAATAGGATTTTTACATTTTTAGAATTGTGTACTGTAATGAATTATCACAAAACGGCAGAGAATCTTAATATGACACAACCAGCAGTTACACAGCATATAAAATACCTAGAAAATATGTATGGTTGCAAGTTATTTGTATATGAGAATAAAAAATTAAGTATCACAAAGAAAGGCTTGGAGTTAGAGCGTTATGCACGTACGATTATCGCAATTAACCAAGCAGCTTCTCAAGAGCTTATAAAAAGTGAGAAAATCCAGATAAAAATAGGAGCAACAAAAACAATTGGTGACTATATGTTAGATGAAGCAGTGATAAATCTAATCAGGGATGAGAGGTACGAAGTCAGTATTATTATAGATAATACGGCAAAGTTGCTAGAGCGGTTAAATCATTTTGAACTCGATTTAGTAATTCTAGAAGGGTACGTAGATAAGGAAAAATATAATCACATTAAAATCAAAACAGCGGAAATTGTAGGGATTTGTGCTAAGAGCCACCCTTTTGTAGGGAAAGAAATCAGCTTAGAAGATATTTTTCGAGAGGGAGTAGCACTCAGAGAAAAAGGGTCTGGAACAAGAAATGTATTTGAGCATTATTTGTATCAGCAAGGATATACGATAGAATCATTTGTACAAAGAGCAGTAATTAGCAGTAATCGACTGATTGAGAGAGTAGTAGAGAATCAAGCAGCCATTTCATTTGTATACGATAGTATACCGAAACAAAATGGTAATCTTGAAACTTTTAGAATCAAAGGTGAACGGATTCAACATGAATTTAATTATGTTTTTTTAAATGAAGAAGTAGCAAAAAAGTCGATATCACTTATGGATTTTGAAAGTACGCTAAAAAGGAGTAAATTAAAATGAAAGTATTAGATATTAAAAAGTTTCCAAAAGTGGAATTGCATTGTCACTTGGATGGGTCTATCAGTGCAGAAACAGTTATGAAAATAGCAAAACACGATAACATTGAGATTCCAAACGATGTGAACTTGTTAAAAGAGATGCTTCATGTGAAGGAAAATTGCAAAAGCTTAGCGGAATATTTAGAAAAATTTGATTTACCGATTACATGTCTTCAGACGTCATATGGACTAGAGACGGCGGCATATGAATTACTAAAAGAAGTAAGAAGAGAGAACGTCATATATATAGAGGTTCGATTTGCACCTATTTTTTCACTGAATGAAACTATGCAATACGAAGACGTAATAGAAGCAGTTTTACAAGGGCTAAAAAGAGGAAGAGAAGACTTTGGAGTATATAGTTCTCTGATTCTGTGTGGTATGAGGCATATGAATCCAGAAGAAAGCTTAATCTTGGTAGAGTTGGCAAGCAAATATCGGGACTTAGGTGTTGGGGGCATTGATTTAGCAGGGGGAGAAGCCGAATTCCCACCTCAACTATTCGATGCACTGTTTAATAAAGCAAAAGAAAGCAATATAAAATTCACCATACATTCTGGTGAGACGGGAAGCTATCAAAATGTACAGTATGCGATAGAAAAAGGAGCAAAGAGAGTTGGACATGGAGTAGCTGTGCTTAATGATACTGGGGCAGTGAATCAGAGCAGAGAAAACAATTTAGTATTTGAACTGTGTCCGACTAGTAACTTTCAGACCAAAGCTATTGAGATAGGTGTAGATTATCCGATTAATCAATTTTTAGAGCATGGGCTAAAAGTATCGATTAATACTGATAATAGAGTGGTTTCAAATACAAATCTGATGAAAGAGTTTCTCGTATTACAAAAATTTCTAGATATCACGCCTGAATTTATGCGTAACGTTATGATGAATGCGATTGAGGTGGCGTTTACGACAGAGGACATAAAGGGAGAATTAAAAAAATTAATCACTCGTGACTTTTTGTAGATAAGGTGGTAAAATAGGTGAAAGAAATCGAATTCACCACTTATGTGAGAATCTTTGAGGAAGGAGTGTATGGTAAGAAAGTTACTGTACAAATAGAGGAATGAAGGATATTATCAATCAGATATCAGAACAAGTAATGAATGTTACAGAGGAACTTGGAAAACAGACAGAAAAAGTTGTAGAATCACAGAAACTAAAAGCGCAACTTAGAAAAATTAAGATGGATCGCAATCAAGAATTGGAGAAAATAGGGCGCTTATATTTTGAAATGTACAAAAATGGAGAACTTACAGATCCTAAATTCGAAGAATATTTTGTAAATGTTAAAGATAAGGAAATTGTGATTCGATATCTGGAAAATAAGCTGATTAAATACCAAGATAAAACAAAATGCCCTTATTGTGAAGCTGTTATGGGAGCAGATTTTCAATATTGTCCACAGTGTGGAAAAGCGATTGAACCTTTCGATGAGAATGAGATGGATATATCGGATGATATGTTTGAAGATGAAGATAAAAACACTACCGCAGATTCAGATGAGGAAAGAACTACGGTAGTGAGAGCTGAAGCGTTTGAAGATCAATTTGAGGATGAAGAAGAATAGTTAAGCGTAAAAATCTTCAATTTGACCTAGAATTATATTCATAAGTTTTGTTCTAGCTTCCACACTTGCCCAAGCGATGTGTGGGGTGATGAACAATCGTTTGCTATCTTTTATAGTGCGAAGCGGATTGTTCATAGACATAGGCTCGACACAAAGCACGTCAAGTCCAGCAGCAGCAATTTCTTCTTGGTTTAGGGCAGTGACTAAATCTTTTTCAACAACGATTGGTCCACGTCCTAAGTTGAGAAAAATTGCTGTTTTTTTCATCTTTTCAAAGCAAGAATAATCAATCAAATCTTGTGTGTGTTCAGTAAGTGGTGCATGAACGGATACAATATCAGAAGATTTTAGCAAGGTATCCAGTTCCACTTTCGTATATCCTTCTTGTTGTGGGCTTCCAGATGGTGAGTGGTAAATTACAGTAGCACCAAAGGCCTGAGCGATATTAGCCACTTTTCGACCGATATTTCCAAGACCGATAATGCCCCATACCTTTCCGTTAATTTCGTGAAAGGTCTCTGAAAAATGAGTGAAGATTGCATCATTGACATAGCGCTCCTCTTTTACGTAATCATCGTAATAACGTAGTTTTTCAAATAAATAAAATAACATCGCAAAAGTATGCTGTGCAACAGAGTCAGTAGAATAACCAGCAACGTTTCGCCACTCGATATTTCTAGAAGCGAGGTAATCTTTATCTAGATTATCTGTTCCAGTAGCAGTTACACAAACCAACTTTAAATTCTTGGCATCACCAATCGTATTCTCATTGATTTTTACTTTATTAATAACAAGTACATCTGCATCTTTTACGCGCAGAGGCGCCTCCTCTGTAGTAGTGAAATCATAAGTAGTCACAGATCCCATTTTGTGATACCCCGATAAATCAATATCATCGCCAATAGTTTTGGCATCTAAAAAAACGATATTCATTACAAATCCTCCTTAGTGTTTTCTAAAATTATATATCAGAAAAGGGAAAAAAACAATTGATTAAGATTCTTTAAATCCCTCTCCAACGACTTCGTTTGATTCCATTATAATAGTAAAGCAATTAGGGTCTATCTTTTTTGCAATCTGTTTTACAAGAAACATCTGCTTATTGTTACAAGCACACATCAGTATAGTTTTATCTTCCTTGCTGTAACTACCTACGCCTCGAATGAAGGTGGAGCCTCTGTCAATTTCAGTGAAAATTGCATTTGCTACTGCTTCGCCATAATCAGTAACAATCAATGTCATCTTTCCTGCATCAATGCCGTACATCAATTTATCTACAACAGTAGAAAGGATGAAGCTAACAATAATACCGTATATAATTCCATCGATATCTCCAAAGAAGAATCCTCCGATTAAAACGATAGAGACATCTAATACAAACGCGATACGACCTATTGATAGATGTGGATTTTTGGTTCGAATCGACATGATAATAAAATCCATACCACCTGTAGAAGTATTATTCATATAAATGATACCAAATCCAAGACCAGAAAATACCCCAGTACAAATAGCTGCCAATAGTCGATCACCAGAATAGATAGGCAGTAGCGGCGCAATGTAGTCGATGATAAGAGACGTGATAATCAACGATTTTACAGAGCGAAGAAAATAGGTATGACCGAGTATACGATAACAAAACAGGGCAATTGGTATGTTTAATAAAATCGTCATAAGCCCAATAGGTAGCCCAAATAAATGATAAAAAATCAGAGAGATACCCGAAATCCCAGAAATTGGGAAATTAGCAACGGCAGCAAAATTGTAAATACCTATACCTAGTAAAATACCTCCGATAATGTCAATGGAAATATCTTTACCTAAATTTTTAAAACTAAAATCTTTCATAATACTCATATGCAACTCCTTCCAAACCTTTTAAAATAGCGTTCCTTGATAATATGTTTATATGCATAAAAAGAGCAGAAGTGATTATATTAGTTCTATAATCGCTTCTGCTCTTCTTGAGATAAATATAAAATAAAAATAAAAAAAAGTCAATAGAGTTTTCACAATATTGCATTTTGATGTTAGAAATGATACAATGGCGATAACTGTTAAACACAAAGAAGGAGGGAATTAGATATGAAGAAATATATTTGTGAACCATGTGGATATGAATATGACCCAGAGGTTGGTGATCCAGATAATGGAGTGAACCCAGGAACTGCATTTGAAGATGTTTCAGAAGATTGGGTATGCCCTTGGTGTGGGCTGGGGAAAGACGTGTTTGTAGAAGCATAGATTAAAAGAGAAATGAGAAGATGCAATGGGGAGATTTTTTAACTTAGATAGTCCGATTATGAATTTATTAAACAGGGTAGCAGATTTGATGATTTTAAACATATGTTTTCTGATAACCTGTATTCCAGTATTTACAATAGGAGCAGCCTATACGGCGCTATTAAATGTCACTATGAAGATGGCAAAAAATGAAGAGTCCTATATTATTAAGAGTTATTTCAAACAATTTAGAGATAATTTTAAAAACAGCACCATATTTTGGTTAATCATATGTGCAATAGGAGTTATCCTATATGTAGATTTACAATTTGGAAGGCAATTAGGAGGAACATTAGCGGTTGTATTTCAATTTTTTGTAACGATGATAGGGATATTGTTGATTATGGTCTTTAACTATGTGTTTGCCTTAGAAAGCACATTCATCAATACTAGAAGAGCTACAATTAAGAACTCGTTACTCTTTGGTATTAGATACTTACCATTTACTGTGATAATTACAATTGTAAATGCAATACCTTTTGCTTGTTTTCTGATAGGCGGTGTGGTTTTTGTATATGCGATGCCAGTATTTTTAATAGTGGGATTTGCAGTATTAGCGTTATTAAATGGATTCATTTACAGGAAATTATTTGACCCATTGATAAAGATGATTAAAGAATCTACAGAAGAAAAGATAGAAACAGAAGTTGAGACAATTGAATCATAATTAAGAAAGAACTATAGATAGGTGGATATGCCAATCTATAGTTCTTTTTTTGAGTTGGAAATTGATAGATATGTATAGTGAATAGTGATATAATGATAGCTATGATTATGAAAGTTGGTGAATAACTTGAAGATAACGAAGATGGAATATGGCATTTTTTTGGGAATGGCTATTGTCTTATGTATCAATATTGGAATAATTTTCTTTTTCTCAAACCAAATAAACGGAAATGCAGAAAATCAGAGAAATACAGGAGAGTTATATAAGTATCACTATGTGCTTATTACAGATAGCGAGACTAGTGAATTTTGGGAGAATGTGGAAGTTTCAGCAAATGAACTAGCAAGAGAATTAGATATTTATGTAGAATTCTATAATGACGGAATGGAAAATAATCTTACGGTAGAAGAAAAGATTGATTTAGCAATTAAGTCACAAGTGGATGGAATATTATTATCGTCTAAAGATACAGAAGGAGTGAAAAATAAAATAAATCAGGCTTTTGAAGTAGGGATACCCACAGTAACTTTGCTTTCTGATAGCCCAGAGAGTGAACGAGTTAGTTATCTAAGTGGAGGTAGTTATGACTTAGGACAGCTTTATGGAGAAGTCATTATCAATGAAGGCTTATTAGAAAAAGAAAATGAAGGACAATCACTAGTTGATATTAAAATCGGTATGTTGGAAGGAAGAGAAGGTAGTGGTAATGGGCTGATTTATATGGGATTAGTAGAGAAAATCAATGAGAGTCATGAGAATATTGAGATTGAGTTTTTGGAATTAAAAGAAGAGGGAATTTTTAAGAGTGAGGAAGAGGTAAGGAATATATTATTAGATGAAGAGGTGAAACCGGATTACTTAATCTGCCTGGATGAAGAAAGTTCAGTAAGTGCCTATCAAGCAATGATTGATTTAGATTTGGTAGATGAGGTGGAATTAGTTGCATTTCATACAGGAGCAGATATTTTAAGAGGCATAGAAGTGGGCGCTATCTTAGGAACGATAGCATTAGATACCACTGGTTTGGGTCAAAAATCTGTCAGTACATTAAACACATACATTACAAAAGATTACGTGACGGAGTATGCACTAGTAGAAGCAGAAGTACTTACAAAAGACACAATACAAGATATGACAAAAGAAACAGAGGAATAGGTAGGGGGAAGTTATGAAAAAACAATCATTTCGAATAAAATTGTTGCGAATATTTCTCTTTGCAGTGGTATTGATTCTGGGAGTAAATCTTACGTTTATATGGACGATTTTCTCTACGATTCAGCAAATTGATGGAACATATTCACAAAATTTATACTTAAATGAACTTAGTACGACACTCGAAGCAATTGATAAGCACGCATATGACTATCTGAATACGAAAAGTTCAGAAGCGTTGGTAGAATATTATGAAAGTGAAGGCAATTACTATTCCTTAATGCTAAATCTCAACAAAGACACAAGCGATGATTCCACCTTATTGATGGAGAAGAATATTCTAGCATTATCAAAAGAATATTTAGATGAAGTATCAGAAGCAATTCAATATAAAAGAGCAAGAGATGTGGCGAGTTATAGTTTAAGCTTTGAAGAGTCTACAGTTATTTACAATTATTTACAAGAAAGTATAGGAGAATTGAACACAGAAGTGTTTCTGAAAAATTCTTCAATATATTCTCAGTTGAGGGAGTTATTAGACTATCTTGTATGGGGAAGTATAGGGTGTTTGATACTGATTATGCTATTGACGGGAGTTTGGATATTTGTCCAGACAAGAAAATTGACAAGCCCTTTAATTGCACTATCAGAAGCGGCAAATGAGGTTGCAAATGGGAATATAGAGTTATCCTTTCCTGTGATAGAGACCAATGACGAGGTGGAAGTCATGGAAGTCGCCTTTAACAAAATGCTAGAAAGTATTCGTGAATATATTGAGAAAATCACTGAAAATTTGGAAAATGAAAATAAACTAGTAGCAAATGAATTAAAGATGAAAAGCGACTTGAAAGAAGCACAATTGAAGTATCTACAAGCTCAAATCAATCCACACTTTTTATTTAATACATTGAATGCAGGTGCACAATTAGCGATGATTGAAGAGGCGGACCAAACTTATAAATTTATTGAAAATATGGCAGATTTTTTTAGGTATAATGTCAAGAAATTTGGAAGAGACACCACAATAGGAGAAGAGATTCAATTGGTAAGAAACTATATTTATATCTTGAATGTACGCTTTGCGGATGAATTGAATTTTACAACAAAAGTAGATGAGGCATTGGTCGAATGTCGAATGCCTGGAATGGTGTTACAACCGATTGTGGAAAATGCTGTAAATCATGGCTTGGCTGAATGTGAAATAGATAAAGAAATCAGTTTAGAATTGTATAGAGAAAATGATAGTGTGGTGATTAGTATTCAGGACAATGGCATTGGAATTAGCGAGGAAAATATTCAAAAAATTATGACAGGCAGTATAGTAGGAAAAAGCGAGGAAAGCGGCTCTACTGGAATTGGGATATCCAATGTGATCAATCGACTACGTAATTATTATTCAAGGACAAAAGTATTAGAAATTATTAGAAATGACGTAGGCACAAAGGTTATTGTAAGGATTCCAGCAGATGGTGCCACAGGAGGGGAATATGTTTAAAATATTGGTCTGTGATGATGAAGGAATTGTAAATACCTCTTTTCGCTTTATCATTGAAAAAAATTTCAAAGACATTTGCAGTATGGAATATGCAAAAAATGGAAGGATAGCAATTGAATTGGCACAAGAGATACATCCAGATTTAATTTTTATGGATATTCAAATGCCAGGGATTAATGGATTGGATGCAATGAAAGCGATACGAGAGTACAATCCCTATGTTCCATTTGTGATACTTACAGCATTTGATAAATTTGATTATGCTAAACAGGCAATCAAATTAGGAACTGTACAATATCTTACAAAGCCAATGAACAAAGACGAAATTATAAGAATCATCAAACAACATTTTAGTTTACTTGAAAAGAAAAAAGAAAAACAATTGAAAGATTTAGAATTGAGAGAAAAATTTGAAACAGTGGTACCGATGTTGGAGAGTGGGTTTATCAACAGCTTCTTACTACCAAATAATCACAATGAGACATTGCAATACAAAGAACTATTAGATGTTAAATCCCAATATTATACAGTTATGGTTTGTGTGTTTGGAGAAGATGAGGGGAGTGAGGATTTTGGGAATCCGATAGGTTCGGGGATATCTATGCATAAGACGTATCATATTTTTCGTGAAATAGTAAAAGAGTACTTTGAGGCAATTATCGGAAATATCATGGGTAATCGGATTGTTTTGTGTATTCCAAGTGAGTTAGCTTCGGATGAATATGAAGAAAGAGTAGGCTTAGTGGATAGGACGCGAGAAATGGAACGAAAGCTTTCAGAACGCTTACCTTTCCGGTTTAGAATAGGGATTGGAACTAGCGACAATGAAGATTTGTATACATCTTACAAGCAAGCGTTAAAGGCAAGTGGGGTGATGGTTGGAAAGGTAATACATATTAATGATGTAGAAGAAGCGAAGGTGAAAAAATTCCAGTATCCAAATGAATTAGAGAGACAGATTTATCAATACGTTAAAGTGGGCGATAGTGAATCTGTGAAAGAAAAAGGTATTCTTTTAACAGAATGGATGAGGGGGATTTCACCGCAATTAGAGGAAGGCGTTAGGCTAAAAGTCTTAGAACTCGTTCTGTTTTCACAAAAATTAGTAAGTGAACAATCCAAAGAAGAGTATCAACTGCCTATAAAGAATAATCTATTAGAAGAGGTGAATCAATGCCTGACATATGAGGAACTCAAGAATTGGTTCATTCAACGATTAGTATTAATCTGTGAAAAAGCGGAGGAGAATAAGGAAAACAAACACTTAGATTTTGTTGATTGTGCAATTCAAATTATAGAGAAAGATTATAAAAAAGAGTTAACCTTAAACTATCTTGCAGAGCAATTAGATATTAGTCCTTATTATTTTAGCAAATTATTTAAAACAAAGACAAAGAAAAATTATAGCGAGTATCTTACGGAACTGAGAGTTGAAAAGGCTATTTTGATGATGCAAAATAAAGATATGAGCATGAAAGAAATCGGGATTAACGTAGGATACAGTGACCCTAATTATTTTAGTAGGATTTTCAAGAAAATAAAAGGGTGTTCACCGACAGAATACAGGGGGGAATTATGAAAAAGAAAGAAAAAAACATCATATGTATTTTTTTGGTTACTATAATTTCACTGTTTAGTATAGGATGCAATGCACCGATAGAGGCAGAAATAGAACAAGTAGCTGAAAAACAGGAGCAGATAACCATAGGCTGTTCTTTTGATACTTTTGTGCTAGAGCGTTGGATTCGAGATCGAGACATGATTACATCGGTAGCTCAAAAAGAAGGTGCATCTGTAGATGTACAACATGCCAACGGTAGTGTAGAGACACAAAAGGAACAGATTCGTTATCTAATAGAAGAAGAGGTAGATGTGTTAATTGTGGTTCCAGTTGATAGTTATTCGTTAGCAGAGGAAATCCAAGAAGCCATGGATCAAGGCATCAAAGTGATATCTTATGACCGAATGCTACAAGGCGTTGGGATGGATTTATATATCACAGTAGACAATCACATGGTAGGAGAATTGATGGCAACTACGATGATGGAAAAATTGCCAGAAGGCGGAAATATAGTGATGATTTGTGGACCTGAAACGGATAAAAATGCAATAGAGGTTGCAGATGCTTTCGAAGGAAAAATAGAGGAGAGCAATTTGGAGATTGTGAGTAAAACATATGTAGATGTCTGGGAAGGGGAGCTAGGATTTCAGGTGATGGAGGAAGTGCTAGAATTAGGAGTTGCTATCGATGGAGTAATGTGTGGAAATGATGGTCTTGCATCTAATGCGATTCGTTCTCTGAGTGAACGAGGAATGACAGAATCTGTAATTGTTACAGGACAAGATGCAGATTTAGAGGCTTGTCAAAGAATTGTAGAAGGATCGCAAGCGATGACAGTATATAAACCAATTGAAGAGTTGGCTAGTATGGCTGCAGAGTATGCCGTACAATTGGCAAAGGGAGAAGAATTAGAAGGAGTGATAGGAAAAAAGAGTAATGATATGGGAGAATATCCGTATTATGGATTAATACCTCAAGCAGTGACAGTAGAGAGTATGAATGAGATTATCATCGAATCCGGGTTTCACCCTGAGAGTGATGTATATCTTTACGCAGACCATAATGAATAAATAAAGTAGGAACTAGCACAAATTTGTATCGTATAATGACAAATTTGTGCTAGTATTTTTTTATGCTATAAAATTAGCAAAAAAAGTATAGAGGTGAACAAGATAATCCTGTGATTCTAGTGATAAACTGAACTCAGATAAAATAAATGAAAGAGTTGAAATGGAGGAGCAGTATGAAAAACAGAATGAAAATGTTACTTGGAGTAGGACTTGCAGCAATGATGACGTTCTCGATGGTTGGATGTACAAGTGGAGAGACGGTACAAGAGCCAGCAGCAGAAGAGACAGAAGAAGCAACTGATGAGAGTTCAGATGAGGGTGGTCAAAAAATCGGAGTAGCAATGCCTACAAAAGATTTACAGCGTTGGAATCAAGATGGTGAAAACATGAAAGCTAAATTAGAAGAAGCTGGATTCGAAGTAGACCTTCAATATGCAGGTAATGATGTAGCAACTCAAGTATCACAAATCGAAAACATGATTTCTGGTGGTGTAGATGTACTAGTAATCGCTTCTATCGATGGAGAGTCACTTGGAACTCCACTTGCAGCAGCAAAAGAAGCAGATATTCCTGTAGTTGCTTATGACAGATTAATTATGAACTCTGATGCGGTATCTTACTATGCAACATTTGATAACTATGATGTAGGGGTAAAACAAGGTGAATTCATTCGTGATGAGTTAGACTTAGAGAATCAAGCAGGACCATTTAACATTGAATTAGTAACTGGAGCTCCAGATGATAACAATGCGAAGTTCTTCTTCGAAGGTGCAATGTCAATCCTTGATCCATATATTGCAGATGGAAAATTAGTTGTAAAATCAGGACAAACTGATTTTGCAGAAGTTGCTACAGCAAACTGGTCAACAGAAACAGCACAAAACAGAATGGATACAATTATTTCAGGAAATTATTCTGATGGAACAGTTTTAGATGCAGTTCTTTGCTCGAATGACTCTACAGCACTAGGTGTAACTAATGCATTATCAGCATCTTACACAGGAGAGTGGCCAGTTATCACTGGACAAGACTGTGATATCGCAAGTGTTAAGAACCTAATTGCTGGAAAGCAATCAATGAGTATCTTTAAGGACACTCGTACACTAGCGGATCAAACAGTTGCAATGGTTGAGGCAATTGTAGCTGGTGAAGAAGCGGAAACAAATGACAATGAAACTTACGATAATGGAACTGGAGTGATTCCTTCATTCCTTTGTGAGCCAGTAGTTTGTACAACTGAAAACTACGAAGAGTTATTGATTGATTCAGGATATTATGCTGAAGCAGACTTACAATAATCATTAGTATTTAAGTACATAAAAACGATGCGAAGTGCAGGTGAGTTGAGTCTTGCCTGCATTTTGTAAAGAAAGGAGAAGTAAATTGGGAAATTTGATTTTAGAAATGAAGGGAATAATCAAGACATTTCCAGGAGTAAAAGCTCTTGATAATGTAAACTTACAAGTGGAAGAGGGTGAAATTCACGCACTAGTAGGTGAGAATGGAGCAGGAAAATCTACTTTGATGAATGTACTTAGTGGGGTGTATCCTTATGGTAGTTATGAGGGTGATATTGTATACAAAGGAGATGTCTGCAAATTTAGTAAGATTAAAGAAAGCGAAGAAAAAGGAATCGTAATCATTCATCAAGAACTGGCATTGATTCCATATATGACAATAGGAGAGAACTTATATCTAGGGAATGAAAAAGGAAAAGCAGTTTCCATAGATTGGGACACTACATATGCAGATGCAGCAGAATATTTAAAGAGGGTAGGTTTGAAAGACTCACCAAGAACTTTGGTAAAAGATATCGGAACGGGGAAACAACAATTAGTAGAGATTGCCAAAGCACTTGCAAAACAAGCAAAACTCCTAATTTTAGATGAGCCAACATCATCTCTAAATGAATCCGATTCGCAAGCACTTTTAGATTTAATGTTAGAGTTAAAAAAACAAGGAATGACAAGTATTATCATTTCTCATAAGTTAAACGAAATTTCTTATGTTGCTGACAAAATCACTGTAATACGTGATGGTTCTACAATAGAGACATTGGATAAGAAAACAGATGAATTTACAGAAGATAGAATAATACAAGGGATGGTTGGTCGTGATTTGACAGATCGTTATCCAAAGAGAGAAAGTAATGTAAAAGATGAGATTGCATTAGAAGTGAAGAACTGGAATGTAAACCATCCATTATATACAGAGCGAAAAGTAGTAAACAACGTATCCATGAATGTGAAGAAGGGGGAAGTAGTCGGTATTTCAGGATTGATGGGAGCGGGAAGAACAGAACTTGCAATGAGTATATTCGGAAAGAGTTACGGAACCGATATTAATGGAGAATTGTATTTAGAAGGAAAAAAAGTAGAGTTAAAATCAGTGAAAGATGCAATTCATCACAAGATTGCATATGTGACTGAAGATAGAAAAGGAAATGGATTAATTCTAGGTAACTCAATAAAGATAAACACAAGCCTTGCCAATTTGGAAGGGGTTTCTAGCAACGGCGTGATTGATCAAGACAAAGAGTTTGGTGTTGCGATGGATTATAAAGAACGATTAAGAACTAAAACACCAAGTGTAGAACAGCATGTAGGAAAATTAAGCGGTGGAAACCAACAAAAAGTATTATTAGCAAAATGGATGTTTACAGATCCAAATGTACTGATATTAGATGAACCGACTAGAGGGATTGATGTAGGGGCAAAATATGAAATCTACTGTATCATTAACGAATTGGTAAAAGAAGGGAAATCGGTAATTATGATTTCATCGGAATTACCAGAAGTTCTAGGGATGACAGATAGAATCTACATCATGAATGAAGGTAGAATGGTTGGTGAACTTGAGACCGCAGAAGCGACTCAAGAGAAGATAATGTCACAAATTCTAAAATCGGATAAAGGAGAATAAGAAAATGAGCAAGGGAAATATTTCAGCTGGATTAAAAAAATATACAATGGTTATTGCATTGGTAATTATAACAGCCTTTTTTACATGGCAGACGGATGGAGCGATGCTATTACCGCAAAATGTCAATAACTTAATCGCTCAAAACGCATACGTATTTGTGCTTGCAACAGGTATGTTATTATGTATTTTGACAGGTGGAAACATTGACTTAAGTGTTGGGTCGGTAGTATGTCTTGTTGGAGCAGTTGGTGGTACCTTAATGGTAAATATGAGCATGTCACCAATTTTAGCAATGTTAATTATGTTAGGGGTAGGTATAGTAATTGGAATTTGGCAAGGATACTGGATTGCATATGTTCGAATCCCGCCTTTTATTGTAACTCTTGCAGGGATGTTGATGTTTAGAGGAATCTCAAATGTCGTACTAAATGGACTTACAATCGCACCAATGCCAGACTCGTATCTATCTATGTTTAACTTCTATGTTGCAGATGTATTTGGAGGCACAACAATCAATGTCACTTGTATGCTTGTAGGTGTGGTTGCAACGCTAATTTACGTTGGACTAGGAGTAAAGTCTAGAATGAAAAAAGCTAAGAATGGATATGAAGTAGATCCATTAGGTGGCTATATTGTGAAAACAGCATTAATCAGTTTTGCAATCTTAGCATTTATGTATAAGTTAGCAAAATATAAAGGAATTCCAAATGTATTGATTTGGGTAGTTGTAATTATCTTAATCTATGCATATATCACTTCAAAGACTACAATGGGGCGTCATTTCTATGCGGTAGGTGGTAACGAAAAAGCAACAAAATTATCGGGAATTGACACAAACCGAGTTTATTTCTTTGCATATGTAAATATGGCATTATTAGCATCGGTAGCAGCGATGATTACCATTGCTCGTCTAAACTCAGCAAACCCAACAGCGGGAACAAACTATGAGATGGATGCAATCGGTTCTTGCTTTATCGGTGGAGCTTCTGCATATGGCGGAATTGGTACAGTACCTGGAGTTATTATAGGAGCAACACTTATGGGTGTTCTAAATCTAGGAATGTCAATCATGGGTGTAGATGCTAACTGGCAAAGAGTAGTAAAAGGTGGAGTATTACTAGCAGCTGTAATCTTTGATGTAGTGTCAAAGAAAAAAGGAAACTAATTGCATATGACAATAAAAGTCTATAATTCCCGTGTGAGGAGTTATAGACTTTTTTAAGTACGTTTAAACTTTATGTGTTACTATAGATAAAAAAGGGGGAGACATAAATGCGAATACTACTGTGCGAAGATGAAATAGAACTTTCAAATGCTCTAGTAAAAATATTAAAACACTATAATTACTCAGTGGATGCCGTGTATGATGGGGAGGAAGCACTTGCATTTTTAGATGGCGGAAATTATGATGTGGCAATTCTTGATATTATGATGCCAAAGATGGATGGTTTGACAGTGTTAAAAAAAATTCGTGGACAAGGGAATCTGATTCCAGTTCTTATGCTTACAGCAAAATCTCAAGTGGATGATAAGGTTATGGGTCTTGATTTAGGTGCCAATGATTATCTTACAAAGCCATTTGACACCAAGGAGTTACTTGCAAGGTTGAGAGCAATTACTCGAAATGCAAGTACGAGCACATCGGCGATATTAACAGTAGGAGATCTATCCCTCAATAGAAAGACTTTTGAATTTTATACGAAGAGGAATTCATTGAAACTTGCTAACAAAGAATTTCAAATGATGGAAATGTTTATGTTGAACAATGGTCATATTATCTCTACAGAGCGGCTGTTTGAAAAGTTCTGGGGGTATGACGCAGAAGCAGAGATAAATGTTGTTTGGGTTTATATTTCTTATTTGAGAAAAAAACTGATATTGCTTCAATCAGAGGTAAAAATTAAAGCAACAAGGAATACAGGGTATTCTTTGGAGGTGGAATGATGCTGAAAGAATTGCAGAAAAAGTTTGTAATATTAACCACAGCTATCAGTATTGGTGTAATGGTTGTAATCGCGATTGCAATAAATGTGACAAATTACTATTCAGTACTAACAAATGCAGATAGCGTATTAAGTCTGTTACTAGAAAGTGATATGGAAATCAATACGAATCCCCATCCGCCTGAAAGATTCCCAAGAGAAATAGCCTTTACTACACGATTCTTTGTTGTGCGCTCAAATGAGGAGGATGTGATAGACTTCATTGATATAAAAAATATAAGTTCCATTTCGTATGAAGAAGCTTCACAGTATGTAGAGAAAGTGAATTCGAGCAATGAAATGAATGGAACAGTAGATGATTTTAGGTTTCTAAAAACAGAAAATACTACGGGATACACTTACGTATTTTTGTACATTGAGGAGGAAATCCTTGCTTTTCAGGAATACTTATATTTGTCTATTTTAATTCTACTAGGTGCAATTGTTATCATATTTATCTTAGCCTGTATGCTCTCTAGACGAGTTGTGGTGCCAATCGTGGAGGGATATGAAAAACAAAAAGGGTTTATTACAGATGTCAGTCACGAATTTAAAACACCATTAGCAATTATAAAGGCTGATTGCGATGTTCTTGAAATTGACAATGGTGAATGTGAATGGACAGATAGCATTAAAGGGCAAGTGAAAAGGCTAAACACACTTGTTGAAGATTTGGTAACACTTACCAAGCTTGACGAGCAGGTTGAAATCGTGAAACTAGAATTCTCTCTCTCAGAAGTACTCTTGGCCACAATCAATGATTTTTCATCAGCGGTAAAAAAGTCAGAGTTAAATATCGTTGCAGATATTGAAGCAAGCATTTTCTATGTTGGAGATGAAGCATATATCAGAAAATTATTCGCCATACTGATTGAAAATGCACTGAAATATTCAGAAAAAGGAACAGAATTGAAAATAGGTTTGCAGATTAAAAATCATAAAAAGATATTCACGATTGAGAATCGATGTGAAGAAGTATCAATAGGAACCCATAAGGAATGGTTTGAACGTTTTTACAGAGCAGATAAATCTAGAAGTACCAAGATAAAAGGATATGGAATCGGATTATCTGTTGCAAAGCGTATCTCTGATTTACACGGATCTAAAATATCAGCAATAAGTCAAACAGGAAGAGAAATTATTATAACTGTTATTTTTTAAAGTAAGTTTAAAGTTAACACTGTACAATGTGAAGTATAGAAAGGAGAGTGTGAAATGGGGATTCAAACCACTTTTAAGCGCCATGAACTTAAATATCAGTTAACAAATAAACAATACCAAGACTTATGCATTTGTATGAAAAAATTCATGTGTCTTGACGAATATGGAAGACACAAAATCTCTAACATATATTTCGATACGAAAGACTATAGAATTATAAGAAGATCTATAGAAAAACCGAAATATAAAGAGAAACTGAGACTTCGCGTTTATGGGGAACCAGATGAGGCTGGAGAAGCCTTTATTGAATTGAAAAAGAAGTTTAACGGAATTGTTTATAAAAGAAGAGTTCCAATCATACAAAATGAGGCGATAGAGTACCTCTGTAATGATAAAGAAGTAGAAAATGCATCTCAAATTAGCAAAGAGGTAGATTATTTTAAAAAAAGTAATGATGATTTGTTGCCAAGAGTGTATTTGTCTTACGAGCGAGAAGCATATTTTTCCCCATCTGATGAAAATTTTAGAATGACATTTGATTTTAATATCAAGATGCGAGACAATAATGTTTCGCTTGATGCGAGTGAGGAGGATAATGAAGTATTAGAAGATAGTATCGTATTGCTAGA
Organism: uncultured Lachnospiraceae bacterium; assembly: GCA_964369425.1. Classification (GTDB taxonomy): domain Bacteria; phylum Bacillota; class Clostridia; order Lachnospirales; family Lachnospiraceae; genus CAUPWF01. The sequence continues at coordinate 41,831 of CAYJGW010000002.1, forward strand.
AGTAAAGACTGTAATGGGGTTACCCCCTTGGTTTATTGAATTTTTGAACGAGAATCAGATTTTTAGCACTTCATTTTCAAAATATGGTACAGCATATCATAAATTTATATTACCTAAATTTTTAGACGGGATAAGGGGAACAGTAAATGGTTAATGAGTTATTTGAAGGAATATTCAACACGACAGCAGTAACAAGTATTACACTGACACAATTTTTATTATGTATGATGACAGCACTTGTTCTTGGTGTGCTTATGACAAAAGCATATAGTTACAAAACAAGGTCAACGAAAGGTTTTCTTGCTACATTAGCCCTATTGCCAACAGTGATTGCGATGGTGATTATTATGGTCAATGGAAATATTGGAGCAGGTGTTGCAGTAGCGGGTGCATTTAGCCTTGTTCGGTTCCGATCGGTACCTGGAACCGCAAAAGAAATAGGGGCAATATTTACCGCTATGGGAACAGGGCTTACGATAGGTATGGGGTATTTGGGATTTGCAGCACTATTTGCGTTTATTACCTGTGGGTTCGCACTGATATTAAATATCACAGATTTTGGGGAGACAAAAAATAATAGTAGAACGCTTCATGTAACCATTCCAGAAAATCTTAATTACACAGAAGTTTTTGATGATCTATTTCTAGAGTACACACTAAGTGCGAACTTGGTTATGTCTAAAACAACTAATATGGGGAGTTTGTTTAAATTAAGCTACGAAATCGAGTTGAAAGATCCAGCGAAAGAAAAAGAATTCATTGATGAACTGCGAACAAGAAACGGAAATCTTGAAATTATTATTACGAAACAAGAGATGTTTGCTACGGCATTGTAAAGAGGGAGAAATATGAGGACGAAAATTAGTTTTATTTATATAGCAATGGTAGTGGCAACATTTTCTTCTGCTTGTGGAGGGGATGATGAGCAAATCATACTGCAGAATAACAATGGAACAAGTCAAAATGAAAGCCAATATGTGGAAGAAACTGTACCAGAAGAAGTGCAGAATATAGAGATAGCAAGTATTGAGTATCCAGAAACAGCTTTTATTGCAGAAGTGGGAGAATCACCAGCAGTTATGAGTGAAAAGGATATTCTTATTCAGGAGAGTGGAACTTATGAATTCTCTGGCGAGTATAATAGTATAACTGTCGATGTCGATAAAACAATTGATGAAGGTGTAGTTTATCTGGTGTTAAATAATGCAAGTATTATAAATGAAACAGGTACACCTATTTATGTGATTGAAGCAAAAGACGTGGTACTTATCCTTGAAGGAGAAAATGTTATAGAGCAAGGTGCTGTCATAACTGACGATTTGGAATTTCCATCAGCAGCAATTTATTCAAAAGCGGATACAGCAATTGCAGGAACAGGAAGTTTAGCAGTCAGTACGCTATATCAAGATGGTATCAATAGTCGTGATGATTTGGTTATAGATAGCGGAAACATCACGGTAAATGCAGTAGAAGATGGGATTGTTGGAAAAGATTTGGTAGCCATTAAAGAAGGGAATATTACAGTTAGTAGTGGAAAAGATGGAATAAAAGCTTCCAACGATGAAGAGGTAGAGAAAGGGAATCTTATTATTGAAAACGGACTGTATCATATTGTGTCAAAAAATGATGGACTATCGGCAGAGCAGGTAATGCAAATAGATGGTGGTAAATTTGATATTAATGCAGGTGGAGGTTTCGTAGAAGTACTAAACGAAATCACTGTAGGAGAAGGTTCGGGGAATACTATTCAGCCCACTGATTTGCTAGAAGAGAGCATGAAAGGGATCAAAACAGGCGACTTAATAGTCCATAATGGAGAATTCTTCGTATCGTCCTACGAAGATGCAATCCACGCAAATGGCAATATGATAATCGAGGATGGAATATTTTACATTCTATCTGGGGATGATGCGGTACACGCAGATGTTAATCTAGTTATAAATACAATGGTATTAACAGTAGAAAATGCGTATGAAGGTATAGAGGGCAGTACGATTACAATCAACGGGGGAGATTTGGATATAAATGTGCTTGACGATGCGATTAATGCAGGAGATGAAGCAGGATTTGTGAGAATCACGAATGGTACAATCAGATTGCAATCACAAGGAGATGGTATTGATTCTAATGGAGACCTCTTTGTAGAGGGGGGAGATGTAGTAATAGAAGTGAATGCGATATATGCAGGTGGTGACAGTGAACTGGATGTAACCGGTGTCTACAATACTTCTGGTGGAAGTGTAACAGATGAAAATGGAAACGAAGTTGAAGTCGGCAGTCAGGGCGGCGGAAACGGAGGTAGAAATCAATCAACGGGTGGACCTAGACCGAGAATGTAGAAATATAAAAAATCCCTATTCCTCATTGAGGAAAGGGATTTTTTTGAGCATTTATAGATAATCGAAATCATCCTGTGCTTTGAACCAACTGTTTCTTCCGGTGTGCATAACAAATAAGATAATAGCTACTACCGCATACGAAATTGTAAATGGAGATAATGGATAGAACCCAAGAGCAGCACTATGCATCAATCCAAATAGTGATAATAAAGCACCGGCAATCATTGTAAATGCAGCTTTATCTAATCTGCGATCAATGATAAAGGATACCAAAGTTCCAAGGATAAGACCGATAATAATAGCACCATGCTTTGTCTCTGGAACTCCACGCCACATTACACCACTGTCTAATAATGCCTGTGAAATTTCTGCGTTAAAGCCCATTAAGTTATTTGCAATAGTTTCTGTGTGTAAGTCAGCTAGCAATAATGAGCCTGATACTTGTGTATACAACCAGTCAGCAACTGGAGGAATCATAGCAACACCAACAGCAGCTTGTTGCTTCTTATCAACGTCTCTAAATGCTTGTGCAACCATAAGTACCGCGCACCATAGGTAAGTGATACCAGCAATGGCTGGTGGGACAATAGTGCTTAGGAATGTGAAGAATCCAAAAATTCCAGCAAATGCGAAGATTACACCAGAGATTAATGAATATCCGATACCTGCACCACCTTTTTTGAGTCCAGCATGTCCAAGCCATACTGTGTTTGGCACAACTCCACCTAGAGTGGCAGAAATCATAGTACAGATACCATCAGCGAATTGTGCTTCACGCACACTGTAATCATCACCTGCAGCATTTGCAGCTTCTACATTATCCATAGTCTCAATGAAGTTATAAACTTCAATTGGAATAATGATTGTTAAATAAGGTGCAACTACAGCAAAACCGCTTAACATAGATTGAATCGTGTTAGCAGGGTTAGGAAAGTAGAATCCAACACCTGAAAAATCAAAGGTTGTACGTCCAAGTAGTAATGCATAAATGATACCACCGACTACAGCCACAGAAAGTGGTGGGATTTTTTTAGGGAATAGATATCCACCAAAAAGTCCTACAAGTGCAATGATAAGGATTGGGAATCCAATGATTGGATCGGAAAGGATATCAAATACCCCTTGTGTAGCCATCCAGATAAATCCAATTCCTGCAACTGTTCCTAAAAGAGCAGCTCTTGGGATATTGTTCTTCATCCAAGGTCCGATGAATCCGCCTAAGAATTCAATCATACCACCAATGAAACATGCAGCTGTTGCAGCTGACCAAGCGATTTGTGGATCACCAATTCCGTAGTGTAAAGGCATGATAACACCATAAAGGATAACGAACATAGCTGGTGTAGATACACCAGATGGAAGAGCAGTTACATCAGTTCTTCCAGTTTTTTGAGCTAGTTTCCAAGCCATATATGCATAATAGGTACAACTACATAGAAGACCGATTGAAAGTGCTGGGATAACTTTCCCAAATACGATTTCATCAGGCCATCCTAGTACACCTGAAAGTGTTGCAATAACGATTAAATAGTTAACAATATTGTTTGTGATGAGGTATGTCATACCTCCAAGGTCTCCTTTTTGAAACCAAGGTAATTTTACTTTTGTATTCATTTCTTTTCTCCTAAACTTTCTTTCTATATTTCATCCGCTTCAATTGGGATAAAATCAAATTTTGTTACATCGAACAGCCCCATATCTGTAAGTTTGATTTCTGGAATTACAGCAAGTGACATAAAGCATAGTGTCATTACGGGTTCGATATTTGGGTTGATCTTTAGTTCAGTCTGAGCCTTGTCATGCAAGGTAATGAGTTTATCTTTTACCCATTCGCCGCTTTGGTCGCTCATAATACCACCAAGTGGCATAGGCATTGCATCCAATACTTCTCCATCAGCAACAAGAACAACACCGCCTTCTTGAGCGATTAAAGTGTTGATTGCTAACTCCATATCATCATCGTTTACACCGACAACAATAAGGTTGTGAGAATCGTGGGCGATAGATAGTGCAATGGCACCTTTTTTAATACCATAGCCTTTTATAAGTCCAAGTGCTACATTGCCTGTATTTTGATGTCTTTCTACAACAGCCATTTTGACAATGTTCTTTGTTTCTTCGTATACGAAGTCACCAGAATCATTTACAGTAACTGTCTCTATTGCTTTTTTTGTAACTACGCTACCTTCGATTAATTCGATTACATGCACATTGTTTGATTTTAAGTTAAATTTTAATTTTTCTTTGCTGAAATCTTTAACTTTTACACTTCCTTTTACCTTTGTAATATCATGCTTTTCAAAAGTAGGTAAGTAATCTTTGCCATTTGCAACATGGCTTCCATCGATAAACACATCAGAGACTACAAAGTCTTTTAAATCTTCCAGTAATACAATGTCTGCTTTTAATCCAGGAGCAATGGCACCTCTGTCTGTAAGTTCAAAACATTCCGCAGCATTTATAGTAGCCATTTGAATAGCAGTGATTGGATCTAGTCCTTCTTCTACACATATTTTTAAATGATTATCCAAGTGACCAAGCTCTATGATTGTCTTAGGTTGCCTGTCATCTGAGCAGAGTAGACAACGTCTGCTATTTTGTGGTGTAACACCTTTTAATAAATTGCGTAAATCATGGCAAGCACTTCCTTGACGAAGTAGTACATAGACACCTCTAGCAATGCGGTCATGCATCTCTTCTACCGAAGAGCATTCATGGTCTGTGCGAATTCCAACAGAAGTATAAGCATTAAGATCCTTATCAGTAATAACTGGAGCATGTCCATCAATTAATTTGCCATGTTCTTTCGCTACCATAACTTTGTCTATTTCACTATCTACATTATAGATAATACCAGGGAAGTTCATGTATTCCCCGAGACCAAGTACTTGAGAGCGTGTGATAGGCTCTTGCATCTTTTTGGCATCGATTGTAGCGCCAGAGTGCTCATGTGGTGTTGCAGGAACACAAGAAGGAAGCATAAATTTAATGTCAAGCTTGGTATTTTTAGCTGCTTCCATCATATAGTCTAATCCGTCGATGCCACATACATTTACAATCTCATGAGGATCAGCGATGATAGTAGTTCCACCACAAGGAACTAGCATTTTACCTAGTTCCTCTGGTGATACATAAGCTGACTCGATGTGAATATGACTATCAATAAAACCAGGGGTTAAGTATTTACCATTAGCATCAAATTCATTGGAACTAGAGTATTCTCCAATTCCAGCAATGTATTTTTCGCAGATAGCAACATCTCCTTCTCTGATTACACCACTATATACATCGACTACCTTTGCATTTTTGATTACTAAATCGGCATCTAGTCGCCCACTGGCAACTTCGATTATCTTTTTTACGATTTCTTTATTCATCATCCACCTCGTATTAGTTTTTGATTAGCTCTAAAATAGGATCAAATACTTCAAGCTTAATACAGTCTACAGGACCTACATCTGTGATTGCATAATCAGGAATTGCAGTGATTGGAAGGAAGAACATATACATAAGAGGCTCTGGCAAATCACATCCTAATTCTTTAGCAGAAGCATTGATTACTTTTTCAGCAGCAGCCATTTCTTCAGGCTCTACATCAGAGCAGATTCCACCAACTGGAAGTGGTAAAAATTCTACGACTTTTCCATCAGCTACGACCACTTGTCCTCCACCATTTTCGATAAGGTGATTCACAGCAAGTGCCATATCAGCAGCGTTTGCACCCATTACTACGATATCGTTATCATCAGGTGCAGCAGAAGATGCCATTGCACCTTTCTTTAATTTCCATCCAGAGCAAAAAGCCAAAGACTTATTACCATTTTTACCAAATCTTTCAAGCACAGATACCATTGCAACGTCTTGGTCAGCATCTGGTTGTACAATAAAGTTCTCAACTTTTAATTCTACATCTCTACGTTTGCGAACGAATGGTCCTTTTACATCCATAGAAAGTACTTTTGCAGTTCCAGATTCCATATCAACTTTATATTCAAAGTCGCTAGCAGTTACTTTAGGGCATTTCAATTCACTTGTTAAGATACTGCTTCTTGCAGGTGCCTTTAAATCATAAGTAAGTTTTTTATCTTTGGCAACAAGCTTTCCGTCAGTCATAACTTCTAATACATTGAAGGTCTCAGGTGCATCTACAAATAAGATATCAGCGATTCTTCCAGGGCAGATAGAACCAACGATATGATCGATTCTGTAAGCTTCCGCACTATTGATTGTAGCCATTTGAATTGCTTCCATAGGCGAGACACCAGCTTTGATTGCAAGGCGAACAACGTTGTCTAGATGTCCTTTTTCCAATACATCTGTAGCAGTTACGTCATCTGTACAAAAACTTACGCGTCTAGCAAACGCAGGATTTACTTCTGTAACCGCACGAATGTTTTCCTCTAGGAAATGAGTAACACTTGACTCACGAATTAGCATGTGCATACCATTTCTCATTTTTTCAACCACTTCTTCATGAGTATAGCTTTCATGATCCAATCTCACACCAGTAGCAAGGTAACCATTTAGGTCTTTTCCTTGGCACATCGGTGCACAACCAAATACAGGAAGATTGTTTTCAGCAGCGATTGCCATTGCACCTAAAGTTTGCTCGTCTTCCTCTTGGATAAACTCACGAACTGTCTCCCAAACGCCAAAGCACTCAGGCCATTTTTGTACTTCGCGGTGAACATCTTGTGTGATGTTGAAGGCTACGGTAGATTGTGGAATCGTATAAGGTGTCTGATGTGGAGCACCCCAAAATACTTTTAGTGGACTTTGTTCGATTTCTTTAAATATTTCTTGGAGTCCTTCTAGACCAGAGACAGAAATATACTCATCTAATCCTGAAATCATACTGGTAGTTCCCCTTGGAACAACAGCTTTTGCATAGCTTGTGATACTAAGTTTACTACACTCACTGTGGATATGCCCATCAATCAACCCAGGTGCTAAGTATTTACCAGTAGCATCGATTACAGTGGTCTCTTCTCCGATATAGTCATCTACATCGCCAATTGCAACAATCGTATCTTTGTGAATCGCAATATCAGCAGGATAAACTTCACTAGACATTACGTTAATTAGATTACCGCCTTTGATGACTACATCAGAAGTAGTAATTGCGCGACCAGCTCTTACAAGTTCTTTTAAATTATTTACTGTGTGTTTCATTTGTTCCTCCATTTCTTTTTCCGGATTTGTTACTACTGTAATATAAGAAGTTATAACAAGTTTTGCTTAGTATTAACAAAAAATGCCAATTATATGACGAAGCGAGGCTTCCCGTCCTACAATTAGCATGGAATTTGTGACATATTTTGTTTTTCACTAAAATAGTAGCATATAGATGAAGTCTATACAAGAAGTAAATTCATTTTATTTTCGACAAATTTTGATAAGTACTGCTTATAATAAGGTTACTAAAGTGTAGAAAAAATAAAGAATGAATTAAAAATGCCTGACTTGATTGTGAAAAATATAAAAAAAACAGAAATTAGCACTCGACGATTGACAGTGCTAACAAGTGGTGGTATGGTATAGGCAGAAAAATAAAAGGAGAATTTAAAATGAATATAAATAAATTTACACAGAATTCGATTTATGCAATCAATGAATGTGAAAAAATAGCAGTGGTAAATGAGAATCAGGAGATTGCACAAGTGCATCTATTTTATGGACTTCTTATATTAGAAGAAAGTCTAATATCTAAATTGATGGAAAAAATGGGAGTAATAGCTACTGATTTACAAACAGATATTATGGAACAGATTAAAAGTCGTACGAAAGTTAATGGTGCAAAACCCTATGTGGGAAATGATTTGAACAAAGTTCTCATACATGCAGAGGACGAAGCAAAGAAAATGGGGGATGAATACGTATCTGTAGAACATCTATTTCTTGCATTGATTAAGCATGCGGATCGGCAAGTGAAAGGATTGTTGCAACAATATGATATTAATAGAATACAATTTTTAGAAACATTGGAATCAGTCAGAGGAACACAAAGGGTGACAAATGATAATCCAGAAGCTACGTATGATACTCTGAGTAAGTATGGCTATGATTTGGTAGAACGAGCTAAGGAGAATAAATTAGATCCTGTAATAGGAAGAGATGCTGAGATTCGAAATGTAATTCGTATTCTTTCAAGAAAGACGAAAAATAACCCAGTGCTAATTGGAGAACCGGGAGTTGGGAAAACAGCAGCAGTGGAAGGGCTTGCACATAGAATAGTAAGAGGGGATGTACCAGAAGGATTGAAAAATAAAAAAGTATTTTCTCTAGATATGGGAGCATTGGTAGCAGGGGCTAAGTATAGAGGTGAATTTGAAGAGCGTTTAAAAGCGGTGCTAGAAGAGGTGAAAAACAGCGATGGAGAAATTATTTTATTTATCGATGAATTGCATACGATAGTCGGAGCTGGAAAGACAGAAGGATCCATGGATGCGGGGAACATGCTAAAGCCAATGCTTGCAAGAGGAGAATTGCATTGTATCGGTGCAACAACATTGGATGAGTATAGGCAACATATTGAAAAAGATCCTGCCCTTGAAAGACGATTTCAACCAGTTCTTGTGAGTGAACCTAGTGTAGAAGATGCAATTTCCATTCTTCGTGGATTGAAAGAACGATATGAAATCTTTCATGGTGTGAAAATTGCGGATGGTGCTCTTGTAGCAGCAGCTACATTATCAAGTCGCTATATCACCGATCGATTCTTACCAGATAAGGCTATCGATTTAGTGGACGAAGCATGTGCACTTATAAAGACAGAACTTGATTCTATGCCTACCGAACTAGATGAACAAAGAAGAAGAATCATGCAACTCGAGATAGAAATAGCAGCACTAAAGAAAGAAAAAGATAGATTAAGCAAGGAAAGACTTAACAATTTAAAGCAAGAAATGGCAGAGTTAAAGGATGAATTTAATAGTAAGAAAGCAGAGTGGGATAATGAAAAGGCATCGGTGGAGCACTTGCAAAAGTTAAGAGAAGAAATTGATGAAGTAAATCGTGATATCCAAAAAGCTCAAAGAACATATGATCTAGAAAAGGCTGCACAGCTTCAATATGGAACGCTACCTCAATTAAAAAAGCAGTTGGAAATCGAAGAGCAAAAAGTGAGGGAAAAAGAATTTACCTTAGTGCACGAAATAGTTTCGGAAGAAGAAATCTCAAAAATAGTATCTAGGTGGACAGGAATACCGATTTCAAAACTCAGCGAATCCCAAAAACAAAAGACATTACAATTAGAAGCAGAATTAAGTAAAAGAGTGATTGGTCAAGAAGAAGGGGTAGAGAAGGTAACAGAAGCTATCTTACGTTCAAAAGCAGGAATAAAAGATCCTACAAAACCAATTGGTTCGTTCTTATTCTTAGGCCCAACTGGTGTAGGGAAAACAGAGCTTGCAAAAGCTTTGGCAAGTAACCTTTTTGATGATGAAAACAATATGGTACGAATCGATATGAGTGAATACATGGAGAAACATTCTGTGGCAAGACTGATTGGAGCACCTCCCGGATATGTTGGGTACGAAGAAGGTGGACAATTGACAGAAGCAGTGAGGAGAAAACCATACAGCGTTGTTCTATTAGATGAAGTAGAAAAGGCTCATCGAGATGTGTTTAACGTGTTACTTCAAGTGCTAGATGATGGAAGGATTACGGATAGCAAAGGTAGAACAGTGGATTTTAAGAACACAATCATCATTATGACATCCAACTTAGGTTCCTCATATTTATTAGATGGAATAGATAATGGAAATATTAATGAAGAATCAGAAAAGTTAATTATGACGGAATTGAAGCAACATTTTAGACCGGAATTCCTTAATAGATTGGATGAATTTATATTATTCAAGCCTTTATCGAAAGTGGATATCTCTAATATCGTAGGTTTACTAATAACCGAGGTAAACCAAAGACTGAAAGAGCAGTCATTAACAATAACGCTTTCAGAAGCAGCAAAAGATTTTGTAGTAGAACATGGATATGATGTGAGTTATGGAGCAAGACCATTAAAGCGGTACTTGCAGAAACATGTGGAAACATTAGTAGCAAGGATGATATTAGAAGGGCGAGTAGGTGTGGATAGCGAGATAATGATTGATTTGAAAGATGATAGATTAATGGGAAGAATAATGAATTAATATAATAAATAAAAGTATATAAGAAACAAAAAAACACCTATCTGTTTTGTAATAATAACAAAACAGATAGGTGTTTTATAATGGTGGCATATTATGCGTAGAATTTAGTCGGGGTTTATAGCCCAATTAAAAGCAATCGAATTCCGATGAGTAAAAGAACGATCCCACCGATGATTTCAGCTTTGTTATTGAGTTTTGTACCAACTCTTTCGCCCAGTCGAACACCAGCAAAACACATGAAAAATGTAATGATAGCAATGGTTACTGCTGAAAATAGGACAAAGTTCAATAGTTGGTTACCTAAAGTAACACCAACGCTCAGCGCATCAATACTGGTAGAGATTCCCTGTATCATCATTAACTGGAAAGTTAATGATTTTCCAGATTCACAAGCAAATACCTCTTGAGAATCATGGTGGCTCATTCCATCCAAAAACATTTTGATACCAATGATAGCAAGAAGGACAAAGGCTATGATGTGATTGTAACGGAAAAGTGCGTCTGGAAGTAGTCCAATACCAAAATAGCCAATCAAGGGCATAACTCCTTGAAAAATGGCAAAAGGCAATGCGATTTCCAGTGATTTTATCATGTTTGGTCGGTATACGAGACCGTTAGTCGTACAGACACAAGTTGCATCTACAGCAAGACCGATACCTAAAAGTAGTATTTCAATGATTGTCATAATAATCTCCTATCGTCAATTAATATAGAATTTTACTAATGCATAAATATAGCAAATTTAAAGAGGAAAGTCAAATTTTCTTGAAGTTTGAGTAAAAGAGGAATAGAATAGAAATATCAAAATTTATGGTAACTACAATCAAGCACTATATAAAGAAATAAGAGGAGAATGAAGATGAAACGATTACGAATTTTCATACTAGTGACGTCACTTGCTAGTTCAATGGTTTTATGGAGTTGTTCCAGTGAGCCAAATTCAGAAGAGTCAAAGGGAGAGTCAGAGAGTGGCATGGCTGTCGAGGGAGAAGAAGAGGAAATGGTCAATGAACCTTTGGTGCCAAATCCACTGACAGCAAAGAAAGTCGAAGAAAACCCATATATGTGTGACTCGGAGAATTCTGTGCATTCAGATAATTATAATTCGGATGTGACAGACGCTATTTTGCCGATAGGAATCAACAGCGAGGTGCAGTTTTCTCTCGAGACAGAAAGTACCAATGCTCCACCATCCGTTTTTTATGATGCATACAACAATGCTTACGCCCCATATCAAAGCATAGGGATTGCGATTAGAGATTTGGATAGCGAAGAGATAAAGACATTGGGATCATTTCTTCCAACGACAGATGATGACCATCCATATGCGATTCAGCAATCTTACAGTTTTATAGATAATAACAATCATATTGTGGCACCGACAACAGATAATAGAGTCATTATGTTAAAGACAGTGGATGAAAATGGAACCATTCTTCCTAAGTTTGAGAAGGTTTTAGATATCAATGTTGGCGCAGTAGCTGAACAGATATTAGGAAAAGAAATTGATCAGACATTGATGTCGATTGTATTTGATTATGGAGGAAATCTTTGGTTTACAACAGGAGGATTTCGCGTTTATCCAGAGAGAGAAGAAAGTGGAATGATAGGCTACATATCTCGAAAAGGTATTGATGATACCCTAAATGGAGTTCCTGTGGACTTACAAAGTGAAGTGCATATTTACGAGACAGAATTGGGAGAGGGAACTGAAAATGGGATTTCTTCAGCAAAAGAAGGTGCTGTAATCTTAACAAATCAAGCTTGCTATCTAATGAAAGCCAATGATGGTGTAGAAGCAGTTTGGCGAGTTCCTTATGAAAGCAATGGCGAAAATAGCGGTAGTGAGGAGTTGGCAACAGTAGGTGGAGGTCTCTCTTGGGGAAGTGGAACATCACCTGCACTGAGTGAGAAGTATGTATTCTTTGGCGACAATTTAGATCCAGTTAATTTACATTGTGTAGAACTAGAAACAGGAGAGCTAATAGATACATTACCAGTAATTGATGAACTACCAGAAGATATGCCAGTATCAGTAGATAATGCAGCAATTGCGTATGAACAAGAAGATGGAGATGTAAGTGTGGTGCTTTGTAACTGGTTTGGTGCAAGTAATCCAGGGTTGGCAGATCCAAATAGTGATCCATCTGTACAATCCTATGATAATCTATATAATCCAGATTGGATCCAAAATGGAAATGAAGCCATTATGCCAGGAATTGAAAGAGCAGATTTAGTAGAAGATGAAAAAGAATTGGTATCAGTATGGAGTCGTGATGATTTAAGAAGTACTGCGATGTTTAAACTATCAACAGCTACGGGATATCTGTATGGATATGCACAAGATATGGAGACCTCTATGTGGCAATATGTTATTTTAGATTTTGATACAGGTGAGACTGTATATAGCTATGATGTATCAACTATTGACGCGTATAACAATATGGCAGTGGGAATGTACTCTGACCCACAATCAAACGCATTATATTGCCCTACGGGGAATTTTGAGTTACTTCGCATGCAAGATAGATTTGCATATATAACAGATTCGCCATATCGTCCAATCAATCTAGATGATATGGGAAGAAGCGTAGTAAGTGATATGGAATTTGAAGAAGCGGGCGGTGAAGGCGAAGTGGCTTCATGGCAGTACAATGTTTTGGTGAAAAATTCTGTAGACAAAGAATCAAACACATCTATTACGCTGTTGATGAATGGTTTAAGTGGCTCGATAGAAGAATTACAAATGTATGCATATGATAAAAATCATAATTATGTAATGATGCCAGATAATTCATGGTCTATTAACACAGAGGAGGAGACGTTGAAAAAAGAGACTGTATATGAGGTGGAGATTATAGTGCAAGACAACGGTGAATTGGACCAGAATCAAGAAGCGAAAAGTGTGGAAGTATCGGTAGTATTTGCAAAATAAGAAAACGCAGTTCTTTGACCAGCGTAGAAATCTATGTTACTATGGTGATTAGAGGTGTAGCATGAGCAGAATTATATTTCATATCGATGTTAATTCGGCATATTTAAGTTGGACAGCAATTGAATGTTTGAAAGCAGGAGAAACAATCGATATCAGAGAAGTAGCAAGTATCATAGGTGGAAACAAAGAGACGAGACATGGCGTGGTACTAGCAAAATCAATAGAGGCAAAATCATACGGCATTTGTACAGGAGAACCTGTTACAAATGCCTTAAAAAAGTGTCCGAATTTAGAGGTGAGAAAGCCAGATCACAAAAAATATAAAGAATACAGTAGATTGCTAATGGAGTGTTTACATAATTTTACATCAGATATTGAACAGGTGAGTATAGATGAATGTTATTTAGATTTTACAGGCATTGCACATTTATATCAGAATCCAATAGAGGGTGCGAAGGCTATAAAAGAGACTGTGAAAAAAGAACTAGGGTTTACGGTGAATGTAGGGATTTCTACGAATAAATTATTGGCGAAGATGGCTTCTGACTTTTCAAAACCAGACAAAATTCACACACTGTATCAAGCAGAGGTGAAAGAAAAGATGTGGCCGTTACCGATAGAGGAACTTCATATGGCAGGAAAGTCCAGTGTGGCATCTTTGAAAAAGCTAGAAGTGGCTACCATTGGGGATTTGGCGAATCTGGATAAAAATATTGTGAAATTACATTTGAAAAGTCATGGGGAAATGCTTTGGGAGTTTGCAAATGGAATTGGTAGTGATAAGGTCGAGAAAAAAGACCCGAAATCGAAAGGAATAGGAAATTCCACCACTTTAGCAGAAGATGTGGTAGAGGCAGATGAAGCGAAAAAGGTTCTGTTAGAATTATCCGAATCTGTAGGGCGAAGGTTAAGAAAAGCGGAGCAAAAGGCAAATTCAGTCAGTGTAGAAATCAAATACTACACCTTTCAAACGTTTTCCAAACAATGTCAATTACAAAGGGCGACCAACGAAGATAAGACGATTTATGAGCAAGCTTGTAGTCTATTTGATGAATTGTGGACAAAAGAACCTATTCGATTACTAGGAATTAGAACAACAAAGTTACAAGATGAAGAGGAGCCTGAACAAGTGACTCTATTTGATTGGATAGAAGAACAATTAGAACAGAAAAAAAGTGGAGAAAAACACAGTGAATTGAACAAAGCATTGGATGGTTTGCGAAATAAATATGGAGAACAGATTATCAAAAGAGGAAGTCTGTTGAAGGAAAGTCCCAGTAGTAGGAATACGTAAAATATGATATACTTTCAGTAAGTGAAGAATGGAGATTATACAAAATGAAATTAATAGATTTGTTAGAGAGAATGGAATATGAAGTAGTATGTGGGAATGAAGAAACGGTGATTACAGAGCTAACCAGTGATTCTAGAAATGTAGTAAAAGACGGCGTGTTTGTGTGTATCAGTGGAGCGGTTGTAGATGGTCATGATTTTATAGAAGCGGTTGTAGAAAAAGGTGCACGGACTCTGATTGTAGAAAAAGACGTACCAGAAGTGAAAGGTGTGACAATCATCAAAGCGAAAGATACAAGGTATGCCTTAGCGGTGATGTCTGCAGCATACTTTGGGTACCCAGCTGAAAAATTAAAAGTCATTGGGATTACAGGAACAAAAGGAAAGACTACAACTACTTATATGATTAAAGATATCCTAGAGAGAATTGGGAAAAAGGTAGGATTGATTGGCACTATAGAGACGATTATAGGAGAGAAAAAGATTCCAGCGGCGAATACCACACCGGAATCCTTTACGATTCATCAGTATTTCAAAGAAATGGTAGATGCAGGATGTGATTGTGTGGTGATGGAGGTGTCTTCACAAGGATTGATGCTTCATAGAACAGCAGGGATTCTGTTTGATTTAGGGATATTTACAAATCTTGCAAAAGATCATATCGGACCCAATGAACATCGCGATTTTGATCACTATTTGCAATGCAAAGCAATGCTGTTTAAACAGTGTAAAATAGGAATTGCAAATATGGATGATCCATATTTTAAAGCAGTGTTTGAAGGAGCAACCTGCGAAATAGAGACGTATGGCTTTTTTGAGGGAGCAAGCTTGCGAGCAGTGGATACACAATTAGTATCTAGGCCAGGATATCTAGGGATTGACTATAAAGTGAAAGGTTTGATGAATTTCGATGTAGAGATTGATATACCGGGGAAATTCAGTGTGTATAACTCGTTGACAGCGATTGCTGTTTGTCGCCACTTTGGTGCAAAACCAGAAGAGATCGTAGAAGCCTTAAAACAAGCAAAGGTAAAAGGGAGAATCGAGATGATAAAAGTCTCGGATGACTTTACTTTAATGATAGATTATGCACACAATGCGATGAGTCTTGAAAGCCTATTGTCTACCTTGAAAGAGTATCAACCAAAGCGTCTTGTATGTATGTTTGGGTGTGGTGGAAATCGTGCAAAAGATAGAAGGTTTGAAATGGGAGAAGTATCAGGGAAATTAGCGGATTTGACCATAATTACATCTGACAACCCAAGATTTGAAGAACCACAAGAAATCATCAATGACATCAAAGTAGGTATTGGAAAAACTAAAGGAAAGTATTTAGAGATTATCGACCGTAAGGATGCGATTCGCTATGCCATTAACCATGGGCAAAAAGGCGATGTAATTGTTCTTGCAGGAAAAGGACATGAAGATTATCAAGAGATTAAAGGCAAGAAATATCCGATGGACGAGAGGGTATTGATTCAAGAAATATTAAAAGAGCGTGCATAGATAGACCTTGGAGGCAGTACATGTTTGTAGACGTAATTGTAGATATCACACACGAAAAATTAGATAAAATCTTTCAATATAGCATCCCCGATTCGCTAGAGGGGGTGCTTAAAGTTGGTATGGAAGTGGTGGTACCTTTTGGGCGTGGAAATAAAGAAATCAACGGATATATCATAAGTTTTTCCGATACCACAGAGTACGAAGTGGAAAAAATCAAATCAGTGATGCGCGTTGTAACAGACAGTGTAGGCATTGAAGCAAACCTGATTCGCCTAGCCGCATATATAAAGACCTCTTATGGTGGCACTATGATACAGGCAATTAAAACAGTACTTCCAGTAAAGACAATTGAGGCGGATAAAGAAAAAAGGGTAGTTAAGCGCTTTATTTCCAAAGAAGAAGGAGAGAAGAAGTTATCCTTTTATTTAGAGAAAAATCAAAAGGCACGTGCAAGATTGATGGCGGCATTATTAGATCAAGAAGTCTGGGAATATAAAAAACTGATTAATAAGGTGAAGATTGGATTAAATATTGTAAAAGCACTGGAAGAACAAGGTGTTTTAATGATAGAATCGGAGAAGGTATATAGGAATCCAGTTGCAAAAAGCGAGGCGTTTGCTACAAAAGCAGACATCATATATACCGAAGAACAAATGAATGCGATACAGACTTTTGCGAGTAATATCGCAATAGGAAAATCCATGACTTACCTGATACATGGGGTGACGGGAAGTGGAAAGACGGAAGTCTACATAGAGATGATACGAACAGTTGTACAAGTAGGACAACAAGCAATTGTATTGATTCCAGAGATATCATTGACTTATCAGACCGTACAGAGATTCTATCGTGTGTTCGGGGAACGGGTATCTATTTTGAACTCTAGAATGTCAAAAGGAGAGCGTTTTGATCAATGGGAACGCGCAAAAAAAGGTGACTTGGATGTTATGATTGGTCCTCGTTCGGCATTGTTTACTCCATTTTCTAATCTAGGGTTGATTGTAATCGATGAAGAACACGAGCAAACTTATAAAAGTGAACAGACACCGCGATACCATGCACGAGAAACTGCAATTGAAAGAGCGAGGATAGAAGGGGCGAGTGTGGTGCTTGGATCAGCAACACCAGCGATAGAATCTTATTATCATGCCCGAAGTGGAAGGTATCAATTACTTGAATTAAAAGAGCGTTCCATGAAGCAAAATCTGCCAAAAGTCCAGACAGTAGATATGCGAGAGGAACTCAAAAAAGGAAATCGCTCCATTATCAGTGATCCACTTCGCACGCTGATTGAGCAGAGGATTGCAGCAAAAGAGCAGGTGATTCTTTTTTTAAACAGGAGAGGTTATGCAGGTTTTATTTCCTGTAGATCTTGCGGTTATGTAGAAAAATGTATACACTGTGATATTTCATTATCTGAGCATAGAGGAAATAGAATGGTGTGCCATTACTGTGGGTATGAAAAGAAGCGAGAAGTCCATTGTCCAACTTGCGGTTCAAAACACATTTTGGGGTTTCGTGCTGGTACACAGCAGATTGAAGAGTTGATACAAAAAGAGTTCAAGGGCGCAAGGGTGTTGCGGTTGGATATGGATACCACAAGAGAAAAAAATGGACACGAAAGAATTCTTTCAGCATTTTCAAAAGGTGAGGCGGATATTTTGGTAGGAACCCAAATGATAGTAAAGGGGCATGATTTTCCAAATGTGACGTTGGTAGGGATTTTGGCAGCAGATTTATCCTTGTATGCCAATGATTATCGAGCAGGAGAGCGAACCTTTCAACTGGTTACACAAGCTGCTGGACGAGCTGGGCGAGGAGAAAAAGAAGGGGATGTAATTATTCAAACCTATGCACCAGATCACTATAGCATTATCGCTGCAAGTGAACAGAATTACCAAAAATTTTACCAGACTGAGATTGGATACCGAGAGTTGATGGGATATCCACCTGCGGAACAATTTATGTCTGTCATGATGCAAGGGAAAAATGAAGCGGTACTCGAAGTTGCAGCAAACTATACTTGTGAGTTTATTCA
This sequence comes from uncultured Lachnospiraceae bacterium, assembly GCA_964369425.1. Taxonomy (GTDB): domain Bacteria; phylum Bacillota; class Clostridia; order Lachnospirales; family Lachnospiraceae; genus CAUPWF01. Next base: position 60,092 of record CAYJGW010000002.1, read on the forward strand.
TAAGGCAAAAAAAGAGCGAGATATGGCAATGATAGGACCTACAAAGCCCTATGTAAGCAAAATCAATGATTTTTATCGACAAGTCATATTTTTAAAAGCAGAAAATTATGATATATTAATAGATGTAAAAGATAAATTAGAAAAATATATTGAGTTAAATCGAGGATTTGACCAGCTAAGGATTCAATTTGATTTCAATCCGATGAACATTTGGTAATCCACCGAGAAGAAAGAGGAGTAAAACATGGCAATTAGAGAAATTAGAGAACAAGAAGATTCTGTATTAAGTAAAGTGGCAAAACCAGTTACACAGATGACAGAAAGAACCAATATTTTGATTACAGATATGTTAGACACGATGTATGAAGCGATGGGAGTAGGTCTAGCAGCACCACAGATAGGGATACTAAAAAGAATTGTAGTTATAGATGTGGGTGAGGGACCGATGGTATTAATTAACCCAGAAATCTTAGAGACAAGTGGAGAGCAGACAGGCGATGAGGGGTGTCTGAGTGTGCCAGGAAAAAGTGGTACAGTGACACGACCAAATTACGTGAAAGTAAAGGCTCTGACAGAAGATATGGAAGAACAGATTATAGAGGGAGAAGAGTTACTTGCAAGGGCTCTTTGTCACGAAATTGATCACTTGAATGGAATTTTGTATATAGAAAAAGTAGAAGGTGAACTGCGTGATGTGCAATCCGATGATGACGATGATGAATATGAATATATAGATGAGGAATAATAAGATGAAAGTAATTTTTATGGGAACACCTGATTTTGCAGTAGGCACATTAGAAGCGTTAATTCAGGCTGGGCATGAAGTAGTATTAGTAGTTACACAACAAGATAAACCAAAAGGGCGTGGAAAAGAAGTACAGTACACACCTGTGAAAGAAGTAGCGGTAAGACATGAAATTCCAGTGTTTCAGCCAAAAAAAATTCGAGAAGCGAACTGTGTGGAAGAATTGAGAAAATATGAAGCGGATATTATGGTTGTTGTTGCTTATGGACACATATTGACCAAAGAAATTCTTGAAATGACACCTTACGGTTGTATCAATGTCCATGCATCCCTACTGCCAAAATACCGAGGAGCAGCACCGATTCAGTGGTCTATTATCGATGGCGAATCCGTAACTGGTATCACAACGATGCAGATGGATGAAGGATTAGATACTGGAGATATGCTTCTAAAATCTGAGGTGGTTATAGAGGCAGATGAGACAGCTGCTACCTTGCATGATAAATTAGCGAGCAGTGGAGCCAAGCTTTGTGTGGAGACATTGGAACAATTAGAAGCTAGGAAGATTGTGCCAGTAAAACAAGGTGAAAGTGAGACTGACTACGCAAAGATGCTTACAAAAGAGCTTGGAAATATCAATTGGGAGGATAGTGCATTACAAATAGAGCGATTGATTCGTGGATTGAATTCTTGGCCAAGTGCATATTCTTACTGGAATCATAAGATTATGAAAATCTGGATGGCTAAAGTAGAAGAGCATTCTTGTGATGAGAGTGCAAGGTGTGGAACGATTGTAAAGATAGAAAAAGACGGATTCTATGTAAAGACAGGTTTGGGAGATTTGAAAATATTAGAAGTGCAGATTCCAGGAAAAAAAAGAATGGATGCAGGCGCATTTTTAAGAGGGTATCAGTTTGCACTAGGCGAAAGGTTAGAAAGAGAGTAGGAGGAACGTTATTATGTATGGTATGTATTATAGCATGTTTGATCCAACGATTATTTTAGTGATTATCGGATCAGTTATATGTATAGCAGCATCGAGTCGGGTGAAAAGCACCTTCAATAAATATTCAAAAGTGAGAGCCCAATCCGGCTTGAGAGGATTTGAGGTGGCAGAGCGTATTTTACGTCAAGAAGGACTTTATGAAGTGAGAATTGAACATATAAAAGGTAGCATGACAGATCATTACGATCCTAGAACAAAGACAGTACGATTGTCTGATACAGTATACAATAGCAATAGTGTAGCGGCAATAGGAGTGGCGGCTCATGAGTGTGGGCATGCGATTCAACACCATAAAATGTATGCACCGTTATCTATGAGAGCAGCGATATTGCCAGTTGCAAATTTTGGGAGCAAATTTGCATGGATACTGATTATCATCGGACTCATTATAGGAGGATCATCATCGTCATTGATATTAACAGCTGGAATTTTTTTGTTTTCAGCCGTAGTTTTATTCCAATTAGTGACACTACCAGTAGAATTTGATGCGTCGAAAAGAGCGGTTGCGGTACTTGGTAACACAGGAATTTTGTCGATGAATGAAGTAGATGATACGAAAAAAGTCCTAAGCGCAGCAGCTATGACTTATGTAGCAAGTGCAGCAGCTAGTGTCTTGCAATTACTACGAATTATCTTGATTGCAGGAAGGAGAGGCAATGACTAAGCCTAGGAATAAAAACAAAGGGCAGGAGTTTACTCCTGTCCTAAATGAAAGAGAGATTGTGTTAGATATTTTGATGGAGGTTCTAGAAGAGGGGAAGTACAGCCACATCGTTCTTCGTGAAGTACTTGATAAATATCAATATACAGATAAGAAAAAAAGAGCATTTATCACTCGAGTTACCGAAGGGACAATTGAAAGGTTAATTGAATTGGATTATATCATCAATCAAGTTTCAAAGGTAAAAGTAAAAAAAATGAAACCTCTCATAAGAAATCTTATTAGGAGCGCTGTCTACCAAATGAAGTATATGGACAGTGTTCCTAATTCTGCTATCTGTAATGAAGCAGTAAAGCTTGCAACAAAGAGGGGATTCTATGGATTGAAAGGATTTGTAAACGGAGTCCTTCGAAATGTAGATAGAAAAATTAGTGAAATTGACTACCCAAAGGATAATTTTATTCAATATTGTAGTGTGAAGTATTCCATGCCAGAGTGGATAGTAACATTTTTTAATCAATCCTATAGCGAGGAAAAAGTAGAGCAGATATTAGCAGGATTTTATGAAAAAAATAAGACTACAATTCGCGTAAATGAAAATAAAGTTGCAATAGAAGATTTGGTCGAATCGCTGAAAGCACAAGGAATCTTAGTGGAGGCACATCCATATTTAAGTTATGCATTTGAAATTAGCGGATATGATAACTTATATAGAATACCAGAATTTATGGAAGGTTTTTTTCAAGTTCAAGATATTAGTTCTATGTTAGTGGGAGAAATTGCAAATCCAAAAGAAGGAGACTATATCATCGATGTCTGTGCAGCACCTGGAGGAAAAGCCCTACATTTATCGGATAAATTAAAAGGGACAGGAACAGTAGAAGCGCGGGATTTGACGGAGTATAAGATTCAGTTGATAGAGGAAAACATCTTTAGGTGCCAAGCGAGCAATGTAGTACCAGTACAGTGGGATGCTACTATCTTAGACGAAAAGGCGATTGGAAAAGCGGATATTGTAATTGCAGATTTACCTTGTTCAGGTTTTGGAATACTCGGAAAAAAGACAGATATTAAATACAAGATAACGAAAGAGAATATGTCAAGTCTAGTCAAGCTGCAAAGAGATATATTATATCAAGTAGAAAAATATGTAAAACCTGGTGGCAAGCTTATTTACAGCACTTGTACCATTCATCCAGAAGAAAATCAAAATCAAGTGCAGTGGATATTAGAAAACTTAAACCTTCAACAAGTACAGCTTACATCGTTAGTAGGAGAAGTGTTAAAGGATCAAGTAGAGAACCAAAATCAGTTACAATTGTTGCCTGGTGTCCATGATAGTGATGGCTTTTTCATTGCAGCATTTGTGAAAAGTGAAGAGAAGTAGAGGATGAGTTTCAAAAATGAAAAAAGATATTTTGAATTATACATACGAAGAACTACAGCAAGAGATAGCAAGTATTGGAGAAAAACCATTTCGAGCAAAGCAAATCTACGAGTGGCTTCATGTTAAGGGTGTGAGGTCATTTGGGGAGATGTCAAATCTGTCAAAAGGGCTTAGAGAGAAACTAGAAGCTAAGTATGATATCAATAAAGTTGAACTATTGGAACAACAAACTTCAAAGTTGGATGGAACTAATAAATTCCTGCTTCGATTAGATGATGGTAATGTTATCGAAAGTGTATTTATGGTCTATCAACATGGAAATACAGTATGTGTATCTTCACAAGTTGGTTGTAGAATGGGGTGTACCTTCTGTGCATCTACGATAGGCGGGCTTGAGAGAAATCTAACAGCAGCCGAAATACTGTTACAAATATATGAGATACAGCGAGTTATGAATGTTCGCGTCTCAAATATTGTAATTATGGGAACAGGAGAACCACTAGACAATTATGATAATTTTGTCAAGTTTGTAAAGATGATAAGTGATAAGCATGGTTTGAATATCAGTCAGAGAAATATCACTGTTTCTACGTGTGGAATTGTACCCAATATAAGGAAGTTGGCAGAAGAAAACTTGCAGATTACATTGGCTCTTTCGTTGCATGGTTCTAGTCAGGTGAGAAGGCAAGTGCTAATGCCAGTAGCTAAGGCATTTCCATTGGAAGAAGTACTAGAAGCGTGTGATTATTATTATGAAAAGACTGGACGAAGATTATCCTTTGAATATAGCTTGGTAGCAGGGATTAATGATACACAAGAAGATGCGGTAGCATTGACTGCTATGTTAAGAGGGAAGAATTGTCATTTGAACTTAATTCCAGTTAATCCGATAAAAGAGGTGGATTATCAAAAGCCAAGTAAAAAAAATGCCCATGCATTTAAAAATAAACTTGAAAAAAGTGGAATAAATGTTACTATTAGAAGAGAAATGGGTTCTGATATAGATGGTGCATGCGGTCAACTTAGATATAAACATGCTAAAAGCGAATAGAAAGGTAAGAAATCTATGAAATCATTTTCGATAACAGATATAGGAATAAAGAGAAATGTAAACCAAGATTTCATGTATCGATCAGATACTGAAATTGGAGATTTTCCCAATTTATATATAGTGGCAGATGGAATGGGAGGACATAAAGCAGGAGAACACGCATCTCGGCTAGCGATAGAGACTATATGTGATATGATCCAATCAACACCATTAGATAGTCCAAGTCAGCTTCTTGGAAGAGCGGTAAAAAAAGCCAACGAAGTTATTGTAAAAGCTGGAGAGGGCAACGAAGATTTAAAAGGTATGGGAACAACGGTGGTTGCCGCAAGTATTTTTGGCGAAGAGTTACACTTTGTAAATGTGGGGGACAGTAGATTATACGTGGTGAATGAATCCATAAAGCAATTATCAAAGGATCATTCCTTAGTAGAAGAAATGGTAAGATTAGGTGGAATCAAACCAGAAGAGGCGAAGAATCATCCAGATAAAAATATTATTACAAGAGCGTTAGGGGCAAAAAGTGATGTAGAAGTGGATCGATTTGAACATAAATTAAAAGAAAATGATGTGATTGTCATCTGTTCAGATGGACTTACTAATTTAGTAGAAGATAGCGAAATTTTTGTGGTCGTTAAAAGTAGCAGAGATTTGGTGGAAGCAGGACATAAGCTTGTGGACATGGCAAATGAAAGGGGAGGCACCGATAACATTACAGTTGTTCTGATAGAACCAATGGGGAGCGAGGTAAGTATATGATTGAGATAGGAACAAGGCTAAATAATAGGTATGAATTAGTGAAAAAAATCGGTTCAGGGGGAATGGCCGATGTATTTAAGGGAAAAGATTATAAATTAAGACGTTATGTAGCGATTAAGATCTTAAAACGTGAGTTTGCAGAAGATGAATCTTTTGTAAAAAAATTTCAGATAGAAGCACAAGCAGCAGCAGGGATTATGCATCCTAATATTGTGAATGTGTATGATGTTGGAGAAGATAATGGGCTCAACTTCATGGTTATGGAACTAGTAAATGGTATTACTTTAAAAGAATACATCCAGAAAAAAGAGAAGATATCAGATAGTGAAGCAATTAGTATTGCGATACAGATGGCCATGGGGCTAGGGGAAGCGCATAGAAAGAAATTGGTTCACAGAGATGTAAAACCACAAAACGTTATGATTTCTAATGAAGGAAAAGTGAAAGTTACAGACTTTGGTATCGCAAAGCCAACCACGTCAAATACCATTAGTACAAACGTTATGGGGTCCGTTCACTACACCTCACCAGAACAAGCAAGGGGAAGTGCTTGTGATATACAAAGCGATATTTATTCAACAGGGATTACGCTTTATGAAATGATTACAGGAACAGTACCATTTGATGGTGAAACGACGGTGGCAATTGCAGTAAAACATTTACAAGAAGATATTCTACCACCATCAGAATATGTACCAGATATGTATGAGAGCTTAGAAGAGATTATTCTGAAATGTACACAGAAAAACCCAGCTAGACGCTATGAAAATATGGAAGAACTAGTGAAGGATTTGAAACAATCTCTTGCAGATCCAGATGGGGATTTTGTACATATAGGAGGACCTGTTGGTGTGTATGCACAAGGTGATGACTATGATGACGATGATTATGACGAAGAAGATATAGATGAAGATGTAGATCCTAAGATGAAAAAAGTAGTGAAGATTTTGATGATTGTTGCTGGAGTATTGGTGGTGGCATTCATAGGTTTCTTAGTCTACACAGCGGTAAATTTCTTTGGGAATGGCCCTTCTGATTCACAAAAAGAAGAGCAAGGGGATATGGTGGAAGTTCCAGATGTATTAGGACTTACAGAGGAAGAAGCACTAGAGAAATTAAAAGAGTTAGGAATAGGACTAAATGTGGTTGCTAGAGAGGAATCTGCAAAGTATGAAGAAGGACAGATCATGGCTCAAGAGATAGAAGCTGGAGAAATGATTGAGAAAAATACAGGGCTAAAAGTTACAGTAAGTTCTGGGCTTGCAGAAAAAACAGTAGCTGTACCAAGTATTACGGGATTATCAGAAGAAGATGGGCAAAAAGCATTGAATGATGCAGGACTAAAAGTAGAGGCTACATCAGAGTTTAGTGCAAGTGTTGAACAAGGCATGATTATTTCAGTAAACCCAGCAGAAGGTACAGAAGTTGCAGAAGATAGTACAGTTCAGATTGTGGTGAGTAAAGGACCAGAACCAGTGAAGAAGGTGCAAGTACCACAAGTTGTAGGAAAATCCTTAGCAGATGCTAAAAGCACATTGGAAAATGCAGGATTAGCAGTTGCTAGTTCCGAGCAGTTTCATGATTCTATTGCCAGTGGAAATGTTATTTCACAAGACATTACATCTGGGAAGAGTGTAGATGCTGGAACTACAGTGAATCTTGTAGTGAGTAAAGGTCCTGAGACCAAGTACGTAACAGTACCACAAATGGTTGGTAAAGAAGGAACCGCAGTTAAATCAGAACTGGAAAAATTAGGATTAGCTGTAACGATAACAGAACAGGCTAGCACATCAGTGACAAAAGGTTCTGTAATTTCCGCAAATGTGCAGGCAGGTTCTAGTGTTGCGGAAGGATCATCGGTTACGTTGGTTGTAAGCAGTGGAAGTGCTACAGACAACTCGGAAACTCCTTCGGAATAGAAAATTGAGGCAATTGGATGATTGGAAAAATAGTAAAAGGAATCGCCGGATTCTACTACGTTGATGTAGTAGAATCCGGTATTTATGAATGTAAAGCCAAAGGCATTTTTAGAAAAGATAAACAAAAGCCCTTGGTTGGGGATAATGTAGAAATTGATGTTATAGACCCGAAAGAATACAAGGGAAATATTATAAAGATACAAAAAAGAGAGAATGAATTGATTCGACCTCTTGTGGCTAATGTGGATCAGGCAATGGTTGTGTTTGCGATAACTCAGCCGAAACCTCATTTTAATTTACTGGATAGATTTTTAGTAATGATGGAAGAAAAAGATGTACCCACAGTAATCGTTTTTAACAAAAAAGATATCGCTACACGAGAAGAAATCGAAAGTTTGAAAGCAGTGTATAAGGCAACTCCATACACGTTAGTGTTTAGCAGTGGAGAGACAAAGGAAGAGATAGAGACGATTAAAGAATTGTTACGTGGAAAGACTACAGTAATTGCAGGACCATCGGGTGTAGGGAAATCAACGATTATTAACGCAATCTGTCCAATGGCCAAAATGGAGACGGGAGAGATTAGTGAGAAAATTCAGAGAGGAAAGCACACAACAAGACATTCTGAGCTCTTTAAAGTAGAAAGCAACAGTTATATTATGGATACGCCAGGCTTTAGTTCTCTTTATGTAAATGATTTTGAAAAAGAAGAATTAAAACAATATTTCCCAGAATTTGAAGAGTATGATGAACAGTGTCAATTTATAGGGTGTAATCATATTCATGAACCAAGATGTGCAGTGAAAAGTGCGGTTGAGCAAGAAGAAATTCATAAAACTAGATATGAGAATTACAAAGAGATGTACAAAGAATTAGAAGAGAGGAAACGATATTAATGATGAGAAAAAATGCATTAGCACCATCAATTTTAGCAGCAGATTTTAGTAAATTAGGAGAAGAGATTAAACAGACAGAAGAAAACGGAGCAACATACTTGCATTTTGATGTAATGGATGGACAATTTGTACCAAATATATCTTTTGGTGCAGCGGTACTACAGTCGATTAAAAAAGAGACAAATCAAGTGATTGATGTACATTTTATGGTAGCAGATCCAATGCGATTTTTTGAAACATTTCAAAAGGCAGGGGCAGACTCCATTACGTTTCATATAGAACAATATGAAGAGGTGCAATCAGCTATCGATAAAATTAAAGAATTAGATTTAAAATGTGGTATTTCAATTAAGCCAAATACAGCAGTTGAAGCAGTAATACCGTATCTAGAACAAATTGATATGGTACTAGTGATGGGAGTAGAACCAGGATTTGGTGGGCAAGCTTTTATCCCAGAATCGTTGGAGAAAATCAAGGTGCTTAGAGCCTACATTGAGGAACATAATCTTGATGTTGATATCCAGGTAGATGGAGGCATTTATTTATCAAATGTAAAAGAAATACTAGAAGCAGGGGCAAATAACATCGTTGCAGGATCCTCGGTATTTAATGGTGATATTAAAGATAATACAAGAAAGTATATGGAAATCTTAAATGGCAATGAATAAAAGAGCAATTCTTGTAAGTGGTGGAACGCTAGAAAAGAAATTGGTTAAGTCAGTAATTCAACCAGATGACTTCGTAATAGGAGTGGATAAGGGTGCACAAGCCTTGTTTGAATGGGGAATGCAACTGGATTATATGGTAGGAGACTTTGATAGCATTGATAGAGGGGTATTATGTGAATTAGAAGAAAACTGTAAAATCCCTATGCGCAAGTTTAGACCAGAAAAAGATGCCAGTGATACAGAGATAGGACTTGGAGCTGCTATAGAATTGGGGTACAAAGAGATTCTGATGTTAGGAGCAACAGGAACTAGACTTGATCATGTATGGGCGAATGTGCAGACCCTTTGTATAGCAAAATCATATGGAGTAGAAGCTAAAATATTAGATTCCAATAATAGGATTTCTTTGATTAATAGAGCAGTGGTTCTAGAAAAAAAACGTGCATACGGCAAATACTTTTCACTTTTTAGTTTAGGAGAATCGGTAAAAGGATTATCAATAAAAGGTGCGAAATACCCATTAGATGAAGTAGAACTTGCACCCACAAACAGTTTGAGTGTAAGCAATGAATTTGTAGAGGAAAAAGTCGAGATAACTTATAAAAGTGGGCAATTGATTTTAATGGAGACAAGGGATACTTAACCCTTGTCTCGTTTTTGTTTTACATTATAAGTGACAATCACTAGCATAGCGAGTAAAAAGAATATGCCTGCTGAGATAAATGGCAGAGTGTTTCCTATATCATAGACAAATCCAGCATAAAGAGCACCAACAATCATTCCCAAAGATTTCATCGAGTTATAAAATCCCATAACCATATTGCTATCTTCTTTTTTTGAATCAACAGCACAGATGTTTTGGATGATTGGTTGATAGATCGCATTGAATGCAAAAAAAACCAATACTACTAAAGTGTAAATGATAAATGCATCAATAAACCCAAGTGACAGTATCGTCAGCGCACATCCGAGAAAAATAAATGCAATGTTCTTCTTGAAATTTGTTTTATTCAAAAGCCATACGCAGATAGTCATGTTGGCAATCAAGGAGATCACTCCAACAACAGCCTTTATGGTTCCGTTGTAGGCTGAACTTAGCTGAAATACATCGTTCAAGTAATAATTAAATGATTGATCAAAGCAGGTAGTTGCAACGCTAGAAATAAATACGCAAATAAATACGAATACAAATGCTGGTGTCATGAATTTCCTTGCATCCATAAATGCAAGAAAAGGATTGGCGTCTTTTATAAAAGAAAAAGGGATTCCCTTTTCTTTGTCATCTTCTAATACAATCATAAATAGAATTCCGCAAAGTGCTAACGTGATAATCTGCAAAATAAAGGCACTATAAAAGGAACCGACCCCAGCAAATCCACCGATGAAATAACCAAATGCAGTAGAAACAACATTAATGGATGCCGATGTTGCTAGATAGCTTGCTTTTTTATCTTCCGGAGCTTTAGCCAATATGTAAGTGAGGTAACTTACCATGATACCACCTACGAAAAAACCAGCAAATAGTCTGGCAAATAAAATAGTGGGAATCGTGGTAAAAGTAATGAACATGACCTGTCCAAGTGCATATCCAATACAGCAAATTCCAAGAACCATGCGGCTACCCAATCGCTTAACTTGTTTTGCCCACATGGGGGAAAAGAGAAAATTGCTAAAGGCCATTCCAGCAAAAAATAACCCAAAGCTGTAACTATCTAACTCTAACGCCTGAATCAGTGTTGGAGTAACCGGATGTGCAAAGTTAGCAGCCATAGTTTGTACAGCAGATAGGATAAAGAACAAAATGAAAGTAGGTTTGATTTGTTTCACGTTTATAACTCCTCGCTTAATGTTACGAATTTAATACTTTCATATTCTAGCACTTTACACATAGATTGTCCATATAAGGAAAACTAGTTCGTAATCGTCTGTCCAATCCAATCAATTGCATTTTTTACAGGAGGGAGTGAAAGTATGATTAATGTAAGGAGTGCTTCACCACCCATATAGGCACCATTGTAAGTAAGTGAATAAATAGCAGGACTCCATCCTTCAGGCGCATAGATGCCAAAAAATATGTAACCGGAAAGAAAGACAAAAAAGTACTTTCCTAGTACAGCTACCAAATACCCTATAAGTAATCCATGTTTTTTATTACGGAAAAAACCAGAAAGACCAAGAGCACCACATGCAAGTGGATAGTCAAGTAGCACTTGAGGGATGGTTAAAACAACAGGTTCAATAGCTAAAGCTAATAAACCATAAGCAGCACCAGTCGCTAAACCGAGTTTAGGGCCAAACCAATAGCCGATTAATACGATAAAGAGCATACTAAAGAGTGTAATAGAGCCACCCATTGGCATCTCAAAGAGCTTGAAAAATGAAGCTACAGTTGCAAGTGCCAATGCCATAGCAGCAAAAGCTAGTTTCTTGGTGTTAAATGTTGTGCGTTGCACATTTGTTGAATTGTTCATAATGATAGATTCTCCTCTTTGTTTATTTGAGGATAATGAAAAAGGGAATAAAAAAAGATATCCATAGGATATCTTCATACAAAAAGCAATATATGATCCCTACGTTGGCATTATCCAAATCAGGTTTTGGGTCGGAACTATAATTCCCTCTCAGCCTGTCACACAAGCTCCCCATATTTAATTCAAGTACTACTTTAGCTTGATTTTGAAGAAAAGTCAAGTTGCAGTTGATATTTTTCTCTTTTCACTGTATTTCCCTACCGATTCTCGATTTCCTTCATTTGGTAGGAATCTTTTTACAGGATGTTCCTACCAATTTTCGATTTCCTTCATTTGGTAGGAATCTTTTTACAGGGTTTCCCTACCAATTTTCATTTTCTTTCATTTGGTTGGAATTCAAAGTCCTGGACTCTTTGTTTCTAAGTTTATATAGATTAGATCTCACGAAGGATAAACAAGGAGTTTCAAGGCCGTTTTTTAATTCAGATACAAAGTTTTTCTTGCGAGCTAAATCGATTCATGTTACGATGGTTCAAAGCATAAAATCTAAAAAATCTGCCACATGCAGTGGTTCTAAAAAAATCTTAAAGAGTCTACAATTCATGCTTTTATCCAATTCAAATCTTTACAATGTACCTGTAAACAATTATACTTAAGAAAGAAGGAACTGTATGGAACAACGAAAAACATATGAAGAATTAATGCAGTGCGTCCCAGTGGATGTGCAGGAGGAATTTCGTCAGATTGAAGAGGGGAAGCGATTACCTAATTTAAGTTCTGATATTGTGTTCAAAAAGGTTTTTAACCCAGATTTACACAAGGAAAGAGTGGAAAAATTATTAACACTGATATTCCGAGAGAAACTGATAGTTAGCTCTTCCCTAAATCAGCAGATACCAAAAGCAACTATATTCGCAAAAGATACAGTTCATGATATGGTGGCAAAGCTTACAAGTGGAGCGGTGGCTAACTTAGAGATGCAAGCAATAGCTCAAGAATTTATTGTGGAACGAATGGATATTTATGCGTCAGATATGATTCTATTGCAGTATGCAATCAATGAAGGTGAGAAAAAGAAAGATTTTTTATATACAGATGTAAAGCCGTCATATCTGGTTGTATTCATGAAGAAAAGCCCAATGATATTCAAGGATTCTTCAGAATTCATACATTTTAAGAAAAGCGTAACAGATACAGGAATTGAACTCAATCAATTAGCACTTATAGTGTATATTGAATTAGACAAATGTTTGAAGTACATAAAAAAACAGGGCTACCATACAGAAAACAAAGAACTTTATAAATGGTTGGTGATGTTAGCTGATGTAAACGATAAAGAGGTTAACCAGTTAATCGTAGAGGATCCAGAGAAGGCAAAAATCATAGAAGAATTGAATGAAATGTCAAAAAGCAAAGAGGAGTTGATAGAGGTGTTAAGTGAAAAGTATGCAGAGGCAACACGCTCAAGTGAATTAGTATATGCAAAGCGAGAGGCGGAAAAATTAGGAAGGCAAAAAGGAAGGCAAGAAGGAAGGCAAGAAGGTCGTAATGTCGGAATCCAAGCATTAATCGAAACCTTAAATGAGATGATGGTATCAGAAGAAGATGTGATGAAAAAGGTAATGACGAAGTTTTCTTTATCAGAAGAAGAGACAATAAAATATATGAAACAGTATTGGAGGTGAACAGGTTAGTTTGAATGGGTTCCTAACTGAATCTTCGATAATGCAAAATAAAAAAGACCAAGGCTTTGGGAGAATTCAAAGTCTTGGTCTTTTCGTTCCTATACTTACAGTGATGAAATTCATGAAGGATGAACAACTCATGGAAAAGAAGACTCTTTTCAGCAATCATAAATATCAAAGTAATTTTTTATTCTAAGCTGTATTCTTATATCATAAATTGATTTTCTTTGTTATAAAGTGTTTTGTAACCTAAGTTCAGAGATAGATACACAGCAAGTGATACAACAGTAGCCAAGCAAATATTTATGGAAATCTGATATAAAATTGCAGTGGTAGGAAGTTCACCTGATAGAATCTGTCCTGTCATCATACCAGGAAGTGACACGATCCCCATTCCTAGCATAGAGTTTATAGTCGGTAAAAGTGCTGTTTCAAGTGAAGTATTCACAAAGGGCTTTAGTATATTTTGGGGTTTTGCACTTTGGTTTAAAAGCACCTCTATTTGAAGTTTAGAGTCTTTGATTTTGCTCATAAATGTTTTTACTCCAAGGGTAATCCCTGTCATTGCATTGCCTAGTATCATACCACTGATTGGTATGGTATATTGCGGGTTAAAGATACTTTCTTCAACCACTATAGTTATGAAAAATACTATAATAGAAATTGCAGATAAGCTTATGGAACCTGCGATGATTAATTTAAATCGGTTGTTTAGTCCTTTATTCACTGATAATATTCGATACACTGAAAATATGCTCATAAGGATTACATAGGCACATACAAGTATAGGGGAGGGATTATCGAAAATATATGTTAGCACATATCCTGCGATTGTCAGTTGAATAGTCATCCGCACACTTGCGATAAGTAGTAATTTGGTTTGGTTTATCTTACTCGCTTTCATAACTATTCCAACTATTATCAGTAATAAATAGATCAAAGCAAAGTTAAATATGCTAATTTGTATTGCATCATTCATTGACTTTACCTCCAGTTAAATTCACAATATTTTCAGCAAACATTTCGGTTAGATTATTATCGTGACTTATCACAATTAAAGTTAAATTGTTTTCCTTTACATAAGAAACAATATTCCTAAGGACTTTTACGGATAAGTTGTAATCAAGTGCGGAAGTTGGTTCATCAAGCATAATTGTTTCTGCTTTCATAGAAAGACAGATTGCAATATAAACCCTTTGCCTTTCTCCCCCTGACAGATTATCACATGGTGTATCCAATGGGAAATGGGCTTCAGCCAGTCTAAGGAAAGCCTTCATTTGTTCATTGGTTAGTCGTGGATATTCACAGTAATTATAAAAGAGATGGAAGTTTTCTTTTATGGTTCCACTAAACAAAAATGTGGTTTGGGATATAAGTTTGATTTCTTTTCGCAATTCAATACTATCAATTTCGGTTATATTTATATTTTTATAAAGTATCTCTCCGTCAGTAAAATTCTCTGTTCGGTTGAATAACTTTAAAAGGGTGCTTTTTCCACATCCACTTTCTCCTGTTATAAAATTGATTTTTGATTTCATAATATGAATATCATCATAGTATATAAAATTATTGAAATTTAAATTTTTAGTTTTAAGCATATGTGCCTCTTGCTTTCTTAATTATATCGGTGTATGATGGTGTTATCGGATGTAGATGTCAAAGAACGATATCGAAATCCGATAATGAAATACTAGCACAAGGAGAATGCAAATGCAAGACCCAATTTTAAGAAAATTATTTTTAGGATTTATACAAGTACATATACTTCATCATGCTAAAAAAGAACCCGTTTATGGCTCTTTTATGATTGAGGAATTAAAATCTCATGGTTATGATATTAGTCCGGGGACACTTTATCCGATTTTTCATAATTTAGAAAAAGCGAAGTTGCTGACAGTAGAAAACCAAACAGTTGAGGGCAAGGTTAGAAAATATTATTCTATCACCGAAAAAGGAGAGAGAGTGCTAAATGAAGCTAAGCAAAAAATAAAAGAACTGACCCATGAATTCTAATGTTTCCATATAGATATTTCGGGTTTTTTGTTAAAATAGCTTCAAGCAAGAAAGTTCTAAATATGAGGAGGAGTACATGAAGGTAAAACTATATACATTGGCAGTGTTAGATGCTGTAAAGGCAAATACAGAATGTCCCTTTTGCTTTATAGAAAAGAAGATAGAAGAAGATGCAATTGAATTTGTACTAGGAAGTAGTGCGTCTTATATGGAACGAGATGTTCGGGCAGTTACAGATGAAAAAGGATTTTGTAATTATCACTTTAAGAAGATGTTTGATTATGGCAATGCTTTGGGGAATGCGTGGATATTAAAGACACATTACTTAAAAAAACAAGAAGAGCTAAAAAAAGCATTTCATAAGAATAGACCAGAGAAAAATCAAAAGAAATTTTCATTTGCATCAAAAAAAGAAGAGATGAATTCGGTAAGTAAATTTATTCAAATAGAAAAAGAGTCTTGTTATATCTGCAATCAAATGAAGAGAGATTACGATAGGTATATGGATACTTTTATTGTTTTGTACCGAAAAGATCCGGAGTTTAAGAAAAAGATATTGGAATCAAAGGGATTTTGTATCACACATTTAGGGGATATATGCAATGCTGCTGATGAGGGGCTGAAAGGTGATACATTGTCAGAATTCTACAAAGAAATGGAAAATATTATGATACTGAATCTAGAGCGAATTTATGAAGATATTTCATGGCTGATTGAAAAATATGATTATCGAAACAAAGATGCTGATTGGAAGAATTCCAAAGATGCGGTACAAAGAGGGATGCAAAAGTTGAAGGGGAATTTTTAATCGTTAACATTAACACAGAAAAATATAACGGAATAGTTGAAAAGAGAGCATTCTTGTGATATGATTCATTAGTTACAGTAGGCTCTTTTTTAGTGGTCTAATTATTAAAAATACAAATGTGAAAGTATTGATAGAAGGAGATATACAAATATGAAATTAGGAATCGTTGGCTTACCAAACGTAGGAAAAAGTACACTATTTAACTCATTAACGAAGGCAGGAGCGGAATCAGCAAATTATCCATTTTGTACAATAGATCCAAACGTAGGTGTTGTTACAGTACCAGATGCAAGATTAGAAGTGTTAAGAGAGATGTATAATTCTAAAAAAGTGATACCAGCTGCAATTGAATTTGTCGATATTGCAGGATTGGTAAAAGGTGCATCAAAAGGAGAAGGTCTTGGAAATCAGTTTCTTGCTAATATTAGAGAAGTAGATGCAATCGTACACGTAGTACGTTGTTTTGAAGATTCTAATATTGTCCATGTAGATGGTTCGATTGACCCACTTAGAGATATTGAAACTATTAATTTAGAACTGATATTCTCAGATATTGAAATGTTAGAAAGAAGAATTGCACGTGCGAGTAAAGGTGCAAGAAATGATAAATCTTTAGCTAAAGAAGTAGAATTACTAGAGAAGATTAAGAACCATTTAGAAGATAATAAAATGGCAAAAAGTTATGAGGCTGATGACGATGAAGAAGCAGCACTTATTGAAGGGTATAACTTGTTAACGAATAAGCCGGTGATTTTTGCAACAAATGTTACAGAAGATGACTTGGGCAATGATGGAGCAGATAACGAAGGTGTGAACAAAGTTCGTGAATATGCAAAAGCAGAGCAAAGTGAAGTGTTTGTTGTGTGCGCTCAAATCGAACAAGAAATTGCAGAGCTTGATGATGAAGAGAAGAAGATGTTCCTAGAGGATTTGGGTCTAAAAGAGTCAGGGCTTGAAAAACTAATCAGAGCAAGCTATAAGTTACTAGGGTTGATTAGTTATCTTACAGCAGGGGAGCAAGAAGTGCGTGCATGGACGATTACAGACGGGATGAAAGCACCACAGGCAGCTGGAAAGATTCATACAGATTTTGAAAGAGGATTTATTAGAGCGGAGACCGTAAGTTATAACGATTTAGTGGAATGTGGTACTTATGTAGCAGCGAAAGAAAAAGGACTGGTACGTCTTGAAGGAAAAGAGTATGTTGTAAAAGATGGAGATATTATTCTGTTTAGATTCAACGTGTAGAAAAGAGGGAGCACTATGAATGGGTCTATAGCATTTCCGAATTTAGGGATTGAATTAGAAAATGTAGGGAAATCCATAGAAGTTTTTGGGTTTGAGATAGCATACTATGGAATTATTATAGGGTTAGGTATGATGTTAGGTGTACTCGTTGCATCAAGAGAAGCAAAAAGAGTTGGACAAGATCCAGAATTGATTTTTGACTTTGCAATTTATGCATTATCCTTTTCGGTACTAGGAGCAAGGTTATATTATGTGATTTTTTCATGGGATAATTATAAAGACGACTTGTTAAGTATTTTCAATTTAAGAGAAGGTGGGCTGGCTATATATGGTGGAGTGATTGGAGCAATTGTTACCGTATATGTGTATTGCAGGTTTAAAAAATTCAGTGCACCATTATTATTAGATATCTGTGCAATGGGATTGATTTTAGGTCAAATTCTGGGTAGATGGGGGAACTTCTTTAATAGAGAGGCTTTTGGAGAGTACACCAACAACTTATTTGCTATGCGATTGCCGGTAGGTGATGTTAGAGCAGGAGAAATCACAGAGATGATGTTGGAACATATAACAGTGATTGAAGGCAGTGAATTTATACAGGTACATCCAACTTTTTTATATGAATCGATGTGGAACGTAATAGTATTGGTCATTATTTTCTTTTATAGAAAGAAAAAGAAGTTTGATGGAGAACTTTTCTTGATTTATTTATTGGGTTACGGAATTGGAAGATTCTTTATTGAAGCACTGCGAACAGATCAACTACAAATTGCAGGTGGTATTGCGATTTCACAAGTTGTAGCAGTGATATTAGTAGTATTTTCATTAGCTATACTTGTAAAAAAACACTTGGAAATTCGTAAAGTTAAAAGTGAATAATGGATAAAAGTTAAAAGATGGTAAAAATTGTATAATGTTTATAAAAAAATCAGAGGTTTTTTGAACCTTTGATTTTTTTTATACAATAATGTTAAAAAATATACACTCCTCGACTAGACTTTTGTAAGAAAGAGCGATATAATGTTATCATGCAATTTCAAAATACAATTTAACACTTGATTTAAGGAGGAAAATTACAAATGGCAAGAAAGATGAAAACCATGGATGGAAACCATGCAGCAGCACATGCTTCATATGCATATACAGAAATCGCTGCAATCTATCCAATCACACCATCATCTGTTATGGCAGAAGCAACTGATGAGTGGGCAACACAAGGAAGAGAAAATATATTTGGACAAAAGGTGCAAGTAACAGAGATGCAATCAGAGGCGGGGGCGGCAGGAACTGTGCATGGTTCTTTAGCAGCAGGAGCTTTAACTACAACTTATACGGCATCACAAGGTTTACTACTTATGATTCCAAACTTATATAAAATCGCAGGGGAAAGACTACCAGGTGTATTTAATGTTTCAGCACGTGCGGTAGCAAGTCACGCTCTTTCAATTTTTGGAGATCACTCAGATGTTTACGCCTGTCGTCAAACTGGATGTGCGATGTTATGTGAGGGAAGTGTTCAAGAAGTTATGGACTTAACTCCAGTAGCTCATATGGCTGGTATCAAAGGAAAGACTCCATTTATTAACTTCTTTGATGGATTTAGAACATCTCATGAAGTTCAAAAGATTGAAACATGGGATTATGAAGATTTAAAAGAAATGGTAGATTTAGATGCAATCGATGAGTTTAGAGGGCATGCATTAAATCCAAATCATCCATGTCATAGAGGTTCAGCACAGAACCCAGATACATTCTTCCAAGCAAGAGAAGCATGTAATTCATACTATGATGCTTTACCTGCAATCGTTCAAGATGCAATGGATAAAGTAAATGCTAAGATTGGAACAGACTATAAATTATTCAACTACCATGGAGCACCAGATGCAGAGAGAGTAATCATCGCTATGGGATCTGTATGTGATACTATCGATGAGACAGTGGATTATATGGTAGCGGCTGGTGAAAAAGTAGGTCTTGTAAAAGTTCGTCTTTACAGACCATTTAGCGCAGAAGCATTAATCGCAGCGATTCCAGATACTGTAAAGAGCATCTCTGTTCTTGATAGAACAAAAGAGCCAGGTGCATTAGGAGAGCCATTATACCTTGATGTTGTTACTGCTCTTAGAGGTTCAAAATTTGACGCAACTCCAATCTACACAGGACGTTATGGATTAGGATCAAAAGATACTACTCCAGCTCAAATCGTGGCTGTATATAAAAACACAGAGAAAAAAGAATTCACAATCGGTATCGTGGATGATGTGACAAACCTATCACTAGAAGTAGGTGAGCAAATCATTACAACACCAGAGAGTACAATCAACTGTAAATTCTGGGGACTTGGAGCTGATGGAACAGTTGGTGCGAACAAGAACTCAATCAAGATTATTGGTGATAATACAGACATGTATGCACAAGCATACTTTGATTATGACTCTAAAAAGTCAGGTGGGGTAACAATGTCTCACTTACGATTTGGTAAAGAGAGAATCAAGTCTACTTACTTAATCAAGAAAGCAAACTTTGTTGCTTGTCATAACCCATCATATGTTGATAAATACAACATGGTACAAGAAGTAGTAGATGGAGGAACTTTCCTTCTTAACTGTTCATGGGATATGGAAGGACTTGAAAAGCATTTACCAGGTCAAGTAAAAGCTTACATCGCTAACCACGACATCAAATTCTATACAATCGATGGTATCAAAATCGGTAAAGAAATTGGTCTTGGTGGACGTATTAATACAATTCTTCAATCAGCATTCTTCGAGCTTGCGAACATCATTCCAGCTGACAAAGCAAATGAATTGATGAAAGCAGCAGCAAAAGCTTCTTACGGTAAAAAAGGAGATAAGGTAGTTCAAATGAACTATGATGCTATCGATGCAGGTGCAAAACAAATCGTTAAGATTGAAGTTCCAGAATCTTGGAAGTCACAAGAAGACGAAGGGTTATTTACACCAAAAGCAGAGCATGGATTTGCGGATTCAGTAGAATTTGCTAAGAATATCCAAGCAAAAGTAAATGCACAAGAAGGTAACACGTTACCAGTATCTGCATTTAAAGATTACGTAGATGGATCAACACCATCTGGAACATCAGCATTTGAAAAACGTGGTATTGCAGTAGATATCCCAATGTGGAAATGCGAGACTTGTATCCAATGTAACCGTTGTGCATACGTGTGTCCTCACGCAGCGATTCGTCCAGTAGCACTTACGGAAGAAGAAGCGACAAATGCACCAGAAGGATTCAAGACTATGGATATGACAGGAATGCCAGGAATGAAATTCTCTATGGTGGTATCTGCATATGACTGTGCTGGATGTGGATCTTGTGCAAATATCTGTCCAGGTAAAAAGGGTGAAAAAGCACTAGTAATGGAGAACATGGAAGCAAATGTAGCAGAGCAAGTAAACTTTGACTATGGTACACAAATTCCAGTGAAACCAGAAGTAGTAGCTAAATTCAAAGAAGCAACAGTAAAAGGAAGTCAATTCAAGCAACCACTTCTTGAGTTCTCAGGAGCTTGTGCAGGTTGTGGAGAAACTCCTTATGCAAAATTAATTACACAATTATTCGGTGATAGAATGTACATTGCTAACGCAACAGGTTGTTCTTCAATCTGGGGGAACTCTTCACCATCTACACCATATACAAGAACACCAGAAGGAAAAGGTCCTGCATGGTCTAACTCTCTATTTGAAGACAATGCTGAGTTTGGTCTAGGAATGTTCTTAGCTCAAAAAGCATTGAGAAATAGATTGAAGTCAAAAGTAGAGACTTTAACAGCTGGAGAAGGTGCAGTGGCAGAAGCAGCAAAAGAGTACATTAATACATTTGCTATTGGAGCTACAAACTCAGCAGCTACAGATAAATTAGTTGCAGCACTTGAAGCTTGTGATTGCGGATGTGATGCAAAAGTTGAAATATTAAAAGACAAAGACTTCTTAGCTAAGAAATCACAATGGATCTTTGGTGGAGATGGATGGGCTTACGATATCGGATTTGGTGGAGTTGACCACGTACTTGCTAGTGGAGAAGATGTAAATATCATGGTATTTGATACAGAAGTTTACTCTAACACTGGTGGACAAGCATCAAAAGCTACACCAACAGGAGCGATTGCTCAATTCGCAGCTGGTGGAAAAGATATTAAGAAGAAAGACCTTGCAAGTATCGCTATGAGTTATGGTTATGTATACGTAGCACAAATCGCTATGGGTGCAGATTATAACCAAACTGTAAAAGCAATTGCAGAGGCAGAAGCATATCCAGGACCATCTATCGTAATCGCTTATGCTCCATGTATCAACCACGGAATCAAAGGCGGAATGAGTAAAGCACAGACTGAAGAAGAAAATGCAGTAAAAGCTGGATACTGGCATAACTTCCGTTTCAATCCAGAAGCAGAAGGCAAGAAATTTACTTTAGATAGTAAAGAGCCAACAGAAAGCTACAGAGAGTTCTTAGAAGGAGAAGTACGTTACAGTGCACTTCAAAGAATGAATCCAGAAAGAGCTGAGCAGTTATTCACATATAATGAGGAAGCGGCAAAAGAGCGTTACAGTTACTTGAAAAAGCTTGTAACACTTTATGGAGAAGAATAGAATAAAGTAAGAGTAAAAAGCAAGATAGGCAACTATCTTGCTTTTTTAGCTGGTATATGGTATGATACAAATTGTTTTTAAAAATTTTATAAAATTTAGGAGGAATTTAAGAAATGGAAGCAAAAGGAAGAGGGTTTTTGAAAGTTTGTGGAATTCTAATGATTATTGGTGGAGTTCTTGGTCTTTTGGCAGCAGTAGTGATGGTGCTAGGAATTAGTGCACTAGTGTCAGTTGGAGCTCCTGTTAGTGCAACCTTATTGACTGTTGCAGCAGTAATTATATTAGCTGGATCAGTATTCCAATTAATCGTAGGAATTCAAGGTGTGAAAAACTGTGGAAATGTTGAAGCAGCAGACAAACTAATCAAATTAGGTGCGGCAATTATCGTTATCAATATTATTGGTGTAATTGTATCAGTAGCAGCAGGTGGAGAATTTAACATCGTAAGCGTACTAACTAACTGTATCGTTCCAGGATTATTTATCTATGGAGCTGTAAAAAACAAGCAATAAACTATAGTGAATTATAAAACAGATATACATAATTACGGCAAGATGGGAAACCATCTTGCCGTTGTGTTTATTGTATTTTAATTGTAGGTGGTGTCCAGTTGTTATAGATTACATCTGTATCGGGAGAATATATTCTAAACCATAGGTGAAAACCATCGCTAGGTGAAGGTAACCAATTGGCGGTGTATTCTGGTGGAGTAGTAGATATTGTGATATCAAATGAACCGTCTTGGTTGTATGCGATATCAGAACGATCATTTATTACATAGCGGTTGATTTCATTATCTACAAGGAAATTGTCATCTCCATACATAGTAATAGACCAAAATCCTTTATCTAAAACTGGAGGTACTTCATCGAAATGAATAATATATGTATTCTCTCCATTTAAAGAGGTTCCGGTGTCATTTACGGTTGCTTCAAGGTACATAGCCACATACACTGGATTGGCACCTAATGCATTGAGTGCTGTTGCAGCTCTGTATTCATATGCAGTACCAAAATCTCCTACGGGATCACCCATATATGTCCAATGACCTATTTCAAGGCTATAATTTTCTACAGATTTACTCCAATTGGAATAACAATCTTTTTTTAATGTATCCCAAATATCTTCCAATTCTTTTTGGTCAGATGAAATACTTGTACTATCAAATTTCATTCCAGCTCCTATGTTTAAGATGCTAATTCGATTAATCAAATCAGAATCCTCTGGAGTAGGCGGGTTCTCGAGTAATAACTCATTTGCTTTATTAAAGAATGTGATAGCATCCATGCTATTTACTTTATCTACAGGAATGTATCGATTCTCTTCTTTGAAGGTGCCTTTGGGTGGAATATATTCAGTGGAGTTATCATACTCGCTTAATGGTGTCAGTGACATTTTGTTTTGTAGTTCTAACACGTTTGGTAAGTCATCATTGCTATTGAGAATAGGTCTGCATATAAACCATACCATACTAGTTGGTACATCAATTCTGGTTACACCATCTGGAGTATCTACGGTTTGGTCAGGCGTAGCTATCATATATTGCCCACCTTCGTTGATGACGTCTGTTGTATTTGACCAACCATCGAGCACTTGTGTTTGCATAAATCGATTTGTTTCTGGGGTAGTATAAATAATAGGTTCTTCTGAAATATCTAACCAAGCAGTTGAATACAGAGTGTCTACATTTGGTGTTACAACACTTTTGGTATCTGCATTTCTGAGTTCATCTGTATGAACAAGTTGGTTAATAGGTGCGAAACTCGAGGTTGCTTGTTCCGCATTTGTTTGCATGACCATTGTTGCATCCATAATTACTAGGGGATAAAGATAGGTGTATGCTTCGGAAGTAAGTCTAATTTTTCGTCAACAGTAGGTGTTTCCGCATCGCTTGTTGAACTTGTATCTTCTGGATTTTTTATAGTGCAAGCGGAAATAGAGAGTAAAGCAATTATAAGGATTACTGAAAGTAGTTTTTTCATATGTATTATACCTCCTGTATTTATAATATCATAAAAATTGTGGAAGTAAAAGGGGAATGAAGTACAAATAATCAGACAACTTGACAAAAAGCAAAAAAAAGACTATACTAACTGTACTAATTAAATTAATACAGTTAGAATAGGAGGTGTAAATTTGATTGTATTGGATTATAAGAGCAGAAAGCCGATGTTTGAACAGGTAGTTGAACGAATAAGTTCTCATATCTGCAAAGGGATTCTTTTGCCAGATGAACAACTACCATCAGTGCGTAATCTTGCATCACAACTTTCGTTGAACCCGAACACAATACAACGAGCCTACAATCAATTAGAGGCGACAGGATTTATCTACTCCGTCAAGGGTAAAGGAAGTTTTGTCTGTTCGCAAAAAGAGTTAAATGCACAGATGAGGAAGCAGCAGTTAAATGAAATGACAGAGTGTGTCAAGCAAGGAAAGGCTATAGGAATAGAAAGAGATGAAGTTTTAGCATTGATAGAAGAACTTTACAAGGAGGAACGACTATGATTGAAGTTAAGGATGTATCAAAAAGTTACGATAGCATAAAAGCTTTAGATGAATTTTCGCTCCAGATTAAAGAAGGAGAGATATTTGGCTTAATCGGAAGCAATGGTTCTGGAAAGACAACTTTACTTCGAATGATAAGTGGAGTGTTGCGAGCGGATACGGGAATCATCGAAGTGGATAATCAAGTGGCATATGAAAATAATGAAGTGAAACAAGAAGTCTTTTTCATAGCAGATGAATCTTATTATTTTCAAGGTTATACTTGCAAAGATATGAAAAATTTTTATAAAGATGTGTATGATAGCTTTGATGAAGATCTTTTTCACACATTGAGCGAGAGACTTTCTATAAATATGAATCAAAAACTTGGAAGTTTATCTAAAGGTATGAGAAAACAATTCTTTATAATAGTGGGAATCAGTAGTCAGACAAAATATCTTATACTAGATGAAACCTTTGATGGGTTAGATCCTGTGATGCGACAGTCGGTAAAGAGTATTTTAGCGCAAGAAGTGTGTAGGCGCAATTTTACACCGATTATCAGTTCCCATAGTCTACGAGAAATAGAAGATATCTGCGAGAATGTAGGATTTATCCACAAAGGGAAGTTACTAGTATCTAATGCACTGGAAGAATTGAAGCGAGAGATTTATAGAGTGCAATGCGTATTAGATGAGAGTGAACTAGAACAAGTACTACTTAAATTGCAAGTGATTGGGCGGAAATTGCAAGGGAGTTTAAAGTTACTTACTATCAGGGGTAAGAGAGAGGAGATTGAGGAGGTATTCGAAGAAGTTTCACCAAGATTTTACGAGTTGTTGCCATTAACACTAGAGGAATTGTTTATTAGTGAAACGGAGGTGAAAGGGTATGAAATTAAAAGCGACGTATATTAAAATGGGAAAAGAAGTAATGAAAGGGCAGCGTTGGTTATTTTTATTGAATTTAGTAATTGCAATCTTATCATATCCAGTGTTTTTTCAAATGCAAATCATCCGCAATACTAGATATGGTGGAGAATTGCCAGTAGATTATTTTGAATCACTGATCTTTGAGAGTGGGAATCTATCTAGTTCTTTTGGGCGAGGGATAATAATTCTAGCGTTACTAATCGGTATCATAGCAGGGATTTCCGAGTTTTCGTTTGTAAACAATAAAAGTAAAGTGGATTTGTTTTATAGTCTGCCAATAAAAAGAAATGGGTTATTTACGTTAAAAACGATATTGGCTACATTGAGTTATATAATAGCGACTGCGATTGGAATCCTATTACTCTTACTAATCGCATCAATACAAGGGTTAATTACTTTGAATGGAAGTATAGAATTCATTGCCATGATAGGATTAAGTGGATTGTTTTACTTACTTGGATTTTTATTAGCGGTGGTTGCAGTACAATTATCGGGAAAGTTATATGTAGCAGTGCTAGGTGTCGGTGTTTTTTTGACATATGGAATATTTCTGTTGTATTTGATTCAATATTTCGTAGCGACGTATTATCCATTTACCATAATAAAAGGGGAGTTATTGAATATAGTTGGGAAAAGTTCACCTTTATATTTTACTACAACCTTCAGAGTGACAGCATTTACAGATTTTTTATGGCTCATATTTTATTTATTGGTGACAGTAGCATTGGCGTATGGGCTAGTTAATAAGAGAAATGTTGAAAAAATAGGAATCGCAATTATATATAAGCCAATTAGAATCATGATAGAAATATTGTTGATGGTAATGTCAACATTTGTTTCGGCAGCGTTTTTTGGTGAAATTATCTACAATCAAACACCTAATGTTATATTAGGGTGGGAAATTGCAGGAGGCTTAATCGGGTCAATTATTACTTTTGTACTAATTCAGTTTATTTATGGAATCCAATTTAACAAATTATTGGGAGAATCATGGAAAGTGGCAATCGTTGCAGGAGGAGTAATTTTAGCAATTATCTGCATGGATGTAGACATTACGAATCACAACGAGAAGCTTCCAGCATATGAGGAAATACAAGATATCAATATTGTGGTTCAAGAAGATTATCCTTCAGAACAGGTGTATGTATCTGAAAATGAGTTCGCCAATGTGGTTAGTTATAAAACATTGAGAATTGGAAATCTAGTATCAAACGTTATGCAGCTTGATACGGATGAAGCCAGTGCAGATTTTTCCAATGAAAATATGGGAAAGAGCGAAGAAATATATGAAACTCTAAAAGCTGTTGTGGAAGAAAATGTTAAAGTGGCGAATAATAAGGGGTATAATAACAAAGATATGCAAGTGCAATTTGTAATGAACGATGGAAGCATTATTCTTCGCCAATACGGATTAAAGTATGTGGATACTATATTTTATGATGAATATGGTGAAGGGATAAGTTCATTGTGGGAAAATGAAGCATTTCTAAATAATAAATATAAATTGAGGAATGCAACAGCAGATGAAATATTTGAAAGTTTAACAGGGGTTCAAGTTTACCTTGGGGACGTAGAAGAAGGGAGAGGACATCTTTGGAGTGAAAATTCTAGCGTTCTTGATATAGAAGAAAGTAAAGAATTGATACAGATTTTAATAGAAGAATATTCAAAAGCGGATGGTCAAATATTATTAGAGCAGGGAACAGTTGGCTACGCTACAATTTCATACAACTTTGGGACAAGGGATTATAAAAGATTAGAAGTCCCAATTCTTCTAAGTTTTGATAAAGCTATCGCTTTTATGAAAGCTCGAGATGGCGATGGATTTGCTTATGCAAAAGAAAACATCGATAGAATCGTAATTGACGATACAATTTACGATTCAAGTGAGGAGATTAGCGAAATATATGAACATATCATTTTTCAAGATACAAGCAATCTAGGAATGGAACTTAAAAATTGGGAAGTTGGAAGAGGTGGCGGATATGCAGTGATTGATGATGAAAAAATAGCGTTTTCCACTTTGGAAACAAATAGTCATTAATTCTAGTAGTTGGATTGTAATGAAATGGAGGTCAAAGATTATGAAATCAAAAGCGACTTATATTAAAATAGGAAAAGAAGTAATGAAGGGGCAACGTTGGTTGCTGTTGTTGAATATATTAATGTTATTTTGCTTATACCCAGTTTTCTTTGTAGCTTTATTAATTAGAATTGAAAATCGTGAAAGGGAGCATATTACAGAATTTTTTAATACCATCATGTTTCATAATGACAATCTTGCAACTATGGGAAGAGTGAGTTTATTATTAGCACTGTTTCTAGGTATCGTTGCAGGTGTATCAGAGTATGCATTTAGTCATAATAGAGCAAAAACTGATTTGCTGTATAGTCTTCCAATTGGAAGAACACAGTTACTAGGGATTAAAACAATAGTAGCAGTCAGTGGATATATAGTTTCTGTAATCTTGAGTATAGGGATGGTATTTTTGATAGCAATCATACGACAAGTAATAACTAGTTCAGGAGTGGAAGACTTTTTACAAGTAATGCTAGTTGGAGTGTTAGCTTATCTTTTGGGGTTTTTCCTTGGAATAGTAGTAACTCAGTTGACTGGAAAAATGTATGTAGCAATATTAGGAGTGGTGACCTTCTTGGGAATTGGGATTGGAGTATGGATAGCAGTGTTATATTACAGTGGCTTGTACTATCCCAATGTAGAACTTAGTGAATCATTTACTAAGGTGCTAGAGAACTTATCACCTCTCGGATTAACATTATTGATTGATTTAGAAAATAGTATGGATTTGCTTTGGCTACTTGGAAGTGTAGTTATCTTAGCGATACTGTCCTATTACCTAGTGAATAAAAGACCAGTCGAACGAATTGGAAAATCGATGATCTATCAGAAAGTTGCAATTGTAGTTGAAGTTGTAATGGGAGTGATGGTAGCCTTGTTAACAAGTATGTTCATCACAGCGATAATCTACGCTCAAACGCCTACAGAGACGATGGCTTGGAGTGTGGTTGGAGCTTTACTCGGCGCAATTATATCGTATGTAATCACAGAATTTATTTATGGAACATCACTTGTGAAACTATTGAAAAACACATGGAAAGGGGTTGCAATGGGAGGCGTTGCAATCGGAATGATAGTTTTTATGAATCATGATGTAACAGAAGTAAATGAGACGATACCAAAATATGAAGAAATACAAGATATCAATATCGCTTTTTTGGAATATGCAATGGTAATGTCTGGTGCAGAATTTGAAGGCGTGCATATGGGCAAGAGTGAAGAGGTTTATGAATTGATTGAAATTATTGCAAATGCGAATGCTCAAAAAGTAGAAGATGCAGGATTTATATCAGGTGATATGACTGTGGAATTTGTAATGGATAATGGGGAAAAAATACAAAGAGTGTATGGTGTAGGCGGGATAGAAGAAGTGCTTTACTCAAAATACGGTGAAAATATTAGTGTGCTGTGGGAAAATGAAAAATTTTTAGATTTTAATTATAAGCTACGAAATAGTTCAGTGGAAGAGCAAGTGACAGATGAGTATTTTCAGGCTGTAGAGGTGACTTGTGGAAGTATAACTGAAGGATTATGGGGAACGAATACTCACTTGCTTTCACCATATGAAAGTGAAGAATTCTTGCAAATCCTCAGTGAAGAGTATAAAAAGATGGATGGACAAAGACTCCTAGAAGAAGGAATTATAGGTTATGCAAGCGTGATTTATGATCAGTACGAACCGAATCAGATAGCTAGTAATATACCGATCTTTCAAAGTTTTGATAAAGCAATTGCGTATATGAAGGAATACGATGGATTGGGATTCGCATACGCAAAAGAACGTGTGGAAGAAGTGGTAATAGGAGAGCAGTCCTACACCACAAAAGAAGAAATTGATCAAATCTGCAATGACTTAATCTATGAAGATTTAATAGACTTTAGAGTTGGGTTAAACGCAGATAGTGAAAACGCAGAGTATGGGTATGTAGTGATAAACGGTAGGAAAGTTCAAGTCTTTCATTATGAATAATAAGATAAGTGGATAAATGATAAGAAAGAACCTGTTTTTTTTTCTGTAAATTAATGGTATAATTCAGTAGAATTGGTAATTATAAGATTAACATAGAAAAAATGAATAGGAGCAATATATGAAATTGACGAATTTAACACAGTATGACGTGTTACAATCAAAAGAGATAAAAGACATCAATGCCACAGGGCATTTAATCGAACATAAGAAAACGGGAGCAAAGATTGTGTGTATGGAGTGTGATGACGAGAACAAAGTGTTTTCTATCGCATTTCGTACACCACCAGAAGATAGTACAGGACTTCCGCATATTTTAGAGCATTCCGTACTTTGTGGATCTAAGAACTTTCCAGTAAAAGATCCCTTTGTAGAGCTGGCAAAGGGTTCTCTAAACACATTTTTAAATGCCATGACTTATCCTGATAAGACAGTGTATCCGGTTGCAAGTTGCAATGATATCGATTTTCAGAACTTGATGCACGTGTACATGGACGCGGTGTTCTATCCAAACATTTATCAGCACAAGGAAATCTTTATGCAAGAAGGGTGGAGTTATAGCATAGAAGAAGCAGATGCACCACTTGAGTATAATGGGGTGGTTTACAATGAGATGAAGGGAGCATTTTCATCACCGGATGGGGTGTTGGATCGTATGATTTTGAATTCTTTATTCCCAGAGACTTCTTATGCAAATGAATCAGGTGGAGATCCAGAAGTGATTCCAGAATTAACGTATGAACAATTCCTAGATTTCCATAAGACGTACTATCACCCATCCAATAGTTATATCTATCTATATGGAGATATGGATATGGAAGAAAAACTGAATTGGTTGGATGAGAAATACCTAAGTGCGTTCGATAAAATCACAGTGGATTCCGAGTTGAAAAAGCAGACACCGTTTGAAGAGATGAAAGAGGTAGAAATCCCATATTCAATCGCAAGTAATGAAAAAGAAGAGGATAACACTTACTTATCATGGAATAAGGCGGTGGGTGAATCCTTAGATATTGAAACAGTATTAGCATTTCAAGTGCTTGACTATGCACTATTATCTGCTCCTGGAGCACCACTTAAAAAAGCACTTACAGATGCAAAAATAGGAAAAGATATTTTAGGGTCTTATGATAGTGGAATTTTACAACCGATTTTTTCGGTGGTATCAAAGAATGCTAATTTAGAGCAAAAAGAAGAATTTATCAATATTATTATTGGTACCCTAGAAACTCTTGTGAAAGAAGGGATTAACCAAAAGTCTATTGAGGCAGGTATTAATTATAATGAATTCCATTTTAGAGAAGCAGATTATGGAAGATACCCAAGAGGATTGATGTATGGACTTAATATGTTTGATAGTTGGTTATACGATTCGAATAAGCCATTTATGTACCTTGAAATCTTAGATATTTATCAGTCTTTAAAAGAAAAAAATGGTACAGGTTATTACGAAGCATTAATCAAACAATACTTGCTAGAGAATACCCATGGTTCCATTGTTGTAGTAAAGCCAGAGATTGGACGAACTGCTAAGATGGAAGAAGCAGTACGAAAAGAATTAGAGACATATAAAAACTCTTTATCAAAAGAAGAAATTGATACATTGGTTGAAAATACTAAGAATTTAGAAAGTTACCAAGACGAGCCATCTTCAGAAGAAGATGCTAAGAAGATTCCGATTTTAAAGAGAGAAGATATTTCGAAAGAAATTCTTCCGATTTGTAATGAAGAACTGATGGTAGAAGATGTAAAGGTAATCTATCATGACATCGAGACGAATGGAATTGGATACCTTGACTTTGTGTTTGATGTGAAAAACATACCAACAGAATTGGTTCCGTATCTAGGCTTAATTCAGTCAGCTCTTGGAATGATGGATACAAAGTCTTATGAGTACGGTGAACTCTTTAATGAGATTAACGTTCACACAGGAGGTATCATGAGTTCTCTAGAAGTGTATCCAAATGTACGAATGGTACAGCAAAGAGAATATCAAGCGGCACTAGAATTAAAAACGAAAGCATTATATGAAAAGCTACCAGTATCAATTGAATTGATGCAAGAGATGATTTTATCGACTAAGTATGAAGATGGGAAGCGTTTAAAAGAGATTCTTGATATCTTAGTTTCAAGACTAGAATCAAAGTTCTTGTCAAGCGGTCATACGGTATCGGTGCTTCGTGGAATGTCTTATAATTCAGTGATATCGAAGTTTAAAGACATGACAAGTGGAATTGCATATTATGATTTTGTAAAGTTGTTAGCGGCAGATTTTGCTAGTAAACAAGAAGAGATAAGCGCTAATTTACAAAAAGTAGCAGAGATTGTATTTCGTAAAGAGAATCTAATTATCAATTATACAGCATCTAAGAAGGGCTTAGGAAATCTACCATCGGTGGTAAAAGATTTAGTATCTGCATTGTATACAGAAGAGGTGGTGGCAGAGCCATATAGCTTAGAACCTATGAAGAAAAATGAAGGTCTTAAGACAGCTTCTAAAGTGCAATACGTTGCCAGAACAGGTAACTTCATTGACAAAGGTGTCCCATATACAGGTGCCCTACAGATCTTAAAGACCATCTTAAGCTATGATTACTTGTGGCAAAACGTAAGAGTAAAAGGTGGAGCTTATGGTTGTATGAGTGGATTCAATCGAATTGGAGAAGGATTCCTAACATCTTATAGGGATCCAAATCTAAAAGAGACTATGGAAATATACGAAGGGGTGGTAGAATATCTAGAGAACTTTGCAGCAGATGAAAGAGAGATGACAAAGTATATCATAGGTACAATGAGTAGTGTGGATCAACCACTTACACCAGCAGGAAAAGGTGATCGTTCCTTTAACTTGTATATGAATCAAGTTTCAGAAGAGATGCTAAAGAAAGAAAGAAAAGAAATTCTTACTGCTACTACAGAAGATATTAATAAACTGAAAGTGGTGTTAGAAGCAATCTTAGAAAATCAAAATATCTGCGTAATTGGTAGTGAAGAAAAGATAGAACAAAACAAAGAGATGTTTAAAGAAATACGAGATTTAATCGGATAAAAGAAAGAGAGAACTATGGATAAAAGTTTAAAATCAGGTTTTGTAACCTTAATTGGTAGACCGAATGTAGGAAAATCTACGTTAATGAATCATTTAATTGGGCAAAAAATTGCCATTACTTCAAATAAGGCACAGACTACGAGAAATCGTATTCAAACAGTGCTTACAAGAGACGAGGGACAAATCGTATTTGTAGATACACCTGGAATTCATAAAGCAAAGAATAAGCTAGGGGAATATATGGTAAGTGTGGCTCAAAGAACCCTTAATGAAGTAGATGTTGTCCTTTGGCTTGTGGAACCGTCTAATTTTATTGGAGCAGGAGAAAGACATATTATAGACAAACTTAAGACGATAAAGACACCAGTAGTATTGGTTATCAATAAAATTGATACGGTCGGAAAAGATGAAGTGTTTGCATTTATTGAAACTTATAACAAAGCCTTTGATTTTGCAGCAATTGTACCAGTGTCAGCAAGAAAGGGAGAAAATACGGAAGAGTTGATAAAGGTTATCTTCCAATATCTACCATATGGACCTCAATTTTACGATGAAGATACGATTACAGATCAACCCATGAGACAGATTGCGGCTGAAATTATTCGTGAAAAAGCACTTCACGCTCTAAATGAAGAAATTCCCCATGGTATTGCAGTGGTGATTGATACCATGGATATGACAAAGAAAGTTGCTCATATCGATGCGACCATTATCTGTGAAAGAGATTCTCATAAGGGAATCATCATTGGAAAGCAAGGTGCCATGCTCAA
Organism: uncultured Lachnospiraceae bacterium; assembly: GCA_964369425.1. GTDB lineage: Bacteria > Bacillota > Clostridia > Lachnospirales > Lachnospiraceae > CAUPWF01. The sequence goes on from CAYJGW010000002.1 coordinate 93,300, forward strand.
AAAGATAGGAACCAACGCAAGGTATGAGTTAGAGCAACTTTTAGAGCAAAAAGTGAACTTAAAGCTTTGGGTTAAAGTAAAGAAAGACTGGAGAGACAGTGATTTCTTGATGAAAAACTTTGGTTACAAGGAAAATGAAACGCTCTAGTAAAGTGAGGAATAGATGTGAACCAGATAGAAGTAACAGCAATGGTATTAGTTGCAGGAGCAATTGGTGAATATGATAGAAGAGTGGTGTTACTGACGAAAGAACGAGGTAGGATTTCTGCATTTGCAAAAGGTGCTAGAAAGCCTACTAGCTCTTTGGTAAGTATTACAAATCCTTTTGTTTTTGGTAAGTTTACGCTGTATCAAGGAAGGAATTCCTATACGTTAGTCAGTGCAGAGGTGCAAAATTATTTTTCGGAACTGCGCAGTGACGTAGAAGCAGCGTATTATGGATTTTATTTTCTAGAGATTGCATCTTACTATACAAGAGAAGGAAATGATGAGACACAGATGTTAAAACTTCTCTATCAGACCTTTCGGGCTCTTACAAAAAAGACCATTCCATTTCCTTTGATAAGATGTATCTTCGAATTAAAAGCTATGACAGTGCAAGGAGAAGGTCCTCAAGTGTTCCACTGCATCAAGTGTGGAAAAAAGGATTTTCATAATATAGAAACAGAAACGATATTTAGTGCAAATGTAGGCGGTTTGGTTTGTACGTCTTGCCATAAACTAGATGGGAGTTTCAGTGATTTTAAGCGTGTATCTACTTCGGCAATCTATGCAATTCAATACATTACAAGTAGTAGCATAGAAAAGTTATATACGTTTCATGTAAAAGAAGAAGTGTTAGAGGAATTAAAAAAAATAACGAAACGATATATGCAAAGGTATATTGAAAAAGAATTTCATTCTCTAGAGATTTTAGAGACACTCACACAATAGCCGATTGAACAAGTTACACTTGACTCAATCGGCTATTGTGGTACTCGCTAGAGAAGGTGACATCTTCTCCAAACCAAGTAGGTGGAAGAAAAGAATTGGCCTCATCTATTGTGGGGAATTCCACTTCGGCTAGAACCAAAGGCGCATGAATTCCTTCAAAAATGTCTAGTTCAATTGTATAAGGATCTAGAGGGATCATATACCGTTTTTTACTGATAAGGTTGCCGTCTATTTTGGTGCGAAGATGGAGATAAGACTCTTTGTTTAATGGAAGGTTTACCTCTTGTCTTGCCATCAATCCTTTTGATTTATAAGTTAGTTCATATAGATCATTGTCTCGACGAATTCTCACCACAGGGTCAGTATTAAGGTACCCTTGTTCAATCACACGAACTGGGTATTTTGCCAAATCATCGGGTATTTTATTGATTAAATATTTACGTTCGATTTCCATAGAATCATTCCTCGCTTTCATAAGGTTATGATACTATGCGAAATGGAGAAATGCAATTCCTAAAAAAAGAAGTTGTGTCGAATCAAAGAATTTTATATAATGTTATATGTGAAAAACAAATGGAGGGAAATTATGTTAAAAGTATTTATAGGTGGAATTGCGGTAGGACTTGCCAACATCATACCTGGAGTAAGTGGTGGAACAATGATGGTGATTCTAGGTCTTTTCAACCGAGTGATGGAATCAATTAGTGGAATATTGAAGTTTAAAAGTCCAGAGTGGAAAGATAATGTGAGATTTCTCATTACATTGATGGTTGGAGCCGGTGTAGGGCTTGTGGTGTTTTCGAAAATTCTTGAAGTGTTATTCGTGGATTATCCCACTCAGACTATGTTTTGTTTTGTTGGAATGGTAGCATTTTCCATTCCGTCTTTAGTAAAAAAAGAGATGAAAGGAGATCGCTTTCAGATTCTACCTTTCATTATAGGGTGTGCAATTATTTTTGCAATTAGCTACTTTGCACCAGAAGAGACAGAGACAGTAATTACAGATTTTCCAAGTTTGGGAATCTTGTATCTGATTACATTAATCTTTACAGGAATTATTGCAGGGGGAGCAATGTTTGTACCAGGAGTTAGCGGAAGTATGCTATTGTTGATTATAGGGCAGTATTATTTATTTAAATCATTAATCGCCAATGTGACTTCTTTTCAGTTAGATGTCATTATACCACTAGGATTTATTGGAGTGGGTGTTGTTGTAGGAATTATCGGAAGTTCTAAAATCACAGGATATTGTTTGGAAAAATTTCATGGACCAACAATCAATCTGATATTAGGGCTTGTTGTAGCAAGTAGCGTGGTGTTGATTCCGATAGATGCACAATATAATATGATGGTAGTTCTTTCTAGTGCTGTAGCACTTGGACTAGGAGGAGCAATTGTAATAGGATTAGAGAGAATTGCGTAATGTAAGGTAGTTGCCTTTACAAAAAGAGATTAGAATTGTATAATGGATATCAATTCGAAATATGAAAATAGATAAAGTGAGGATAAAAAGATGGAAAAAACAATGGAAAAAATTGTTGCATTAGCAAAATCAAGAGGATTTGTATATCCAGGATCAGAGATATATGGAGGCCTTGCAAATACATGGGATTACGGTAACTTAGGAGTAGAACTAAAGAATAATGTAAAGCAAGCTTGGTGGCAAAAGTTTATCAAGGAAAATCCACACAATGTAGGAGTTGACTGTGCTATTCTTATGAATCCTCAAACTTGGATTGCATCAGGACATTTAGGAGGATTCAGTGATCCACTTATGGATTGTAAGCAATGTCATGAACGTTTTCGTGCAGATAAATTAATCGAAGATTACGGTCAAGAAAACGGAGAAGAATTTGGTGATGCAGTAGACTCATGGTCAAAAGAACAGATGAAGGCTTACATCGATGAAAAAGGAATCGTATGCCCTACTTGTGGAAAGCATGATTTTACAGATATTCGTGAGTTTAACTTAATGTTCAAGACTTTCCAAGGTGTTACAGAAGATGCGAAAAACGTCGTGTATCTACGTCCTGAGACAGCACAAGGAATCTTTGTTAACTTTAAGAATGTACAGAGAACATCTAGAAAGAAAATTCCATTTGGAATTGGTCAAATAGGGAAATCATTTAGAAATGAAATTACTCCAGGTAACTTTACATTTAGAACGCGTGAATTCGAGCAGATGGAATTAGAATTCTTCTGCGAGCCAGACACAGATTTGGAGTGGTTTGCATATTGGAAGCAATTTTGCATCGATTGGTTGAAAACTCTTGGAATTACAGATGAAGAGATGAGAGTCAGAGACCATGGACAAGAAGAATTGAGTTTCTATAGTAAGGCGACTACAGATATCGAGTTCTTATTCCCATTTGGATGGGGAGAGTTGTGGGGAATTGCAGATAGAACAGATTATGACTTAACACAACATCAAGAAGTTTCAAAGCAAGATATGTCTTACTTTGATGATGAGAAGAAAGAAAAGTATGTACCATATGTAATTGAGCCATCACTAGGAGCAGATCGTGTAGTTCTTGCATTCTTATGCAGCGCTTACGATGAAGAAGAGCTAGAAGGTGGAGATGTAAGAACAGTGCTTCGCTTCCATCCACAATTGGCACCAGTTAAGATTGGCGTATTACCGTTATCTAAGAAGTTGAATGAAGGTGCTGAGAAGGTATTTGCAGAGTTATCAAAGACTTATAACTGTGAGTACGATGACAGAGGAAATATCGGAAAAAGATACAGAAGACAAGATGAGATTGGAACACCTTTCTGTATTACTTATGACTTTGAATCAGAGACTGATGGAGCAGTAACTGTTCGTGATAGAGATTCAATGACACAAGAGAGAATTAAAATCGAAGACTTGAAAGCTTATTTTGAAGAAAAATTTGCGTATTAGAGTGAAATAAATTTGATACCAAACATTAAGCGTGTAATAGTGTTGTGCATTGTGCAACAAAACTGTTACACGTTTTTGTCTAATGTGCATAATATAAAAAAGATAGGGAGAATTGTAGAAATAAATTGTTTATAAATGGCAATAAATCACTTGACGAAAGTGTATAAGGAAAGTAAAATATATTTGTGTGTTTAGCAACACGTAGATAAAGATATGTGACCGATGTTGTTGCATATTACTATTATGTAGGAGGAACATAAGAGATGACTAAATGGGTCTATTTATTCAAAGAAGGAGATGCTTCAATGAAGAATCTTCTTGGAGGAAAAGGTTCAAACCTAGCTGAAATGACAAGCTTAGGATTACCAATCCCACAAGGATTTACAGTTACAACAGATGCTTGTACTAATTACTATGATTCTGGAAAGCAAATCACAGAAGAAGTGCAAGGTCAAATTTTTAAAGCAATCGAAGATTTAGAAGTGATCGAAGGGAAGAAATTCGGTGATACTGAAAATCCATTACTAGTATCAGTTCGTTCAGGAGCTAGAGCTTCTATGCCTGGTATGATGGATACAATCCTTAACTTAGGATTAAATGACGTAGCAGTAGAAGGATTTGCACAAAAAACTGGAAATCCAAGATTTGCTTACGATTCTTATAGAAGATTTATCCAAATGTATTCAGACGTTGTTATGGAAATGAGCAAGACTTTCTTCGAAGGTATCTTAGATGAGCTTAAAGAAGAAAAAGGTGCAAAGCTTGATACTGACCTTACAGCAGAAGATTTACAAGAAGTTATCGCAAAATATAAAGCAATCTACAAGGATAAAATGGGAGAAGACTTCCCACAAGATCCTAAAGTTCAATTAATGGGAGCTGTTCAAGCGGTATTCCGTTCTTGGGACAATCCACGTGCTATCGTTTACCGTCGTATGAACGACATCCCAGGAGATTGGGGAACAGCTGTAAACGTTCAAGCAATGGTATTTGGTAACATGGGTGAGACATCTGGAACAGGTGTTGCATTTACTCGTAACCCATCTACAGGAGAAAGCAAAATTTATGGAGAGTACTTAATCAATGCACAAGGTGAAGACGTTGTTGCAGGTATCCGTACTCCACTTCCAATTTCAAAATTAGAAGAAGATATGCCAGAATGCTACAAGCAATTCATGGAAATCGCTACAAAACTTGAGAACCATTATGCAGATATGCAAGATATGGAGTTCACAATCCAAGAAGGAAAATTATACTTCCTACAAACACGTAGTGGAAAGAGAACAGCTCCAGCTGCACTTCAAATCGCTTGTGATTTAGTAGATGAAGGAAAGATTACTCCAGAAATAGCTATTTCTCGTATCGAAGCAAAATCATTAGATCAATTATTACACCCAACATTCAATGTTGAAGCTCTTAAAGCAGGTGAAGTAATCGGTTCAGCACTTGCAGCTTCTCCAGGAGCAGCAGCAGGTAAAGTATATTTCACAGCAGACGATGCAAAAGCAGCAGGAGCAGCAGGTGAAAGAGTCATTCTTGTTCGTCTTGAGACATCTCCAGAAGATATCGAAGGAATGGACGCAGCTAGAGGAATCCTTACAGTACGTGGTGGTATGACATCTCACGCAGCCGTTGTTGCACGTGGAATGGGTACAGCTTGCGTTTGTGGTTGTGGAGAAATCAAAATCGATGAAGAAGCAAAAGTATTCGAACTTGGTGGAAAGACAATTACAGAAGGAGATTACATCTCACTTGATGGAACAACTGGAAAAATCTATTACGGAGATATTCAGACAGAAGAAGCTGCTATCGATGGAAACTTCGGAAGAATCATGGGATGGGCTGATGAGTTCAGAACATTAACTGTAAGAACAAATGCAGATACTCCAAAAGACGTTCAACAAGCTGTTGAATTAGGAGCTGAAGGTGTTGGTCTTTGCCGTACAGAGCATATGTTCTTTGGAGAAGACAGAATTCCAAAAATCCGTAAGATGATCCTTTCTGATTCAGTAGAAGCACGTGAAGGAGCACTTGAAGAATTACTTGTATTCCAAAAGTCTGACTTTAAAGCTATGTACGAAGTATTGGAAGGAAAGCCAATGACAATCCGTTACTTAGATCCACCACTTCATGAGTTTGTACCTACAAACCCAGATGATATCGCAGCATTAGCAGTAGATATGGGTCTAACAGCAGAGCAAGTTCAAGCAAAATGCGATTCATTGCACGAGTTTAACCCAATGATGGGACACCGTGGATGCCGTCTTGCTGTAACATATCCAGAAATCGCTAAGATGCAAACTCGTGCGGTTATGGAAGCTGCAATCGAAGTGAAGAATGAAAAAGGATTCGATATCATTCCTGAAATCATGATTCCACTTATCGGTGAGAAAAAAGAGTTAGCATTTGTTAAGCAATTCGTTATCGAAGTAGCAGAGCAAGTAAAAGCTGAAAAAGGTTCTGACATCGAGTATCACATTGGTACAATGATTGAGATTCCAAGAGCAGCACTTACAGCTGATTCAGTTGCAGAAGAAGCAGACTTCTTCTCATTTGGAACAAACGACTTAACACAAATGACATTCGGATTCTCTCGTGATGATGCTGGTACATTCTTAGATGCTTACTATGCAGGAAAAATCTACGAATCAGATCCATTTGCAAGACTAGACACTACAGGTGTTGGACAACTTGTAAAGATGGCTACAGAAAAAGGACGTGCTACTAAGCCAGGACTTAAAGTAGGTATCTGTGGAGAGCATGGTGGAGATCCAAGTTCAGTAGAATTCTGCCACTTAGTTGGAATGAACTACGTATCTTGCTCACCATTCCGCGTGCCAATCGCAAGATTAGCAGCAGCTCAAGCAGCAATAAATAACAAGTAAGATATAGATTTATCATAGGCAAGCACCTCGAAAGAGGTGCTTGTTGCTCGTTTAAAAAAGAAAATTGTAAAAAAGAAATTCAATAAATTTCTTGACAAATCAAGAAGATACACATATGATATAGAGTATAGTTTTACAAATATTGAACAAAACCGTTGAGAAAGAGAAGTAGATTATAACAGAGTGTTCCAGAGAGTGACCATTGGTGGGAGGTCATACAGGATGTATAGTTGAATGGACTTTTGAGGGCTTTTTGAAATCACGAGAGTGAGAGTATGAAGTGTCGGGAACCAAACCCGTTATCAATGAGGAATACATGTTAGTGTATGAATGAGTGGACAATTTGTCAATTTGAGTGGTACCGCGATAATATAAAATATATTACCGTCTCAAACCTTAGGGTTTGGGGCGGTTTTTTTGACGTTAAATAACCACGCTCTGCCAGTAGTGAAAGAAAAACATGGAATCAATTATGAAGGAGAGAAGATTATGAAAAAGAAAATGGTAATGATGTTAATGGTAGTTGCAACAGTAGGAAGTATGGTGTTAGGATGTGGAAGTGATTCGACAGAAGGTTCTTCTAGTGAAGGCGGAGCAGAGGAAGGATATACAATCGGAATTTCCCAATTTGCAGAGCATGGCTCCCTGGATAACTGTAGAGAAGGATTTTTAGAAGGTCTTGAGGAAGCTGGAATTGTAGAAGGTGAGAACTTGACAATAGAATATAAAAATGCAGCAGCAGATATGGGAACAGCAGGACAAATCGCAGATACCTTTGCTTCAGATGATGTAGATATGATGGTAGGAATTGCAACACCAAGTGCCCAGACAGTTTATAACGCAGCGATGGAAAAAGAAATTCCAGTAATCTATACAGCAGTAACAGATCCAGTAGCAGCAGAACTTGCTACAGAAGAGGGAAAATCAGTAGGAGAGATTACGGGAACAAGTGATAAATTAGCTGTAGAAAAGCAATTAGAAATGATTCGTGAAATGATGCCAGAAGCAAAAAAATTGGGAATTATGTATACAACAAGTGAGGTAAACTCTGTATCAGCGATTGCAGAGTATGAGGCGGCTGTAGCGGAATATGGCTTTGAACTGGTTACCAAAGGTATTTCTTCAACAGCAGACGTATCTCTTGCTACAGACGATTTGTTAAGCGAAGTGGATTGTATGACAAACTTAACAGATAATACAGTGGTGAATTCATTACCAACTATTTTAGAAAAAGCATTTGAGGCAGGAATTCCAGTATTTGGAAGTGAAGTGGAACAGGTAAAGATTGGGTGTCTTGCAGCACAAGGATTGGATTATGTAGCACTTGGGAAGCAGACTGGTGCTATGGCAGCACAAGTATTAAAAGGTGAGAAAAAAGCATCAGAGCTTAACTTTGAAACAATCGAAGAAGCGGAATTATACTATAATAGTGCAGTAGCAGAAGAATTAGGTCTTACAATTGCAGAAGAGATTACAAGCCAAGCGGTGGAAACATTCGATGCAATTGAATCCATGTAAGAATTAGAAAAGAGGCAGATCATATGGATATGTTGATGACAGTTATAGAACAAGGCTTAATATATGGAATACTAGGGCTTGGCGTATATATTACTTATAAAATATTGGATTTTCCAGATTTGACAGTGGATGGAAGTTTTCCCCTTGGTGCAGCGGTGACTGCTACTTTAATCACACAGGGAGTAAACCCATATCTTACACTTTTGGCATCCTTTGCAGTAGGAGTGCTAGCGGGAATATGCACAGGTCTTATCCATGTGAAATGCAAAGTGAGAGATTTATTATCCGGAATCATTATGATGACAGCGTTATGGTCAATCAATTTATATATTGCAGGTACTTCGAATGTACCATTGTTTTCACAAGAGACAATTTTTAAAAATGAATTTTTGACGGATGTATTTGGGGATAACTCCTATGTTACACTAGGCATTATTGTGGTTATCACACTTCTTTGTAAGGTGTTATTAGATTTATTCTTGCGAACAAAATCCGGTTTTTTACTTCGCGCAGTGGGCGACAATCCTGCACTAGTGACCTCCTTAGGAAAAGATCAGGGAAATGTAAAGATATTAGGGCTTGCAATATCAAACGGGTTAGTAAGTTTGGCTGGATGTATTTTTGCACAAGAGCAGCGTGTGTTTGAGATATCAATGGGTACTGGTGCCATTGTTATTGGGCTTGCAAGTGTCATCATTGGAACTAGTTTATTTAAAAATTTAAGCATATTAAAGGCTACAACAGCGGTATTAATCGGTTCAATTATATACAAAGGGTGTGTGGCAATAGCGATTAAACAGTTTGAACCACAGAGTATGAAAATGATTACTGCAGTGTTGTTCTTGGTTATTTTGGTAATCAGTATGGATCGAAAGAAGAAGGTGAAAAAGAATGCTTGAGTTAAAGAAAATTAATAAGTATTATAATCCAGGAACTGTAAATGAAATGTGTCTGTTTGAAGATTTTGATTTGAAGGTAGCACAAGGAGAATTTGTCTCAGTTGTAGGAAGCAATGGTTCGGGAAAGACTTCAATGCTCAATATTATCTGTGGAAGTATTCCGGTAGATTCGGGACAGATTTTGATTCAGAATCACGATATCTCAAAAGAGAAAGAATATCTGCGAAATCGTAGAATCGGTAGAGTGTATCAGAACCCAGCAATGGGAACTTGTGAGAGTATGACCATTCTAGAAAACATGTCATTGGCTGATAATAAAGGAAAACTATATGGGCTTTCTAGAGGAATTAACAGGGGAAGAAAAGAGTACTATAAAGAGAGTTTAAGCCAGTTGAATTTAGGACTAGAAGATAAATTAGATGTAAAAGTTGGATCACTTTCAGGTGGTCAAAGGCAAGCGATGGCACTTTTGATGTCAACACTTACACCGATTGAGTTTTTAATACTCGATGAACATACAGCAGCCTTAGATCCAAAGACAGCAGAAATCATTATGGAATTGACAGATAAGATTGTAAAACAGAAGAAATTAACCACAATCATGGTAACGCACAATCTTCGCTATGCAGTAGATTATGGGAATCGCCTTCTTATGCTGCATCAAGGAAAGTGTATTATGGATAAAGCAAATGAAGAGAAGAATGCTATAAATATCGATGATATTTTAGGTAAATTTAATGCAATCAGTATAGAATGTGGAAATTAAAATAAACGAACATAAAAAGGAACCTTTTCATCAGTTGGGAAAGGTTCCTTTTTTGAATGCAATTATAGCCGAATTCGTTCTATTAAACTTTCCTTCTGAGAAATGCGACTTAAGAGAAGTGAAAGGAGGGCTTGAGTTACAAATAGTACGATGCAGATGAATAGAGTAATCTCAATAGGATAATGATAGTTTGTAATATTAAACATATGATTCGCCTTAGCAAATAAATAAACAGGATATCCAAGCAAACTGCCAATACCAATTGTGAAAATTGCAGTGGCTAAAGTATAGAACAATCCTTCTAACTGTAGCACATGCTTTAATTGCCTCTGTGTCATTCCAAGAGCTTGGAGCATGGCAAATTCCTTCTTTCGAATATTAACACTATGTATCATGGTGTTAATCATATTCATAATACAGATTAAACTTAAAATACCAAGAAATGTATAGGAACCTATTTTCGTAAAGTTAAGCGACTGATTCCATGTGTCGTACTCGTCTTGCCAAGTGCGAAGGCCAAGAATAGGTGAATTATCAAGCAATTGTATAATTTGATCTTCAAGTTCTTGGTTGTGATTTTCATCCGCATAAACTAGGAGACTATAGTTAATATTATCTGCAGTAAGAGAGGAAAGACCCTCTTCGGTCGATAAAAGCATAGAGTAATAAGAAAAGCCATGACTATATTCTCCGATTGCAGCTATTTCCACTGTATGCGTTTCTGCGCTATCTTTTATCGAAATAAGGATTTCATCACCTATGGATAAATCGGGATACCACTTTAGATAATTGGCATCTAAGATGACTTTTTTACCGGAATGTAATTCTTCGTAAGTGATTGATCCCTCTACAATACCATCAAGTAGCTCTTTTTCGAACTCTTTTGGATAGCCTGAAAGACTAATTAGTTCATCTGGAAAAGCATCAGACAGTGCATTTACTTGAGTGAGGGTTACCACATCCTTCACAGTATCAAGTGAAGATATCGATTCTATAAATTCAGCATTCAAAGGATTATTCTTTATAATTTGGTTCCAGGCCCTCTCAGGATATTCTTGATTTTGCTCTTCGGGAGTCAGTAAAATCTGATATTGACTCAAGATACTTGAGTTTGCACTTTCTAAAGGATTGGCACAAGAGAGAACAGTTGCAATTACCATTAAAAAAATACCAGTGATACACATAGATAAAACGGTGAGGAAGGTGCGTTTTTTATTTTGTTTTAAATGTAGTATTGCTAAATGATGCAAACGAATATCAGATAGACTATTTCTGGACTTCTTCTTTGTAGGTTTTTCTTCTTGAAAGCGAATTGCTTCTATATCAGAGATGGATCCAACTACTTTCATGGGGTGTAACAAAGCTAGGAAAATAGTTGTAAATGAAATGAATACGGCGATACCATAAATCCAACCATGGAATAGAGTAAGTTTTCCGTCATTCATCAAATCTATAATTTTTTGTACAAAGGTGTTGTTTTCCTTCATTAAATCTAGCATCAGTATGAAAATAGAGGGAGATAGGAAAGTGGCGAGTATCAGTCCGATAGGGACTGCGATACATCCGATAAATAAGCCTTCTTTTAGTACGATGCTTCTAAGTTGTCCTTTAGTGGCACCAAGAGATTTTAGTTTGCCAAAGGATCGAATTTGTTCACTCATACCGATATAATAGATGCTGTAAGTGGTGATTATACCTGCAAAAATAACAATGACCATAATAGCGATGATAGTAGGAATGAATAGCGGATCTACATAGTTGGCGAATAAGTATTCGCTATTGATTGCAGTATCAGCTTCAGAAATATGAAATTGGGAACCAATTTCATAGATGATGGCTTCAATTTCCTCGGTAGTAGCATCGTCTGGAGCAGTGGTTTGGAGAAGAAATCGGTAGGTTCTCTGATTGCTAGATAAGTGAGTCTCTAAAAAATTCTTTGATACTAACATAGTATAGGCGTGAGATTCTGACGTCTCCTGGGGGGGGGATAAAAATCCTGAAATAGTAAAGGTTTCTTCTTTTGTGAGGATTAACCCATCGCCTGTAATCAATTGATAAGGTAAAGTAATAGAATCACCAATAGTAGCAGTGATACCTAACTGTTCTAACATACTCTGGGAGACCGCAACTTCTTTTTCACTGCTTGGATAATCTCCTTCAAAAAGAGAAAGTTTATACATGGATTGCCCAAGTTCATCAAGGTATATGAAGGTAGCATCAAGTACAACATCGTCTAGAATTGCAACATCGCTTCTAAGTCCATAGGAATCAATATTATGGTGGGCTGCAAGCTTTGAGACTGTTTCTTCGTCTACTTGGCGGAATAAACCATGCCAAGTGGGATAAAGTTCATTGATTGCAGCAAATTGACTGGTGATAATATTTGTTCCAAGTGTGGGAATGAGAAAAAGTAAAAGAGTAGTGAGAGTAATGGCAATGCCAATTAAAATGTTTTTACTTTTTTGGTATCTCATATTAGATAAGGCAACAGTAGTTGTCATTTTCATGATTGACTCACCGCCTTCCCATCTTCGATGACGATGACTTCATCAGCCATTTGGGCAATAGAGTGATCATGGGTAATCATTACGAGGGTTTGTCCGTAGGTTTCTACACATGTTTTCAACAGTTGAATGACATCCAATTCCGTCTTGGAGTCCAGGTTTCCAGTAGGTTCATCAGCCAGTATCAAAGCAGGAGAAGAGGCAAGTGCTCTTGCGATAGCAACTCTTTGTTTTTGTCCACCAGAAAGGGTAGAAGGCATGGAATCTTTCTTATCGATCAATTGGATATGATTTAAGATATCCAAAATTTTTTGTTTGTTTATTTTTTTTCCAGAAAGTCCAAGTGGCAGTACAATATTTTCCCATACAGTCAAAGAAGGAATTAAGTTATAGTCTTGAAAGATGAATCCGATTTTACAACGACGAAATTTAGCTAAGTTATCTCCTTTTAACACGCATAAATCTTGATTTTCTATCAAAATTTGTCCCGAATCTGGTGTATCGAGACCTCCTAATAAATGGAGCAAGGTAGATTTTCCAGAGCCAGAACGCCCTACTATAGCAGTGAATTTTCCGCGTTTGATAGATAAAGAAGTATTATCGACTGCTTTTACAATAGTGTCACCCACTTTATAATGTTTTACTAAATTTTGCATTGTTACGATTGGTTTCATAGATTATTCTCCTTGATGTTTAGATTTTGTACTCTCATCATAACAAAAGGATATTACAAAATCCTTACAAGTAGTATTACAGTTTTGTAATGTTCTAACAAGGAAAAGTAATCTGGAAGGTGGTACCTTTTGGGGGACGTGGCATTGCTTGGATGATTGCGTTTTGTTCCAGTAGAAGTTTTCGTGCTAGATAGAGGCCAATGCCAACACCATCAGCAGAAAGTTGCGCGGCACTGCGTCCACGATAGAATCGATGATATATCTTGTGGAGTTCATCAGGAGCGATACCGATACCTTCATCTGTTATCTTGATAATTATCCAATTGGGAATTTTTATAGTTTCAATTTGAATTCTAGTGTACGAAGGTGAGTATTTAATTGCATTTTCTAGGATATTACAAAATATTTGACTAGTCCATTTTGAATCATGAAGTACTTGTGCGTCATTCATTACATTGATATCTAGTTCAATGTGCTTTTCGTGGGCTTTCATAAATATATGTGAAATAGATTCGGAAAGCGTTTCTTTTATGCTTGCTTTTTCTTTTTTTAAATGAATTAATCCATCTTCTAGTTGTGATAGTTTCATCAATTCTTCGATGAGGGATTCCAATCGATGCAATTCTTTGTTTTGACGCATTTGAAATTCTTGCTGTTCTTGAAAAGAGAGGCTATCATCGTGAGCTAATTCATGGCAGAGTTTTAGAGAAGCAAACGGAGTCTTGAGTTGATGAGCAATATCAGATAACAAACCTTTTGTATTGGATTCTTCTTCTACAAGTTCTTCATTTATTTGCAAAGTGTGCAATAATTCTTCTTTGGTAAGTTCCAGTGTAGTTTCAACACTTGTTATTTCTTTGCACTTAGAGTGATTCAAACATTGCAGTAGAAAGTAAATACTAAAAGCGTAAAGAAATAGAATTAAAAGATAGAGAACGATAATTATTAGATAAGATTCTTCTTTATAATGAGAAAAACTATTTGCCATTATATCACTTAACTCAGGATAAATGGCAGTAAGTTCTGTTTCTAATAAAACATATTGGTTATAGAGAAAAAATAATAATCCGAAAAATAAAAGAGAGAAAGAAAGGAGGAACAACAGGATAAGAGTTATTGTTTTTTTACTGGTTCTGTCCATATATATCCAAGCCCCCTTACGTTTGAAATAGAATTTGTACCTAATTTACTTTTTAAACGACTGATATTTACCGTTACAGTGCTTTGGTCTACAAATAAACCTTCATGTCCCCAGACTTGGTCTAGAATGGTATCCTTAGAAATAATCTGTCCTGGATTTTCTAAGAAGAAGCGCAAGAGTAGAAATTCCGTTTTGCTTAAAGGGAGGATAGCACCATTTAATGTAGTTTCTAAAGTATTGAGATTAAGAATCAAGCTATTACAAGATAGGGTGGTAGGGGAAGATGGACTCAAACGACGCAGTAAAGCATGGACTTTTGAGAGAAGAATATTAACAGAAAACGGTTTAGTCATGTAATCATCTGCTCCAGTATCATACCCGTTTATGATGTTAATCTCTTCGTTTAAAGCAGTTAGATAAATGAGGAAAGCATCACTAGATTCTCGGACGAATTGTCCGAAATCTAGACCGCTTCCATCAGGTAAGGTAATATCACTAATGACCATGTCCACTGGTGTAGTGAACCAATGTACTTTTGCTTCTTTGATAGAAGTAGCAGAAAGTACATGAAAGCCTTCTTTCTTTAATTTCAAAGCAATTCCATGATTTAGTGAGATGTCATCTTCAAGTAAAAGTATTGTATTCATAAGCAGCCCTTTCAAAGAGGATTAATGATTGAATTTGATATTAGGAATAGTAGCTTTTACTTTTTCAACGAGTTCCTTTGTTGCAAGAGCAGGATTCGTTGCTTTCATGATTGCAGATACGACAGCAATACCATCGATAGGGCTATCTTTGAGCACATCGATGTTGTCTTTAGTGAGTCCACCTATTGCAACTACTGGAATAGGAATGGATTTACATATTTGATTGAGTACTGCAACATCAGTTAATACAGTTACCACCTTAGTTGTGGTTGGGTAAATCGCACCAGTCCCAACATAATCAGCACCATCTTGATAGGCTTTGATTGCATTTTCTACAGTTTTTGCAGTGGCACCTACGATTTTGTCTTTGCCTAAAAGTTTTCGAGCATAGGAAACAGGTATGTCATTGGCACCTACATGAACACCGCTAGCATCAATTGCCAAAGCTATGTCGATCCTGTCATCGATAATAAGTGGGACGTCGTACTGATCCGAAATATGCTTTACTTTGAGCGCAAGTTCTAAATACTCGCGACCGTTATCTGTTTTTTCACGAAGTTGAAGAAGGGTTATTCCGGATTTACAAGCTTCTTCAATGGTTTTTAAAAAGCTATCTTCTGTATGATAAGTACTGTCAGATACTAAGTATAATGAGATGTCAAATTTCATAAGGTTACTTCCTTTATCTTTATTTTATTTCTGATTTGCTCTTCGTTTATTGTACAAAAATTATCTAATAAATTCAAGCGAAAACTGCCAGTTCCTTTTTCTGTTAGAGCCAGTTCTCCGCAAATTCCCATAATAACGGTAGCAAGTATACTTGCTTCTAAAGGAAAACCATGAGTTAGATAAGTGGCAATCGTTACATTTAGCATACATCCAGTTCCAGTGACGCGACTAAGCATAGGGACTCCATTTTCTATAATATAAGCAGTCTTTTTATATAAAACCAAATCCTCAACCCCAGAAGCGACAATTACACAATTGTTATGGAATGAAAAATCGGAAAGTGCTTGTAGTAAGTTAGTGTTAATCGTGTCATCAGCAGACGCATCTACCCCTAAAGAATTGGTTGGCATTCCGATGAGAGATTTTAATTCCGATAAATTTCCTTTTACAACTTTAGGGTGACAAGTTTCGATATATTTTTTTGCGAGTTCCATACGCAAAGAACTACAACTGACACCTACGATATCAATGATGGAGGGAATATTATTAGTATCTGCAGTTACACCAGATATAAGGATGGACTCCATTCTTGCATCAGTAATATTTCCAAGATTGACAGCAAGTGCAGCAGCAGTTTTGGTGATTTCAGATACTTCTTTTGGGTGTTCTGCCATAATAGGCTTTCCGCCAAGTGCTAATACTACATTAGCACAATCGTTGATAGAGATAGGATTGGTAATGCAGTGAATAAGCGGCGAGTCTGAAAAACTATTTTTTAGTTGAATAATTTTATTTATCATATATTGTGGTTCCTAAACTTTGTTGAAATTTTTGTAACATTCCTGATTTTTTTAGTGTCCCTAGGAAGAGGTAGGCTACGAATCCACCCATTAATGTTGCGCCTAAAAACATTGGAACATAGAAGAATACAGTGAGTCCTTCATATCCTACAAGATAAGTCATGACAGGATAGGAGACAAGTGCACCTATAATCCCAGTTCCAATAACTTCTCCGATTACAGCGAATATAATCTTTCCTTTTGAGGCGCGGTATAATACACCAGAAAGAAATGCCCCAAATATAGCACCAGTTAGAGCTAGAGGGGGAATGCCCATTAAAATCATGCGAATAATTCCGATTAACGTTGCACAAAGAAGGGAATACCAAGGCCCTAGTAAAACAGAGCAGACAATATTGACTAAGTGTGCCGTTGGGCACATTCCTTCGACGCGTAGTAATGGAGAAATCACGACTCCGATTGCGACCATCATAGAGAGTAGAACCATTTTAAAAACCGAACTTTTTTGATTGTACATAAATAAAAACTCCTTCATTATTAAATTTAGTTTAGTTCGGTCGAAGTTTACGCTTACTTCCTCTCAATCTGAAACACAGACTCCCATCGCTATATAAAAACTTTATCAAGATATTAGGGCGCTCCCCCTCCTATCTTTGGTAGGATAAAGATATTGTTTTAATAAATAAGGCTGTGTCGATAAAGACACAGCCAAAAGTTTTGTATAGTTCCTACGTTGGCATTATCCAAATCAGGTTTAAGGGTCTAAGTTCTCAACTTACTCTCAGCCTGTTCACAAGCTCCCCTACAATATTTTAAATTCATGAAAAGGCTATCATAGAAAATAAAGAAAGTCAATAGAAAATATTGACAATGGATAGTTGTTCGTGTATATTACTATTGTTGTCTGTAAAGATGAAAGAGACAAGTTTTGCTGCTGTGGCACAGTCGGTAGCGCGTCGCCTTGGTAAGGCGGAGGCCGCGGGTTCAAATCCCGTCAGTAGCTTTTTGAGACCAATAAAACTGAAGTGGTTAGTTGCTTTTTGCAAGGTACCTTGTGAAAAGCAACTTTTTTTATACGAATGGGAGATTGAGATGAAAGAGAAGCAAGTAAGAATAATTATGGCAGTATTAGGAGTAATTATAGGAGGCGTAAGTGTTGGGTTTTTTAAAGCTGCTCAATTTGGTATAGATCCTTTCCAATGTTTTATGGCTGGAATGGATAGTCAATTTGATATTGGTTTTGGTAACTTATATGCAATTGTAAATGTTGTGATGTTGGTTTTTATGTTTCTGTTTTCGAAGAAATATATAGGAGTGGCGACAGTGATTAATGTATTCTTGCTTGGATATGTGGTGGAAGTTTCAGAACACACAATCTATGCGGTGTTTGGAGAAGTGGGGGTAGCCACTCGAGTTGTGTATTTGTTGATAGGTGTTATTGTACTATGCTTTGCAACAGCAGTGTATTTCAGTGCGGACATGGGGGTGTCAACATATGATGCAATCTCGTTGATTCTTTCGGATAGAGGCGTTGCTAAATTTAAGTACTGTAGGATTGGAACAGATACAATCTGTGTAATAATTGGTCTTGTATTTGGCGTGTCAATAGGTATAGGAACGGTAATAACAGCTTTTTTTATGGGACCACTCATTTCGATTTTTCGTAATAAATTTACTGATCCATGGGTTGAAAGTAGCAAAGAGAAGTAAAGGGTAGTTAAGTGAGGAAAAAAATGTTTTCAGATTTCGTTTTTTACGTTATAATTACAGTAAGAGAATGCTTTGAGATAAAGAGAGAGGTTTGAAGCAAAGATGAAAATAAAAAAATTCAATTTGGATAAATGCCTAATGGCGGTTTCGATTTTAGTAATAATTGTGTTCGTTGCAGCGATATCTAGGTACGATGTGATTGTTAGTGAAGAAATACATAATGTGACATTAAGTGAAGTGGAAGAAGTCAGTGAACAGATTCAGATGCATTTAGAAGAAGCTATTGAAGAAAGCGCAGATGACTTGTTGCTACTTGCAGAGTTTGCCGTCAATGAGCAGATTACAGAAAAAGGGGCGAGTGATTTTTTGAAAAGCCAATCCCAGATTGATGAATTTGAGAATGTATATTATATAAATCTTGATGGTATCGGAACAGATGTGGACGGAATGAAAGTGGATTTTAACGGGAATAGCACATTTGAAAGTGCGCTTCAGTCAGAGTTGAAGATAGAAGCGCCATATATTTCGGCTGAGAATGGGAAGAATATCATTGCATTGGCAGTACCTATGATAGAAGAAGGGGAGCTTATTGCAGTTCTTTTTGCCGAGAGTTTACTAGATGATACGTATGAAGATATTGTGGAGATTGTTGAGGGAAGTGGATATGCATTTCTCGTAGATGAAAATCAGAATATGGTGTTTAACACTTCGAATCCATTTGAGGAATTTGCCGAAGAAGAAAACGACAGTGTAGATTTTTATAATAGTTCGATGATGACTGAAATTAAAGCGGATTTTCGTGAAGGTAAAGCAGGGGAAGTTTATTATCAAATGGAGGGAGTGCATCAGATTGTGGTGTACGCTCCAGTAGAATCTACAAGCTGGGGACTGGTTGTTGACATGAATAGCGATGCTGTCAACGATGGACTGAGTGATGCAGTAGGTATGATTATTACAGTTAGTATGGTAGTGGTATTTCTATTAATCATTTTTGCTATTTATGCAGGATATTCGAAGATTTCTTCGTTGAAATCTATTGAAAAAAGTGCATATTATGATCCGCTGACGAAGCTACCTAATTTGGCAAAGATAAAAAAAGATATGAAAAGCGTGTTGAAAAGAAATACTACGAATCGATATTCGGTGGTTAAAATTGATGTTGAGAATTTCAAAGCAATTAATGAGATGTTTGGATTTGAAATTGGGAATCGTGTTTTGCAGGCGTTTAAGACTATCAGAGAGACAGTGGATGAACCTACTTTGATGATTGCAAGGGTAGGAATAGATGAATTCTTGCTATTTTCGGGAAATGGGTTCTTAGATGATATGGAAGAGAGAACGAATATCTACGAGGCACATTATAAAGAATTAATTCCTGAATTAGGAGAATATCATATTTCTTTTAAGTATGGTCGTTATCACATTGCAAAAGGCGAAATGAATGTAGATGATATTGTGACAAAAGTTAATATGGCACATAGAATTGCAAAAGACAAGAAGGGCTTGATTATATATGATTATGATGACTCTTATAAACGAGATGTACTAGAGGCGGCAGAGATTACCAGCAAGATGAAGACTGCTCTTGAGAACAAGGAATTTAAAGTTTATCTTCAACCTAAATTTAGTGTGATTGATGGTGGGATTGTAGGAGCAGAGGCGTTAGTTCGCTGGATAGAGCCAAACGGAGATATAGTGTATCCGAATCGATTTATACCTTTGTTTGAGAAAAATGGATTTATAGTGGAATTAGATCGATATATGTTAGAAGCTACTTGTGTGGTGATAAAGCAGTGGATTGATAGCGGATTTGGTCATCTGTCAGTTTCAGTCAACTGCTCTCGGCTAAACCTTAATAGCCCTAACTTTGTAACTATCATTTCAGAAATAGTGGACAGATATCAGATTCCCCATCAATACATAGAGATAGAATTAACGGAGTCTACAATCATAGAAAATGAAGAGGTTCTAGAAAAACTCTTTAGAGATTTACATACTTCAGGATTTAAAGTGTCTATTGATGACTTTGGATCAGGGTATTCCTCGTTAGGGTTATTGAAGAACTTAAAAGTGGACACTTTAAAACTAGACAGAAGCTTCTTTGTAGATAACAAAGATATCGTAAGAGGTGATTTGGTAGTAGATGGAATCATAAAATTAGCTCAAAGTCTGAATATGTATGTTGTTGCAGAAGGAATTGAAGAGGAATCACAGATAAGGTTCTTAAAGCAGATAGGGTGCGATGCGATACAAGGGTATTATTTTGAAAAGCCGATGGCAGTTGTAGAATTTGAAGAAAAATATAAAGGGAAATTACCATCTAGTTTACAACTTCCTAAAAAAGCAGAGAGTAATAACTTAAAGCCAGGAACAAGAGAAAATCAAAGATTTGAGATGGTGCTAAATATCCTGAATGCAATAAAGATACCGGTTACAGTTTTTAACCATAGCTTTACTGCTCTGAAGTGTAATCTGATGGCTCTTGAGTTATTCGAAATCGATGATTTTAAGCAGTGGGAAAAAGAATTTTTCAACCTGTCACCAGTTTTACAACCAAGTGGAAAAGAGTCGCATACCTTGATTTTAGAACATATACAGACAGTGAAGGATATAGGAAGTACAAAATTTACATGGGTGCATAGAAGTATGAATGGTGAGGAGTTTCCTTGTGAAATAACCATTGATAAATTACATTTCCTAGATGATAATGGCGAAGAGCTGTATGTCGGAGTGATAAAAGACTTACGAAATCAGTCAATCGACTATGATAGCCAAGAATGAAATAGCTAAAGACTAATAATAGAACTAGAAAAGCAAAGAAATGAAGGACTACAAAAGATGAAGAAAAGTAATAAGAAAAAAATAGTGGCATGGGTGGTGTTCTCGCTCATGCTACAGCTTCTTGCAATACCAGGTTTATTTATGGTGAAAGTAGAAGCAAGTGAAACATCAGAAGTTATAGATTTTTATATTGCAACAGAGACAGCTACACAATATTTCTTAGTAGGAGATGAAGCAGAGCCTTTTTTACCAGATACAATGAAAGCGGTTGTAAAGACAGAAGTGGATGATTCTGATGAACTTACAGAGCACGAATATAGCTATATAGATGTTCCCATTGTATGGAAGAGTAAAGATAATAGAGTGTTTACAACAGCATATGAGAGTTATGGGTATCCATATACGTACATTCCGAGTATAGATCCAACATGGAGTGGTCATAGAGAATATAGAATTGATGAAAATGCAAAAAATATTTTAGAAACAAAAGAAATTGATTGTTATGTAGTACCATTTGTAGATTCAAATACAATGTTTGAAATTAGTTGGCAGAGTACATTGCCGAGTGGACATAGCATTGTTGTGGATGCTAGTGATAACAAAACCAGTGTGATCTATGAAGGTGATACGAAGATAGGAACAGTTCAAATAGATAAAATATCAGCAAGCTTTCGAGAAATTATAGTTGTAACAACAATACCAGAAGCTGGGTATCGATATAAAGAAGGGTCTATAAAAGCAAATGAAACAAATTCTACAAATAGCTCAGTGGTATCTCGTACAGGGAGAAATTCATTTTATTTTGTGATGGGAGCATCACCGATTAAAGTGATTGCAGACTTTGAGAAGATACCAAGCAATGATACAGCAGCAAGAACGTTATATGTGGAATATGTTAAAAATATAGGGTCAGATCAAAATAGTTATGAAGATGCATTTGTAGAATTTTCTGTTGGAACAGAAATTTCCATTGATAACAACGGGGGAATAGGAACTTACTTAGATGGAGGTATCGTAACATCTGTTCCAGATGATGAAGTAGAAATGTTTTTTGACTTAGAAATTAATAACCCAAAGCGAGAAGGTTACTTATTTAATGGGTATATATTCGAAGCAGACAGTAAAACATTTATTGCACAGTGGATTGTCAAGACACCCGATGAGCCGGTGACGCCAGAGACACCAGGGGGAACGGTAACACCGGAGACACCAGAAGGAACATTGACACCAGAGACACCAGGAGGAACATTAACCCCAGAGACGCCAGGAGGAACATTAACTCCAGAGACTTCGGGAGGAACATTAACCCCAGAGACGTCTGGAGGAACGTTAACACCAGAGACGTCTGGAGGAACGCTGACACCAGAGACGTCTGGAGGAACGTTGACACCAGAGACGTCGGAAGGAACGTTAACACCAGAGGCATCAGAAGGAACATTGACGCCAGAGACGTCGGTGGGAACGAAAGTACCAGAAGTAATAATTGAAGCAATACGACCAGGAGAAGTTCCTAAAAGCGTAAAAGTAGATGGAGATCAATTAGATAAGAGTGAATATTCAATAGATGAAAATCAAAACATCTCGATTCATGCAGAGTACATCGAAAACTTGAGTGATGGTGAACATACGGTTACAGTCTCATATGATGATGCAGTTTATGAAGCGGTGATGCTAGTGGATGAAGGTGTGCCTCTTTCGATGTCTGAATTTATTAAAGTAGCTGGAACTTGGAGTTTATTTGATTTGATTATGACAATTGTATCTATTGCCGTAGCAGTAGGGTATCTAATTATACGACCGAAAGAAACAATAGACGAATATGAAAAAGAAGAACCGGAAGAAAAGCAGAGAAAAAGATTCTTTATCAGTATTATTTTGATCGTGACGGCTTGTCTAAACATTGCACTATTGCTGTTGACTCAAAATTTCGCACAACCGATGACGGTATTTGACATGTATAGTGTAGCATTTACAATTATAGCAGCAGTTCAGGTTGCATTGATACTTTTAGTGATAAGAAAGAGGCAGATTGACAAAGAAGAAACTTATACTGCATAAAAAATAATAGCCTAGGAAAATTGATGTGTATACCACATGAAAATTCCTAGGCTATATTATTAATGTATTTTTAACCTTGCGATAATTCGCTTAATAGGGATGTGATTTGTTCATCCATTGAGTCATTAGTAAATTGACAAGTCCCAACTGCTTTGTGACCACCACCGCCATACTTGAGAAGTAAGCTTCCGACATCGATAGTCGCAGTACGATTTAGCACAGAATATCCAACAGCACAGCTACATCCTTCCCCTCCACGTCCACTGACAATCCATGCAGATATATTTTGTTCAGGATATAAGCTGTAAATCAGGAAACGATTTCCCGTATAAATAGGATCAACTCCTCGTAGATCACTGATAATTACATCGCCTTCAACACGAGTATATTTTTGAACCATTTCAATAAATTTTTCATTTTGTTCCCAGTAGATGGCGACTCTTTCCTTGATGTCAGATAGTTCCATAATCTCATCAATCGACATAGTGATGCAACAATCAATTAATTTTTCCATCAAAGCGTAGTTTGGAATAGTGAATTCACGCCAACGACCAAGACCAGTTCTTGGATCCATTAAAAATCCTAACAATACCCATCCAGTCGGGTTTTGAATTTCATCAATCGTTAAATTAGCAGAATCTACTTTGTCAACAGCCTCCATCATAGGTTCTAAGTTCGGGAATTTTTTTGCACCACCATAATATTCATAAATGATTCTAGCACAAGATGGAGCAAGACGACTTTCCCCTTCGTACTTCCCTTCTAATTCGTTTCTTTCATGTTCGCTTGAGTGGTGATCAAACCATAATCCACATCCTGGAACATAAGGTACATTTGCTAGGCAATCATCAGGTCCTATTTCAATCAAACCATCTTGTAAATCCTTTGGATGGACAAATTTCCAGTGGTCAATGATTCCAGCTTCTTTTAGTAAAGCTCCACATGCGAGCCCGTCAAAATCTGAGCGAGTAATTAATCTCATAAAAAAAGTTCCTCCTTTTGTAACTGCTATTGTTATATTTGTGAACCATATTAATTCTAAGGTCATTGTATCAAATCGCTATTATTATAGCAAGAAAAAAGCACAAAAGATTGCGAGATAATACAATTTATGATAGAATCATGGATAAACGATTATTTAGGAGGAAGCATTACTGTATGGATGCAAAAGAAGTGGTTTCACGAAATTTTATAGAACAAGAAATAGATAAGGATTTAGCAGAAGGGGTCTATGATACGGTTTGTACAAGATTTCCGCCAGAGCCAAACGGATACTTACACATAGGACATGCTAAGTCTATACTTTTAAATTATGGGTTAGCAGAAAAATACAACGGAACATTCCATATGAGATTTGACGATACGAATCCAACGAAAGAAAAGGTGGAATTTGTTGAGTCGATTAAAGAGGATATCCAGTGGTTAGGTGCCGACTGGGGAGAGCACCTGTATTTTGCATCAGATTATTTTGAAGCAATGTATGAGTGTGCGGTAAAATTGATAAAAAAAGGCAAAGCCTTCGTGTGTGACTTAAATGCTGAAGAGATGAGAACGTATAGAGGAACATTGACTGAGCCAGGAAAAGAGAGTCCCTTTAGAGAAAGAAGTGTAGAAGAGAACTTAAAACTTTTCGAAGCGATGAAAGATGGGAAGTTCGATGATGGGAAGTGTGTATTAAGGGCGAAGATAGATATGAGCTCTCCTAATATAAATATGAGAGATCCTATTATTTATAGAGTGGCAAGAATGGAACACCACAACACAGGAAATCAGTGGTGTATCTATCCGATGTACGATTTTGCACATCCTATTGAAGATGCGGTAGAAAAGATTACCCATTCTATTTGTACATTGGAATTTGAAGATCATAGACCGCTATACGATTGGGTTGTAAAAGAGTGTGAATTTGAATATCCACCGAGGCAGATAGAGTTTGCAAAACTATATTTGACAAATGTTATCACAGGAAAAAGATATATCAAAAAATTAGTGGATGATGGAATTGTGGATGGATGGGATGATCCACGCCTCGTGTCTATTGCAGCTCTTAGAAGAAGAGGGTTTACAAAAGAATCCTTAAAAATGTTCGTAGACCTTTGTGGAGTATCTAAAAGTAACAGTTCAGTAGACTATGCAATGCTAGAGTATTGCATACGTGAAGATTTGAAATTGAAAAAGCCACGAATGATGACAGTAATGGATCCGATAAAAGTAATCATTGATAACTATCCAGAGGGAGAAGTAGAGTATCTAGATGTGATGAATAATTCGGAAAACCCAGAATTGGGAAGTAGAAAAGTTCCATTTTGTAGAGAACTTCTTATAGACAGAGAAGATTTTATGGAAGAACCGCCTAAAAAATATTTTCGCTTATTCCCTGGAAATGAAGTGCGTTTCATGCATGCATATTTCTTGAAATGTGTAAGTTATGAAAAAGACGAGACAGGAAAGGTAACAGTTGTTCATTGTACCTATGATGAAGAGACAAAATCAGGATCAGGGTTTACAGGGCGGAAAGTAAAAGGTACGATTCACTGGGTGCCAGCACCATATGCAGTGCAGGCAGAAGTGAGATTGTATGAAAATCTAATCGATGAAGAAAAAGGTGTTTATAACGAAGATGGAACATTGAATTTAAACGAAAATTCCCTAGTAGTTCGTAAAGATTGTTTTGTCGAGCCAAGTTTTGAAGATGCGAAAGCATATGATAGTTACCAATTTGTAAGAACTGGTTTCTTCTGTGTTGATGCGAAAGACTCTAGACCAGATGCGCTTGTATTCAACCGCATTGTGTCCTTGAAGAGTTCATTCAAACTACCAAAGTAAATTAAAAAAACACTTGACAAGTGATGGGAGATGTGTTAACTTATATGTTGTATGAAACAAAGAAGAGTATCCACTCTCACCTTAGCACAGAAGTGACTATGGTTAATATCGATAGCATATATAACTCAGTATGACTGAGGTTAATTAATGTGATACGAGTGGATGGTCTTGACTATCCACTTTTTGTATATAAAGATTGATGCGATGGAGGTGCACGATTATTAGTGATTTAATGATTAACGAACAAA
>CAYJGW010000003.1:0-91016 GCA_964369425.1 uncultured Lachnospiraceae bacterium
CTGTTCTTTGAATCGATTGAACGCATCAAAGCTTTCTTTGCAAGAAGGGCTGCTTTGTCAAATGTTCCACCAATTCCTACTCCAACAACCATTGGTGGACATGGGTTTGGTCCTGCTAATTCTACTGTCTCTAGGATAAAGTCTTTGATTCCCTGTAATCCTGCTGATGGCTTGAACATACGAATAGCACTCATGTTCTCGCTTCCAAATCCTTTTGGTCCTACTGTAATCTTGATTTGATCTCCTAATACGATTTCTGTGTAAATCATAGCTGGTGTATTGTCTCCAGTATTTCCTCTACGGACTGGATCTCCTACAACTGACTTTCTCAAATATCCTTTGTCATAACCTCTTCTAACACCTTCATTTACTGCATCAGCCAATAATTCTCCAACGATGTGAACGTCTTGTCCGATTTCTAGGAAGACACAGGCCATACCTGTGTCTTGACAAATCGGAAGTTTCTCAGCGTCAGCAATTTCATAATTTTGTATAATCTTATCTAATACATCTTGAGCCATTGGCCAGTCTTCTTCTGCTCTACATTTTTGAATGGCACATTTCACATCTTTTGGAAGGTGTTGGTTTGCCTCGATGCAAAGTTTTTCTACTACATCTGTGATTTGACTTGCTTGAATTTCGCGCATAAGATTCTCCTTTTACTTTCTTTACTTATCTTATCTCTCGTCTTATCTCTCGTGACGAGCGTATTTTGGAAGTAGTAATGGTGAAACTTCTTCTGTTTCTACTCCTGCTGTTTTTAATTCTTCTGCATATTCATTTATGTGTCCTAGATTCATAGTTCCAATCTCAACATCTTTTGCTTTCTTTGCTGCTGCCTTACCTGCTTGACGTCCAAATACAATAATATCAAGAAGTGAGTTCCCCATCAGACGGTTTCTTCCATGAATTCCACCAACTGCTTCCCCAGCTACTAATAAGTTATCAAATACTTTTGTATTTCCTTCTCCTTCGATTTCAAGTCCACCATTTTGATAGTGAAGTGTAGGGTAAATTAGAATCGGTTGTTTTCTCATATCGATTCCATAGTTTAAGTACATACGAAGCATAGCTGGAATACGAGCCTCAATGGTTCCTTCTCCACCAAGCATTTCAATCATAGGTGTGTCTAACCATACACCGCTTCCAAGTGGTGTATCCACACCTTTTCCATGTGCAGAACACTCGCGAATGACAGAAGCTGCTGCAACGTCACGTGTCTCTAGTGGATGCATAAATGCTTCCCCGTCTTTGTTGATTAACATCGCTCCAAGTGAACGAACCTTCTCTGTTACTAGGGCTCCAAAGATCTGTGATGGGTAAGCTACACCTGTTGGGTGATATTGAATGGTATCTTGATATAATAGAGGTGCACCAAGGCGATATCCCATAACCAGTCCATCTGCTGTTGCTCCATAGTGATTTGATGTTGGGAAGTTTTGATAATGCAATCTTCCTGCTCCACCTGTTGCAATGATTACAGTCTTCGCTTTTGCTACCATATAGTCATCTGTTTCCATATTCAGTAGCACTGCTCCAGCAACTTGCCCTTTATCATCTCTGATAAGTTCTACTGCTGAAGTAAATTCTACGACTGGGATTCCTCTATTGATTACTTCATCACGAAGTGTACGCATGATTTCTGCTCCAGAGTAGTCTTTACATGCATGCATTCTCTTTCTAGAAGTACCACCACCATGAGTGGTAACCATTCTTCCATCTTCGTCTTTATCAAACATAACACCTAAATCATTTAACCAATGAATGGCATCTGGTGCTTCCATAACAAGTCTCTTTAATAATTCTGGTCTTGCAGCATAATGCCCACCACCAAATGCATCTAAGTAATGCTGTACTGGTGAATCATTTTCTTTATCAGCTGCTTGAATACCACCTTCTGCCATCATTGTGTTAGCATCTCCGATACGAAGCTTGGTAACGACCATTACATTTGCTCCTGCCTGGTGTGCTTCAATAGCTGCAGATGAGCCTGCACCACCACCACCGATTACAAGAACATCTACATCATAATCCACTTTACTTAGGTCAATCTCTTCGCCTAAAATGCGGCTGTTTGAGTGAAGAAGATCACTAAGCTCTGATGGTGCTTTTTGCCCCTTGTTCTTTCCTACTTTAATTTCTTTGAATCCTGTTGTTCTATAATCTGGATGAAAACCTTCAAGAAGGGTTTCTTTTTCTTCTGCTGTCATACGTCTTGGCTCAGTCTTCATTCTTTCGGCACGTGTTGCCTCTACGTTCTTAATCGATTCTAGCATTTCTGCTGTAAACATAATCTTACCCCTCCTTATTTTTCAATCTCTCTTGTATTGTATAATTCTTTCATCTCTGTAATTGGCTTTTGCATAATCTGCTCAATCAAAGAATCAAATGCTCCAGTTCTTACTTCTTCTACACGATCTACAAGGTGCTTTGTCTCTGGTGCAATATACTTACCTGTTAAACGTCTTGCCAATAAACCTACATGTGGGTGTGAAATTCCTGCTGGACAGCGAGTAACACAACATCCGCAACCAACACAGTCAAATGACTCTTCTGCACATCCTTCAAAATCTCCACGTTGCGCAAGCGCGATGTACTGCATAACATTTAAGTCTTGAGTACACGCTTTTGTACATGCATTACATCCGATACAGCTATAAATTTCTGGATATAACTCCATCATAATCTGCTCTGTTGGCTTGATTTCGTTAATGTCATAAGTCTTCTTGTCTGAAGGGAAAAATGGAATACTTGCGATATACATTCCTTCTTCTACTTGTGTTTGACAAGCGAGACAGGTCTTAATCTCATTTTTTCCTTTTACTCTATAGATTGTTGCACATGCACCACAGAAACCGTGACGACATCCACAACCTCTTTTAATTGTGTATCCTACATATTCTTGAGCTGTCATAATTGTAAGCTCTGCAGGCACACTATATTTTTTACCATTAAAATATACATTTACCATTTCTTGCATCTTAGGTACCAACCCTTTCTGTTTTTTGTTGTTTATCCTTTGTAACTGTTCAGCTTTCACTTCGGGTGGATCACTTCGTGATCTGTAGCTACTAGCGTAGCTTCACCCTCAGTTAATGCTGAGCGCATTATAGTAGAATGACAAGCTTCATCTGCTTACATGCGAGCATGACGCAGATTCTGCTTTATTCTACTGCAATGCTGAACAGTTACACTAATATTCATCTGGAAGTTCATCTACCTCATCACAGCGGAATACCGGACCATCTTTACATACGTATTTAGAACCGATGTTACAACGTCCACATTTTCCTACACCACACTTCATACGAAGTTCTAGTGTTGTATATGCTTGGGATTTGTTAAATCCTAATTCTTCTAGTGCTGCCAATACGAACTTGATCATAATCGGCGGTCCACATACAAGTGCCACTTTATCTGTTGTAAATCCAAGTTCTTTTAGATAAGTTGGCACAAATCCTACGTGTCCATCCCATCCTTCTTGCTCTCTATCGATTGTTAAGTGTACATTTACACCTGCTGTGTTCATCCACACTTCTCTGATTTCTTTTAATTGAACCAAGTCATCTGCTGAACGAGCTCCGTATAAGATGTCTACGGTTCCATAGTTCTCACGATTATCAATTACATAATTGATTACGGAACGAAGTGGTGCAAGTCCGATTCCCCCTGCAATAAATAAAAGGTTTTTTCCTTTTAGCTCTGTCTCTACAGGGAAATTATTCCCATATGGTCCACGAACCGTTACTTGATCGCCTACTTCTAATCCATGTAGGTAATCTGTAAGTTCTCCACACTTTTTAATACTGAATTCTTGATATTCTTTATTGGTAGGAGAAGATGTAATCGAGAACATCCCTTCACTGATTCCCGGTGAACAGACCATTGCACATTGTCCTGGAAGGTGTTCAAATAATTTGCCACCTTCTGGTGCATTGATGCGAAATGTCTTTACATCTGGAGTTTCTTGACGAATATCTGTGATTACACCCACTTTTGGAATTAGCACATCATGTGCAAACCCTGGGTGACATGTACATTCATGACTCATTATGCCTTTCCTCCTTCTTGCTCGAAAGATTTGATTACTTTCACAATATTTAACGATGCTGGACATTTTGCCACGCAGCGCCCACATCCTACACAAGAATGTAACCCTTCGTTATTAGCAGGGTAATATACTAATTTGTGCATAAATCTCTGGCGGAAACGTTGCAATTGCGAAGTTCTATTGTTTCCATGTGCCATCATTGTAAAATCTGAATACATACAAGAATCCCAGCAGCGATATCTCTTTACTTCTTTTCCTGTATTGTAATCTTTGATGTCGTAACATTGACAAGTTGGGCAGATATAAGTACAAGTTCCACATGCTAGACAAGCTTTGTGAAGTTCTTCCCAATTTGTAGCGTTGAACCTTTCATCTAAAGCTTCTCCATTCCATCCTTCTAAAGAAAGATTACTATATGGAAGCTTCTCAATAATTGTATTAATTTCTGCTTTTTTTGCTTCTACTGCATCTTCCGTAGTTTCTTCTAATAAAGAAGATACGGTAGCTGTTAATGCTTCTCCCTTTTCTGTGTTAGCTTTCCAGAATAGTTCTTCGCCAACCATCCAAGTTGATACGTCTGCTCCTGGAGTAGCTGCATCGATTCCAAATGCTTTACAAAAGCATGTTTCTTCTGGTTCGCTACAAGCAAGTGAAACCATAGTCGCATGTTCTCTTCTAGACGCGTAGAAAGTATCAATTGGATCTACTAAGAAAACGCGGTCTAATACTTCCACACCTTTTACATCACATGCTTTCATTCCAAAGATCACAAAATCTTTCGTTACTAAATCTTCTGGAATAATGGTAATATTTTTTCCTTCTTGCTTACAAGTATATAGGTTTTCACTTTGTGGAAAGAATGCATCTTTTGCAGACTTTACCGTATTCAAAGTTTCTAAATCTACTTCTAATTCACTATCCCAAGCTGCGTAGTCTGTCTGACCATTCACTTTTGCTGGCACATACACTTCTTGCGCTTCATGGATAAGAGCTAATAAATCAGACAAATTGCTTTTTGCTATTTTATACATACCTTATCCCCTTTCTCCAACAATACTTGGCTCTACATCATCATATTCAAAGCTAGTAAGTGGCCCTTTTTCTTCTGCATCATTTCCTGCTTGGAATTCTCCATAAAATTCGTTGATATCTTTGATAAACTTACGGTTAAAAAGTTCTAGTGGAATTCCTTCTGGACATACGCGAGCGCACTCTCCACAATCTGTACAACGTCCTGCTACGTGATATGCACGGATAATGTGAAACATCTTTTCTTCAAATGAATCTACATTTGCTTTTTGAGCACTATCAAATTTATTGCTATCAAATACACATTTCACACAGTTACATGCTGGACATGCATTTCTACAGGCATTGCAACGAATACATTTGCTCAGTTTTGATTGAAAATATGCGAATCTCTCTTCTGGAGACATGGCTTCAATCTTTGCTACAGTTTCAAACCTTTCTTTTACATCTGTTTCAATCGATTCCCCGATTGTCTCATCAAAGATTTTATGCTCTTTTCCTTTACAGACTAGACAACGCTCTAGCATTGCTGACTCATAGCTACAAGCTTTTTCACCATAAAGTGTTTGAATGGTAAGGTTTTCATTTCTATCTAATCCACTGATTCCTTCGATGCTTTCAATTCCTTTGATTCCTTGCTTTCTGATTTTTTCAATATCAAGCTTTCCTTGACAACCAATCCCAATGATATATGCCTTTTCTCTATCTACGCGATGTTCTTTGATTAATTGGTTGAAGCTATAGGTATCGCATGGCTTTAAGAAAACCAATGTTTTCCCTTCTTCTTTTGAAGCTTTTATCATATATTTGCTTAAGTTTGCTCCGCAGAATCCATCGTATATAAACTCTGAAAGTTCTGCTTCACTTTGGAAATATGCTGGTTCTGGATTGTATGCTAAATCTCCTTTTTTCCAGCCAAGGACACGTACTACTGTGCCGTCGTTTAATAATTCTTTTGCACGCGTTACTAATTCTTGCATCTGATGTCCCCCAATCTAACATTTTCACCTAAGTCGTATATCGTCTCCACAAAATCGTTCATTGTAGTCGAGAATTTCACTCCCTCTGCAGCCGATACCCACTCAACGCGATTACGACCTTTTTCAATTCCTAGATAATCTAGCATTGAATATAATAATGTCATTCTTCTTCTCGCATAGTAGTTTCCAGTTGAATAGTGACAATCTCCTGGATGACACCCACAGATAATTACCCCGTCTGCACCTTTTTCAAATGCACGAAGAATAAACATTGGATTTACGCGACAAGAGCAAGGAACACGAATGATTTTTACGTCTGCTGGATATGCCAAACGGCTACTTCCTGCTAAGTCTGCACCTGCATAACTACACCAGTTACAACAAAATGCTACAATTTTCGGTTTGAATTCTTTTTTTCCATCTATCGACATATCGCATCTACCTCCGCTAAAATCTGTCTATTTGAGAATCCTTGTAGATCCATACATCCAGAAGGGCAAGCTACAGTACAAGCTCCACATCCTTGACACAATGCATTATTTACCACTGCAATTCTTCTCACTTCTCTTTGACCGTGGTCATTGATTTCTTTTTCTTCATATGTAATTGCTCCATAAGGACACACATTAGTACATACCGAACATCCATTACAGCGGAGTTCGTCTGACTTTGCTGTACATGGATTTGTTTTGAGCTTATCTTTTGCTAAAAGTCCAATTGCTTTTACAGCTGCCGCACTTGCTTGAGATACCGTCTCTGGAATGTCCTTTGGACCTTGACATACTCCTGATAGGAAAATTCCTGCTGTTGGTGACTCTACTGGACGAAGCTTTGCGTGTGCTTCTGTTAAGAAGTTGTTCGTATCAATACTTGCAGTCAACATGGTTGCAATGTTACGCACTGATTTTTCTGGCTCGATTGCTGTAGCTAAGACCACCATATCCGCATCGATTACTACCTGCTCGTTTTGTAGTAAATCTACACCTTGTACCAATAATTTTCCATTTGGTTGTGGAATCACTTTTCCAACTTGTCCCTTGATATAATTTACATCGTAAGTTTCTACAGCTCTTCTATAGAACTCATCGAAATTCTTTCCTGGCGTTCTTACATCGATATAGAATACATGAACGTTTACATCTGGATATTTATCGCGGATAAGCATTGCATGCTTTGCTGTATACATACAACAAATCTTAGAACAATAGCTTTTACCCCTCTTATCCGAACAACGAGATCCTACACATTGAATAAATACGATATCGTGAGGGTGCTTTCCATCTGAAATCCGCTCTAAATGTCCTTTTGTAGGACCTGCTGCATTCATAATACGCTCTAACTCTAGAGATGTTACAACGTCTTTACTTTGGTTGTAAGCATACTCATCGTATTGATCTAAGTTGATTGTATCAAACCCTGTTGCAACTACGATTGCACCATATTTTTCTGTAATAATTTCGTCTTGTTGCTCAAAATTAACCGATCCTGCCTGACAGACTTTTTGGCAAAGTCCGCATTTTCCAGTCTTAAACTTAATACATGCATTGGTATCAATAACCGGTACATTTGGAATAGCTTGTGCAAATGGTGTGTAGATAGCTGAACGGTTATTTAACCCTCTATTAAACTCACTTGGAGTCTTTTTAGATGGACACTTTTCTTGACATAGTCCGCATCCTGTACAAGATTTCATATCTACATATCTAGCTTTTTTTCTGATATCTACTGTAAAGTCTCCTACAAATCCTGATACTGCTTCGATTTCACTATATGTATGAATTGTAATGTTTTCATGAGCTGCTGCGTCTACCATCTTTGGTGTTAAGATACAAGCAGAACAGTCCAATGTAGGGAATGTCTTATCTACTTGTGACATTCTTCCGCCGATACTTGGTGTCTTCTCTACGATATCTACCTTATACCCTGCTTCAGCAATATCTAAAGCCGATTGAATCCCCGCAATTCCTCCACCGATAACCAAAGCACGTTTTGTAACCGAGCTTTCCCCTGCTTTTAGAGGTGCATTCAAACATACTTTAGCAATCGCTGCTCTTGCTAAAATCACTGCTTTTTCTGTTCCCTCTTCTTTATCTTTGTGGATCCAAGAACAGTGTTCACGTATGTTTGCAATTTCAACCATATATGGGTTGATTCCTGCTTTTTCTGCTGCTTTTCTAAATGTAGTCTCATGCATACGTGGAGAACATGCACATACTACAATTCCTGTTAAATCCTTTTCTTTTGCAATGTCTAAAATCTTTGCTTGACCTGCTTCTGAACACATATATTGATATTCTTCTGCATGCACAACATTTTGCTCAAACTTTACCATTTCTGTAACTTTCGCTACATCTACTGTTGATGCGATATTGGTTCCACAATGACAGACAAATACTCCGATTCTTTGCACTTTTCTCTTACCTCCTGTATCTTCTAAACGCACTCATTAATAGCTGCTGTGGTACGTCTTCGTCTAATAATGCTGGAATCTCTTCCGGCTTTAAATGGTTCCCACCATTTTGTCTCACTACAATCTGTCTAGCTGCGTCAACAAGCTTCCCAGGTTTTACATCTCTTGGACATCTTTCGATACAAGCAAAACAAGAAAGGCACTTCCACAACGATTCGCAATTAGCCAATGTTTCGATGTCTTCATTCACTACATAAGTAACAAACTGATGTGGTTTAATATCCATTTCATTAAATGCTGGACAAGTAGCTGAGCATTTTCCGCATTTCATGCATTTTTGTGGGTTAGCACCACTGATTTCTCTTACTCTTTTTGCATTATTATTCGTATGGCTCATCAGATTTCTACCTCCTCTTTCACTCCTAAGGCTTCTGCAAGAAGTTCTGTGATATAAGAAACGGTAAGTCCTTTTTCGCCTTTTGATTTATTTAAATTATATAAACAAAGTGGACAGGCTGTAATCAATGTCTCTGCACCAAATCCTGTAGCTGAGTCAACGATTTTATCGCACATCTCTCCTGCCATCTCTTTTTCTTTCAAAGATATGTATCCACCGCAACATTCATTTCTGTATGGATAGATAACTGGTGTTGCACCAATTGCTTTGATAAACTCTTCCATAATAGATGGATTTTCTGGATCGTCAAATTGAAGGATTTCACTTGGTCTTAGTAATAAACATCCATAATATGCTCCAATCTTTCTTCCTGTCAAAGGATTTACAACCTTCTCTTTTAACGAATCAAAACCTATACGGTCACGTAATACTTCCAGAAAATGTAGTACTTTCGTCTCACCGTTATAGGCTTCTTCTAATTGCATATAATTATTTGCGCGTGTGCGGATATCTTCCACATTTTTCATATCATCATTGACACGCTTCATCACATGATGACAGGCTGAACATAGTGTTACTAAGTCTTGCTCTTTTTCTTTTGCATCATTTAGCGCACGAACAGAAGATAATTTTGATGCGATTTCATCTGTTCCTAGTGGATAGACTCCGCCACAACACTGCCAATCTTCAATTTCTTCCAACTCAAATCCAAGCGCTTTTGCCGCAACTCTCGCATACGCATCTAAGTCTTTTGCTTTTGATTTTAATGTGCACCCTGGGTAATAACTGTACTTCATATTTGCCTCCTCTATCTTTTATCACAATCCGACAACAGTTCAGCCAAGAGGCTGAACCATTCGATTGCATTTTTTATTTACTAGGCTTTAGTCTAGCTCTTTTATTACTGCTTTTAATGCATCTGCACTCTTGCGTAATTTTTCAATTTCTTCATCTGTTAATTTTACAGGAACCTTACCTTCGATACCATTTGGTCCTACAAGAGTCAACATACTAAGACAGACATCATCTACTCCATATTCTCCATGCATCATTGTAGATACTGTAGAAATTGATCCTTGTGATCCCGCTAACATGTTACAAAGTTTTACAACAGAAGCCGATACCGCGTAGTAAGTAGCTCCTTTGTTTGCGATAATCTTTCCGCCTGATTTTTGTACATATGTAAGCATTTCTTCTTTATCGATAGGCTCAATGTCTTGCCCTGCTTCTACCATCATGTCTCTATATGCATCAATATTCGCACTTCCGATATCCGCACATGACCAAGGGATGAACGAAGTATCTCCATGCTCTCCGTACACGTATGCATGAATATTTTTTTGTGCTACATTTAGTTTTTCTGATAATCCATGACGTAATCTTGCTGTATCAAGAATTGTACCAGATCCAATGATTTGCTTTTCAGGAATTCCTGAAACTTTTGTAAATACATAAGTCATAATATCTACTGGATTACTTACGATGATGTATTTCGCATCCGGTGCATGCTTTACAATTTCAGGTGTGATTTGCTTAAGGATTCCTACATTTGTCTTTGTCAATTCAATTCTAGTCTGCCCAGGTTTACGAGCAATACCTGAAGTAATAATCACGATATCAGATCCTGCTGCATCTTTATACTCACCTGCTGTGATAGAAATTGGATCGCGGAAACAAGTTCCTTGTGCAATATCTAAAGCTTCACCTTCCATCTTGTCTTTGTTGATATCAATTAGTACGATTTCTGATGCAATATCCGTATTTGATAACGTATATGCAATGGTAGAACCAACACTTCCTGCACCGATAATGGTAATCTTTCTTCTCATAATAATCTCCTCTAATTTTCAAAATAGTATTTAACACTACGTAGAGACTATCACATCGTGAAACTTTTATCAATCTTTTTTGTGAAATTTACTCCACTTCATCGTTTTATACATTTCTTACTGTTTTTCTTCTTTTTTTTTAGTTAATATGCTCATATTTCTTTCTTCTAATCTTATATAGAATATTTTCCACACCTTATGCTTTTTTTATGGTAAACTCTTATAGAACTATAACTATAAGGAGGCTATTAATCAAACTATGAGTATTTTGAATGTAGAACATTTAACACACGGATTCGGAGATCGTGCAATCTTCGAAGACGTTTCTTTTCGTCTATTACGTGGCGAGCATATAGGACTTATCGGAGCAAATGGTGAAGGAAAGTCCACTTTTATGAATATCATCACTGGTTCTCTCTCGCCAGACGAGGGAAAGGTGGAATGGGCAAAGAATGTCCGAGTTGGTTATCTTGACCAACACACTGTTTTAGAAAAGGGCATGACCATTCGAGATGTATTAAAAACTGCTTTTTCTTATCTATTTGGTTTAGAAGAAAAGATGAATCAAATCTGTGATTCATTAGGAGATGCTAGTCCAGATGAAATGGAGGTTTTAATGGAAGAATTAGGCACTATTCAAGACACATTAACCTTACAAGATTTCTATATCATCGACAGTAAAGTAGAAGAAGTTGCAAGAGCCCTTGGACTACTTGATCTTGGTTTAGAAAAAGATGTGACGGATTTAAGTGGTGGACAGCGTACAAAGGTATTACTTGCTAAATTACTTCTTGAAAAACCAGACATCTTATTGCTAGATGAGCCTACTAACCATTTAGATGAACAACACATTGAATGGCTAAAACGTTATCTACAAGAATATGAGAGCGCCTTTATTCTTATCTCCCATGACATTCCATTCCTAAATAGTGTTATCAACCTAATTTATCATATGGAGAACCAAGAATTAAATCGCTACGTTGGTGATTACGATAAATTCCAAGAGGTCTATGCTGTTAAGAAATCTCAATTAGAGGCAGCATACAGAAAACAACAGCAAGAGATTGACGATTTAAAAGATTTTGTTGCAAGAAATAAGGCTAGAGTATCTACGAGAAATATGGCTATGTCTAGACAGAAGAAACTCGATAAGATGGATGTAATAGAGTTGGCTGCTGAAAGACCAAAACCTCAGTTTAACTTCCAATATGGACGAACTCCTAGTAAGTATCTCTTTGAGACCACTGATCTAGTGATTGGTTACGACAAAAACGATCCCCTTTCCGCGCCGATTTCAGTCGCTATGGAGCGTGGTCATAAAATCGCTCTTGTAGGAGCAAATGGTATCGGAAAAACCACATTACTAAAAAGTATTTTAGGACAGATTCCATCACTCAAAGGAAGTTGTGAACTTGGAGAGAATCTTGAAATTGGTTACTTCGAACAAGAAATTAAAGGTGAAAATAGAAACACCTGTATCCAAGAAATTTGGAACGAATTCCCTTCTTACACCCAATACGAAGTGCGCTCTGCTCTAGCTAAGTGCGGATTAACTACTAAACATATCGAAAGTCAAGTTCGCGTCTTAAGTGGTGGCGAGCAAGCCAAGGTACGTCTATGCAAACTGGTAAATCGCAAGTCTAACATCCTATTGCTAGACGAGCCTACCAATCATTTAGATGTAGATGCTAAAGCCGAATTAAAGCGAGCTTTGCTAGATTATAAAGGTAGCATACTATTGATTTGTCATGAACCTGAATTCTACCAAGATGTAGTAAATGAGGTATGGGATTGCACAAAGTGGACTACTCGGATAACAGAATAGATATAAACTTTTAGAGGCGCCAACTGCTACTTCCCGTTGACGTCTCCATTTTCTAATCCAAATGATATACTTCTTCCATATTAGACCACCATTCATCTTCTCCACGATCCTCTAATGGAATATGACAAGGTTTCACCACATCCCACCATTCCTGAGTCTTTTTATCCTGCGCCATTTTATCCATATCCGCCGCAAAATCTGTTCCTACGTATTCAAAATATGCAAATAAGTAATCATCTTTTGAAAAAATGCTATAATTTCTGATGTTACATTTTTCAATCATCGCATTAACCTCTGGCCAAGGATTCGCATGATGATAACAATACTCTTCTAATTTTCCAGGTTTTACTTTTATCATTTGACCATATCGCTTCATCTTTTCCTCCTACTCTAATATACTTTTCTAGCTTCTTCAAATAAAGCCGCAATGTTTTTAGGTGGCACATCTGGTAATATCGCCTCATGACTTGGTGATATAATTAAACCAGTTGGAAACAATGTCCTTAATTCCTTAACTTTACTATGCACATCCTCTGGTGAAGCATTCACCAATAAATCTTGAGTATCTACGCCACCACAAAATGCTACTTTTTCTCCAAACTTTTCTTTTAAAACATCCGGTTCCATTCCTGCTGCAAGGGCTTGAATCGGATGAACTACATCTACTCCGGCTTCAATCAAATCCGGTATCACGTCCGCAATGGAACCGCACGAATGATAAATCACTTTCACGCCATATGAATGTGCTTGTTCTACCAACCTCTTACATCCTGGAATAATAAACTTTCTTACCATCT
This sequence comes from uncultured Lachnospiraceae bacterium, assembly GCA_964369425.1. GTDB lineage: Bacteria > Bacillota > Clostridia > Lachnospirales > Lachnospiraceae > CAUPWF01. The sequence goes on from CAYJGW010000003.1 coordinate 13,319, forward strand.
CTGGTGAAATCATCAATCCTCTTTGACTCCCCATATCATTCCCAATCAACACTGCATGTAACTTCCCCTTTGTCGCTTCAAAAAAAACTTCATTTGCTTTTAAGTAAAATTCCATAATCTTTTCATCCACTGCTTGATATAATTCAGGGTTTGCATACATATTCATCAACGCATTTTCCATCCCAAATGCTGCGCATGTATCTTGAAAATGTGAAGACCACAATATCCCCAATGCTACCTTATCTTCTGGTGCCTCTTCTACTCTTCTCCTACATTCTTTAGGATCGATATACTTGATAGGGTCTGGCCATTTATAAAATTCCAAATCCTCTAGGTCTTCCGCTTCTGAAAAACACCCAGGTGTTGTCAATGTACGCTCTTGTGAATCTACTTCTCCACCATCTAAATACCAATCAAATGCTGCATATATAGCATTAGCATTTGGTGATTCATAAGGCATTTCCACCGCATAAAAATCATCGCCTATTGCCAATTTTAAATCATGTAGATTCTCTACTCCGTAGTGCTGAAAGAGTGCTGGTTCAGACTCAATATCTGGCACCCCTAGCCAAGCTGCTGGTCTATCTACTGGTTTTCTATCAACTGTTGCATAAAATCTCTCAATACTATTCATACTTAGTTACTCCTTTTTTGAATGCTATTAATAATTACTGCCAAGAAAATTACTAACCCTTTGATAACACTTTGCATATAGGTACTTACACCTAAAAGCACCATTCCATTTCCTAATATTCCTACAAACAACAAACCGATTACCGTTCCACCAAGTTTTCCTTCTCCACCAGACATGTTGGTTCCACCAATAATTGCCCCCGCAATGGCATCCATTTCCCAACCTGTAGCACTTGTTGGATCACCTGAACGCACCTTTGAAGTAAGTAAGATACTTGCCACACCACAAAGTGCTGATGAAATAACAAAAACTAGTGTTTTTACTTTTTCTACTTTAATTCCAGATAATCTCGCTGATTCAGCATTGCTTCCAATTGCGTAAATTGCTCTTCCAAATCCTGTGTTTTCCATAATGTAGACAAACACGATATAAAATACAATCATAATAAGTACTAAGTACGGAATCCCAAACAAATCACCTGCTGCAATCACCCCAAAAGCCTCTGGGAGTCCTGCCTTTGGATACCCACCTGTCAATGTCTGCGCCAATCCTCTTACTGCCTGCATCAACGCTAATGTTACAAGAAACGAGTGTAAGTTCAACTTCGCCGTTACTCCCCCTGAAATCAACCCAAAAACTCCTCCAATTGCAATTACAATCACAATTGTAAGAACAATAGGTACACCACTTGTCATTAATAATGCCGAACACACAGAACAAAATGCAACTACTGATCCTACACTCAAGTCAATGTTTCCACTGATGATAATCATTGTCATTCCTATTGCCACAATGGACTGTATGGAAATTTGCTTTAATATGGTTAAAAAGTTAGTTACTGTCAAAAAGTTTTCACTAGCTATTGCTAAAATAATACACATTAAAATTAGTGCAAAATACATAATATATTTTGTTACAAACTGCTTTGGATTCATCTTTGCTATTTTCATCTTTCCGCCTCCTACAATATCGCTTTCTTTCTTGTGGAATAATCTAATAATATGTCCTGAGTCAAATCAACATTATCTAACTCTCCTGTCTTCTTCCCTTCTGCTAATACAATGATTCGATCTGAAACTTGCAACAATTCTGGAAGTTCTGACGAAATTACTATCACCCCTAGTCCACTGCTCGCCAGTTGACTGATCAAATCGTAAATTTGACTCTTTGATCCAACGTCAATTCCTCTAGTTGGCTCATCCATAATCAATATTTGAGGATCTGTTGCTAACCACTTAGAAATAACAACTTTTTGTTGATTTCCACCTGATAGATTTCTTGCAATTTGATGTTCATCATTGCATTTAATCTTCAACGATGCAATGTATTCTTTCATTAATTTTTCTTCTTTTCTAACATCTAGACTAAGACCTTTTCTCAATTTCTTTAGAATTGTCATTCCTAAATTAGTATGCAACTCCATATTTAATAGCAGACCTTCCTCTTTTCTATCTTCAGTTACAAATCCAATCCCCGCATTTTTAGCATCTACTGGTGTCTTAATCTGTACTTCTTTTCCATTGATATATACTTGACCTGTATCTTTTTTATCTGCTCCAAAAATAGCACGAACAAGTTCGGTTCTTCCTGCACCAGCTAATCCTGCAACCCCTAGTACCTCGCCTTTTTTCAATTCAAAATTTATGTTATTGAACTTTTTCCCTGAAGAAAAATTAGTAACCTTCATAAGAACTTCATCTTGTGCACAGCTTTCTCTTTTATCAACACTTACACTTTTCCCTACCATATTTTCAATGATAACTGCTTTTGGAGCATCTTTTATATCTAATGTCTTAATATATGTACCATCTCTATATACTGAAACCCTATCAGCTATAATAGGTAATTCTTCTAACCGATGGGATACATATACTATTCCAATACCTTTCTCTTTTAACGATGTTACTACTTTAAACATATTCTCTATTTCATGATCAGATAAGGATGCTGTTGGCTCATCCATGATTAAAACTTTTATTTCATTCGACAGCGCTTTCGCAATTTCAACCATCTGTTTTTGAGCTACACTTAAGTTAGCAACTTTCATACTTGGCTCAATATCAGATTCTAAGCGTTCTAAAATTTCTTTAGCTTTCTCGTTTATCTCTATCCAATTTATTTTTTCAACAGGACCTAATTTACGTTTGATTAATTTTCCTAAAAAAATATTTTCTGCTACAGACAATGTATTGATTAGACTAAATTCTTGGTAAACTGCACTAATTCCTAATTTTCTCGCTTCAAGTGTTGACTTTACTTGGATTTTTTCTCCTTCCAAATAAATATCCCCTTCTTCATTTGAATACGCGCCTGTAATAATTTTGATTAAAGTACTCTTTCCTGCACCATTTGCTCCAACTAACGCATGTACTTCTCCAGGTCTAACCTCCAGTGATGCACCATCTAGTGCTGTAACTCCTGCAAACCTCTTTGTAACATTTTCAGCTTTTAATAATATTTCTGACATAATCTCACCTCTCATCTTGATGAATTGCTCGTCAATCCATTGTTACTATTATTAGAGGAAAGGGTACTAAATCAGCACCCTTTCATTTGATTCAATTATTCTACTAAACTTTCATGGTCTTCAATGTAAGTTTCAAGATCAGCTGTATCGTCTTTAGAATATGTTTTAAGATCAATAATCATCTCTTTTTCATAATCTTCACCATTTACATTTTTTACAGCATTCACAACTGCGTTATAACCGATATCATAAGGCATTTGAGTTGTTACTGCTTGAAGTGTCACATCGTCTTGTAGCATTGTCTTTGCAATATCAACGCTCATATCAGTTCCCATTACTACAATGTCTTTATTTCCAATGTTTTGCATATGTGCCACACTTCCTAACAATGAAGTTTGATTCCATGCCCAAAAAATATCTACATCTGGATTCGCTGTCAAAATCTGTTCTGTAATATCCAAACCTTCATCTTGCATCTCTGCATCTTGCTCTGCTACGATTTCAAGGCCAGATACTTCTGATACTGCATCTTTAAATCCGTTACATCTCTCTACTCCGATTTCATAGCTTGTATTTCCTAAAATCGCTAATTTACACCCATCTGGATAATTCTCTGTTACATAGTCTGCTACATACTCACCTGTTAACTTTCCAAGATCGTAATTCGAAACACCAACATGTCCATCAATCTCTGTATTAACTGTTGTATTCCAAGTAATAACAGGAATGTCTTCTGACATAGCTGATTCCACCGCTGCTACAGATGCATCTGCTGAAATTGGGCAAATTGTAATTGCATCTACACCTTGCGCCACAAAAGTTGCTACATTATCCGACTCTTTCGACACCTCGTTATCAGAGCTTACAATGCTGACTTCAACACCTAAGTCTTTCCCAGCAGCTTCCATTCCAGTCATAATTTCCGCAAACCACTCTCCTGAAGTATTCATAATTACACAGCCAACTGTAATGTCTCCTGAAGCTTCGCTGTCTCCTCCTTCTTCACTACCTTCTTCTGTAGTTGCAGTTTCAGTTGTTGCTTCTTCTGATCCACACCCAAATAACAAACCGGATACCATTGCTGTACTTAGTAAAAGCCCTAACATTTTTCTTTTCATTCTAACTTCCTCCTCAATATTTGTTTTCTTGCATTTACTATACAAAAAAAGAACAAAACAGTGAATTCAAAAAATTCATCGTTTTGTTCAAATTATTAATATCTGATATTAATAATGTATATATTTGTAATTCTCTATATCCTCTTGTGTAATTTTCGTAACTGGTGTTTTGTACCAAGGCTTTAGTTGTACTCCATTTACTGCATTAATTGCACAATAAACACTATACTTCCCTTCGTATTCAGCCGGTTGTGTAATAATACCATCTATAATCCCAACTTCTAACGCTTCTAGATACTCTTCATTTTCACCTATTGCCACCAATTGAATCTCATTTTCCTTCCCTAACTCTTGAATAGCTTGATGCGCACCAAGAGCCATATTACTATCATGTGCATAAATCATATTCATCTCTTGATTATTATTAATCAAATCCCATGCAGCCAAATAAGCTTTTTCCCTCGACCAACTTCCACAAGTTATACCAACCACTTCTGCACTTTGCTCACTCTTCATTTCTTCTAAAAAAGCTTCTGTTCGATAAATTGATGGGTCACTACCTGGGCTTCCCTCAATAATTCCAATCTTTCCATTCTCCCCATTCAATAATTCCACAGCTAACTCTGCTGCAAGTGCTCCCTCTTCCGAGCTGCTAGCCCCCACATAAGTTGAAATATACTGGGAAGAAACTGCATCCACTTTCATATTGAGATTGATAATAGGAACATCTTTCTCCTTTGCACTTTTCAATGGAACTAACATGGATTTTGCATCTACAGGACAAAGAATAATCGCATCCTTCCCTTGCGCAATATACTCTGCTATCTGTGCCACTTGTATCTCTGCATCCCATTGTGCATATTGAATTTCCAAATTAATATTTTCACCAGCAGATGCAATTTCTATGTTTTTAATCAATTCTACAATATAACTAGAATCATCTGATGCCATCGTCACCCCTATATTTATACGCGCATCTGTATCCTCTTGTCCAATTTTTTCTTCTTGCACTTCTGTTCCAACACTTGTCCCACATCCTAAAAGAAAAAAACTGACTATCATAATAAAGATTATTCTTTTATCTTGTCTCATCTTGTGCATTTCTCCCTTCCCAGATAGTCTCATCTTCTATGATTGGCAGTGATAATGTAATTGTTGTTCCTTCCCCTAAGGTACTCTCACAATGTAATCCATAACTCTTCCCAAAAAATATTTGGATACGTTCATTAACATTCTTCACTCCAATTCCAGACCCTTTTGTATGGTGCGGTTCAATTCGTCCATTCACTAAGCGCAATCGCTGTTCTTCCTCCATTCCCATTCCGTTATCGGATACTTTAAAGCATAATATATCACCTGTTCGATATGCCTTAATCTTAATTTCGCCACTTTCTTTTTGCTGCTTGATTCCATGATAAATACTGTTTTCTACAATTGGTTGTAATAATAGTTTAATCGTTTTAAATTTTTTCACATCTTCTTCTACTTCTATAGAGTAAGTGAATTTTTCCATATATCGAGTTTTCTGTATTATTAGATAGTTTTTAATATGCTCTATCTCGCCTTCCACCGTTATAAACTGCTTTCCACGATTTAAGGAAATTCTAAATAACTTCGCTAACGCTTCTGTTACCTTTACAATTTTTTCATCTTTTACTTCTGCCATCCAAATAATAGTATCCAATGTATTATACAAGAAATGAGGATTAATCTGACCTTGTAATGCTTGAAGCTCAAATCTACGTTTCTGCTCCTGCTCCTTTGTCACTCTCGTCTCCAAGTTCTGTATCCGCGAAATCATTGAATTAAAACTGTTTCCTAGATCTTCTAATTCATCATCACTTCGAAGTATTTCTATTTTTTCTAGATTTCCTCTGTCTACTCTATCCATTTCCATTTTTAAATTGACAATAGGTTTTGTAACATTTTTCATAATAATATTTAACAAAAGTAACAGAAAAGCTAGTATAAGAATGGCAAATAGAACTATGAAACTCAGAACAGCATAGACTTGACCTTGTAAAGTAGAAAGAGGTGTAATGGATAGAATTGACCACCCTATTTTATCGATTTCTTCATATACCACTTGAACCTCCGTTCCATCTAATTCCATCTTGAAATTGTCGGTTGTTTCCCCTTCCATCACTTCTTCAACTTGCGCGACCCCCGCTTCATCAATGATCCACCTATCTAACTGATTCTCCTGTAAGTAAACTTTCTCTCCACTTTCATTCATCAAAAGTAGCACACCATCATTCTCTACCAAAATTCCATCTATTAATTCGGATATTCCATTCAAATTAATCTCCATCACTATCACACCTAGAAATGTTCCATTTTGGTAATTTTGAATTTCTTTACTCAGCGTCAATGTTTCCTCTGTACTCCCTAATAAAAATTCATACTTATTAGGTCCTGTAACAATAATATCTCCCCGATTTTCTATCGCATCTTCATACCATTGTGATTCTGTAAAATCATGCAGTACATACTGGTACGCGTAACTCGATTTTTGAAGTAGCAGTGTCTTTTTCCCAAATATCATTATAGAAGCGATATCATTTCTCGTATTAATGGCATCGCTAAAAGTTTGAGTACTCAATTCATACATCTGCACACTATCTTCGTTTGAAAAACTAGAGTAGCCTGTCTCACTATCTATTTCATTTATCAGATAATTTTGCAAATAATAATTGTAATTTGCTTCGTTTAAAACCGCCCCTAAGTCATCCACGTAATTTTCTAATGTTACACTTGCATTCTCGATGATTCTTCTTGAGCTTATTACATTTTTGTTGGTCATATCTTTAGAATAAAATATCATCAACCCTATAGAAACCACCAATATCATCGCAATCATAAGTATAGACACCTTCAAAAGTGTTTTGTTTTTAATCCCCATCTTTTTGCCCTTTGTTTTCGCGATATTCTGTAGGTGTTAGCCCTACTAACTTTTTAAATGTAGTACTAAAATAATGAGCATTATTAAAACCTGTCTCCATTGCTATCACGTAATTTTTCTTATCAGATGTATTTAAAAGCATCATGGCTTTTTGTACCCGTATATCCATTATGTATTTCGTGAAATTTTTTCCTGTTTCTTTTTTATACAATGCACATAAATACCCTGTGCTCACACCAACTTTCTCTGCCGTTGTAGATAGTGAAATCCCTTCATTCATATAATTCTCTTCTATATATCTCTCAACTTTTTCTATAATGATCTTTGTACTACTATCTTTCAGTTTTTGCAGTTCTGTGGAAATATTCCTCGCGAACTTTTCTATATCTTCTAGTACATTGGTAAATCTTTTGCAATTTTCCAACGCACGATACAAATCAAAACCTTCTTTCCACAAGTTCTCCTTAACATCTTTTACATTCGCTAGTTCTTTCAACAACTTTGATATCAACTCTATTGAAATCATCTTCAAATTTTCAATCGTCAATTTATGTTTGAGGAAAATATACTCATTTAGTTCTTCAAATGATTCCTCAATTTCCTTTTCTCCTTGAAATTTTGTAGCGTAGATAATCGCTTTCATCTGTGTTTCAGGGTAGACATAGGTGGTATCTAGATATGTTAAGTCTGAGATGTCATAGACTACTTTCCCTCCCAAAATATATCTGCATTCCATTGCTTTATCTGCATCATTATAAGATGTATGTAACTCACTTAATCGTGACGTGATTCGCCCCATTGAGCAAGTCACCTCTAAATTCAAGGTAGTAAATACAATTTTTTGAATCACATTCAAAGCTTCATATACCATTTGATGTACTGCCTCTGTCTCTTCGTCAAAAGAAAATACCACAATAACTCTTGATGTACTATGATTAAATACTAAATGCTTGTCTCCTATGGTGTCTACAATGATATTTTTAATAGCAAACAAAAAAAGATCCATATCTCTTGTTTCTATAAAGTCCCACTCTGGTTCCAGCACACATGTTGTGTATAGCCCTTTTTCTATTGTTAACTCCACACTTTCGCTACGAATCATAAAGCCATCTTCACTAAGTTCACCATTACATATAAAGGTAGTTAATAATTTTTCTCTCAATTCTGGTAAGACTCGATGTAACTGTCCTTTCATTTTTGATACATAATTTTTTTGTGACGTCTCTAGATTTAAGTTCGCGCAAATGCCTTTCATCTTCTTATATAAGGAGTCGGCGCCAACTGGCTTCAAAATATAATCTTTGACTCCATATGAAATTCCTCTTTGAGCATACTCAAAATCTTCATACCCAGATAAGATTACAACATAGATGTCTTTATGTTCCATCGCTATCTTCTGTGCAAGTTCCAGACCATCCATAAAGGGCATCGCAATATCAGTTAATATCAAATCAACGGACTCTTCCTCTACCAACTTCAAAGCTTCGACTCCATCTTCTGCTTGTAGAATTCGATCAAATCCCAAAGAGTTCCAATCAATGATTGTACTCATTGCATTTCTAATGAACGGTTCATCATCAACAAGTAATAATGTATACATAATTCCTCCTACATCTTGCAGTTTACAAAAACTGTCTTATTTTATTGGTTTTTACTGATATTTTTATAACAATCAGTTCAATACTGTAAATTATAACATATTATACTCTTTCTCTCAAACAACTTTCTTTTTTTCACTGTTTTTTCATTGTTTATTTTGTATATCTACATTAGGAAAATCCACTTTTTTTTGTTATTACTCATGATTGACATTTTATTAACAATCGAAGTATAATATGTACATGGTCAGTTTGTTATTTTTTTAACACTTTGATTAATTATTATTTGGAGGTCCTATTATGGAAAAATCAAACCAAGCACAACCTAGCGTAACAACACTAGTGGATAGTGTAGAATCACTACAAACAAAAATCAAATCACTAAAAGAAGCACAAGAAATATTCGCTACTTACTCTCAAGAACAAGTAGATAAAATCTTCTTTGCTGCTGCTAGTGCATCAAATAAAATGAGAATTCCTTTGGCAAAAATGGCTGTTGCAGAAACAGGTATGGGAGTTGTCGAAGACAAAGTTATCAAGAACAACTATGCTTCAGAGTATATATATAATGCATATAAGAACACAAAAACAGTTGGTGTTATCGAAGAGGATAAAGCTGCTGGAATCACAAAGATTGCTGATCCTATCGGACTCATTGCAGCTGTTATTCCTACAACTAACCCTACTTCTACTGCAATCTTTAAAACATTATTAGCATTAAAGACTAGAAATGCAATTATCATTTCTCCTCATCCACGTGCGAAAGGTTGTACAATTGAAGCTGCAAAAGTTGTACTTGAAGCTGCAGTTGCAGCTGGTGCTCCAGAAGGTATCATCGGATGGGTAGATGTGCCATCTCTAGAACTTACAAATACTGTAATGAAAGAGTCAGATATTATCCTAGCTACCGGTGGTCCTGGACTAGTACGTTCTGCCTATTCATCTGGTAAACCAGCAATTGGAGTTGGTGCTGGTAATACACCAGTAATTGTCGATGATTCTGCTGACATTCAAATGGCTGTTAACTCAATCATTCTTTCAAAGACTTTTGACAATGGTATGATCTGTGCTTCTGAACAATCTGTAACCGTTATTGATTCTATTTATGCGCAAGTTAAAAAGGAATTTGAAAAACGTGGTTGCTATTTCTTAAAGAAAGATGAGATTGAAAAAGTCCGCAAAACTATTATTATCAATGGTGCACTCAATGCAAAAATTGTTGGACAATCTGCTCATACAATTGCTAAGCTTGCAGGTGTTACTGTAGCCGAAAACACAAAGATTCTTATCGGAGAAGTAGAGTCTGTTGACTTATCCGAAGAATTTGCACACGAGAAACTCTCTCCTGTACTTGCTATGTACAAAGCAACAACTTTTGATGAAGCTTTAGAAAAATCAATCCGTTTAGTTGAAGATGGGGGAATCGGACATACCGCTTCTCTTTATATTAATCTTTCAAAGCGCGAAAAAATCATGCAACATGCTGCCGCAATGAAAGCTTGTAGAATCTTGACTAACACACCTGCCGCTCATGGTGGAATCGGAGATTTATACAACTTTAAGCTTGCTCCTTCTCTCACACTTGGCTGTGGTTCTTGGGGTGGAAACTCTGTTTCAGAAAATGTAGGAGTGAAACACCTCTTAAACATCAAAACAGTAGCTGAGAGGAGAGAAAATATGCAATGGTTTAGAACACCTGAAAAGGTTTATTATAAAAAAGGAAGTATGGAAGTAGCACTCGATGAACTTGGAGCTGTGTTAAATAAAAAAAGAGCTTTCATCGTTACTGATAACTTCTTATACATGAATGGTTACACAAAAGCAATTACAAGCAAATTAGATGCTATGGGTATCGTTCACCAATGCTTTGCAGATGTACAGCCAGATCCTACTTTAAAGAACGCAAAAGATGGTGCTAAAGCAATGGAAGCCTTCAAGCCTGATGTAATTATTGCACTAGGTGGTGGTTCTGCAATGGATGCTGCTAAGATTATGTGGGTTCTTTACGAACACCCAGAAATTGATTTTATGGATATGGCTATGCGTTTCATGGATATCAGAAAACGTGTATATACATTCCCAAAAATGGGTGAGAAATCATATTTCATCGCTATACCTACTTCTTCAGGAACAGGTTCAGAGGTAACTCCTTTTGCGGTTATCACTGATGAAACAACTGGAATTAAATACCCACTTGCAGATTATGAATTGCTTCCTAATATGGCAATCGTTGATACAGACAATATGATGAGTCAGCCAAAGGGGCTTACAAGTGCATCAGGTATTGATGTGTTAACCCACGCTTTAGAAGCTTATGTATCTGTCCTTGCTACAGATTATACTGATGGCCTAGCACTAAAAGCTATGAAAAATGTATTTGATTATCTACCTACTGCTTACACAAATGGAGATGACGTAAATGCAAGACAAAAAATGGCTGATGCTTCTTGCCTTGCTGGTATGGCATTTGCAAATGCATTCCTAGGTGTTTGCCACTCTATGGCTCATAAGCTTGGTGCTTTCCATCACCTCCCACATGGGATTGCTAACGCACTTATGATAAACGAAGTCATCAAGTTCAACGCAGATGAAAATCCTACAAAAATGGGAGCTTTCTCACAATATGAATATCCACATACTCAAGAGCGTTATGCGCAGTGTGCTAGATATTGTGGAATCAATGCAAAAAATGATGCAGATGCAGTTCTAAAGTTAACTGAAAAAATCAATGAACTAAAAGCTTCTGTAGGCGTAAAATCATCTATTAAAGAATATGGAATTGACGAAAAAGATTTCTTGGATAGATTAGATGAAATGGTTGAACAAGCATTTGATGATCAGTGTACTGGTGCCAACCCAAGATACCCTCTATTTAAAGAGATTAAACAAATGTACTTAAATGCATACTACGGAAAATAAATGTAATAAAAAAAGAAAACAAATCTAACTCTGATTTGTTTTCTTTTTTTATAAAATAGTATATAATGTAGTGATTACATTTTTGGAGGTTCTATGATTACATTATTAACAAAACTCTTTATTAAGAATGCAACTGATTACACGAATTCAACCGTAAGATACCAATACGGAAACTTATGCAGTATATTTGGCATCCTGCTTAATCTCTTATTGTTCACTGCCAAATTAATTGCAGGTATTCTCAGTCAATCTATCGCCATCACCGCAGATGCCCTAAATAATCTTTCTGACTCCGGCTCTGCAATTATTACTTTAATCGGTTTTCGCTTTTCTTCACAAAAAGCAGATTCTGATCACCCCTACGGTCATGGACGTGCAGAATATGTTTCTGGCTTTATCGTGTCCCTTTTTATTCTCTTTATGGGATATGAACTTATCACATCATCGATCAATAAGATAATCACTCCGAGTGTTGTTCAATACACGCCACTCGTATTTGCTATTCTTGTGATTTCTGTATTAATAAAGTTATATATGTACGCCTACAATCATTCCATTGGGAATAAAATAGATTCTTCTGCATTAAAAGCCACAGGAACGGATAGCCTCAGCGATTCTATCTCTACTTCTGTCGTGCTGATTTCTTCTGTTATAGGAGCAACTACAGGTCTAAGATTAGAGGGATATTGCGGAGTATTAGTTGGACTCTTTGTTCTCTATTCCGGAATCAATACATTAAGGGAAACACTTTCTCCTATCATTGGTAATGCTCCTACACCTGAACTTGTGGCAGAGATTCATTCTATTGTGCGTGAAAATAACGAAGTCATTGGTATCCATGATTTAATTGTTCATGATTATGGTCCTGGTAATAAAATGATTTCACTACATGCTGAGGTTTCCGCAAACGGTGATTTTTTAACATTGCATGACACCATTGACAATATTGAGAAAACACTCCAAGAAAAGCTGGACTGTCAGGCCGTAATTCACATGGACCCTATTTCCTTTGATGATGAAGAGACAAACTTACTAAAACAACAAGTTACTCATTTCTTATCATCTATTTCTAGTGAACTTCATCTGCATGATTTTCGTATTGTAAAAGGGCCAACTCATACGAATATCATCTTTGACTTAGAAGTACCATTTACTTTTTCTACTTCTGATGAGGAACTAACCTCGCAATTGATAACGTATGTAAAATCTTTAAATAACAACTATTATCTAGTGCTAACAATAGATAAGTTTTAAGGGGCTGGTCGATTATTTCGACCGCCCCTTTTATAAACTTTACTATATATTTAACTACAACGTTCCTATGTTCTTCTTAGTCTAACGACAACGAGATAATTCCATCTCCTTCGCTAAATTTAATCTTTTCAGATTTTTTAGGATTTGTAATAATTTCAAATTCTTTACCATTTTGCTTTTTATAGCCAATCGCTATTTCTCCACGATCTTTTAATATAGTTGTGACTTGATAGAAGTCTAACTCTGTCTCTAATTGCACGAAATGTGCTGCATCTCTAATATAAATCTCTGATCCTTCTGCTCGAAGTAATTCTTGAAACACCTCTGATAATGATCTATTTTCCGCAATTTGAGTCAACATGAGATTAATAATATTCGAACCTACAACCAAATCATTCGCTTCTGCTACTTTAGCGAGCTTTTGATTTGCTACATCCTTCATTTCACTCGTAATACTAAATGTGCGATTTTCTATTTTCGAGATATCTCGTAAGTGTACTAGACGTAGTAATGTCATTGCATCCGAAGTCTCATTGTCACAATCATCACTAAGGAGTAGTACATGCCCTATCGAATCTCTGGCCAGCTTTTCTAAATTCGCTCTATCATTCACATCACAAAGCACACAGCGCAATGTTATATTTTTCAATTCTTTCTCAACGCATTTAATGGACTCATCAATACTTTCATTCGCAACTGTAACTACAGAATTTTCTCCTAAAAATTCATCCAATTCTAAAATAATCTGTTTTACTTTTGCATTAGCTCCAATCACTAACAAGTTTAACGTGTCATCTTTTACCCCAATATTCGATTCTAGTGATTTGTCGCTATTGCATTCTTTAATTTTAACTTTTGCAACACCATCATCTTCTACTAACAACAATAACTCATCTTCTTTTTTTAGAACTGTACCCATATCTGGATTTAAACTCACTATACTATCTCTTTTATAGCCGAAAACAATTGCTTTTTCAAAATAGTTCAGTACATTTCCAAACAATTCTCCATCTAATTCTGGAAAATTTTCAAAGTACAACTCATCTCCATCGAAATCAAAAAGTTCAATCAATACATCTGATAATCCTGGGTGCCTGCAAGTCTGTGCTATAATTCGTGAAATGGCATCTTGTACTAATACAATCTCTGCAACATCTTCGCCTATAATCTTAGCTGCTTGATAGTTTGACTCATCATAAATAGTTGCAACTACATGTGGAAGTTTGGTAATTGGCTTATCTCGCTTCAAGTAATTGTTAATTGCTAAAATAGATTTTATAGTAATCAAATCCCTATCTTCATTCACTATGATACATCTTGCACTTTCTAGGGAACACTTTGCAAGCATATGATAGTCCGTAATATTACCCTTCCTGCAGATAATTCTTGTTGTTTTAAAATCTGTAATCACTTCACTGATTGCAGTTTCCATTTCTTCTTTATCCATATCATCCAAGATGACAATACAACCATCTTTATGGTTTTCATTAGCCTCTATTGTCTCTGATATCAAGGAATATGTATTGTTGTTAAACCCTAAGATTACTGTGTGATTACTCTCAATAATTCTCGAGTTTCCTTTTCTTAAGTTGTACAATTTTTCTTCAAATCCAGTTGTTATAATACCGATTAGGATACTTGTTACAAATAATCCACAAAGTGTAACAATCGACATAATAAGAACAAAACCTACATTTGACGTCTCCGCTGCAGTTATGGTTCCAGCATCGATTACATGCATAATACTCGCCCATATATTTCCTCTTACTGTCCCATCACCAGTTATCAATACTAAAATCACCCCAGCCATAATTACAACCAATGCTGTAGCGAGGAAAAGCATGCCGACTAGGGCTACTGCACCTTTAGACATCAAGTTATCAAACTTGTATTCCAATTTTTCTTTCAGGCTATTTTTCTTCATTTTTTCTTCCTTTTCTTAAGTTGATGATTCACCTTTTTCTAATTTCATCTCTAAAATCTTTTTTAGTTTAGTTTCGATTACTTCTATAGATAGCGCACCTTGTTGAACTTGTGTTACTATATTCTGGTATATTTCTTGGAATCCTTCTTCTATGTAAATCATATCTGCATCGTCTATAAGAGCTGATATGGACTCCTCAAAAGTTCCAACATTTTGAATTTGAACCTCTGTAAATGCTTTCTTTTCAGTTAATGATTCGCTTTTGAAATATTGATCACCTTGTTTATCTAGATAAAATCCACATTCTGTAATATCCATTCCTGCACTAGTCAGCGCTTCTGTCATATCCTGATCTGAAATAAGAAGAAGTGGTTGTTTTGAGTATAACTGCACTGTAGTCAACATTTCCGTTAATCCTTCAGTAGTCTCCATACTCTCACTTCCATATACCATGCCACCAATAGGATAAGTCTCTAGACTTTTTCTTGTGGTTTCTCCCGCTGTAATTACTACTGAAATATCTGTTAATTCTGAAGGCGTTGTAATAATTAGTTGGCCTATTTTTTCTTCTAAACTCATCTCCATTATCGCTTTATCTACTGCTGTAACGACCTCCTCTACATCTTCTTCTTTTTGGATCTCTTTATCACTTTCCTTCGCTTCCTCTTGAGTCTGTATAATAAGTTCTCCTGCTTTTTCATCTTCATTTTGATTCTGATTCTCTTCTGGTAAATTAAAAGCTGTAATTAAGCCAATTATCAACACTACTATCACCGTTCCAAAAATAATTATTACTTTCTTTTTTATCGATTTCAATGGGAATTCTCTTTTCGTTGTCTTCTTAAACATTTATATCATTCCCCCATCAATTGCTATGATTTGTCCCGTCATATATTCATAACCTTCTATCATTCCTTTTACTAGATTTCCAATCTCCTCTGTTGTTCCAATCCGTCCCGCTGGTATATCATCTATAAATTCTTTTAACTCTTCTTTTGAGTAACAACTATTCATCTCTGTATCAATCATGCCCAATGCTAAAGCATTCACTTGAATATTGCTTGGAGCAAGTTCCTTTGCTAAAGCCTTTGTAAATCCATTCACTCCTGCCTTAGAAGCCGAATATGCCACTTCACAAGAAGCACCAACATTTCCCCATATAGAAGAGATATTAAGGATTTTTCCATATTTTCTTCTCACCATATGTGGTATAGCCGCTCTTGAACAATAAAAGACAGCTGACAGATTCGTCTTCATCGTCTGATTCCAATCATCATCTGTCATATCTGTCAATAGTCCCACATAGGATATTCCTGCATTATTGATCAAAATATCTACACCATCGTAGCTTTCTTGAACTAATTGAAATAAGTTCTTAACAACTTGCGACTCTCCTATATCACCTACAAAGGTTAGACATTCACTACCTTTTTCTGTACAGATTCCTGCAACTTCTTTCAACTGATCCTCTGACTTTTTACAAACTAGAACCAAATGATAGTCTGTTCCTGCACATGCAATTGCAATCGCTCTCCCAATTCCCCTAGAGGCTCCAGTTATCAATACTGTTTTTTTCATAATGCACTACTTTCTTAATTCTTTTCTAAATCACTTCATTAAATCAATGGGTATTTGTCTGTAATACTTTTTACAAGCCCCTTTGCTTTCTCTATGTTTTCTTCTGACTCAATTACAAGTGTAATCGCTTCCGCTACCTTATCCATATCTTCCTCTTTTAAACCTCGCGTTGTAGCTGCTGGTGTTCCAAGGCGCACTCCACTCGTAACAAATGGCGAACGTTGTTCATTTGGTACTGTATTTTTATTACATGTAATATGGGAGTTATCTAATCGTTTCTCTAATTCTTTCCCTGTAATTTCAAGCCCTGTCAAATCTACAAGCATCAAATGATTGTCTGTTCCGCCTGATACCAACTTTACTCCGCGTTTTTGTAATCCTTCACTCAACGCTTTTGCATTACTAATCACCTGTCTTTGATATACCTTAAACTCTTCTGTTAACGCTTCCTTAAAACACACTGCTTTCGCTGCAATAACATGCATTAGTGGTCCACCTTGAATTCCTGGGAAAATTGCCTTGTTAAAATTAAATTTTTCTGCCGCTTCTTGATTACAAAGTATCATTCCACCCCTTGGTCCTCTTAATGTTTTATGAGTTGTTGTCGTTACAACGTGTGCATACGGAATTGGACTCTCATGAACACCAGCTGCTACGAGACCTGCTATATGTGCCATATCCACCATCAGATACGCTCCTACTTCATCAGCGATTTCACGAAATCTTTTAAAATCTATCGCTCTTGCATACGCACTTGCACCTGCAATGATTAATTTAGGTTTTGCGTCTAATGCAATCTCTCTTACGTTTTCATAATCAATAAATCCTTCATCATTTACGCCATACGAAGAGAAATCATAGTATTTACCTGAAATATTAACAGGTGAACCATGTGTCAAATGACCTCCATGATCTAAACTCATCCCTAACACTTTATCCCCTGGCTCTAGCATTGCAAAAAACACTGCCGTATTAGCTTGCGCTCCAGAATGTGGTTGAACATTTACATATTCGCATGAAAATAATTCCTTCGCTCGTTCAATCGCTAATTCTTCCACAATATCCACACATTCACAACCACCATAATAACGTCTTTTTGGATATCCTTCTGCATATTTATTCGTCAAAGGGCTACCCATTGTCTCCATAACTGCTTCGCTTACCCAGTTTTCTGATGCTATCAATTCTATATGGCTTTGTTGTCTCTCTTCTTCTGCTATAATTGCATTTGCCACTTCCATATCTACTGCTTTTATTCGATCAATTCCGTACATTCTCTTTTCCTCCTATTTTGTAATATCTCTGTCTATTATACACTTGTCTTTTTCTGAATGTCAACAAGAGAGGTTACAGTAACCTCTCTTGTGCGAGTTCTTTATATATTTTATACTACTGTGCATCTTGTAATGTTATATCTAATGTCTTTTCTTCATACTCCCCATTGCTTGTTGGGACTGACACTGTAATCTTTACAGTTTCTCCTTGTGCGTAATACCCTAGCGAATCTACTAACCCTTCTATCGATGTTACACTTACACCATCTAATTCCGTTATGATGCTACCTTTCATAATTCCTGCTTTTTCAGCAGCTCCATCTTCTATAATTTCAGATATATACACTCCTTCAGGCATTGCATACATCTGAGCACTCTCTGCTGTTACACTCACACCTTGTATTCCGATATACCCTTTTTCTGCTTCAGATACAAGGCTCCTTGTCTCTCTATTCATTAATGTGTCAATTGTCTCTGATGCTCCTGTTACTGGAATTGCGTATCCCATTCCTTCTACACCTGTGGAACCGATTTTTGCCACGTTAATACCAATCACTTCTCCATTCATATTGACAAGCGCTCCGCCACTATTTCCTCCATTAATTGCAGTATCTGTCTGAATCAATTCACCATCGATGCCATCTAATGTTCTTCCTGTTGCACTTACAATACCCGTTGTAACTGATTGCCCATACCCTAATGCATTTCCAATCGCTACTACTGGCTCTCCCACTGCTAGAGTATCTGAATCACCTAACGTCGCTACTTTAATAGAATTCATCGTCTCGTCACCTATAGTCTCTACTGGAATTGCGACTATGGCCAAATCTTTAGCTGGATCAGTTCCTTTCACTGTCCCTTGCACACTTTCACCATCGTTAAATGTAATTGTAAGTTCATTCGTATCTTCTATTACGTGATTATTTGTCAAAATCAATAACTCTTCATCGTTATTTCCTATGATTACGCCTGAACCTGCACTTACTTGCTCTTGATTAAAAGATTGACCAAAAAGTGATTGTACTTCTTGCACACTCATATTTGTAATAGAAACCATCGCTGGCATTACATTTTCTGCTATCGTCGATACATCCGAAGAAACAGTTGATGTCGTTGTATTCACAGTAGTTGCTGCTATATCCGCTGTTTGATTGCCCTCTGTAAAGTTAGTTCCTGTACCAAGTAAGGATACTGTTAGTGAGAACACACCTGCACTTACCACTCCAAATGTTGCTGCACTTCCCAACAACACACCAAATTTTTTAGCTGTTTTTCTCTCTTTTTTCTTTTTCTCTTCTATCACATCATCTACATCCATAGTGATAAAATTAGGGGTGTACTCTTTGTACAGATTTGAATTATCGTGGTCGTGATTGTTTTGATTATCATAATTTGCATTCATAATTGTTTGTTTCCTTTCTATATATGCTCTCTTTCATTTCTATGACCTTAGTTTACAGCCTTTTTGTGTTTAATCTGTGTTTAAAGTGTTAAAATGAGATGAAAAAACTGCATTGCTTTCACAATGCAGTTTTTTTAAAAATCCAAAAAGTCTATATCATCATCATCATCATCATCGAAACTATCCTCTTCGAAACTATCTTCTTCGAATGTATCTTCTTCAAATGCTTCTTTCAATGCTTCTGCATCTTGCATTTTCCTATCTTTCGATTTTCTTGATGTAGATGCTTCAATTTTTTCCAAACGTTCGAAATCGTAATCATCCTCATCATCATCTAAAAACTCAAATTCAAACTCATCCTTGTTTTTCTTATCATTTTTTCCATTTGAAGGATTTACTGGAATTTCATCAAATTCTTCATCTATTCCATACTCTTCATATAGGTCATCTAGTTCTAAATTTCTATTTCTTAATTTAACTGATACGACAATTAAAATAATCAGTATTATAAGGAATATCGCACCAATCCCTATTAACATATACATGCCATATTCATGTACAAATGGAATCTTATCAATAAAACTCTCTTCCTCCACCTGAGCTTCTGTATCTACCAAACTACTTTCACTAGCCAAGTAACGCTGATATGTCTGCTCTTGCACATCATATTTATATAGTGATGTCTCTCCTAGGTTATTCATTGCATTAATCAGATAAAATCCTGGCATCTCTGTATCTTGCCAAGTAGGAAACACGAAATTTGATACATTCAATGACGTTTCAACATATCGTTCATCTAATGATGTCTCCGTAGGAGTCTCCAAAAATACAATTGATGATGTTTCCGAGATAATCATTCTTACAAATGGAGAGAACACGCCTGTTTGCTCATTATACATAAAGAAATTTTGCTCTCCTGCTTCATTTGCTAAATATGCTACTATAATTCCTGAACTCTCTTCTTTCGCTACATTAATTTGACCGCCATTATAATTTGCAACTGCTGGTATAAAACCATCTGGCAACTTATTTGCTGGTAATTCTGATACAACTGTATAATTTACACCTTGAATCACAATTCCCGCATCAGCTGCTGGTGCTCCTTCTACTGGTGCTTCTTGTGGAGTAGGTGCAACCTCTGTTCCGCCTGCTATTGTAATTGTAGAAGATCCTTCTACAAAGCTCATTGGTGTGCCATCTGCTAATGTACCTGATACCTCACTTATCGTAATTGTACTAGTTCCAAATTTAAGTGCCGTAAAAGTCATTGGTGTCATATACTCTGTAGAGCTACCATCTCCTGTCAAATTGTAAGTTAATACGTTTCCTTCACTTGTAATCCCTTCACCAGACATAAATTGAATTTGAGAACTATCATAATTCATCTTAATCGTTACATTACCGATTGCATCTCCGTCATTTTCTTCAACCTTTATGTTTACATTGAACTGTTGACCAGCTGGTACTTCCAAATCTGTATAACTAATTGTTGCTTCCTGTGCGTGACTCGTAATTGATGTTAGTAATATCATAAAACAGATACTCATCAGTGATACTAATAGCTTAATATTCTTATACATAATCGCTTCCTCTTCCTTGTACTTTACATATTTAATTTTTCTGGGTATACTCCCTCGTCTAATAATTTCTTTATTGTATTGACTACAATTTCTTTATCTTGTATATAAGTTACCCCAAACCATTTATCATTCGAATGAAGGACTTTTACGTTCAGTTCGTCTTTCTCTACCATTTCTCCCACCAAAATAGGAAGTAAGTACTCTTTTGTTTCGTATTCATCTCTTACTCGTTCTAAAAATGAACAAAACCCATCTTGCAATATATTCATAAAACTTTTTGGAACAGCCCACATATTCATGGAAACAGGTGTTTCTTTTTGGTAAAATAGACGTTCACCATCTACTACCACCATTGCACCATCGCCTGATTTTTCGATATTTTTAGTCTCATCAATTTTAGTCAAGTAGTTGTTTTTATCCGTCTGGCACACTCCCCTTGTAACGCCACCATGGTCACTTAATGTATTACCAAGTTCAAATCCAACCATTGCAATTTCTTTTAGTGGACTTTCTGAGTCAAGCTTTGCTAGATAATTATATGCTTCCTTATAGGCCTCTTTTCCATAATAATCATCAGCATTGATAATTAAAAACGGCTCTTTTACAATGTCTTTGCAGACTAAAATAGCCTGACCTGTCCCCCAAGGTTTTTTTCTGTTTTTATATCTTTCATTGAAAGGTACTGGAATATCTAAAATCTCTTGAAATGCATAATCTACCTCTATCATTTTTGCAATACGGCTTCCTATCACTTCTTTAAAATCTTTTTCAATATCTTTTCGAATTACAAATACTACTTTATCAAATCCTGCTGCAATCGCATCGTATACAGAATAATCAACAATAATTTCACCATTAGGTCCAACTGGTTCTAACTGCTTAATTCCGCCTCCAAATCGACTTCCTATTCCTGCTGCCATAACTACCAATGTTGCTTTTCCCATCATGAACTCCTCTTCCTATTTGTATTTTATTCTCCCAAACCACTTTCTATCAAATTCACAATTACTCTCATAGCTTCTTCTTCATCTTCACCGTTACAAGTCAACCTTATCTCTTCTCCACTCACAATACAAGCACCTAATACACTTAATACACTTTTTGCATTCGTTTCTCCATTCCGAATATGAATCATAATTTCAGACTGAAACTGCGCTGCTGTTTTACATAGCAGTCCTGCTGGACGTAGGTGTAGACCTGTAGGATTTTTGATAATAACATTCTTTTCTACCATCTTTATCCCCTATTTATCTGTAAGCTGAATTTTCACAAAGACGGGATGTTGCAAACTCACGCCTTCTATGCTTGAAACTGTCACAGGCACTTCATAGCTTCCTGCTTCCGAAAAACTTTTCAAATCAATACTCAGCTTCATTTTTTCTAATGTAATACCTTGTAATGCTGCATCACTTCCTACAAATGTCAACATTACCCCTTGTGTCTGATCATAACTCAAATTCAATTCTTCTGGATTGTTTAGTACTTCAACTGACTCAACTGGAACTTCAATGCTTCGAGTCCCTACTTGATCTATTTGTACCGTTACCACCACTGAATTCAGAGTATCATCCACTAATTCTATATCTTCTGGTAAATACTTCGTGATGTCTACTACTTGCTCTACTTTTCCAATTTTCCCTGTAATATCTACTGCACCACTCGGTATCGTTATACTAGTTAAAGCCTCTAAATCCTCCCGCTTTCCTACTAATGAAATCGTTGTTGGCTCCACCTTAACTTCTGCAACTTTATACCCTTCTGGTGGTGTACCACCAATTGAAACCGCTAGTGGTATCTCTTTTGACTCTAAAACCTCCACCTGCACTTGCGGATCTTTATCCAACTTTTGCGTCAACAAAGTAGAATCCAAAATTGTGTCATCATCCTCATATATAATGATTTCAGCTGGCAATATCACATCTTCTGCAACATCAAAGATATCCACTTGTGCAACCACTCTGTCAATCTTTTCCACTAATGATTTTGGTCCACTAATTGTTATTGTCTCTGGATCTGCAACTAGTTCTCCTAAACTATACCCTTCACGAGCCTGCCCTAACGCAATTGCAGTCACTGGAAACGTCTTACTCTCACTATCTTCAATAATCAACTCAAGATTACCAGGAGAAGTTGTCGCTTGGAATTCATCACTAGAAAGACCTTTAATCTCTACTGTAATCGGCACATACGATTGTAGTTGTATTTCCTTAAAATCAGCTGTAACTATGATATCTTCTAACTCTATTTCATCTAACGCGGAACGGTTTGCCTCTATTCTAACCGTTGTTGTCAATGCCCCATTGGCCACTTGATATGTCTTTCCTAAATCAGTCACTACTTCTGGATTCACAATAGTAATAGGAACATTATTAAAAGACTCGACTACTACTGGATTAGCAATGTTATAGACGCCTATCCATATGAATATAGCTAAAATAAGGGCTACAATTTTAAGTTCGATATTATTTAACAGTTTACTCTTCATCTGAACGCCCCCTTTTCAATCCCGCTAGGCCAAAAGAACGTTTCTTTGTCTCCACATGTAATTTACTTAAAGTCATCAACTCTTTTTTGAGTGCTACTTCTGTTATATTCAGACGTAATGCTCCTCTATACGCAATCGAAATATACCCTGTCTCCTCCGAAACGATAATTACAAGTGCATCACTATTTTCACTCATCCCTACAGCAGCTCTATGCCTAGTTCCTAGTTGCTTACTTAAGTTCATATTGTCTGACAGTGGTAAATAACAAGTCGCTGCCTTTATTCTATCTCCTCGTACAATCACTGCTCCATCATGTAGAGGGGTATTGTGTTCGAATATATTAACCAACACTTGTTTTGATAAAATACAATCCATCTCTATCCCTGTTTTGATATATTCCTCAAGTACAATATCTTGTTCTACTACAATCAACGCTCCAATCTTTACTTTTCCCATCTCAAAGCATGCCGTCGTAATTGCATCTGTTGTGTGCCCTGAAAAACGCAAACTCTCTTTATTCTTATCAAATACAGAAATACTTCCAAAAAAGTTTTTATTTCCTAATTGTTCAAGGGCTCTTCTAAGTTCTGGTTGAAAAACAACAACTGCTCCAATCGCCAAGACACTAATTGATTCATTTACAATAAAGAGTATTGTCTGCATGTTGAAAATGGCTGCCATAAAGATAAATAGTGTAATGACAATAATTCCTCTTAAAAGCATCCAAGCTTTTGTATTTTTTATCCACTTCATTAAGTGAAAAAGCAAATATGCAATTATTAACATTTCAACTATGTCTACAAAACTAATTCGTGGGAAATAACTCCAATCAACATACTCTTGTAAAAACAACTTTATAGATTCCATTCCAACACCTCCTATCTTATACTAGTTTATCCACATTATTTCTTCCCTATTACTCTCGTTTGTTGCATTTCTTCATTCTTTACTTTTGCACCACTCTTATTAGAGGAAACATTCGGTTTTTCATTGTTACTGTTTATTTTTTTTACTGTCTTTTGCTGCTTGGCAACACGAACCTTAGGAACAGCTTTCACATAATACACATACTCATCGTCTTCAAAATCAAGTATTTCTGTGCGATTATAATCCACTCCCAGGAATAAAATTTCTAGGCCTAGCCCTATAATCAGTGCTAACAAATTTCCAATCAATAGTTCTGTCATTGGTATTGCCAAATCAAACATTATACTGCCAGAAATCACCACTACAAAATTCATAGCAATTCCTGAAGCCACTGCTATTTTCCAACTGTGGGACATTCCTATTTTCTTAATTCCAAATACGATACATACTCCAAGCGCTAACATCGCAATCGCAACCCAGAGTTCTTTGTTCAGTGCAATTTGTTCTAAAAGTTCTGTAAATACTCCACCACTCTCCAAATCACTCAGTGTAGCTTCTGCTGCTGCTTGTGCTTCTTGAGCCACTTGCACTTCTACTGCTGCTGCTTCAGCTGACAATTGTGTCTCTTGAATCAATGCTGGATCTGCACCTTGTTCTGTCAATGCTTGTACTTCTGCAACTAATGCATCATGCACCTCAAATTCTGCAGCTGTAGCTTCTTTTGCCTGTTCTACCTTATCCATAATACCTTCCATGTCATGGATAAACAAGAAGAAAAAGTATACTACTGCCCCCAAAATCAATGGTACTATTCCTGTAACAGAACCTACTAATCCGATTGCAATCGGCATGATGTATGGCACGCCCAACACAAAAGAAACAGGTGTCAAAAGAAGAATACCTGCTCCTTTTGCTGTAAATCGAAAACAAAATACAAAGATAAGAAAAAACAAAACTGCTGTTAAAGCCATAAACAAAATATGAAATGAGCTTAAATGTGCAAGTATTAATCCAGCGGCTAATAGCACAGTGATACTTAATGGGAAAAATGCAGCCAAAAGTGCCATTCCTATTACGATAAATATATTATCTAATACAGCCATATAACCAATTGTGTCATTGACATAAGAAAATGCAATGATTCCTATAACAAATCGAAACACCATATCAATCCATCTTGACCATTTAGAATACAATCCCATCATCTGTTCTTTTATAATGTATATATTACTCATTCTTATTCTCCTTTTTGTATGCTCGAACTAATTCATTTAATCCTTGATAATATTTCTTCGCCTCTTTTTTTGCGTAATTATACTTATTCAAAAAATACGTTCCCGATATTATTCCACCTATCGCCCAACACAAAAGTAATCCACCAAAGAACATTACCATTAAAGTTGATATCCGCTCCTCGTTAATCCCTATCATAACGGTTTCTAAATTTAGTAAAATAAATCCACCAGCTACTATAACATACCCAACGGTCATCCACAATAAACTAATTATCACATTAAGACTTACATAATCTAGTCTGTAATAATCTGCTATCTGGATGTTTTTTTTCTTTTCACCCTTTTCATACCTAGCTAATTTTATCATAGCTTTTATCCGATCTTCATTCAGCATATCTATCACCTCTGTCATTTTCTCTTATTGCTACACTCTTTTCAGTATATCATATTTTCAGAACCCTTGTCCAATACTTATAGTTAGGAAGTATACATTCTCCACTCCATTGTTCACCAAAACTTTTGACACTTCATTTATAGTGGCTCCAGTCGTATAGATATCATCTATTATCAGTATATTTTGAGGTATCTTTCTTTTTGTCTCATTCATTTCAAAAGCATTCACCAAATTCAAAGACCGTTTTTTATTGTCTAGCACCTTTTGTATCCTTGTATTCTTCTTCCTTATAACCAAATCTTGACATACTTCTAGCTCTATCTTTAAGTGTTTCACCATCTCTGTAGCCAATAATAGTGATTGATTATACCCTCTTGCTTTTTTTCTTTTTTTATGTATTGGAACTGGCATTACGCAATCTATCTTCCAATCCACAATTTCTTTTTGAAATGTATCTGCTAGTACTCTTCCATATTCCTTTGCATAGATTCTTCTGTTTTTATATTTAAATCTATAGATAGAGTCCTTGATTTCGCCTTGATGCACCCATAAGCTTTTCCCTCTCCGAAAGGCTTTTGGGCTTTCATTGCAATCTTTGCAATACATCTGGGTAGGTTCTTCTATGGGCTTTCCACATTTCATACATCTTGGTTCCCCTATAATCAAATACTTTTGTTTGCACCTCAAGCAAATCCCTATTTTACTATAGGAATTGCAAATGATACATCGATTTGGATACAACAATTCAAGAAGTATGTTCCATAAACTCTTGAATACGTTCGTTAAGACTTGTATATCGTTTTTGTTCATGATTGTTCTGAATCATTTCTTGGAATACATTCATGTCACCAACAAGCGTCACACACTTTTTCGCTCGAGTGACTGCCGTATATAAAAGATTTCGGTTATACAGCATTCTTGGTCCTTGCAATAGCGGAATTACAATAGCTGGATACTCACTACCTTGTGATTTATGAATCGTAATTGCATATGCATGCTCCAATTCATCTAGTATTTTATAAGGATATTTCACTACTTTCTCTTCATCATACGTTACAACTACTACTTCTTCATATTCATTTATCTCGGTGATTCTTCCGGTATCGCCGTTAAAAACTCCCAACCCTTTATCAACCACTAACCCAAATTTGGTAGCGACTTCCCACTCCAGTTGATAGTTATTCTTCACTTGCATGACTTTATCACCCACTCGAAATAAGCGTTCACCGTACTCCTTTTCCAACTTGTCTTTGCTTTTTGGATTCAGATATTCTTGTAATATTTTATTCAGTCTTTCTACGCCTAATAACCCTTTTCTTGTTGGGGTTAACACTTGAATATCATTTGCCTCTGATTCCACGTATTTTGGAAGTTTATCTCTGATTAATTGTATCATAATTCCAATAATTGTGTTAGGATCATTTCTTTGCAAAAAGAAAAAATCCTTACTTTTATTGTCTGCAATCACTTCTTCACCTTGATTAATCTTATGTGCATTGATAACAATATCACTCTCGCTAGCTTGTCTAAATATTTTTGTAAGTTCCACCACTGGAATTTGCTTGGAATCAATGATATCTTTAAGCACACTTCCTGGACCCACACTTGGAAGTTGGTTTCGATCACCTACAAGGACTAATCGCGTACCTGGTACAATTGCCATTAACAATGCATGCATAAGTGGTAAATCAACCATCGACATTTCATCGATAATAATGACATCTGTTTCTAATGGATTCGTAACATTTCTTTGAAACATGCCACTGTTTTCATCATCGGGATTACCATTTACTTCTAGTAATCTATGAATCGTTCTCGCTTCATATCCTGTGGTTTCTGTCATTCTTTTAGCTGCTCTACCAGTTGGTGCAGCTAGACATATATCCAATCCTTCTTGCTCAAAAAAATGAATCATTGCATTGATTGTAGTCGTCTTTCCAGTTCCAGGTCCTCCTGTCACTACTAATAGTCCATTTTGAATTGCTTCCACAACTGCCAACCTTTGCTTTTCATCTAATGATTGTTCGAGAGTTTTTTCTATTTGATAAATTCTTTTTTCAATCACTACATTTGCCACTTCATTCTTTATATCTAGTTCATGAAGCAGTTTTGCTGTATTTAATTCTATGTGATAGAAGGACGATGGATATACTCTTTTGTCCCATTCTTCCTCTTTAATAATGACTTTTCGCTCGATTGATAAATCCGAAATATATTTTTCCATATCTTGAATCTCAACTTGAAGTAATACAGAGGATCTTGTCAAAAGAGTAGATTGGGGAAGAAAAACATGCCCTTCCATGGATGCTTGTGTTAGTGTGTAAAAAATACCACTTCGTATTCGAAAATCTGAGTCTGTATGAATTCCAACTTTCGATGCAATTTCATCAGCGGTTTTAAATCCAACTCCTGGAACGTGATCTGCTATTTGATAGGGATTTTCTTCCACAACGCGATAAATATCTTGTCCATAATGTTGGTATATCCTTGCTGCTAATTTTGTAGACACACCATATTTCTGTAAAAATATCATAGCTTTTCGCAGCCCTTTTTTCTCTTCCATTTGGGCACTAATTTCTCGTGCCATTCTTTCACTTATCCCTTTAATCTCAGCCAAGCGCTCTGGCTGCTTTTCAATAATGTTGAAAGTATCACCTTTGAACTTCTTGATTATTTTTTGTGCCAATTTTGGCCCCACACCTTTTAATGCTCCTGATGCCAGATATCGCTCCATTGATACAGCATCTTCTGGTTCTTTAATTTCATGCTCTTCTACTTTAAATTGACTACCATAGGTAGCGTGTGTCGTGTATTCTCCTTTTACAACAATAGGATCTCCTTCGTTTATAAAAGAAAAACTTCCTACACATGTTACTTCCCCGTCGTCATTATTCAATTGAAATACGGTATATCCGTTTTCTCCATTTCTATATACAATATGCTCCACATATCCTGTAATCGTCATTTGTATTCCTCTTCACAACGCATCAAAGAGCGGTATTTCTCCGCCCTCTACGCAATTTTTATATGCTTTTGTTCTCACTTAAAAATTCAATGTATTGACCAGTACCAATTGCCACTACCTTCATCGGTTCTTCTGCTGTCATTGTATTGATTCCTGTTCGTTCCTCAATCATCTCTTCTAGCCCGCGAAGCATGGCTCCTCCACCGGTTAGTACAATACCTCTTTCTAAGATATCTGCTGACAACTCTGGTGGAGTCTGCTCTAAAACTGCAATTACAGCCTCTACAATATGTCCTGTAATCTCTCTTAGAGCCTCTTCTGTCTCAACAGAAGAAACAGTAACAGTTTTTGGCAATCCCGTAACCAAATTCCGTCCCCTTACTTCCATCGTCTCTATCTCTGGCAAAGGATACGTAGTCCCTATTTTTATCTTAATATCTTCTGCTGTTCTTTCTCCAATCAATAGATTGTGCTTTTTTCTCATAAAGCGAACAATCGCTTCATCAAAATCATCACCAGCCACTTTAAGGGATGTATTAACCACTGTCCCTCCTAATGAAATAACTGCTATATCAGCAGTTCCTCCACCTATATCTACAATCATATTGCCGCATGGCTTTGCTATGTCAATTCCTGCACCTATAGCTGCTGCAACCGGTTCTTCTATAAGGCGCACTTCTCTGGCACCTGCTGCGTAAGTAGCCTGCTCCACTGCATTTTTTTCAACTTCTGTCACACCTGAAGGCACACAAATACTGATTCTAGGCTTCTTAAAGGTTCTTCTACCAATCGCCTTTTGCACAAAATATTTAATCATCTTTTCTGTCACTGTATAATCAGATATCACCCCTTGACGAAGAGGTCTCACTGCCACAATATTTCCTGGTGTTCTACCAAGCATCAACCTTGCTTCTTCCCCTATAGCCTTTACTGTATTACTATCTCTATCGTATGCAACCACTGAGGGTTCTTTTAAAACTACACCTTTTCCCTTTACGTATACAAGAACACTAGCTGTTCCTAAATCTATCCCAATATCTGCCGACATTACCATTCCTCCCAGATTTGCTATTCTCCCCTTTTATCACTACTGGCACTCCATTCTTCTTGGAGAGCATTACATGTATTATAATAGACTTTATCGTAAATGAAAAGGTCTTTCTTTTATTTTATAGGTTTTTTACAATTTTCCTTTAATATATTTTCCTGTATAAGAAACTTCTACTAAAGCAATCTCTTCTGGCGTTCCCTTAGCAATTACAGTGCCTCCTTTGTCTCCGCCTTCAGGTCCGATATCTATAATATAGTCCGCCGTCTTTATCACATCTAGATTATGTTCAATGACAATCACCGTATTACCATCTTTTGATAATCGATTTAAAATTTCTGTCAACTTGTGTACATCTGCAAAATGTAACCCTGTCGTTGGTTCATCCAAAATATAAACGGTTTTTCCCGTACTGCGTTTACTAAGTTCTGTGGCTAATTTTATTCTCTGCGCTTCTCCACCCGATAACTGAGTAGATGGTTGCCCGAGCCGAATATAACTAAGTCCCACATCGTTTAGCGTCTCCATTTTTCGTTTGATGCTAGGAATATTTTCAAAAAAGACACACGCCTCTGCTACAGTCATATCTAATACATCGTAGATATTTTTCCCTTTATATTTAATTTCTAGTGTTTCTCGATTATAGCGCTTACCTTTACAAACTTCACATGGTACATACACATCTGGTAGAAAATGCATCTCTATTTTTAGGATACCATCGCCACTACAAGCTTCACAACGTCCACCTTTCACATTAAAGCTAAATCTGCCCTTTTTATAGCCTCTTGCCTTTGCATCTGCTGTAGTTGCGAACAAATCTCTAATCAAATCAAACACTCCTGTGTATGTGGCTGGATTGGATCTCGGTGTTCTCCCAATTGGCGATTGATCAATATTAATCACTTTATCTACTTGCTCCAATCCTTCTATTCCTTTATGTCTACCTGGTATTAACCTTGCTCTATTTAATTGTCTTGCTAAACTTTTATATAAAATCTCATTTACTAACGAACTTTTTCCGGAACCAGAAACACCTGTCACGCACGTGATAATCCCTAGCGGAAAATCAACATTGATATTTTTCAAATTATTCTCACTTGCACCTTTGACCCTAATAAATCCTGTTGGCTTTTTCCGTTCAGATGGTACTGGAATTTTAATACGTTCACTTAAGTATGCCCCAGTAATCGATTCTTTATGTTCCATAATCTGCTCTGCTGTTCCAGTTGCAATCACCTCTCCACCTAGTTCTCCTGCACCTGGTCCTATATCCACAATAAAGTCTGCTTCCATCATCGTATCTTCATCATGTTCCACCACAATCAATGTATTTCCCAAATCGCGCAAATGTTTGAGCGTTCCTAACAATTTATCATTGTCTCTTTGATGTAGCCCTATACTTGGTTCATCTAAGATATACGCTACCCCCACTAATCCTGATCCTATCTGAGTAGCTAGGCGAATTCTCTGTGCTTCCCCACCTGACAGAGTACCTGTTGCTCTTGACAGACTAAGATAATTAAGCCCTACGTTGACTAAAAACCCAACTCTTGCTCGGATTTCCTTCAAAACTTGTCCACCTATTAATCTCTGTGTCTCTGTCAGTTCAAGTTCACTTAAAAACTGATCTAACTTTTCAATCGAATATCCTGTCACTGTTGCAATATTCACATCACCTACTGTTACTGCAAGTGCGCCTTTTTTCAACCTTTGTCCACCACATTCGTGACAAGGTGTAATTCTCATAAATGTCTCATACTCCGCTTTGGAAGCTTCTGAAAAAGTTTCCTTGTATCTACGTTCCACATTTTTAACCAATCCTTCAAAGGCTACATCGTAAACACCTTCTCCTCGTTGACCTTTGTACGGAACTCGTAACTCTTTTCCACCTGTACCATTGATAAGAACCTCTTTTACTTTATCTGAGTAGTCTTTAAACGGTGTCTCTAAATCAAATTTGTATTCTTTCGCTAATGCGCGAAGTACTGCATTGGTAAAACTTCCATCTTGGTTACACGATTGCCATCCCATTACCACGATGGCACCTTCTTGAATGCTCAAGTCTTGATTTGGAATCATCAATTCAATATCAAATTCCATCTTATACCCTAGTCCTAAACACTCTGGACACGCTCCGAATGGATTATTAAAAGAAAAACTTCTTGGTTCAATCTCGTCAATACTAATCTCGCAATCTGGACAAGAAAAACTTTGACTAAACTGAATTTCATTTCCATCGATAATGTCCACTGTCAGTAGCCCTTCTGAAAGTTGCAAGACACTCTCTACAGAATCACTCAATCGTTTTTCTATTCCCTCTTTTACAATCAGTCTATCTACAACAATCTCTATATTGTGCTTGATATTCTTATTCAACTCAATCTGTTCAGAAAGTTCATACATATTCCCATCAACTCTTACGCGAACATATCCACTTTTTTTTGCTTGTTCAAATAATTTGACGTGTGTTCCTTTTCTTCCTCTTACCACCGGTGCTAGTAATTGAATCTTTGACCCTTTTTGCAACTCCATAATCTGATCCACCATTTGATCCACTGTCTGTTTCTTTATTTCTTTCCCACATTTTGGACAATGAGGGATTCCTATTCTTGCGTATAGCAGTCGGAAATAATCGTATATCTCTGTCACTGTACCTACAGTAGATCTAGGATTTCGATTGGTTGATTTTTGATCAATAGAGATTGCTGGTGAGAGTCCTTCGATATTCTCTACATTTGGCTTTTCCATCTGCCCCAAGAACTGTCTTGCATAAGATGAAAGCGACTCCATATATCGCCTTTGTCCTTCCGCATAAATCGTATCAAAAGCGAGAGATGACTTCCCAGAACCACTCAGTCCTGTCAGTACGACAAACGCATCTCTTGGGATATCCAAATCTATATTTTTCAAATTGTGCTCATTAGCACCACGTATCTTTATATATTGCTTCATCATTTACTCCTTAATGTAACTGTTTTTTAATCTCAACCATCTGATCCCGAAGTTGGGCTGCTGCTTCAAAATTCAAGTCTGCTGCTGCCTTCTTCATCTGCTTTTCCATCTGCTTCAATAGTTTTTGTAACTCTTCTCTATTCATTGATTCTGGATCTTTCTCCAACTTAAATTGTTCTTTTGCAATCTTCTTAGAGATGCTAATCAAATCACGCACTGCTTTTTTTATCGTCTGAGGAGTGATTCCATGCTCTTCATTATAAGCCATCTGGACTTTTCTTCTTCTTTTCGTTTCTTCAATCGCTTTATCCATAGAATCTGTGATGTTGTCCGCATACATGATAACCCTACCCTCTGCATTACGTGCGGCACGCCCTATCGTCTGAATCAAAGAGGTCTCTGATCTTAAAAAACCTTCTTTATCTGCATCTAATATTGCAACCAATGTGATCTCTGGAATATCTAAACCTTCTCTCAACAAGTTAATTCCTATCAATATGTCAAATACATCCAATCTCATATCCCGTATAATCTCACTTCGTTCCAGTGTATCTATATCTGAGTGTAAGTACTTTACCCGCAATCCCACTTCTCGCATATAATCTGTTAAGTCTTCCGCCATTCGTTTAGTCAGGGTAGTAATCAAGATTTTATTTTTATTCTTTATCTCTTTTTTCACTTCCATTACCAAGTCATCAATCTGTCCTTTGACCGGGCGCACTTCAACTTCTGGATCCAAAAGACCAGTTGGTCGAATCACTTGCTCTGCTCTTAAAAGTTCATGGTCCCCTTCATATTTTCCAGGTGTTGCTGATACAAACATCATTTGATCTACTTTTCCTTCAAACTCTTCAAAATTCAAAGGGCGATTATCTTTCGCTGACGGCAAGCGAAATCCAAAATCTACCAATGTTGACTTTCGAGATTGATCCCCGGCATACATCCCTCCAATTTGAGGAATTGTCTTATGTGATTCATCTATAATTATCAAAAATTCATCCGGAAAATAATCGATTAAAGTATGCGGTGGTTCTCCCGCTTTAAGTCCAGTTAAATGCCTCGAATAATTCTCTATTCCAGAACAAAACCCGGTCTCTTTTAACATCTCTACATCAAAATTTGTTCGTTCTTCTATCCTTTGTGCTTCTATTAATTTATCTTCGCCTTTGAAAAATTTTATCTGCCCTTCCAGTTCTTTTTCAATCGCCTCCGTTGCTCGAAAAATTGAATCTTTAGATACTACGTAATGTGACGCTGGAAAAATAGCGATATGACCTAATTCACTCTTAATCTCACCGGTAAGACGGTCAATCTCCACTAGACGTTCTATTTCATCACCAAAAAATTCTACCCTTACTGCAAAATCTTCTGCATATGCTGGGAAAATATCAACCACATCCCCTTTTACTCGAAATGTTCCTCTGTGAAAATCCATATCGTTTCTATCATATTGTATCTCAATTAACTTATGAATCATCTCATCTCTATCTTTCATCATTCCAGGGCGTAATGAAACAACCATCTCGTGGTAGTCAATCGGACTTCCCAATCCGTAAATGCAAGACACACTAGCTATAATAATCACATCACTTCTCTCTGCTAATGCCGCCGTTGCTGAATGGCGTAGCTTGTCTATCTCATCATTAATAGATGAATCTTTCGCAATATAAGTATCCGATGAAGGTACGTATGCTTCTGGCTGGTAGTAGTCGTAGTAAGACACAAAATATTCTACCGCATTATCCGGAAAAAATTCTTTAAACTCTCCGTATAACTGCCCTGCTAACGTCTTGTTGTGTGCAATGATAAGTGTTGGTTTCTTAAGTTCTTTTATAACATTAGCCATTGTAAATGTCTTTCCTGATCCAGTTACTCCTAGCAGTGTCTGGCATTGATTCCCTTCTCTGAATCCTTCCACTAATTCCTTAATTGCTTGTGGCTGATCACCAGTTGGTTGGAATTCTGACTTTAATTTAAACTCGACCATCTTTGCACCTCCATCTATCTAATTCTAGTTTTCACAAACATCTAAATTCTATACAACTTCGTTTATATAGTATCTGAATTATATCATAGCTTCCTCACACTTGCAAACAAATGTTCTGTTTTCTATTTACTTTTCAACTTCCTACTTATATACAGAATTGGCGTATCTGCTATACTAGTCACTATAAAGATAACATAACTTGATATCATAATACTAATCAATGTAGATACGTCATATAATTCAATAAAGGCTCCTAATGTAAATAATATCGTATTTAATAGCTGCGATACCATAGTAGATCCATTGTTTCTAATCCAAAGCCCTCTTTTATCATCTCCCCACCGCCTACTTGTTTTTTTCCATATAAAATGGTAAAACCATACATCAAATACTTGCACAACAGCATACACCACAATACTTACAATTAGTAATCTTGTTGTATTACTAAAGACTGGTTGTATGAACGGCATTGCCCAATCATTTCCACTTGGTGTATAAAGAAACCAACTCCTAGTTAGCAAGATGAATATAAGATTGACTGATATCCCCATTTTTACTGCCTTGTTTGCATAATTTTTCCCTTCTACTTCTGATAAAATATCTGTTACCAAAAATGTAGATGCAAATAAAATATTTCCTAATGTCATCTCCATGCCAAATGCTTCTACAAGTACCAATGCTTCTATATTAGCAGCGATTGTCGCAATTGCAGTCCAAACATACAGACCACTTCTCCCAAACGCTTTGTAAAAAAACAGCACAACTCCATAAATCAAAATCAAGCTGATTATCAGTATCACTTCGTTATTCATCTTCTTTTCCCCCTACGCCAAAATCTGTATTATTCATCAATATGTCAACCCTTTTATCTTCTTTATAAATCGAGTATAGCTTCTTTTTAAATAATTCAATCACGCTAGGATCTGGTTTAATCTTTTTCGAATTTTCTTCCATGATATTAATACACACTCGCTCAAAATATTTAAGCCCTGTTTCTATATCTTTTTTCATCGAATCTACACTTTGCCCTGGAATACCTTGCAACAAACAACATTCATCGTAGATTTGTGCAATTTCCTCAGCATTAACACCTTCCATACCTTTGTCTAGATAACTTTCCCGAAATAATTCATCAAATGTCTCCACACCTATTTTCATCTTGATAACAACACCTGCTTTTTCAAATCGGTTTCTCAACTCCTCTATAGCTGCTCTATCTTTCCAATGACATTCAAAATGTAACCGTCTAATTTCTTTTTCTTTGCAAATACGCATAATTTTCTTCATTGTGCTCTCTGGTAAATCCACAAAACTTCCTGAATTCACTACCTCTAATACACCATACATGCCTGTTACTTCTCGAAGCACCTCTTCATTCAACTTCTCATTTTCCTTCTCATCACTGGAATAATCCAAGTGATAATCACAGAATCTGCACCTTCTCCACTTACATCCATTACCTCTTAGTAACACAATCTCTCTTTTGTTCTTTTCCTTAATTTCTGAATATCTTAACATATTTTCCTTTCTCAGAATGTCCTCCTCTTATGTTTTATCTTCTTATATTTTCCCAATAAAAAAAGATGCCTTTCAAGCATCCATCCAACATAAAAGATTCTATGTAATTTACATAGAATTGACTCCTAGTTTTATTTATAGACAGGATGGTTTCGAACTGTCTTATTTAGTTTGGGAAATAGCGTTGCTACTCCCTGCTTCATTATACTTCTTTTTTGCAATATTGCAAGTCCAAAACAAAAAGAGAGTAGAATAATTTGACATTCTACTCTCTTAATTCTCTCAATATTAGTTAATTGTTCTCTCTACATATGATGTATGTAGGATATGGTGTGCCTTATGGCTACCCGGCTTCTCTAAGTACTCATCATATAATGCTTTTACTGATGGATTCTCATGAGATTTACGGATTGGCTTGTTGGCATCGTTGTTATAAAGAACTTCTGCACGTAATTTTCTTACATCTGTGAAGTTTCTTGTATCTGCGCATACGATTGGCTGTCCACCACCATTTACACATCCACCTGGGCATCCCATTACTTCGATGAAGTGATAGTTTGCTTCTCCAGATTTTACTTTTTCTAATACAACTTTTGCATTTTCAAGTCCAGATGCAACTGCAACGTTTACATCCATTCCAGCTACATTGTAAGTAGCTTCTTTCACACCTTTTGTTCCACGAACATCTGTAAAATCAAGGTTTGCTAACTCTTCTCCAGTCAATGTCTCCACTGCTGTACGAAGTGCCGCTTCCATAACTCCACCAGTTGCACCAAAAATTACTGCTGCACCTGTTGACTCTCCCATTGGATTGTCAAATGTCTCTTCTGGAAGTGCTGTGAATTCAATTCCACATTTATTAATCAATACAGCTAACTCTCTTGTAGTGATAGCGATATCCACATCTGGCACTACCTCTGCTGCATTTTGATCATCTCTTGTAATCTCAAATTTCTTCGCTGTACAAGGCATTACACTCACACATACGATTTTCTTTGGATCGATGTTGTTCTTATCTGCGTAGAAAGTCTTAGAAAGTGCACCAAACATCTGTTGTGGAGACTTACAGCTTGATACGTGTGGAAGTAGTTCTGGATAGTAGTGCTCACAGTACTTAACCCATCCTGGTGAACAAGATGTAATCAGTGGTAATACTCCACCATTTTGTACTCTATCAAGGAATTCTGTTGCTTCTTCCATGATTGTAACGTCTGCTGCAAAGTCAGTATCGAATACTTTATCAAACCCAATTCTTCTAAGTGCTGCTGCCATCTTCCCTTCTACATCTGTACCGATTGGATAGCCAAACTCTTCTCCAAGAGCTGCTCTAACCGATGGTGCTGTCTGTACAAGTACGATTTTTTCTGGATCAGCAATTGCTGCCAACACATCATCTGTAGCATCTTTTTCGTATAGGGCTCCTGTTGGACATGCTGTGATACATTGTCCACAAGATACACAACTTGTCTCACCAAGTCCCATTTCAAATGGTGAACCAATGAATGTATTGAATCCTCTTTCGTTTGCTCCGATTACTTCAACTCCTTGAACCTTTGAACAAACTGCTGTACATCTACGGCAAAGGATACACTTGTTGTTATCTCTTACCATGTGTGTAGCCGACTCATCTAAGTCATATTGTGTGTTTTCGCCATCGAAGTAGTTCTCATCTGTCACTCCAAGTTCCTTACATAGACCTTGAAGTTCACAATTTCCACTTCTTACGCAAGATAGACACTCTTTATTGTGTTGAGATAAGATCAATTGAAGAGTCTTTCTTCTTGCATCGATCAAATCTTTGGAATTTGTAGTAATTTCCATTCCTTCATTTACAGGGTGCACGCATGAAGCTACTAAGTTTCTTGCTCCTTTTACTTCTACGATACACATACGGCAAGCACCGATTTCATTAATCTCTTTTAGATAGCAAAGTGTTGGGATTTTAAACCCAGCTTCACGTGCTGCCTCCAATATTGTAGCATTCGCATCAACTTGGACATCAATGCCATTTATTTTAATATTACATTTATCCATTTTTCCCATCCTCCACTACGCTTTGTAAATTGCATTAAACTTACACTTCTCAATACATTGACCACACTTGATACACTTATCTTTATCAATCACATGTGGTGTCTTAACTTCTCCATCAATTGCATTGACTGGGCATACACGCTTACATAGTGTACATCCTTTACACTTATCTGCTTCGATATTAAAGCTTAATAAGTCTGTACATACTTTTGCTGGACAAGTCTTTTGCTCGATATGTGCTATGTATTCATCTCTAAAGTAGCGAAGTGTAGATACCACTGGATTTGGTGCAGTTTGACCAAGTGCACAAAGTGAGTTTCCTTTTAGGTGATGGCATAACTCTTCCAATTTATCTAGGTCTTCCATAGT
This sequence comes from uncultured Lachnospiraceae bacterium, assembly GCA_964369425.1. Taxonomy (GTDB): domain Bacteria; phylum Bacillota; class Clostridia; order Lachnospirales; family Lachnospiraceae; genus CAUPWF01. The sequence goes on from CAYJGW010000003.1 coordinate 51,824, forward strand.
TCCTTGACCTTTTGTAATCTTATCTAAGATCTCGTACATTCTCTTTGTACCCACTCTACATGGTGTACACTTACCACAAGACTCATCTACTGTAAACTCTAAGAAGAATTTTGCAATATCAACCATACAGTTGTCTTCGTCCATAACGATTAATCCACCTGATCCCATCATAGATCCGATTGCACTTAAGTTATCAAAATCGATTGGCACATCAAAGTGTTCGATTGGAATACATCCACCTGATGGTCCACCAGTTTGAGCAGCCTTGAACTTCTTACCGTCTGGAATTCCTCCACCGATTTCTTCTACTACTTCTCTAAGTGTTGTTCCCATTGGAACTTCTACAAGTCCAGTGTTCTTGATTTTTCCACCAAGCGCAAATACTTTTGTTCCTTTTGATTTTTCTGTTCCAATTGACGCAAACCACTCTGCACCATTTAAGATGATTTGTGGAATATTCGCATAAGTCTCAACGTTATTTAAGATTGTTGGCTTTTCGAAAAGTCCTTTTACCGCTGGGAATGGTGGTCTTGGTCTTGGTTCTCCACGATTTCCTTCGATTGAAGTCATAAGTGCAGTCTCTTCTCCACAAACGAATGCTCCAGCTCCAAGTCTTAATTCAATATCAAAATCAAATCCTGTTCCAAAGATGTCTTTTCCTAATAGTCCTAGCTCTCTTGCTTGTCCAATAGCAATGTTCAAACGATCAATTGCGATTGGGTACTCAGCACGAACATAGATATAACCTTGGTTAGCTCCGATTGTATATCCTGCGATAGCCATAGCCTCTAGCACTACGTGTGGATCTCCTTCTAAGATGGCACGATCCATAAATGCCCCTGGATCTCCCTCATCCGCGTTACAACAAACGTATTTTTGATCCGATACACTTCCTGCTGCAAACTTCCACTTCAGTCCAGTTGGGAAACCACCGCCCCCACGTCCTCTTAGACCACTGTCTAACATTACTTGAACTACGTCTTCTGGCTTCATCTCTGTCAACACTTTACCAAGAGCTTCATATCCTCTTGTTCCGATGTATTCTTCGATATTTTCTGGGTTAACAACACCGCAGTTTCTAAGAGCAATTCTTAATTGCTTCTTGTAGAATCCAGTCTCTTGAAGAGGAAGTACTTCTTCTCCACTTACTGTCTCATCATATAGAAGTCTTGATACTACACGACCTTTTAATAGATGCTCTTCTACGATTTCTTTAATATCTTCTTCTTTTACCATTGAGTAAAATGTAGCTTCTGGATACACAATCATAATTGGACCTAAGGCACAAAGTCCAAAACAACCTGTCTTTACTACACCTACTTCTGCTTGCAAACCTGCGCTATTTATTTCTTTTTCTAGAGTTTCGATGATTTTTTCACTTCCTGAAGAAGTACATCCTGTTCCTCCGCACACTAAGACATGTGAACGATACATAAGTATTTACCCCCTTTATTCTTGATTCGCACTCATCGTATATTTTGTCATTACTTTTCCATCTTTTAAGTGGTAGTTGAATATCTCCTCCGCTTTTTCAGGAGTAACCTTTACATAAGTAACTTTTTCTTTTCCTGCCTCTAACACTTCAACGATTGGCTCATATTGACATAATCCGATACATCCTGTTTGAGTAACACTAATCTTATCTGCCATATTCTCTTCTTGTACTTTATCAGAAAGAGCAGTAAGTACTGGTCTTGCTCCACTTGCGATTCCACAAGTAGCCATTCCTACAATTACACGAATTTGGTCTGAGCTTTCACTTCTCACTCCAACTTTACCTTCCATTTTTTCACGGATTGCTTTTAATTCTTCTAACGATTTCATATAGTTATCACCTTTCATTTTAAATTTCGATTTCTGTACCTTTGTCTACTTCTAATTTGTTTTCTTCTAAATACCCTTTAATAAACTGACTAATCTCTGGCTCTTGAAAAGAAACATATCCTATGATATTTCGAAGTTCCACTGTATCTAATACAAATGACTGTTCATTTATCTTATATTCATAATTAAAATTGGTATCTTCATGATAAGAAATCAACATATAGATTGTCGCATTGATATCACCTAGCGGCATTCGATCTACACTGTTTAATTTAAATATCGCTTCCACTTCAGTTCCTACGCCTATCTTTGATTCAATACGAAATGATCCACCTGTAAGCTCTGCTGCCATTTTAAAAAATGGAATTCCAAGACCTACTTTCCTAGTAGTTCTAGTCGTAAAAAAAGGATCCGTCACGTGACTCACCTGTTCCTCACTCATCCCACAACCATCATCTTTGATGATTACTACCAAATCATTTTTTTCTGTATCTGCTAAGACACGTATCTCTACATTCTTTGCTTTAGCGCGGGTTGAATTTTCTGCAACATCTAATATATTTAGCGATATTTCATTCATCATAACTTTATTCGTATTTAGCTAATACGCCGTCCAAATCATCTACACCCAAACGACCATAAACATCTTCATTCACTAAAAGAACTGGCGCAAGACCACAAGCGCCTACACATCTACAAGCATCTAGCGAGAACTTTCCATCTGGAGTACACTCTCCACCTTTGATGTTCAATTTCTTCATTAATTCATTGTATAAATCTCCTGCCCCTTTTACGTAGCATGCTGTTCCAAGACAGACAGAAATCTGATATTTTCCTTTTGGAGTTAGCGAAAATTGTGAATAAAATGTTGCAACACCATATATCTTTTCAAGAGGAATTCCAGAGTAATCTGAAATCATTGTCTGTACCTCGATTGGAAGATATCCGTAAATATCTTGTGCTTTTTGTAGCATCGGCATTAGCGCACCTTTTTCACTTTTTAGCGCTTCAATTGCTGCTTTTAATTCTTCTGCTTGCTCAGTCGTCCCATTAAATGGAACTGTTTCCTTTTTAGTTTGCATTTTAGACCTCCTTTTACAGTAATTCAATAAATACTCTTGATGGTATGTCTCATGACTTTTTCATCATATCAAACAGAGTATCATATCTCGCAAAAAAAATCTACAAACATTCTCTAACTTTGTCTATAATTTATCACATTTTTCACAATTAATCGATATTTTTTTATCTATACCTTGTTTTCCCATTATCTTTTCATCATTTTTATAACCTTTTCACAAGTTTCATTTAACTAACCATCGTTGTATTGTTGAATTCTGACAACAGTAATGCTATACTGATACATACTATACACTCAATTAAGGAGGAATTAAAATGAAGATAGAAACAATTCAAGATTTAATCCACGCCGAAGTTCTTTATGGAGAAAACCACCTAGACCATGAGGCAAGTCACGTGTTCTCATCAGATATGATGAGTGACGTCCTCGCTTATGGAGAAGGACATTCAATATTAATAACAGGTCTTTGCAATCCGCAAGTTGTTCGTACTGCTGAAATGATGGACATAGTCTGCATCATCTTCGTAAGAGGAAAGCAGCCTGATGAGCAAATTTTAAAATTGGCTGATGAAAAAGATATCGTTATTCTACGCACTACACACCATATGTTTACAACTTGTGGTATTTTATACCAGCATGGCTTGTTAGGAGGTGCCTAGATGGAAAATGTCATTTCCTTTCAATATACAGTCTCTAAAGAAGATTTCACCAGAGCTGGCGAAGCTAGTAGTGATGTAAAAAACAAGTTAAAAATGATGGGGCTTAGTAATGCTGTCATACGAAAAGTAGCAATTGCCATGTATGAAGGTGAGATTAATATGGTCATCCATGCAGATGGCGGAACCATCAATGTTGATGTCGATAGTGAAAAGATACATATCATACTAGCTGACAAAGGTCCAGGGATTCCCGATATAGAAAAGGCTATGCAAGCTGGATTTTCCACTGCGCCTGACAATATCCGTTCTCTCGGCTTTGGCGCTGGTATGGGGCTCCCAAATATGAAAAAAAATTCCGATGATATGAGCATCAAAACGACACCAAATGTCGGAACAACTGTTACAATGGATATATTTATCACGAATTAGGAGGAATACATTATGGATAAATTTATGCACTCTGTCCAACTAGATACGGACGCTTGTAAGGGGTGCATCAATTGCATTAAACACTGCCCAACACAAGCGATTAGAGTTCACAATGGTAAAGCGATTATTAATGATGAACATTGCATCGATTGCAGCAAATGTATTCGACATTGCCCACACCATGCAAAAGTTCCTGTTTTTGATTCGTTAGATGTATTGAACTCGTACAAATATACGGTGGCTCTTCCAGCACCTTCTCTCTATGCGCAATTCAACAATTTAGAATATGTAGACACCGTTTTAAATGCTTTGATACGAATTGGATTTGATGCAGTATACGAAGTAAGTGCTGCTGCCGAATTGGTATCAGAAGCATCTAGAAAATATATAGCCACACATAAGGAGGATACACCTTTTATCAGTACTGCATGCCCTACCGTAGTTCGATTAATTCGAGTGAAGTTTCCTTCTCTAATACCAAAACTTCTGCCATTAAAGCCACCAGTTGAAGTTGCTGCACAATTAGCACGCGCTCACGCTGTAAAAGCAACCGGTCTTCCTGCAAAAGACATTGGAATTATCTTCATCTCTCCTTGTCCTTCAAAAGTGACCTATGCACGTTCTCCACTTGGTGTCTCAAAAAGTAACATTGATCATGTAGTAGCTATTAAAGATATCTATCCTAGATTATTACCTCATATGACTCACGACCCAGATGAGTTAAAAGCCTTGTCTCATTCTGGAAAAATAGGAATTGGTTGGGGTTCAAGTGGGGGGGAAATTGCTGGTCTTCTTACTGACAGTTATTTAGCAGCTGATGGTATCGACAACATTATTCCGGTTCTTGAAGACTTAGAGGATGAAAAATTGCCTGATATTGATTTTATTGAATTAAATTCTTGCAGTGGCGGTTGTGTAGGCGGTGTCCTTAATGTCGAGAACCCTTATATTGCAATTACAAAACTCAAAAAATTGAATCGCTATCTCCCTATTACAAGAACTAGTATTGAAAAAGAATTAGACACCGACTATAACTGGAATGAAAAGATTGTGTTTGAACCCGTTTTCCAACTAGGCTCTACACTTCAAGAGAGTATTACCATGCTTTCAGCGGTTGAGTCCTTGGAAAAACAATTACCTGGATTGGATTGTGGCACTTGTGGTGCTCCCACTTGCAAAGCACTTGCCGAAGATGTAGTTCGAGGTCGTGCCCAAGCCAATGATTGTATCTATGTACTAAAAGAATATACCAATCACTTGAAAGAAGAACTAGACGAAATGGAAAATCAATTAAAATCGAGAAAGGACTGACTTTTATGACCGTACATAACTTATCAGAAATCAAAGAATTCAATATAATCGTTCCCGGAGATGAGGCTCGTGAAATCAAAGAAATTTTTTGTTGTGATTTACTCAGTGTTGCTATGGGACAATGTCCAGCGGATGGTGCTTGGATTACTGTTGTTGCAAATATGAACACTCTTGCAGTTGCTTCTCTTGCGGATGCTTCTTGTATTATTTTTTCAGAGAATACAGAAGTCCCAGAAGCTACGATTAACAAAGCACTTGCTGAAAATATTACTTTAATCAAAACCAAACTCCCTTCTTTTGTAGCCGGACTAAAAATTCACGAGTTGATACGCGTATGATTCCTGTACCATACGATTTACATATCCACACTTGTTTATCCCCTTGCGGAGACAAAGATATGACACCGGCTAATATCGTTGGAATGGCTTTTTTGAAGGGATTAAAAGTAATCGCTATTACTGATCATAATACCTGCCTCAACTGTGCTCCTGCCATGAAACATGGTGCAGACTATGGTATCACAGTCATTCCAGGAATGGAACTGACCACTTCTGAAGAGGTGCATGTAGTATGCCTATTTTCCTCATTGGAAAAGGCTCTCGCTTTCAGTTCTTATGTCTATAATCATCTCTTAGACATCGAGAATAAACCTAAGATTTTTGGCGAGCAATTAATTCTTAACGACGAAGATGAACCTATCGGAGAGGTGAAGCGCCTTTTAATCAGCGCTACTGATATCTCTTTTGATGATATCCCTGCACTTATGGAAACATTCCAAGGGATATGGTTTCCTTCCCATATAGAAAAAACTTCAACTAGTGTACTATCCAATCTTGGGTTTATTCCACCTGATAGCCCTTTTGATATTGTGGAGATAAAAGATTATAAAAAAACAAGGGTGCTTTGTGATGCGCACCCTCATCTAAAAACTTGTAAAAAACTATTCAATTCTGACGCTCATTACCTTTGGCAAATTGGAACAGGCATTAGTGAATAAGCATCGCATCCCCAAAAGAGAAAAAACGATATTTTTCTTCAACTGCCGATTCATAGGCAGTCATTACCCTCTCTCTACTAGCCAATGCAGATACCAGCATAATTAATGTAGATTCTGGAAGGTGAAAATTCGTAATCAACGAATCTAAGATTTGAAATTGATAGCCTGGATAGATAAATATATCTGTCCAGCCACTACATGCCTTTAACTTACACCCCTTAATGTCTCTAGCTGCTGATTCCACCGTTCTGCAACTTGTCGTTCCAACACAGATCACTTTTTTCCCATTTTCTTTTGCAAGGTTAATCTGATTTGCCGCTTCCTTTGAAATCTCATAAAATTCCGAATGCATATGGTGTTCTAAAATATTTTCCACCTTTACCGGTCTAAATGTTCCAAGTCCTACATGTAAGGTCACTCTTGCAATCCCAATCCCTTTTTCTTCAATCTTCTCTAGCAACTCTGGAGTAAAATGAAGACCTGCCGTAGGCGCTGCTGCTGACCCACTATTTTTTGCATATACCGTCTGATAACGATTCTTATCTTCTAATTCATGTGTAATATAAGGCGGTAATGGCATTTGCCCTAATTCATCTAGAACCTCTTCAAAGATACCCTCATAAAAGAATTTCACCAAACGATTCCCTTCTTCAACAATTTCTTGCACTTCACCACTTAGCAAACCATCGCCAAAGCTGATACGCATGCCAGGTCTTGCCTTCTTACCTGGTTTTACTAGTGTTTCCCACACATCGTCTGCATTGCGCTTCAGCAATAAAACCTCTACTTTTCCACCCGTACCTTCTCGTTCACCTATTAAGCGAGCGGGTAGGACTTTTGTGTCATTAATTACCAGACAATCTCCTTGTTGCAAGTAATCTAAAACATCTGTGAATCTCTTATGCTCCAAGTTCCCCTTGTCTTTGTCCAACACTAAAAGTCTAGAACTGGAACGATCAAGTAATGGATCTTGTGCTATCAATTCTTCCGGAAGATGAAAGTTAAAATCCTCTTTCTTCATGTTCTACTTCCTCTTTTTCTTTCTCTATCTCTTTTTCTATCTCATCTGCTCCTTGCTTCTGTGATTGAAGCGGTATATATCTTGACTGAACGACTTCTGGTGGTACTGGTCGTACACTCTGTGGTGGTACTGGTTGCATACTCTGTGGCATCACCGGTCTCGTAGGTTGCGGCACGCTAACTGTGACGTGTTGCACTCTCTTTATCGTGCCAAGTCGTTTTTCATAGATTACCAACGTATCTGACAATCGATCGTGCAGTCCACGTTTCTTTTTATCTACAATAACCATCAAATATCCTGCCGATAAAATTAGACCACTTAAAAACTTTCCAACTGTTTCTCTATAAATCACTTGAAACCATGTAAGCGGTTCACCTGTTTTTGACACAACATTTAAGTTCATAACAAACTTACCAAGTGTTCTTCCACTCATTCGAGTCATTACTACGAAATAGGATACTGTTCCTAAGTATGACAATATATCAAGCAATGTGTAATTGTAAATCAGTGGCATTTCGAGCATTGTACCATCACTGAACATCAATACCCATAAAACTTGTGATTCAAGTTGCCAAAACACTAGTGTACAAAGTGCAATATCAATTAGATAAGCTGCAAGTCTCGCTCCAAATCCAGCAAACACCCACACCTTTGTCATTTCACTACTGTATCTGTTCTGCATAGTATAATGGCACCCCACTTTCAAACTGCTCCGTTACATCCATCAATATCTCTGCTTCTGATTTTGGTATTAATCCCTGTATTTGATTTAATAGTAAGCTACCCATCGTCAATTCACTCGTTGGTTGGTGTAAAGTCGATACACCTAATTCTGACATCATATCGTTTGCCATCACTTCATACGAAGAGATTTCATCAATTAATCCGTTATCTACTGCTTGTGTAGCCGTATATACTCTTCCATCTGCAAGTGCCTTCACTTGCTCTTCTGTCATTCCTCTGCCATGCTCAATGACATCCACAAATCGTTCATAACTCTCATCAACAATGGATTGGTAAATTGCAATTTGTTCTGGGCTGTTTGGATCACTTGCTTTATTCACTCCACTGGTAATTGTCACTTCTTCAATCCCCAATTTTTCATAAAGACCTGACAAATCATACATACTCATAATTACCCCTATAGAACCTGTTGTGGTATTCATATTGGCGTAAATCTTATCAGCTGATGCTGTAACATAATAGCCACCTGACGCCGCATAATGAGCCATATAGCTCCATACTGGTCTACCTGTAAACTCTTGGTATTCGCGCACTTTATTATATAGTTCTTCTGATTCATACACCGTTCCTCCTGGAGAGTTGATGTACATCAATATTCCCTGATTGTAATCATCCACCATCATAGCATCGATATAATCCATCATAGCATCGTGCTGATACCCTTCAGAAATCGTTCCAAAGATTGTAGTCTCATAACTTTGTGGTTGAATCGTCCCTTCTACTGACACAATTCCGATATAATCTTCGAGCGGCGGCGTCTCTCCCAAAGAGGATGCTGCAAGGTCACTCCATAGATTGCTCTCTGTCTCATCAACAGACCAAAAGTTATTCCACGCTGAATTAACCAACACACTTGTAACCCCAATTGTAATAAATCCGATTATTGCTACAACTAAACCTATTATCTGTTTCTTCTCCATGTCCACCTCTTTATCTTATCTTCTATTGACGTAACTCGATTCCTAATCTTCCCAATTCTTTCAATATCTTCTTCATTGCTGGCGCAATATCATTTTCTTCCAAAGTCTTATCTTTTGCTCTAAAGGCAATGGAATACGCCACTGATTTGCATCCTTCTTTAATCTGATTTCCTTCATACAAGTCAAAAAGTTCACAACTTTCTAAGTATGCTCCACCATTTTTCATAATGATAGCTTCTACTTCTCCCACCATAATTTCTTTTGGCATTACCATACTCAAATCACGTGTTACAGCTGGGAACTTCGCAATCCCTTCATACAAGCGATCAAAGTTCACAAACTGCTCAAATGTCAGCATATCAATCACTGCGACATACACTCTATCGCCGATGTTGTATCTATCAGCAACTTCTGGATGAATTTCACCCAAATAACCAATTGTTTCACCACCGTACTCTACTACCGCTTGACGTCCTGGATGTAAATATGGCTTTTTCTCATTTGGGTTATATGCGATTCGTTGATTCATTCCTGCTTTTTCAAATAAGCTTTCAACTACACCTTTCATCGAAAAGAAATCGCCCTCACCATACATTCCAAGTGTCAATTGCATTCTCTCTTCTGGAAGTTCTGTAACAGGAACTTGCTTTGGTAAATAAATATTCCCTAATTCATACAGTTTTACATTTTTATTTCTACGGTTATAATTCGTTGCAAGTGAAGTCAGCATTCCATTTAGAGAAGTTGTTCTCATAACACTATAATCTTCCCCTAGAGGATTCATAATTGTAACCACTGCACGCTCTTTTGCATCTTCTGCAAACATCAACTTATCAAATACTTTTGGACTTTCAAAAGAATAGGTCATTCCTTGACTGAATCCACAAAATTCTGCTACACCTCTAGCCATTGCTTCTACACGAAGTTTGTAAGATAACTTTCCAGTAGTCGCTTCCCCACTTGGAAGTGTTGTAGGAATGTTATCGTATCCATAAAATCTAGCAACTTCTTCCGCTAAGTCAGCAGTGCGGAATAAATCATGTCTAAATGTAGGTGCAATCACCTCATTTGTCTCTTCTTTATACTCTAAACCTGCATAACCAAAATACTCTAGCATCTCTTCTTTCGAAATATCTGTTCCTAGTAAACCATTGATTTTTTCAACTTCAAACGGAATTAGCACCGGCTCTTTTTTCTTTCCATAAGCATCTACCATTCCGCCTACCACTTCACCAATTCCAAGTTCCTCGATTAGTTGGCATGCGCGATTTATTGCTAATTCTGCATTATTTGGATCCAAACCTTTTTCAAACTTACCAGACGCATCTGTTCTGAGTCCAACCTTTTTACTGGATAATCGGATGTTTGTACCATCAAAACAAGCTGACTCTAAAAGCATCGTCTCTACTGAGTCCGTAATCATAGAATTTTCTCCACCCATGATTCCTGCAATTGCAACAGGCTTCTTTCCGTCACAAATCATTAATACACTCTCATCTAATTTACGCTCTTGTCCATCCAATGTAACGAATGTATCATTTTCCTTTGCGTGACGAACAATGATTTCATTCCCTTCGATTGTCGACAAATCAAATGCATGCATTGGTTGTCCTAACTCTTCCATTACATAATTGGTAATATCAACCATGTTGTTGATAGGTCTAATTCCAACAGAAGCCAATCGTCTTTGCATCCATTTTGGAGATGGGCCAATCTTCACATTTTTCACTACTCTAGCACAATATCTCGGGCATAGCTCACTATCTTCTACTGTCACTTTTATATAATTATTTACATCATCATTATCACCTGTCTTCGCAATCACTGGTGGGTGAAATTCTTTTCTAAACGTAGCCGCTGCTTCTCTTGCAAGTCCAACCACACTAAAACAATCCACACGATTTGAAGTCACTTCGTACTCTACGATTACATCGTCTCTTGAAAGTTCTTTGATTGCACATGTCCCAACTTCTACACTATCTTCAAAGATATAGATTCCATTCTCTGGTGATTCTGGGTACATCTCTGTTGTTGATCCTAATTCTTCGATCGAACACATCATCCCATAGCTTTCCACACCTCTTAACTTACCCTTTTTAATCTTCATTCCACCAGCAATCGCCTTACCATCTTTGCTACCTGCAACTCGACCACCATCTAGAACAACTGGTACTTTTAGTCCTTCTTCTACATTGGTTGCTCCTGTTACAATTTGCACGCTCTCACTTCCAATATTTACTTGGCACACTACAAGTTTATCTGCATCTGGATGCTTTTCTATTTTAGTAATTTGTCCTACTACAATTTTTTCTAAGTTTTCATCTAATTTTTCATACCCTTCCACATTGGTTCCCGAAAGAGTCATTCCATCTACATATGTCTTTATATCTACGTCCAATTCTGGAACGTATTGCTTAATCCATGATAACGAAGTATTCATGTTCTTCCTCCTAAATATTTATTGTTTTATTTTAGAATTGCTTCAAAAAGCGAATGTCATTTTCATATAATAAACGCATATCGTCTATCTCGTATTTTAGTAAGGCAATACGCTCTAATCCCATTCCAAATGCAAACCCTGTATACTCTTTTGGATCAATTCCACACATTTCCAGAACATGTGGGTGAACCATTCCGCATCCTAAAATTTCAATCCAACCTGAACCTTTACAGAAACGGCAACCTGAACCTTTACATTTAAAGCAAGTAACATCTACTTCCGCACTTGGCTCTGTAAACGGAAAATGGTGAGGTCTAAATTTTGTCTTTGTCTCTTCTCCGAATAATTCTTTTACAAATACATCTAATGTACCTTTTAAGTCTGCAAAAGAAATATTCTTATCAATTACTAAACCTTCAATTTGATGGAAAGATGGTGAATGTGTTGCATCTACCTCATCTGAACGAAATACTCGTCCAGGCGAAAGGATACAAATCGGTAATTTACCTTCCTCCATAATTCTCGCTTGCACTGGTGAAGTCTGTGTTCTAAGTACAATTTCCTTATTGATATAGAATGTATCTTGTTCATCTTTTGCTGGGTGATTCTCTGGAATATTCAATTTTTCAAAGTTATACTTATCATACTCTACTTCAGGACCTTCCACCACTTCATATCCCATCCCAACAAAAATTCTCTCCACCTCTTCAAGTGCTATTGTATTAGGATGTCTATGTCCCATATTCACTTTTTTAGCTGGTAGTGTTACATCAATTATTTCTTCTTTTAATTTAGCTTCACGCAACTCTTTCTCCATAATAGACTTTGAAGCTTCCAAAGCAGACTCTATCGCTTCGCGTGTTTCATTTACCATTTGCCCTACTTTAGGACGATCTTCTGCTGACACATCTTTCATACCTTTTAAAACAGCAGTTAATTCACCTTTTTTTCCCAGGTACTTAATTCTAACGTCATTCAATAGTTCCAGTGACTCACAAGCTTTAATCTGTACTAAAGCTTCCTCTTTGATTGATTGTAATTTTTCTTTCATATTCAAAGTATCCTTTCAAACTTATTCCTTTATGCAATGGAAGCACTGCTTCCTTGTACATAAAAAAACTCCATCCCCAAAAGGGACGAAGTCATATCGCGGTACCACCCTAATTTCTATATTCATATCATATAGACCCTTAGCTACGTAACGTGTAGGCACGTCATCTTCTACTCATTTCAAAAATGCAGCTCCTGTGCGAACTTCAACCTTTCATCTGAACCAAAGAAGTCTTTCAGCTATTGACCTCTCTCTCTGTTGGAAAATAAAACTCTACTTAACACAATCATCGCCTTTGTATATTCTAATTTCTTCCTTATTCTAACATATGTGACTCACTTGTCAAGGTGTTTTCTCTCTAATTGCCTCTTAAATACATTAATCTGTGCTCCAATCAACAAAATATACATACAAGCATACATCCAAAGCAAAGAAAGTGCTACTGTAGTAAAGCTACCATACATGTCTTGAAACCCTTTTGATACATCTACGTAGACTGAAATTCCAAAAGAGACCACAACCCATCCTATCGCACTAAACACTGCACCAGGTATCAAGTTTTTAACAGTTTCCTTTCTGTTTGGCAAATATTTATAAACAAGAATAAATACCACACACAATACCGCTACGGAAATCAAAACCCTAAAACTTAAAACTAATTTAACCACCTCAGCCCATATTTGAAAATGTTCTTCAACCATCTTATTAATAGAATTTCCAAATACAAGCAATACCCACGATAGTATGATTGAAATCAAAAACAATAACATATAAAATGCTGCTCTGATTCGAAGGAAAATATAATTTCGCGTTTCTAATTTATGATTCACCAAACTTAGCCCTCTCGACAACGAAAGTACGCCTCTACAAGATGACCACAAAGCCACTACAATCGAAACCGGTAAAAATCCAACAGACTGGTTATACGCTTGCTCTACCAACGAAGTAATCATTGTATTAATCGTCTGTGGAAATATCTCCATAATATACGCCAATACGTCTGCTTGCGATACTGATGTATATTGAACTAACATAGTCAATAATAGCAATATCGGCACTAATGATAACATAAAAAAATATGCTGCTTGCGATGCATATGCACTGATATGACTTCTATTTGCTTCTCGTAAAAAGATACGCATCAATAAATAATATCTTCGCATCTGTCATCCCCCTTTTTCTACTGTCCTTCTTAAAATAGTAACATAACTTTTCTGATTATTCAATAATCTCAGTCCCTACATAAAAAGTATAAAGAATTTCTTGATACGACTTTCCTGCTTTTGCCATCTCATTTGCTCCATGTTGACTCATTCCAATACCATGCCCATAACCTCCACCTGTTATAACAAAATCATCACCTTGATTCACAACTTCGAAAAAAGCACTTGGTAACAATGTCGTTCCAGTGACAACAGTGCCATCATTTTTTTGAATCGAATAACTAGTACCCCCTAGTGCCCTACGAATTTTATTTTCTGTCTGAACTATAATTTCTCCAGCATCTCCAGTTGCCTTGATTTCTAATGCAATCTCTCCTACGCCTCGTCTCGTCACCTCAAAAGTCTGTAAATTTCCGATTTCAGTTTTTGTATTCAACTCCAGCATATACTCTAATTCCTTCCTAGACATCGTCACACTCCAATGATACCAAGGGAGGTGTGATTCATACACATGTTCCCCTTCCATAACAGGAATTCCTTTTAGATATGCATTTGTATCTGTCATTTCCGTTCCCCATGCTCCTAGATCTGTCGTATGCCCACTAGAGGTGGAGAAAAAATATGTCGTAATCACACTTCCGTTATATCCCAATTTCTCATTTTTTGTCTCATCTATAGCTAAATTACCCATCTCTGACTCTGTTGAATTATTATAAACCTGATAAGAAGTGCTATCATCTACATGTGCTTCATACTCTGGGTATGCATATCCTGTCATATGATTGTAAGCGTAGCTTCTAGCACATACAGCTTGTGCCTTTAATGCTTCTTTTTCAAAATATGATGGCATTTCACTTGGCAATACACCTTTCAAGTAGTCTTCTAAATCCAATTCATTTACAATAGCTATTCCCTCTTGAGTAGAAAACAGTTCAATGATTCCAGCATAAAAAGGAATTCCTGCTCCCCTTTGGATAGAATGAACCTGAATCTTCTCTCCTTCTACCACAGGTTCTAGAACAATGCTCCCCTCAGCAAATCTAGGATCACTTGGAAGAATCTCTATGATTTGCCCACCTGGAACAATTTCTTCACTTCCAGTTTTCATTATTTTCACACCACCTGGTGCCATAACTTGAACAGTTGAATGAGTCAATTCAGCAAATCCATTCGTCTTTAATAACACTCGAATTGTTGTTATCAGCGTCTCCAACTCTTCTTTTGCTTCTTGTTCTTCTTTTGCTCCCTCATTCTCTATCACTTCAGGCTCTTCTATTTTAACTTTCGGGAGTTCCTCTTGGGATTCTACAAGTTTTAAAACCACTAAAAAAACTGCTACTATACTCAGTATTACTATCCATATTTTCTTATTTCGATGCAACCATATTAATTTTTCTTTCATTTCTTTTATCCAATTATACTTCAACCTATACCCCTCATTTCTTCATACGCTGCCAACTTATAATCTCTAATCTATGCAAAAAAGCAGCTGCTCATGCAGCTGCTTTACTTAACGAAATAACCAAGTATCTCATCTCATCTTTAGTAGTCTAAAATGTAATTCATCTTCTATGTAGATTATAACTTCATCTTATCCTATGTAACACCCAAAATGCCGTTTCCTGTATTTTGACGCCTAGCCAAAGCTAGGTGGGCAACCGCATTCAATCCTCAATCTTCCACTACTCACTGATGGCCTGACATCGTATTAAAAATATAGGAATCCCGTAAACGTAGTTGTAGGTTCAAAATAACAAGAGTTGTCGTACACCCCAGGTTCTATAAGTATTATATCCCAACATCGCAAAAATAACAAGATTTTTCGAAAAAATTTAACTACTTTTTGTAACAATTCAGCCTTGCGGCTGAATACAAGTGATTCTGCGATATGCTTGCATAGCAGCAGATGAACCTTGTAATACAGCCATAAGGCGCTTTGCCGTAATCGAGGATATAGCTACGTAGTAGCGTAATTGGTCGTGTAACGACCTATCCGAGATGTTAGGCTGAATTGTTACTACTTTTTACAAAAGCCTCACCCAATATTGGGCAAGGCTTTGAATAAACTCTATTTATTAAGCTAACTCAGCAACAATCTTCTTGATTGCTTCTAAAGCTTCGTCTGGTAACTTATCGTATCCTTCTTTAGCTGTTGCAAATTTCTCAACTGCTACAACACGAGAAGCCATTCCATCGCTTAATTGCTTTTTGTAATCAGCATTGTTAAGATCTGGTACAAATCCTTCCCACTCGAAGATTTCGATATCTGTGAAGTTACCCCATTGCTTAAATTCTGCTTTTCCTTCTACAATTGCTTCAAGAATTCCAAGTGTATCTTTAGGTTGAACTTTCTTGCCCATGAAGTCTCCAGTATTGATGATGTAGCAATCAACATTCTTCTCTTCAACTAATTTCTTGAACTTCTCATAGTCATTTACTAGAGGATATGTTCTAAATGGGTTTGCATAAGGTACGAAACGAAGTGCATTCATATCTGTTCCTGCTGCAACACGCTCTGCTGATGATGTTTTAGTAGCTAGAGTAGCTCCCATAACTGATGCAAGTGCAGATCCTTTTAATTTTACTACTGGTGGAATTGTAGGATCTTTCATAATCCAGAAGATTGAATTACAAGGTGCATCAATCTTGTCCACACGGTTTGGTGACCATAACTTAGACTTAATAGCACGTCCATTACCATTTCTGATATCTTCTGTTACTAATTGAACTTTTCCTTCTTCGTCAATAGTAGCTGAACAGTTTTGTGCTGTTACTAAGTACTTATTATCTTCACATCCTGCTGGATAATCTTGAGTCTTATCAAAGTAAGATGGCTCTAAAGCTACAGATGAACAAGTATCTGTATTGATGATGAATGCATCATCGTGAAGTACTGTAATTCCGTATTTTCCACCGTGTTGAGCATGTGTAATTGTTGATTTTCCTGATCCAGATAATCCGAACACAGATGCAACATACTTGCTATTATCTGCTAATGTGTACTCTTTTTGTCCACCGTGGCATGATGCATATCCGTTACGGTTAGCAATTGCCCAAGCCATTGTAAGAGTTCCTTTTTTGTGCTCTCCAAAGTATCTCATACCTAGGATACATGCACAGTTAGTATCTGTATTAAAGTAGCATAAGCATTTTGGATCGCTTAGGCAGCTCAAGTCTACTCCTGGACGGTCAGAACCATTCCATTGTGGGTCAGAGAAGATATAGATATCTGCTTCTTTTCCATCTCCTACCATTACAGAGTTCTTGTACATCTTCACATACTCATCTGCCATATATTGGAAGTTTAACATCCAAGAATATAATATATTTTCTTCACCTTCTGGAATCATTAAGTGAGCTTTTACCATAAATTCTGGGTCAAGTCCAACATAAACTTCCGCGTGATACATTGTCTTATAACGAGTCTCATAGATTGCATCCATAGCTACTTTATCAAGTTCACCACAGTTTACTCCTGGCTCTCCTGAGATTCTTCTAGCTGCTGCATAACGTCCTGTAATAGCTCCGTCATTAAAAAGTAATACTTTCGCATCTGACTCAAGTCCGAATTCTTCCCCTCTGTAAACTGGCATATCTGTCACTACAGTACCTGGAGATGTCTTAGCTAATTCATAAGCCTCTTTCAATGTGTTAACTTTGATTACGTTATTTCCGTAAAATGCTGCTTCGATGATTGATCTTGTTTTAGAAAAACCTGTTTTCCCTGCACCAATCTCGCTTAATGGATAATTTGCTTTTGTTGCCATTTTAAATATTCCTCCTTAAATTCCGAATTTGATATCATTATCTCATTTTCTCTACCTAAAGTCAATCTTTTTTTGAAAGTTTTGTTTTTTCATTTTTCATTTCACACCGTTTTTTCGTAATCTTTACCGTTTTTTAACCCAAAAATGCAAGTTAACTTGCATTAACTTGCATTTTTGTATATATTTTTATTACCTTTTCACGATTTTAACACCTTTTTATATATTTTCTTGCAATATCTCTGTTAAAAATTTCACTAATTATAATATTGCTTTTTTAACTTGTTTACACCAATTGCATACCAAATTAGTACCGCGAACTCAACAAGAATAAAAACCAATGTTATATTTAACAATCCTGAAATAACGGTACTTAATAATAGTATCACTCCATAGAGTACAATAGAACTTCCCAAAACAATTAATTTCGGCGAAGCCTTTGTGATAAATTCTCCTGGATTACTGCATTCCCTTTTAGCTGTCTCCCTATCAAGAAGCACTGTTGTGTTGATGATTCCAGTTTTCTTCATAACATACACAGCATAAAAGCAGTACAAACCAGATAACAAAGCAAAACCGCCTAAAAATAAGTCAAAACTCTCCATAGATTACACCTACTCTTTAATTTTTAAAATTTTCTTTACTACCTGTTCCATCTCTGCCACTGCACAATTCGTAGTATGCACCACTTCTGCATCCATAATTTCTTTAATCGCATGCGGAATTTCTACATTTGCAAGCTCACACAACTCATGAATTAACTCAAACGAATCTTTTCCTTTGTACTTTTTGTCAATAGCTTCCATTACACTATCTGTGAATTTGTACGGACTAGCTGTTGAAGCGATTAGACACTTTGTAGTATCATCATGTTCCGCTTGGTATCTTTTACAAACAACATCTGCAACCGCTGTATGGGTATCTAGTACATATCCCGAATGTTCATATACTGCCTTGATGTCTTTGCTCACTTCAGATTCCGTTGCATAACCTCCTACAAAATTCTTCATCTGAGTTCTCATATTCTCTGAGACACAATAGGAGCCTTCCATTCGAAGAGAATCCATCAATTCTTTGTTTTTCTTCGCATCATTTCCTGCTACAGCGTAAATTAATCGTTCCAAGTTACTAGATATCAGTATATCCATAGATGGTGAGGTTGTAAGTATAAACTCTCTATTTCTATCATATACACCCGTTTCAAAGAAATCAAACAGTACTTTATTCTCATTGCTTGCACAAATCAACTTTCCAATCGGTACACCCATCTCTTTTGCATAATACGCTGCTAAAATATTTCCAAAGTTTCCAGTTGGCACCACTACATTTAGCAACTCCCCTGCAACTAATTCTTCTTGTTTTAATAACTTTGCATAAGCATATACATAATATACAATCTGAGGTACCAATCTTCCTATATTAATCGAATTGGCTGATGAAAATTGATATCCTGCTTCTGCGAGTTCTGCTGCTAACTCTTTACTTTCAAACATTTGCTTTACACCTGTTTGTGCATTATCAAAATTCCCATCAA
Source organism: uncultured Lachnospiraceae bacterium (assembly GCA_964369425.1). Lineage (GTDB taxonomy): Bacteria > Bacillota > Clostridia > Lachnospirales > Lachnospiraceae > CAUPWF01. The sequence continues at coordinate 70,762 of CAYJGW010000003.1, forward strand.
TTGCAACAACAGAAGTGTTCTTTCCTTTTTGAGTCGTCATTTGCAATTCTTGAACTTTACTTACGCCATCCTTAGGATAGAACACAATAATACTAGTTCCTTCTACATCCGCAAACCCTGCAAGTGCAGCTTTCCCTGTATCCCCCGATGTAGCAGCAAGAATCACAATTTCCTTCGTAACATGATTTTTCTTTGCCGATGTAGTCATAAGATGTGGCAAAATCGAAAGTGCCATGTCTTTGAATGCAATCGTAGAACCATGGAACAATTCTAGGTAATACGTGTCATCGACTTTTACAAGAGGTGCAATCTCTTTCGTATCAAACTTATCATCATATGCTTTCTCAATACATCCTTTTAACTCTACTTCTGTAAAATCCGAAAGAAACTCTTTCATCACTTGATATGCTACTTCTTGATAGTTCATATCTTTCAATTCTTCCATAGTAATTGGTAACTTTGGGATACTAGTTGGAACAAATAAACCACCATCATCTGCTAATCCTTTTAAAATCGCCTCTGACGCTTTAAACTCTTTTTCTGCACTTCTCGTGCTTTTGTACAATACACTCATCTAAACGAACTCCTCTTTATCCATTCTTTTTGTTATTCGTATAATTTACCAATCCTTCTGCCGCAATAATATTTTGCATAAATTCTGGGAATGGCTGACCTTTAAACTCTGTGCCTTTAGTTTTATTATAAATCATTCCTGTATCAAAATCTACTTCCACTTCGTCTCCCGCTTCAATACCTCTTGCTGCTTCTACGCATTCAATAATTGGAAGTCCGATATTAATCGCATTTCTATAGAAGATACGTGCAAATGTCTCGGCGATTACACAGCTTACTCCTGCTGCCTTTAAGCACAATGGCGCATGTTCTCTTGACGATCCACATCCAAAGTTTTTATTTGCAACAATCAAATCTCCTTGCTGGACTTTACCAGCAAATTCTGGATCAATATCTACCATTGCATGTTTCGCCAACTCTTGTGCATCGAATGAATTTAGATATCTTGCTGGAATGATAACATCTGTATCTACATTATCTCCATACTTGAATACTTTTCCTAATGCCTTCATTATCTTCCACCTACTTTCTCTGGATTTGCAATATAGCCTGCAATCGCACTTGCTGCTGCTACTTCTGGAGATGCCAAATAAATCAAAGACTCTACATGTCCCATGCGTCCTACAAAGTTACGATTTGTTGTAGATACACATTTTTCTCCAGCAGCTAACACACCCATATGTCCTCCCATACATGGTCCACAGCTCGGTGTATTTACAGCACATCCTGCATCAACAAATATATCCATTAACCCTTCTTTCATACACTCTTTATAAATCTTCTGTGTTGCAGGCACTACCATCACGCGAACATCTTCATGAACTGTTTGCCCTTTAAGGATTGCTGCTGCCTTTCTCATATCTTCCATTCTTCCATTTGTACAGGAACCTATTACCACTTGATCAATTTTAATTGGCTCCATTTCAGCAATCTCATCTACAGTTTTTGCATTTTCTGGTAGATGCGGGAATGAAACAGTCGGTCTCACTTCACTTAAATCAACGGTAATCACTTCGTCGTACGCCGCATCTTCATCTGCTTCGTATACTTTGTATGTTTTTGTAGAATGCTCTTTCATATAGCTTTCTGTCTGCTCATCTACTATAAAAATCCCATTTTTTGCTCCTGCCTCAATTGCCATATTCGCAATCGTAAAGCGGTCATCCATCGAAAGATTCTTAATTCCATCTCCTACAAATTCCATTGATTTATATAAGGCACCATCTACACCAATTCTCCCAATAATATGTAAAATCACATCTTTTCCACTTACATATGGTCCTGGAGTACCTGTGATTACAAATTTCACTGCACTTGGTACTTTAAACCAAATCTCTCCTGTCGCCATTCCTGTCGCAACATCTGTAGTACCCATTCCTGTCGAAAATGCTCCAAGTGCTCCATAAGTACATGTATGTGAATCTGCCCCTATAATACACTCTCCCGCTACCACTAATCCAAGTTCAGGTAAAATTGCATGTTCCACTCCTGATTTTCCTTGCTCAAATACATTAGTGATTCCTTGTTCTTTTACAAATTCACGAATTGCCTTTGAATTCTCAGCTGATTTGATATCCTTATTCGGTGTAAAGTGATCTGGTACAAACATCACCTTATCCTTATCAAAAACTTTATCTGACATCTGCTTTAAAATCGGCAATGCCATCGGCCCTGTAATATCATTTGCCATTACTACATCTAATTTCGCTTCTATTAATTGTCCTGCTTCTACACTCTCTAAACCAGCATGATCTGCAAGGATTTTTTGCGTCATTGTCATTCCCATAATATATGATACCTCCTTTTCTCTGTTTGTTATTCTAGCACAAACGTCCGCAATCGGCAACCCATCTCATTCTTTCTACATTTTTTTCACGATGTTTTCTACTAAAGATGCAAAAATGAATTTATTCTTGTTGGCAATTGCTGTCACATCATCATGACTCAACTTTTCTTGCGATATTCCTGAGGCCATATTAGTAATACAAGAAACTCCACAAACAGCAACTCCCATATGGTGAGCAGCCATCGCTTCACAAGCTGTACTCATCCCTACTGCATCCGCTCCCCACATTTTATATAATCGAATCTCTGCCGGTGTCTCATAATTTGGTCCTGTTGTCTGTAAATATACCCCCTCTTTTAGCTCTATATCGCACACCCTAGCCGCTTCTCTTATCTTTTCTCGCAAATCTTTATCGTACACTTCTGTCATATCCGGAAATCGCGTTCCGTATGATTCTATATTCGCTCCGATTAGAGGGCTCTGTATCAATGCTGCAATATGATCAGTAATCATCATAAAATCCCCCACATGGAAAGAGGGGTTTATTCCCCCTACCGCATTGGTTAAAAGTAATCTCTGAATTCCCAATCTACACATCACTCTAATCGGTAAGACTACATCACTCATATCATACCCTTCATAAAAATGAATGCGACCTTGCATAACTACTACTTTTACCGCTCCTATATATCCAAACACCAACCTTCCTTGGTGCCCTTCTACCGTAGATATTGGGAACCCCTCAATATCTCTATACTTTATTCTTTTTACCACTTGAACAGTATCTGCAAATTTACCAAGCCCAGATCCCATAACTAGACCTACTTCTGGCACAAATTCTATTTGCTTTTGAATGCTTTTGACACACTTTTCTACTTTTTCATATACATGATTCATCCTGTCACCTCGCTTATACTCTTTATCTCACTGACTCTGGTCCAAATCCTTCTGGAAATAATTTTATCAATTTTTCACTCTTTATTCCGCCGTTACCATCTTTTGTTATAATTTCAAATTCTTTTGGATCACAAAACTCTATCATCACTTGCCTGCAGACACCACAAGGAAAGCAAGGATTTTCACACTGTTCTTTTCCACCTACAATCGCAATTTTAGAAAACGCCCTTTCTCCATGTGCAATCGCTTGAAAAAAAGCGGTTCTCTCTGCACAATTTGTAGGTGAATATGCTGCATTTTCAATGTTACAGCCACAGAATATTTTCCCTGTCTTGGTTAAAAGTGCAGCTCCTACTCGAAATCCTGAATATGGTGCATAGGCATATTCCCTAGCAGCAATTGCTTCCTTCATCAATTCTAACTCCACCATTTATATTTCTCCCTATTTTCTGATTTCTTTGTAAAAACTCGTTCCTTCAGTGTTGCCTTTCACTTTAAAGTATTCTAAAACTGTGGCTGCAATATCTGCATACGTATCTCGTGTTCCTAAATTGATTCCAGCTTTTATCCGTTCTCCGTACACGAGAATCGGAACACATTCCCTAGTATGGTCTGTACCTTCATGACCTGGATCACATCCATGATCTGCTGTAATTATCAACATATCTGTAGCTCTCATTCCTTGAAGGAATGTGGCCAACTGTTCATCAAACTCAGTCATAGCCTTTGCATAACCATCTATATCATTTCTATGACCATACAGCATATCAAAATCAACTAGATTCGTAAAACAAAGTCCTTCAAACTCTTCCTCTAGCAATTCAATGGTTCTCTTCATTCCTTCCTCATTACTTTGAATTGATTGACTATAATCTATTCCACTTCCTGCAAAAATATCTTTTATCTTCCCCACTCCATAGGTTTTATGTCCATTCTCTTGCAAATAGTTTAGCATTGTCTTTTGCGGTGGTAACAATGAAAAATCATGTCGATTTGCCGTTCTTTTGTAATGACCTTCTACTCCAATAAATGGTCTTGCTATCACTCGTCCCACACTATGCTCATTCACTAGTAACTCTCTTGCTATCTTGCAATACTCATAGAGTTGTTCTAATGCAACAACACCTTCGTGAGCAGCTATTTGAAACACACTATCAGCCGATGTATATACAATCAAAGCTCCCGTATCTACCTGCTCTTTTCCATACTCTTCAATCGCTTTCGTTCCTGAAATCGGGCGATTACACAAAGTCTTTCTTCCCGTTTTTTCTTCAAATCGCTTTATAAGTTCCTCTGGAAAACCATTCGGATAAGTAGGCATTGGTGTCTTTGAAACAACACCCGCCATTTCCCAATGCCCAATCGTAGTATCTTTCCCAAGCGATAACTCTTTTGCTCTTCCAAAGGAACCTTTTGCCTCTATTTCTCCACAACACTGTACCGTTTCAATTCTTCCTAGACCTAGCTCACACAAATTGCTGACCTTAAAAAAGGGAGAATTGCTGATTGATAACAATGTATTTGCACCTTCATCCCCAAATTCACGCGCATCTGGTGCATGACCTATCCCAAAACTATCTAATACAATCAAAAACACTCTCACAGTTTCACCTCTTTTCTTCACCGAAAAAGGTACAAATCCCTTACGAAAGACTTGCACCTCTTTTTCACTTGCCTCCTTGCTACTCTTGCATACGAGTCGCATTCCACTTTTTCAACTTTTTATGCTTATATTCTAACTCAATTGGGTCAATTGGATCCATTGGATTTTCATCAAACCACTTTTCTCTCCGTTTCGCTCTTTCCAATAAAGCTCCTCCTGTGTTATAAATCCAAAACATATAAACTAATACTTTATTCACCTTCCCAAGCTTGTCTTTAGTGGTTTTATCATAAATCTGACCATCAGCTGTAATTCCTTCTTTCTTTCGTATCGCTGCAATCAAATCCAATTCACTTTTAATCTCATCTTCGAATTCTGTATATGCCATACCTACACAAGCTTCTCTATGTGCATCACTTCCTCCTACACCAGGCTTATGATATTTTTGCGCCAACTTTAACGCTCCGTCATTCGACTCTTCTGGCTCACACGCATTATAGGTTTCTATAAAATCGAATTTTGCCGCAAGCTTCGGATTCTTTTTGTAACTTTTGCATCTTGCATAACTCATATATTTTTCGCCACAAGGATGAGCTGGACCAAGCACTCCTCCATTTTTGTGTACGAAATCAATTAAGATTTTTACAGGTAACCCCCTAATCTCCAGTAATCTTTTCTTTACTTTCTGAGGCATAATCACAATAATATGACCCGCATCGCAAGTATCGTATTCCACACCTTTGATTACAACAAAATCATTGTGTACTTTTCCATCAATATGCTTTTTCCAATATCTATACCCATTATAAGTATTATGATCCGTAACAACCATTCCGCCAAATCCTTTGGATTTGAGCAATGTAATATATTCTTCTAGTTTCACTTTGCTATCTATAGAACCTTCATTAACATGGCAATGCATATCTATTTTCATACTACATCTTCCTTTATTGTTTATTTGGAACCCTCTTGCTCTTCTTTTATTCGTTCTTCTAGTTCTTGCAAGTACACCCAGCGTTCCATCTTCTCTTCTAGTCTTAGTTGAACTTCTTGTCTTTTCTCCATAAGCTCTTTTAATTTCAAGAAATCTGTTGCAGAATTCTCAATGTCTGATTCTATACTTTCCAACTCAGTTTCAAATGCTTCAATATCAGTATCTATTGTCTCATATTCTTTCTGCTCATTATAAGAAAACTTTAATTTTTTCTTCCTGTCACGTTGCTTATAGTCTGCCTTCTTCTGTTTGGTGTCATTCTTTTTTTCTTTTATTTCTAATTCATCATTTCTTTTTAATTGATAATCTGTGTAATCTCCTTCGTACTGAGTAATCCTTCCATTTTCAAATGCAAATACTCTATTAACCACTCGATCTAAAAAATATCGGTCATGGGAAACTACAATCACAATTCCTTGGAACTCATCTAGATAGCTTTCCAATATATTCAATGTTGTGATGTCTAAATCATTTGTAGGTTCGTCTAATATCAAAACATTTGGATTTCTCATAAGTACTCTCAGTAGATACAATCGACGTCTTTCTCCTCCTGATAACTTCTCAATTAGCTGATATTGCATCGTCTTATCAAATAGGAATCGTTCCAACATCTTTGATGCTGTTACCTTGCCTTCTGCTGTCTCAATATACTCTCCGACTTCTTTTATGTAATCAATCACTTTATCTTTATCATTCATGGATTCGTTAGTCTGCGAAAAATAGCCAATATTTACAGTTTCTCCAACTTCAATTCTTCCTGTATCTGGTTTCTCTATTTCAGTTATGATATTTAATAACGTAGACTTTCCACAACCATTGCTTCCCACTATTCCTACCCTATCATCTCGCAAGAAGATATATTCAAATTCACCAAATAATGCCTTGTCCCCATACTTTTTAGAGACATCATACAATTCAATCGTCTTTTTCCCTAATCTACTACCAATAGAACTCATCTCTAACTTTTCACTGGCTTCTACTCGTTTATTCGCTTTTAGTTCTTCAAATCGGTCAATTCGCGACTTTTGTTTTGTGCTTCTAGCTCTTGCACCTCTTTTCATCCATTCTAATTCAACTCTATAAAGACTTTTTCGCTTTCTCTCTGTCGCAATCTCCATCTCTTCTCTTGCCGATTTTAATGATAAAAACGCTTCATAATTACCATCATAAGAGTACATCTTTCCTTGATCAATCTCAACTATCTTATTGCACACTTCTTCCAAGAAGTAACGATCATGAGTTACCATAATCAATGCAACTCTTTTTTTCTTCAAATATTGTTCCAACCAACTCGCCATATCACAATCCAAATGGTTTGTAGGTTCATCTAGAATAAGCACGTCGCAGGTCTGAACCAATGCTGCTGCAAGAGCTACCCTTTTCTTCTCTCCGCCAGATAGATTATCCACCTCTTTGTAGATATCTTCTACACCTAATACTTGTAGAATATTTTTTATCTCACCTTCCATATCCCAAGATTCATTATTCTTGCTGATTTCTTTCACTACATAATCATAAATTCTTATGTTTTTATCAAACTTCGTCTCTTGCGGTAAGTAATTAATCACAACGTGATTCCCCTTCGTGTAAGTTCCACTATCTATACTCTCTTCTTCCGCCAAAATGCGAAGCAAAGTCGTCTTTCCAGTTCCATTGACACCTACAATCCCTACCTTGTCTCCATCTTCAAGTGAAAAATCTGCACCATCAAAAATTTTACGTTCTGTGTGAACCTTTGTCATTGCGTTTATGTTAAGTAAGTTCATTTTTTGTCGCCTCTTTTTATCCTTTTTTCTATGTTGATATTATAGCACAAATATATAAAAAATCCGTAAAGAAAAAGTGAAATCTATCCAAAGAATTAGAAATGCCATTTCCTGCAATATTTTAAATGCAACTGAAAAATGAGCATCACTCTTTACGATTGATACTCACTTTTCATTGAAAGTCTTCCATTTGCAACTTTTCACCTTTCGGTTGTACCGTCCTACTTAGTTCGTCTTTTTAAACTTACTTTTTTGGTGGTCCATACCTGCCTTTCATAAATTTCACAACATTGATTCATCTACTTTCTACTCATCTTTTTTCACTGAATCCTATCGCATTTACTAACTTCATCTTTCATTCAAAGTTAACGTAACTCCTACTAACTTTATTCTTCACTTAAAGCTAATACAACTCTCTCTAACTTTATCGTTCGTATAAAACTAATACTGCTTATCAGACTCACTTTCGTTATTACACTTCACACTGCACCGTCTTGCTACTTGCTTCATCTTCCCTTTCAATATCACGTATTCCATGTCGGCTACTCATCTAAGACCCAATGCTCTAACTTTCGCTTCCATCACACATTCCATACTGATTGTTCTAATTACTTACTTCGCATCGTCTACTATGCTACACTTCATAACATGTTGTTTAAGACTTTCGATTACTTCTATTTTTCTTCGATTCATCTTAGATACTAACTGTTTCTTTGTATCTGTTTTGCTGTGAGGTTTGTTGCTTGTTATTATAATACAACAGAGACTTTGATTTGTCAACACTTTTTTCTAATTATTTTTATATTTTCTGACTTTTGTTTAATTGTTTTTGTTTTGTGTGTTAATTCAATATTATATACTATTTACTTTTTTGTAGGTTCCAGTGTGATTGCCTTTCTAAACAACACCAAGCCTATTACAAAGAGTATTGCAATAGCACCTACTCCTATATTGATACTTCCTGTTAATTGGCTCATTCCACTCATGATGCTCGTTCCTAAAAAGGCAGCTCCTTTTCCACAAATATCGTAGATTCCAAAGTATTCTCCCGCTTTTTCATACGGAATAATCTTCGCAAAATAGGATCTTGATAAGGCTTGTATTCCACCTTGGAACAGTCCTACACATACTGCCAATATCCAAAATTGTAATTGTGTCTGTAAGAAATATCCAAATATTGCAATTCCTATATATCCTATAATACAGATTGTAATCAAGTTCTTTCCTTCATATCTTCTTGATAATTTGGCTATTCCTACTGTTGCTGGGAATGCCACTAGTTGAGTCACTAATAACGCCATCAATAAGCCATTCGAATCCAACCCCAATGCCTCTCCATAAGCAGTCGCCATAGAGATAATGGTGTGTACCCCATCTATATAGAAGAAGAATGCCAACAGAAACATAAAGATCTGTTTTTCTTTTCGAATTTCTTTTAGTGTATTAAAGATGCGTTTGAAACTATTGCGGACAACGTGTTCTTTCGCTTCTACATAATATTTTTGCTTGTATGCTGATAATAATGGCAATGTAAGAAAAAACCACCAAGCACCAATCATCACAAATGTAATTGTCATAGCCACAGGTAAGGAAAGACCAATGGAACTTCCTCCTAATACAAGAGCTAATCCTATCACAAATGGGATACAACTCCCTACATATCCCCACGCAAACCCATGTGAAGACACTACATCCAATCGATCTTCTGTCGTTACATCTGTAAGCATAGCATCATTAAAGATCAGACTTGCTGAATATCCAAACTTCGCTATCGCATATAAAACCAAGAAAACGAGCCACGTTGACACCGCTCCTAATAATGCACAGGACACACTTCCGATTAACACACTGATAAATAGCAATTTCTTTTTGAAATTTTTCGTATCTGCAATCGCACCTAGTACCGGGCCTAAGAAGGCAATCACTAATGTAGAGATAGAAGTTGCATATCCCCAATATGCCAAATACTGAACAGAAGTCAAGTGCGCTTCTTCTGCAAGATAGTTAAAATAAATCGGCATCAACGTAGATACCATCAAAATAAATGCAGAGTTTGCCACGTCATATAACATCCAGTACTTCTCTAGTTTCGTAAATTTCTTGTCATTTACTTTCTTGTCATTCATTGTCTTGTCGCTTGTCATCTCATCCCCCTAAAGTCCACTAAATGTCTCTTGATAGTCATCACTCAGTGTAATGTTTCTATCCAAAACTGCAAAGTAAAATTCTTCAATTGCATTGGCAGCATTTTTTTTTGCTTCATCCATTATCTTGACAATTGTCTCAGTACTCACCTTGCATTTTGGATTTTCCTCATAATTTACAATCAGCCCATGTAATCCATCGTATAACCCTGCAATCTTCATCCCTGTAAAAATGATGGTTCTTTTCACTTTTCCTGGTGCACGCAATAGTCTATGTATTCTCTGCATTTCTTCTAATACCTTCTTCATTTCTACCGGCGACACTTCATCGTAAAACCACGAGATTACCTCTGCATTTTTTTGATTAATCACAAATTTCTCCGTGGCAAGGTGTCTAAGCGGATCTCTTCTATCACCAATCATTAAATAGCGATCCACCTCCACTTCAATTTCACTATGAGTCACCCCTTCTTCTTTTTCCCATTTATCCACAAATGGATGCGCCATCCTATCTAACGTAAAATGGCAGATAAACCCACTAATATAAGCAAGTGCGGCATCCTTATCATTACAATTTCCAACCACTTCTCTTGCATGTTCCATAAATTCAAGAGCTGGTAGCTTATGTAATGCATGCCCCAATTGATTAATGGCATTCTTCTTAGGCATCTTGTAATAAAATAAAATATCTGGCCCTTGTAATCCAATAAAAAACAAATCTTTATACGGTTCTATCTTTATTCTCGTCTCTTCATTTAATTCAGTCAATACTTGTTCCCCAAAACTAGCATGTGTATATAACGATGGCATAATTTTCCTCCTCATCTTGCATCAAATCCCATAGATTCTATTATATAGCAAAAGTAAGAGTAAGTACAATAAAATTTCCTCACAAAAACTAGGAAAGAGATTGATATCGCATCAATCTCTTTTCCTACTCCATTATTCCAAATTCACCTTTTTATTTACGATATATCTACATATTACTATATATACAACGCTCTGCACTAATATAATTGCTAACAACACCCACATAAGTAATGCTGAATCCGGACCATATATCATGTCATATGTGGTTGTAACTTCTCCACTTGATCCAACATGAACCTGGACGCCTGCTTGACTTTGCGCCTCAAAATTGCCTGTCAATAAAAGCCCCCCTATCAACAACAGACCTATCGTCTGTTGAATTACATATATTGCAATATAACACAATACTGATCCTTCTATTTTTCTTTTGAACCGCTGCCCTAAGCAGATAGATAGAAAGAAAATTCCTATGAAATCAAATGCTATTATGACAGGATACAGCACCATCGCTACTAATTCAATGTTAGAAAACTTTATCTCTTCTATCATTGTCATAACGGTTCCTATAATGGATTCTCCCACCCCTATTGAAAATACAGTTTCAAACCCTATCACTATAAAAATGTAATCTAATATTAAAATGAGTGTACCTATCATCCACTTACTCATAAGGTGGTCTGTTGGTCTTACCGGTAATGTAAATGTCAAATAGCCTTCATTTGAAAACATGCTTTTATAGAACCTAGCAATCACAAGCCCTACGGTGGATGCAAAAACTCCTAAAAAAGTGAATAATAAGGCAAGAGGACTAATGATTCCCAGTATAATTCCCCAACTATTCTCTAGGTTCCTTCCTGCTATGCTGGCAGTGATGATTGCAAATATAACTGCAAACACACCTACTATATAGATAATCCCTACTCTTTTAAACATGTAGGAGCATTCATATTTAAATACTTTTCCTAACATCGGAACACCTCCCTGAATAATTGATCTATGCTTTTACCTTCCCGTTCTCTTACATTATCCACTTCATCCACTAAGATGACTCTTCCTTCTTTTATAAAGACCACATCACTTAATACCGTCTCTATATCTGCAATCAGATGTGTTGATATTATCACTGTCGCCTCTTCATCGTAGTTTGATATTATGGTTCTAAGAATGTAATCCCTTGCCGCTGGGTCTACGCCTGCAATTGGTTCGTCCAATAGGTATAATTTCGCTTCCCTACTCATAGTAAGAATCAATGCTACTTTTTCTTGATTTCCTTTTGAAAGTTGTTTCACCCTCATATCCGTATCGATATGCAAATTAGCTAACATCTCTAACGCTCTCTCTTTTCGAAAATCTTCATAAAAATCTCCATATAGCTGTAACAGGTAGCTAATCTTTGCATTCTTGTCAAAATGAATTTTATCTGGCAGATAGGATACAACTTTTTTTGACTCAATCCCTATATCATTGTTGTCTATATTCACCATTCCTTTATCTTTTACCAAAACGCCACTCAATATCTTTATTAATGTGGTTTTTCCACTTCCATTGGGACCTAACAATCCTACTATTTTCCCTTGCCCCAAGGTAAGGTTTAAGTTATTTAAAGCTTTCCGTCCACCGTAAGATTTACATAACGCTTCACATTTTACCAACATTTCCATCTTTTCCTCCTTTTTCAAGTTCACCTTTTACAGTCTCTAAGATATCCATTTTTTGAAAACCCATCTCTATCATCTTTTCTATAAAGCCTTTTGTTGATTCTTTTAGTGTGATATTTGCCATTACTTCTAGTTCCTTTCGATTATCGGTTACATATCTCCCATCTCCACGCTTTGTATAAATAAGACCTAACCGCTCTATCTCTACGAATGCTTTTTGCATCGTATTAGGATTCACCTCCGCTTCCACTGCTAATTCCCTTACAGTTGGTAATTTATCACCGGGTTTGTAACGCCCACTAACGATATCTTTTACAACAACATCAACGATCTGTTTAAAAATAGGCTTTTCTTCGTTAAATTTCCATGCCACTTTATCACCTCTTTCATTTTTTAAAGTGTATTATTGTACTATTAATTTAATACAATAATACACTTAACTTTTAATTCTGTCAATCCTTTTTTCTTTACTTGTTCCGTCTCTCAAATAGTGATACAATATACAGCGGAAAGTAGGTGTACGAATGAATAGTAGAGTAAAAAAATTTTTATCTTTTTATAAACCATATAAGAAATTGTTGATTGCTGATATGATATGTGCTTTTTTAGTTGCAGGGGTATCTCTTGCTATCCCTCTTTGTGTTCGATACATCACCAATGATGTACTGGTCTCTCACCAAAATGTACCAGTTGATACCGTCTTACAAATCGGTGGTGTAATGTTAGGGCTTGCAGTAATTGAATTGTTCTGTAATTATTTTATTGCATACAAAGGACATTACATGGGTTCACAAATGGAGCGTGATATGCGAAACGAGTTGTTTTCGCACTACCAAAAGCTATCTTTTTCTTTTTACGATGAGCAAAAGACTGGTTCTTTGATGAGTCGACTTACCACTGATATGTTTACATTGGCCGAATTATATCACCATGGTCCTGAGGACGTGATTATTTCTGTCATCAAGTTCGGTGGAGCATTTATCATCTTGTCACAGATTAATCTAACATTAACCTTACTCGTATTTGCAGTCCTTCCTTTTATGGTTGTTTTTGCTTATATTTGCAATAAGAGAATGAGACGCGCATTTCGCTACAATAAGGAAAAAATGGCAGAAGTCTCTTCCCAAGCCGAAGACAATCTTGCAGGTATAAGAGTTGTAAAATCTTTTGCAAACGAGGAAAAAGAGCGTGAAAAATTTGCAACTGTTTCCAATAAATATTTACGTAGCAAAGGGCGCAGTTATAAAGCCATGGGTATTTTTCATTCTGGATTGAGCTGCTTTATAACATTGATTACAATCATAGTAATCGTTTGTGGATCCCTATTTATCTCTTCTGAAGCAATTATTGTTGGGGACTTGCTTACATTTTTGCTCTATGTAAATAACCTAACGGAACCTGTCAGAAAACTTATCAACTTTACAGAACAGCTTCAACAAGGTTTAACTGGTTTTGACCGTTTTATGGATATCTTAGAATTGGATCCTGATGTAGCAGACATTCCAGGTGCAAAAACATTAGAAACTGTTGAAGGAAGTGTTCAATTCCAAGATGTTTCCTTCCGCTATCAAACATCAAATGAAGTTTTAAAAAATCTAAACCTAGATGTGAAAGCCGGAGAATACATTGCTTTAGTTGGAACAAGTGGTGCTGGAAAAACTACTCTTTGTTCTCTCATACCGCGTTTCTACGACGTGAGTGGTGGAACTATTTTAATCGATGGAGAAGATACCCAAAATGTTACTTTAGATTCCCTTCGAAAGCATATTGGAATCGTTCAGCAGGATGTGTATTTATTCAATGAAACAATCTTAGAAAACATTCGTTACGGTAGGCCGGATGCCACTGATGAAGAAATCATAGAGGCTGCAAAACGCGCAAATGCTCACTCATTTATCATGGGATTAGAAAACGGCTATGAAACCAATATTGGACAACGCGGAATCAAATTGTCGGGAGGACAAAAACAGCGACTATCCATTGCGCGAGTATTTTTAAAAAACCCAGCCATTTTGATTTTTGATGAGGCCACTAGTGCCTTAGATAATGAAAGTGAACGAGTTGTGCAAGAAAGTCTTGAATCCCTTGCTAAGGGGCGTACTACATTTGTAATTGCTCACAGACTTTCTACGATTCGAAATGCTGAGAGAATCGTTGTCTTAGATGACGATGGAATCTCAGAAGAAGGAACTCACCAGACTTTATTAGAACACAATGGCGTATACGCTAATCTTTATCGTATGCTTTAGAATTTTATTTGGAGGAAATGCATGTCATTTATTATCAGACCTGTTACTCTAGAGGATGCATCTGCAATTCTAGAGATTTATCAATATTATATTAACGACACTTGGGTCACTTTTGAATTAGAAGTACCCACACTTGAAGATTTCACTGCAAGGATTCAATCCATCTCTAACTCCTATCCTTACCTAGTTGGGGAATTAGATGGAAAGGTAGTAGGCTATGCCTATAGCTCAAAGTACAGAGAACGAGAAGCCTTTCGCTATAGTGCAGAAATTTCTATATACCTAGACCGCTATGCACAATCTAAGGGTTATGGAAAACTGTTATTCACGAAGCTTTTAGAAGCCACCAAAGAACAAGGATATCACAGTGTAGTTTCTGCAATCTCTTTACCTAACGAAAAAAGCATTCGACTTCACAGAGAATTCGACTTTACAGAAATTGGAGTATTCCATGATTCTGGTTATAAATTCGACCAATGGGTAGACGTAATTTGGTTCGAAAAAATCTTATAGAAAGGAGAGATTCACAATGAAGATATTAGTTTTAAATGGAAGTCCAAAAGGGGAAAAAAGTGTCACACTTCAAACCGTACTTTATCTCGAAAAGAGATTTCCTTCTCACGCATTCGAATTTTTGAATATCGGACAGAAAATCAAAGCTTTTGAAAAAGACTTTTCTAAAGCCGAAATAGAGCTTAGAGATGCCGATATGATTTTATTTGCATATCCAGTATATACTTTTATT
The DNA here is from genome assembly GCA_964369425.1 of uncultured Lachnospiraceae bacterium. Lineage (GTDB taxonomy): Bacteria > Bacillota > Clostridia > Lachnospirales > Lachnospiraceae > CAUPWF01. The sequence continues at coordinate 85,987 of CAYJGW010000003.1, forward strand.
GCGCCTTTTCAGATGCATCGTTTTATTGAGTTGTTAAAAGAGCATGCTATTGATATATCTGGCAAATACATTGCTCAACTGACAACTTCCAAACATTTTTACGATATTACTGCTCATAAGTACATTGAGGAAAACAGCTATGACCTCGGTTTGAAATATCTAGGTGGTCTTTCTGCTGATATGGATGATTTGCAGACGGAAAAAGGCCAAAAAGAAGCTGATTCCTTCTTTATCAAGCTTCTCTTTGATATTGAGCACAATATATATACCACTACCAAAACAGGATTTGGTCTTCTAAAATCAGATACTGGTGCAGACAACTACACACCGAAAGCACTACCAGTTGCTAAAACTGGCACTAAAGATGTCGTAATCGTCAGCAATGCTAGCGATGATGATGAAAACCTCAACAATATGATACAGGATTTTCAGAATCTCAGTTCGCATCCTGTTCGCGTAGTAAATATACGTAATTATCCTTTTGCAGGAGGATGTATCAGTTGTTTCCGCTGTAACATCAGTGGTAAGTGCATCTATAAAGATGGATTTGACGATTATCTGCGTAGCAATATTCAAAACGCAGATGCCCTATTCTTTGCATTTACAATAAAAGACCACTATACCCATTCTAGCTTCAAATGCTATGACGATAGACAGTTTTGTAATGGGCATCGCTCTGTAACGCATGGAAAAATGACAGGCTATTTGATTAGCGGTGATTACCAGAATGAGACAAATGTAAAAATGATTGTCGAAGCAAAAAGCGATGTGTCTGGTATGTATCTCTGTGGTGTGGCCACTGATGAACATGACACCTATCAGTCAATCCTTAATCTGGCGCAAACTCTTGATTTTGCGTTTGAGAATCATTTGCAACGTCCACAAAGTTTCTATGGTGTCGGCGGAAGCAAAATATTTCGGGACCTAGTATACCTAATGCAAGGATTTATGCAAGCAGACCATAAGTTCTATGCTGAAAATGGAGTATACGACTTCCCTCAAAACAAGAAAAAGATGATCTTTGGTATGAAATTACTCGGGCTAGTGATGAAGATTCCGTCTGTACAAAGAGAAATGTACGGAAAGATGAATGAGTACATCTTAATGCCATACCAAAAGATTCTAGATCAAGTAGAGCCACATGATGATAAATAATAAATTTTGTAACGATAGGAGATAAGAAATGATGAAAAAAGTTCTAACAATTGCAGGTTCTGATTGTAGCGGAGGTGCTGGAATTCAAGCAGATATAAAAACTATTACAGTTCACAAGATGTATGCTATGAGCGCTATCACTGCACTCACTGCCCAAAACACAACTGGAGTCTATGATATTATGGAAGCTAGTCCTGAGTTTGTCAGCAAACAACTGGACTGTATCTTTACAGACATCTTCCCTGATAGCGTAAAAATTGGTATGGTTTCTAATATTGAAATCATTCAGACAATCGCTTCTAAATTAAAGGAATACAACGTTAAAAACATCGTAGTTGACCCTGTTATGGTATCAACTAGTGGTCATACTCTGGTAAGTGAAGCTGCTATTGATTCTATGTTTGAATATCTTTTGCCTTTAGCTACTGTAATCACCCCTAATATTCCTGAGGCCGAGATTTTAGCTGGTATGAAAATCTCAAATGAAGAAGACATGATAAAAGCTGGTGAAATCATTTACAATCGAATCCAGACTGCAGTCTTAGTAAAAGGGGGACACCTTGTAAATGATGCAACAGACCTACTTTACAACAACGGAAGCTATACATGGTTCTCTTCTGAGCGAATTAAAAATGACAATACCCATGGAACTGGATGTACTTTATCTTCTGCAATCGCTTGCAACTTAGCAAATGAATCTTCCTTAGAAGAAAGTGTGCAAAAGTCAAAAGACTATCTATGTGGAGCACTTCGTGCGAATTTAAACTTAGGAAAAGGTAGTGGTCCCTTAGAACACAACTACCTTCTATAATATATATAGCTGCTACTTCTTTTTGCGTAGCAGCTTTTTTAATCCCTACTTCTTTACTTTCTTTAACATCATCTCATACATAAATACTAATCCGAACAATATCACACCAATATATACTGGATATGTCGAAAAACTAATGCTATTACCAATCATTCCGAATATTGGTGGAACTACCAAAATTCCTGTGTAAGCTGAAGCCATTTGAACACCTGTGATAGCTTGCGAATTCTTTGCCCCAAAATTATCCGGTGTAGAATGGATAATACAAGGATATACTGGAGAGGAACCTAGTCCTACTAACATAATTCCAATCAATGCAACAGTATTCCCTAAAGGAAGTAATAATACACAGACTCCAATTGCCATGATTGCGCACCCACCTCGAATCATCTGAGTGTCATTAAACTTCATCGTTATAAATCCGCTGATACCTCGTCCTATTGTAATTCCTAGATAGAATAATGCTCCAAATCCCGCTGCAACTTCTGGATCAATACCTTTTTCATATACCAAATAACTTGTTGCCCACATTCCTGTTGTTGATTCTAGTGCACAGAAACAAAAAAATGCCATTGCAATCTGTTTTACTCCTGGTATCGCAAAGATTTCCTTTAAACTCAATGTTCTTTTGCTCGTCTCGTTCTCTGCACTCTTATCACCGTTTAACTTCCAAATTCTAGCACTAGCAAATAATATGATTGATAGTACTGCTTGTATTCCAAATAAAATCATATAAGCTGTACTATAAGAATGTTGCATAGAAAGTGCCAAACTCATAATATATGGACCTGTAGTAGCTCCTACTCCCCACATACAATGCAACCAACTCATATGTCTACTCTCGTAGTTGACCGCTACATAATTATTCAGCGCTGCATCTACCCCACCTGCTCCAAGACCGTAAGGAATTGCACAAAGACACAATAAGAAATAAGTTGGACTAAGCGCAAACCCAAGCATAGAAACCGCTGTAATAGCAACACTAATCGCTGTAATCTTATGTACTCCTATCTTATTAATCATACGGTCGCACTGTAGGCTAGATACAATCGTCCCTGCCGCAATAATAATTGAAATCACTCCCATTGATGCTACTGATACTTCTAATTCTGTGCTAATAACAGGCCAAGCTGATCCCAAAGCTGCATCCGGAAGTCCTAAGCTGATAAACGCTAAATAAATAAGTGCTAATAACAAACTTGCCATCTTCTATCCCATCCCTTTTCTCATTCATTTTATTACATTAGGATAATCATACTTTATTTTCAAAGAATTTTCTTGCACTATTCCCTCACATAATTGTTCTATATTATCTTTTTATAAAAATTGGGCGTGCCGCACGGAGCATTTCTATGTGATAGAAATACAACTTCTCCCTACAAAAAAGAGTATGAATGCTACTATCAGCTTCATACTCTTTATAATTTCTTGATTTTATTTTACGGAATATACTCCATCACTGTATCGATACCAATATCCAATCCAAATGCCATCCAAATCGCTAGCATAATACTCCACGAGATCAAAAATGCTATAGAATATGGCAACATTGTTGATATCAACGTTCCAAATGATGCCTTTTTATCATACTTCTGTAAATACACAATAATCATTGCAAAGTATGACATCAATGGCGATATGATATTTGTTGATGAATCTCCAATTCTATAGGCCAATTGAGAAAACTCTGGGCTAATTCCAAGTTCCATCAACATCGGTACAAATATTGGCGCTAAAATAGCCCACTTCGCAGATGACGATCCCATAAATAAATTGATAAATGCAACGATGATAATAAAGATTATCAGCAAAACCAAATCTGGCGCATTCAAAGTCTGTAAAAATTCAGCGCCTTTTACTGCCACCATTGTTCCAAGGTTGGAGTAATTAAAAAATGCTATAAATTGTGCAGCAAAAAATACCAATACTAAATAACCTGACATCCCTGCAAATGATGCACTTATCATATTCATGACGTCTGAACTATTTTTAATCGTTCCTACTATTTTCCCATAGATAAATCCTGGAACAAAGAAAATAAGTACAATGATTGGAACAATTCCTGCACCTAAGAAAATATCCTTACCAAGTACAAAATATAATCCTACTGTAAGAAGCGCACCTAACACCAATCCTAGAACAGAGTATTTCAACCCTTTTCTTTCTAGATCTGTTATCTCATCTAACGTTCCTTTAAAATCCCCCTTGTATTCACCTAATCTTGGCTCTACAATTTTCTCTGTAACAATCGCTCCAACTATAGTAATTAAAAACGTGGATGCAAACATAAACCAATAATTCCCTAATGTCTGCACTTCGTATGCTGGATTTGTAATATTAGCCGCTTCTTGTGTCAATCCTGCTAAAAGTGGATCGAGTGAACTTGGTAATAAGTTCGCCGAAAACCCTCCAGATACTCCGGCAAATGCAGCAGCCAAACCTGCAATTGGATTTCTCCCAAATGATATAAATATCATCGCCGCTAGAGGTGGTAATACAATATACCCTGCATCAGAAGCTACATTTGACATAACTCCTAAAAATACAACCATCATAGTCACCAATCTCTTAGGTGTTTTTTCTGCAACACTTCTAAGTGAAATGGCAATAAATCCTGACTGTTCTGCAACACCGATACCAACCAGTGCTACCAACACTGTTCCAAGTGGCGTGAATCCTGTAAAGTTTGATACCAAACTACTAAAAATGTACTGAATTCCTTCTACAGATAACAATGATTTTGCACTTGCTGTAACTTCTTGTACTTGATAGACATCCTCTACCTTTACAAGCCCTTCATATGTAACTGACCAGCCAAATACTGATCCGATAGCTGAGATTCCCATGACGATTAAAGACATGATCAAAAACAGCATTCCTGGGTGTGGGAGTTTATTCCCTACACGTTCAATAAGGTTTAATAAACCTCCTTTTTTTTCCTCTTTCACGAAAAAAGACCTCCTATATTTTCTTGGACATCTCATTCAATTAATTTATAAAACCAACTTTTTTACGTCCATCGCATATTGTACCTTACTTGATAGAAAAAGTCTATATTCTTTTT
>CAYJGW010000004.1:0-86937 GCA_964369425.1 uncultured Lachnospiraceae bacterium
AAGTTATTGCAATTGATACAGATTTAGGATTGAGAAATCTCGACGTGGTTATGGGACTTGAAAATAGGATTGTCTATAATCTAGTAGATGTAATTGAGGGGAGATGTAGAGTAAAGCAAGCAGTAATTCGTGATAAACGCTTTCCAGAACTTTTTTTGCTTCCTTCAGCTCAAACAAGAGATAAGACAGCGATTTCGCCCCAACAAATGGCAAAATTGACAGAGGAATTGATAGAAGAGTATGATTATGTTCTTTTAGATTGTCCTGCTGGTATTGAGCAAGGATTTCAAAATGCCATTGCTGGTGCTACAAAAGCAATTGTTGTAACGACACCAGAAGTTTCAGCAATTCGAGATGCTGATCGTATCATAGGATTATTAGAAGTTCATAAAATAACAGATATAAAACTTATCATAAATCGGATACGCATTGATATGGTAAAGCGTGGGGATATGATGTCAGTTGAAGATGTATCCGAGATTTTAGCAATACCTATTCTTGGAATAATTCCAGATGATGAACAAGTAGTAGTAAGTACGAATCAGGGAGAGGCAGTCATTAGTATGCAATCAAGAGCAGGACAAGCTTATAGCAATATCTGTGGTAGACTATTAGGTAAAGACATCCCTTTTATGGATTTATCAAAGGGTAGAGGGGTTCGCTCTATCTTTCATGCTGTTTTTCAATCAAAATAGGAGGCATTCTAAATGTTGTTAAGCGTATTTCTAAATAAGAAAAACACTTCTGTATTTATTGCCAAGAGGCGGTTACAAAATGTGTTATCATCAGATAGAACTCATTGCGCTCCAGATACAGTACAACAATTAAGACAAGATTTGTTTTTTGTCGTATCAAAGTACATTCAAGTGAAGGAAGAACAATTTGATTTAGAATTTACTAGATCAGATATACATATCAGATATACGGGAGAATTAAAGTGAATTTATTAAAAAGGTATCATATAAAAAGTTATAAATGGTTTTTGGTAATTATTTTACTCATAATTTCATATATTGGATTTTTGGTAGTTGGAAGTGCCAGTGAGTCCTTGCAAAGCCGACAGCTATTAGGAATTGTTATCGGTATTATTGCCATGTTTGTTCTTTCTTTTATAGATTATCAATGGATATTAAAGTTTATATGGCCGATTTATGGCTTAAACATTGTGTTACTTATAATTGTACCAATTTTTGGAAATGAGGTAAATGGTGCAACAAGATGGATTGATCTTGGGTTTGTATCATTTCAGCCATCCGAGTTTTCAAAGGTATTTTTAATTCTTTTCTTCTCCTACTATTTAGCAGAAGGGAAAGAACAAATAAAAAATTGGAAATTTCTTGCGAAATGCGGTATACTGTTTATAATTCCAGTGGGACTGATTCTTTTACAACCAGATTTATCAACAACAATCAGCATTGTTTTAGTATTTCTTGCACTTGTATTTCTTGCAGGGTTGGATTATAAATTAATTGGAATCACTTTGCTTATTGCCATACCTAGTGCAGTAGGATTTTTTTGGTATGTTACACAACCAGATCAAGTTCTACTACAAGATTACCAACAAGATAGAATCATGAGTTGGTTAAATCCAGAAGAATCTGCTGATGGAGCAAGGCAACAGAACAATTCAATTATTGCAATAGGATCTGGACAATTAAGCGGAAAAGGATTAGATAACAACACCACTATTTCTTTAAAAAATGGTAACTATTTATCAGAGCCACAGACAGATTTTATTTTTGCTATCATAGGGGAAGAACTTGGATTTGTTGGATGCTGTGCAGTGATTACACTTTTAATGCTCCTCGTAATGCAATGTGTTCTTATTGGATTTCGCTGTCAGATTTTTGCTGGGAAATTGATTTGCTACGGCATGGCATCACAGATAGCGTTCCAATCGTTTATTAATATGGGAGTTGCAACAGGATTATTACCAAATACGGGAATACCATTACCATTTGTTAGTTATGGATTGAGTTCGATGGTTAGTTTATATATAGGAATAGGTATTGTTTTAAATATTGGTTTACAGCAGAAAAAATTTCAGTAAGGAGCGAGACGACATGAATATAGGACTAGTAGCACATGATTCAAAGAAGAAATTAATACAAAACTTTTGTATTGCATATAGAGGGATTTTATGTAAACATAAGCTATATGCAACAGGGACAACAGGAAGATTAGTAGAGGAAGTCACCAATTTAAATGTCCATAAATATTTAGCAGGGCATTTAGGTGGCCAGCAGCAATTAGGTGCTCAAATTGAGTGCAACGAGATGGATGCTTTGATTTTTTTAAGAGATCCGCTTACGCCTAAGTCACACGAACCAAATGTGAACGATATTGTTAAACTTTGCGATATGCATAATATTCCTCTTGCAACTAATGTTGCAACTGCTGAATTATTGGTTCTAGCTGTAGATAGAGGAGACTTAGAGTGGCGAGAGATGTATCGTTAAATGAAGAAATTGGATAGAGGGACGAAAGGGGTATCTCGTAAAGAGATACCCCATAAGTTGGTTTGCGTTATTTACGAAGGTGTATTTCTAATTCTACCAAAGAACGAGAAGAGATAAAGACCGCTAAGACCTACTAAAATGTATATGATTCTAGAGAGCCATGATAAGTCTCCAAAGAAAAATGCTACTAAATCAAAGCGAAACAGACCCACAAGTAGCCAATTCAGCGCGCCAATGATAACTAGCGCTAAAGCTGTGTTGTCTAACCATTTCATTTTTCATCCTCCTTTTACTATTTGATGACAAGTGAATTGGCATGCCGATTCATCCTGTTGTGAGATTAGTGTTTCCAAGAAAAATTAAAATATACGAGAAGGATTGATATGATCACTTATAATAAATATTCAGATTATTTAAAAAATAAATATGGAGAGAAAGTTTACAAGTTACCGATAAATTTACCAGTTTCATGCCCAAATCGTATGAATTCCCAGGGGTGCAGTTTTTGCTCTGAGAAAGGAACTGGGTTTGAAGCAATGGATTCAACCACTTTAATACAAGATCAAATTAACGAGACAAAAATTCTGATAGAAAAAAAATATAAAGCGAAAAAGTTTATCGCATATTTTCAAAATTTTACCAATACCTTTCTACCACTTGAAGAGTTCAAGAAAAATATCGAAATAGCTGCTCAAATAGAAGGAATTGTTGAACTCTCTATCTCTACTCGACCAGATTGTATTTCTTTACCATATCTTACGTGTTTAGCAGATGTTAAAGCGCGTTATGGTGTGTCCATTACTATTGAGTTGGGGTTACAGACAGCAAATTATAAAACTTTAGAAAATATAAATCGAGGTCATACATTGGCTGAGTACATTGATGCAATGATTGCAATCAAACCATTTGGTTTTGCAATATGTACACATGTTATTTTGAATTTGCCTACTGATGATAGAACCGATGTTATTGAAACTGCAAAAGTCATTTCAGCACTTCAAACCACAGTTGTTAAGATACACTCTCTTTATATAGCAAAAGGAACGGATATGTGTAAAGCCTATGAACAAAAGAATTTATCTGTTTGTACAGCTGATGAATACCTTGAAAGGGTTGCACTTTTCTTAGAATATCTTCATCCGGATATAATTGTCGAACGTTTATTTAGTAGGGTTCCAGAGGAAGATGCTGTGTTTTCTAACTGGGGAATGAGTTGGTGGAAACTGCAAGATTTGTTACTTGAGAAGCTAAGTGAAGAGGGGCGCTATCAAGGGAGATTGTGTCACTATTTAGGCGGATCAGCGTTAAATCAATTATAATAGGAGTTTGTAATGCAAGAGTTAAAACAGTTTAAAAAAGACAAAAAAATCATAAAGTTTAAGCCGCCAAAGATTAAACCAGAATTTAATATATCAACGATTGTTTTTCTTATCGTTTTTTTCTATTTAATCTTTGGTATCATCGTATTCTTCACAACAGAACATGTAGCACTCTATGAAGTGAGAGAAGGGACGTTATTGAAAAATTCTTACTACAATGGAATTGCAATTAGAGAAGAATCTGTTGTTGTTTCAGAAAATACAGGGTATATAAATTTCTTCGTAGATGAAGGTAGTAAGGTAGCTAAAACTCAAAATATCTACACCTTATCTAATACGAAACTTGACTTGACAAGTGAAGCTGCATCATCTGAAGAGAGTGTTGAAATATCTGAAAAAGATCAACAGGAAATTTTAGAATTGATCACTGGGTTTACAAGCAATAATGCTGATGCTCAAGTCAATGATATGGCACATTTGAAGAGTAGTATTAATAGTACATTGCAGAAGAAGGAGAATCAAACTCAAAATATTCTACTTGATTCTATAGTGGCACAATCACAAGGTGCGGTTAGCGCACTCCAATCACCAGAGGATGGTATTATTGTTTTTTCAGTTGATGGTTACGAATCCTTGACCAAAGAAAGTGTCACCAATGAAGTGTTTGATAAGGGGCAGTATCATTCAGATAATACGAAAGGTGGAGAGGCTATAGAAACTAGTGAACCGTTGTATAAAATTATCACATCTGAAACTTGGTCTATTGCGATTTCTTTAACAGAGGAGGAAGTTGAGAATTATAAAGATATGAAGACGGTGAATGTAACATTTAGTATGGACGATGCGACAATTCCGGCAGATTTTGCGTTGCAAGGAAATATCGGTATACTGACTTTCTATGAAGGTATGGTTCGATACGCTACAGAACGTTATTTAGATATTGAATTAAATATTTCAGACAGAGAAGGGTTGAAAGTTCCAAATTCCAGTCTGATAGATTTTGACACCTATGTCATTCCAAAAAGCTATATTGTATTAGATGGAGAAGGTGATTACATGTTAGTTCAAGACGAAGAGGGAATCAGTCAACCTGTAACGGTTGATATAAAATATAGTGACGATACAAATTATTATATTTCAATGGAAGGGGTCAACGAAAAAATGCTGATTAAACTGATTGAACAATCAGTAGATGAAGCAATAGAAACCGTTAATGCACCTCAACTTTCCGATATTTTTGTCCTATCGGAAAAAAGGACCTTTACAGGCGTTTATAACGTGGATGATGGATATACTAAAATAATGTATGTAAATATAATATCATCCAATGACGAGTATAGCATTATTGAAGACAGCGGGATGTATAGTCTTCGAAATTATGATCACATTGTATTAAAAAGTGACGGAGTGAAAGAATTTGAGATTATTTAATTATTAAAGAATACAGAGGATAGAAAAATGCTTCAAGAGAATATAAAAGATGTAAAAGAAAAAATGGAAGAAGCTTGCACACGTGCTAAGAGAAGTGCAAACGATGTGACATTAATTGCAGTAAGCAAGACAAAGCCAACAGAAATGATAGAAGAGTTGTATAAAATAGGCGTTCGTGATTTTGGTGAGAACAAGGTGCAAGAGCTACGAACCAAAGAGGAATGTTTACCCAAGGATATTTCTTGGCATATGATAGGACATTTACAGCGTAATAAGGTGAAATATATTGCACCTTTTGTATCATTAATTCACTCTGTAGATTCAGAGCGTTTAGCAAAGGCTATTAGCGATGAAGGTGCAAAATGCAATAGAGTAATCGATATACTCCTTGAAGTAAATGTAGCAAGGGAAGAGAGTAAGTTTGGTTTTGATCCAGAAGAATTGTTAGAAAATGTAGAAAAAATTGCACAAAATTCCAATATTTGCATTAAAGGATTGATGACAATCGCTCCTTATGTAACGAATCCGGAAGAAAATCGTATATTTTTTGCAAAATTGTATCAATTATATGTTGACATTAATGAAAAAAACATTGATAATGTTAAGATGAGTGTATTATCTATGGGAATGTCTAATGATTATGAAGTAGCTATAGAAGAAGGCTCAACAATGATACGTGTAGGTACAAGTATTTTTGGCGAAAGAAATTATAAAAATTTGTAGATAAAGTTACAAGAAGTATAGGATTGTTAATAAGAGGAGATTGATTATATGGGAATATTTAAAAAGTTTATGGATTACATGAGTCTTGGGGATGACTATGAAGATGATGATTTTTACGATGAATTTGATGATGAAGATGAGTATGAAGAAAAAAAACCTTCTAAAAATAAAGTAAGTCTAATGAAAAAACAAGAAACATCAGTAGAAGATGAATTAGATTCGTTAGAACATAGCCCAAAGAGGAGCAGTCACTCTGCTTCTAGATTTTCATCAGCATCTAGCCAGTTGAGTAAAATTACACCAATCAGACACCATGAATCAACAAAAGATATGAAAGTATGTGTGATTAAGCCTACTGCCGTAGAAGATGGGCGTGAAATTTGTGAGACTTTGATTGCTAATAAAACAATTATTATTAATCTAGAAGGATTAGATATTGAAATAGCACAAAGAATTATTGATTTTACTTCAGGTGCTGCATTTGCAGTGGAAGGAAATTTACAAAAAATATCAAATTACATACTACTGATTACTCCAGCTAACATAGAAATCTCTGGCGATTTAGAGGGACTTCTAAGTAGTACATTTGACATGTCTACCATGTATAGAAGATAGGAATAGTTATGCAAGAGAATTGGCTGGAACGAAGATTTGTGGAACTGTCTAAAATATCTTATGAACGCGATATAGTTACATATACAGATTTTTTAACTTTAGACGAGCAGAATATGTTTTCAAATCTTGGAAAACATGAATGGTATACAGGATATAGTTTTTTTGGTGGTTATCGTGAATCTGAGCGAAAAATGATTGCATTTATATCTGCTGATAGTGATCAAAGTGAAGAAAACTTTCCGATATCACCGATAAGCGTAACACCTAGGACACCTAGATTTAGTGAAAAATTAACACATAGGGATTATTTGGGTTCTGTATTGGGATTAGGAATTGACCGTTCAAAGATTGGTGACATCTTAGTAAATAGTGATGGCGCAGTGATTATGGCTCATAGTAGTCTGCAGACCTTTTTAATAGAGAACTTAATGCAGGTGAAAAATACAGCAGTGACAGCAGAAGTTTCAAATATAAATTTTGATGAATATGTGCAAGCTTTTGAAGAGATTCATGGTTCAGTTACTTCTGTTCGTTTAGATAGTATTATAACTATAGCTATGAAAGAATCACGAAGTAAAGCAATACGTTTTATCGAGGGTGGAAAAGTATATATCAATGGAAAGTTGATTAGTACCAATGCATATAAATTAAGTGAAAAAGACTTGATTTCGGTAAGAGGATATGGAAAATTTCAATACCTCGGAGTTGACAGTACCTCAAAAAAAGGAAAACTAAGAATAAGTATCAGAAAATATGTATAGGTAGGATGAGTATGAAAAAGGGAATTTTAATTTCAATTTTGCTAATAGCAATAGATCAAATATCAAAATTTTTAGCAATTACCCATTTAAAAGGAACGAACGGTATCTCAATTATTGATGGGGTATTCAAGTTGCAATACCTTGAAAATAGAGGTGCAGCATTTGGAATATTTGAGGGAAGACAATGGTTTCTTTTAGGGGTCACAATATTGCTAACATTGTTATTGGCTTATGTTTACACAAAAATAAATACTGTAGATAAATTTAGTGGCTTTTCTTATTGTATTATTTTTATTTTTGCAGGTGCCATTGGAAATTTGATTGATCGAATCTATCATGGGTTTGTAGTGGATTTTCTCTATTTTGAATTGATAGATTTTGCGATTTTTAACATTGCAGATTCATATATTACTGTTTCCGTAGTTATTTTATTTGCATTGATGCTATTTAAATATAAAGAAGATGACATTGATGAACTTTTCTCAAAAGTAGGAAATAAAATTGAGAAAGTAGATGGAAATGAAGAGTTATCTTCTGAAGAATAGAAAGAGAAGATAGTAGGAGTGATATGAAAGAATTTGAATATATTGTAAAAGCAGATAGCGAGAAACGAATCGATATTTTTTTGAATGAAAAAATGGAGGAAGTTTCTCGTTCTTTTATACAAAAAATTATAAAAGAAGGTTGCGTGAAAGTTAATAATAAATTAGTAAAAGCCAATTATAAGGTAAAAAATTTGGATCAAGTAAAGGTAGAGTTTCCAGAATTAACTGTTCCTGAAATAATGGCTGAAGAGATAAAATTAGATATCTTATATGAGGATGAGGAGATTATAGTGATTAATAAACCGAAGCAGATGGTGGTTCATCCAGCTGCAGGTCACTATGATGGAACTTTAGTAAATGCTCTTATGTATCATTGTAAAGAGAGTCTTTCAGGAATCAATGGCGTTATGAGGCCGGGAATCGTCCACAGAATCGATATGGATACGACAGGGTCGATTATTGTATGCAAGACAGATAACGCACATCAAAAAGTTGCAGAGCAGCTTAAGGAGCATAGTATCACTCGAAAGTACCATGCAATCGTTCATGGTGTGGTAAAGGATGATGAAGGAGTCATTAATGCGCCTATTGGCAGACACCCGATTCACCGTAAAAAAATGAGTATTAATCAAAAGAATGGGAAACCTGCGATTACCCATTTTAGAGTGTTAGAACGTTTTGCCAATCACACCTATGTTGAATGTGAGTTAGAGACTGGTCGTACACATCAAATCAGAGTTCATATGAGTAGTATTAATCATCCAATTCTAGGAGATGAAGTTTATTCTAGGGGAAAAACAGGATTCAAGCTACAAGGGCAAACATTGCATGCAAAAGTACTAGGCTGCATTCACCCTAAGACCAATGAATACATTGAGTTTGAGGCACCATTGCCAGAGTATTTTAAAAAGTTGTTGAAGAATCTCTAAGCATGTATATACAATTATTAGAGAATACGGTATAATTAAATTAAAGTTTTAATCGTATGTAACAATTATTACAGTCTGGAAGGGAGATACGTCTATGAAAAATCATGTTGTTATTACAATTGGAAGAGAATTTGGAAGTGGTGGAAGAGAGATTGGAAGAGCGTTAGCATCTAAGCTAGGAGTGAAGCTCTATGATGAAGAAATGCTAGTAGAAGCTGCAAAAAGTAGTGGAATCAGTGAGGAACTTTTTAAAGCTCACGATGAGAAACCTACTCATAGCTTTTTGTATTCGTTAGTAATGGATACCTATGCAATGAATTATTCGGCTAATTCTTATTCAGAAATGCCGATAAATCATAAGCTTTTTTTAGCTCAGTTTGATGCGATTAAGTCGATTGCTGAGAGAGAATCTTGCGTGTTAGTAGGTCGTTGTTCTGATTATGCATTAGAATCTTTGGATAATGTAACAAATGTCTATATTTATGCGGATTTAGATACTCGAATCAGAAGAATTGCGCGTATTTATGATTTGACGGATGCAAAAGCGAAAGAACTGATTCTTAAGAATGATAAAAAACGAGCATCTTACTACAATTATTATACCAATAAAAAATGGGGCGAGGCGCAAGGATATGATATATGTATTAACAGCGGAAAGCTCGGTATTGACGAAACGGCAAATATGATTTTAGATTATATTAACAGAGAATCCGGAGTTGACTCCCCTTCATTATAAAATTTTAAGAGATTGAAATTAAAGTATTTCAATCTCTTTTTTGTAGGGAAAAATAACTATTATCTTAGTTTTACGATATTTCCAGCAGATTTTCTTCGTTCGTCATCTATCGCAGCATAGTGTTTCTTAGTTGTATTAACATCTTTGTGTCCGAGTACATCTGCGACTAGATATATATCACCAGTTTCCTTATACAAGGCAGTGCCATAAGTACTTCTTAGTTTATGTGGTGTAATTTTCTTATTAGGAATAGCTGCCTTTGCGTATTTTTTTACCATATTTTCTACAGCTTGTACACCCATGCGTTTTTTTTGAGTAGATAAAAACAAAGCTTGTTCGTGTCCAATGCAAGGTATCACAGATTGTCGCTCGTTATAAAGATATGCTTTTAAAGCATGAGAAACTTCATCACCAAAATATACAATCATTTCATTTCCACCTTTTCGGGTGACCTTCATACCACCTGTTTTAAAATTAATATCATGTATATCTAAACCAACGCACTCTGATACACGAATTCCAGTTCCAAGAAGTAAGGTAAGGATAGCTAAATCACGATTCTTTGTTTTTTCAAAGTAATTGAGGGCTTGTCCAGTTAATGAATTAGAGCAATTTTCCACATAATCAAGTAATTCTGTAATTTCATCTGATTCTAAACGTATAATAGCTTTTTCATGCAATTTGGGCATATCAATCAGCGTTGTTGGATCTGACTCTATATATTGATGCTTGTGGTAGTATTTAAAGAAAGTACGAAGGGAAGATAATTTTCTTGATTGACCTTTTTCCATATTTGTGACTGTTTTATCGCCATTTTTATATACTTTCAAATATTCCTGATATTCTTCAATATCTACAGGTTCTAGTTTCGTCAAATCCTTTAGTTGAAAAGTGGATATTTCATAATTCTTATAAGTAGGATTATTTTCAATCAAAAATTGAAAGAACACACGTAAGTCATAGGCATATGAAATGCGAGTCTTTGATGAAGTTCTAGGTTCAATTGCTCGAAAAAAATCTTTTGTAAATGTTGGTAGTGTTGTTATAAGTTCCCGTAACTTTAATGTATGTTTTATATTTAATTCTTCTTGATAAGTTGTAATATGTTTGTTCATTGGAATACCTCTATAATAATGTTCAGTGCAGGAGATGGGACTTGAACCCACACGCTTGTAGTTAGCCATTTTTAGTGGCATTTACGTTGCTATGTACATAATAACACAAGTCTTTCTTTAAGTCCATATATCTATTGGAAAAATTATGATTTGTCGTATAGATGTATCCATAGATAAATGCTATCATAGCTCTTAATTATTATAAAAGGCAGTTGCTCTTTCGAACACCCTGCCTACAATTATTACTTATTATTCAATTACAACACTCTATAATCCTTTGTGATTGGCACCATTATAATCTGAATTCAGTATCAGTATATGCGATAACTAATTCATCATTCGCATAAATCTTATCATCAGACATATTATTAAGTAACATCAGTTCCTCAACAAATTCTTGAGTGCTCATTTTATCATCGTATTGGTATTCCTCTGCGATTGACCAGAGACAATCGCCCTTTGATACGTCAATCATCTTATAATACTTAAATTCAACTGGGGTGTGTTCTCTGGAATCTGTAGCTGCAGAAAAAACACTAGTAAAAATAATTCCTAGCAATAATATGCTTACGGAACAAATAATACCTATAATTAGCTTATTCTTACGAACTCGTCGCTTTCTTACCTCTTTTAACTCTTCACGCATCAATTCTCTTTCCATTGAACTCTCCCCTTATCAATTATTTGCAGAACATTCGTTCTGTTTGTATCATAACACCAGAACAAATGTTTGTCAATAAGAAAATCGAACATATTTTCGAATTAATATATTTACTTTAAAGAAATAGGGTTGTTTCATGAAGCTTAATTGAATATTACGGTTTATCCAGAATGGGTTCAAGAGCATCGAACAAAGGGAACTACAGTTAAAAAGGTAGGAAATACTTACTATCTTTACAAAAGAACTTCGAAACGTGTTCCAGGCAAAAAATATCCACAGCCAGTAGACACGTATATCGGAATTATTACTCCTGATGGAGTTGTAGAAAAGAAAAAAACACTAATCTCAACTACAGATATAGTGGTGAAGGAGTATGGATTTTCAAGAGCAATACAAGAGTTGTGAGAAACAAGTATAGAAACTTCCAATAACAGTCAGCATGAGCATGTGTACAAAAATTTAAGACTTCGTGAAACAACCCTATTAAAGAAAGCTTATCTATTGAAAAAAATAGTGTTCTATGATATTCTAAATTCATGTGTATCAAATCGATGAATTACTATTCTAATTATGATTTGTTACAGAAATGGAGGCTTTTACAAATGATAAGGAAATACAAAAACTGGGAAAAAAATGCCAATTTAACTGTAAAGTTTATGCCGGTGCAGATTACTGTATCGATTGTTGTACTTATTTTGATGCTCTCGTCTCTCGCTGCAATTTCACTCGTTAATTCGAGTTATACTAATATCTTAGAAAATAATGTAGAGAATGAGCTTGATGTTTATGAGATGATTGAAAACATGTACTTGTGCCGTGTTCTAGGTCGCGATATCTTATTACAAGAAGATGCGGAAGCTCGTATGGAGCTTTATGACAGATATATTGATGCATTTGAATCTTTAGACACAAAGATGAATGCTTATCACAGCAAATTAAGTGGACAAGAAGCCACTGATTTTGCCACAATTATCTCTTGGAAAGACCAATATGCAGAGGCTATGATTTTATCTGCGGATCTTAAAAATCAAGGAGGACAAGATGTTGAGGCTTTGGCGGCACTTCGAAGTGTGACACCTGTTGCAAATGACTTCTTTGGAAGTATGGAAACTCTTTTAGAGCAAGAAACACTGAAAGTTGAAGATGCTGTTTCTGAAAAAGATGCGCTTGTATCCTCTACAATAATATTTAATTTAATATTTGCACTGACTATCATCATTTTGATTTTCTTTATGATTCGAAGAGTTGTAAAGACTCTTGGTAGTAAACTTTCAATTGTTGCAGATACCGTTTCTCATATTGCAGATACAGGTGATATGGAAGTTGAAATTCCAGAAGAATATTTGACATGTGATGAAATAGGAACTGTTTTCTCATCTACAAAAAAACTACAAGATAGACTCAATGATTATACAACTGTTGTTTCACAGATGGCTAGCAAGAATTATACAGCTACTATTACACCACTATCACATAAAGATAAACTTGCATTGAGCATTACAGATGTACTGAGTGCTACGAGTGATGTTGTGCACCAATTGAAATTTGCCTCAGACGAAGTACATTCTGGTGCAAATCACATGCGTGGTTTTTCCAGTGAGCTTACTTCAGGTGCTGAAATGCAAACAGCAGCTTTAAATTCCCTATCTAGTGCTGTTGATTCAATTGCAAATAATGTTAGCAGCAGCAAAAGTATTGTAACTGAAACTAGCCAAATAGTTTTCGAAACGGGCACTATGTTAGAGGATGGTCAACAACAAATTGACTCTCTGCTTAAAGAGATGCAAACTACGAAAACTTTATCGGATAAGATACAAGTGATTGTAAAAACAATTGATGGAATTGCATTCCAAACTAATATCTTAGCACTGAATGCCGCTGTAGAGGCAGCTCGAGCAGGTGCTTCAGGTAGTGGTTTTGCAGTAGTTGCAAATGAAGTGAGAACATTGGCTGAAAGCAGTGCAAAAGCTGCCCAAGATACCTCAAATCTTATCGAAACTGTAAGAGCTTCTATTGTAAGCAGTTTACAAAAGGCTGAAACAGCAACTAATACTGTTCTAAGAGTTGCTGAAAACTCAAGAAATTTCACTACTATGATGGAAAATGTTGTTGCTTCAGCAGATGAACAATTTGAAATGATTTCTAAAGTTTCAGAAGAGCTCGATAACATCACAACTATAGTAGATGGAAATACCAATGTTTCAAATCAGGGGGATATGTTAAGTAATCAACTTTCCTCACAAGCGACAGACCTACAACACTCCCTTAATCAGTTCAGACTACCTACAGTTTAGAACATATCCGATAAGCTCAAGTTTAGTTAATAACAGATTTTACACTCTCTGCTATTGCTTGAGCCTTATCGGATATTTTGTTACATAAATCACGCTGAGCTATTCTCGGGTCAACATCTGCTATTTTCATTCCTTTCTTCACAGTATGTCCATCTCTGATAAATCCTCTAATAAAGCCGTCAATCGAAGTGGTTATTGGAATAACCTTGTTGACAGAATGAATGTACCCTAAGACATCCCCTTTGCATACACAGTTCCCTATCTCCTTTTCGTGTATAACCGTTCCAGCTATTAAAGCATGTATGACTCTCTCTTTGTCATATCCACTTATTATTCCTGGAATTCCTGTATTTGGTAAAGCCCGTCCTCTTTTAATTATTTTTCCAAGTGTTTTCCCACGCATAGTTTCTATTACTATATCAACATCTACACCAGCTTCAAATCCTGGACCTAAAGCAATGGTTAATGGTGCTAGCTTTTTCGATGTCCCTAAATTACGCTTTGCCATAATTGCATCAATTACGACTGCTGGCTTTAGTATTTGGATGCTTTCGCCGAATGGATCTACCATAATTGGAATTTCACCATTTACTAGCACTTTTGACATTTCATTAATACTATTTATTTTTTTAGCCGTTACACCCGAAACTTCCATCCTTCCTTCATATATCGCTTCACTAAAAGCTACGTTTCTTCGTATAGAGGTAGGAATCGGACTTTCCAATATAAGTATGTTCTTTTTTTCTTTATATAGTCGATGTATTACTCCTGAAGCGAGATCACCACCACCACGTACTATAATTAAATTCTTTATCATTACAACTCTCCTATTCTTTCCTTAAAAGAAGTCAAATACGCATTTTTGGCATCCATTTCATACAATATTTTAAGTACTTCTAATCCTTCTATTTTTCGTTTATTGTTATCGCATTTATTTAATACGATATGAAACTCTCTATTTTGGACATTCTTCATGATACCAAATTTTGATAGTAGTATTTGAGCTAGCGTAATCGG
Organism: uncultured Lachnospiraceae bacterium; assembly: GCA_964369425.1. Lineage (GTDB taxonomy): Bacteria > Bacillota > Clostridia > Lachnospirales > Lachnospiraceae > CAUPWF01. Next base: position 14,606 of record CAYJGW010000004.1, read on the forward strand.
TGTTATATGTGTAGTTTTTTTTAATTGCTGAGTATTTACAAGATACTCCTTACGAAAGCAGACTTCTTTCACAGGTTTATATAGTGCATCAAGACCACATACACCTATAATAATGTTAGACTCTTTAAAAATCACAGGTTCTTGTAGGTTAGGCACTTTACATGGATAACCTTTTGCACCATCAGCTTCTATAAGAATCATATCAGCGTTTTCTAGACACTCCTTATAAAGTGAGGAATCTGGAGAAGTTAATTTACCATTTAGTGTAGGTGTACCAATTATTGCGTAGTTTCCACATGCCCAATTATATTCTACTTCTTTATAGTTTTTGGAATAGAGTCTATTGGTCGGATGCCAAATATGAGTACTAGTGGTTACTAGTACTTTTTTTTTATGATTCGCATGATGTGTTGCTAAAGCAGTCATCAAGGTAGACTTCCCTCCAGCTCCAACTAAAGATACAATGGGTTTTTCAAAATTATTAAAAGAAAAAACTTGTTCGAAATTTAGAGGGAGTAATGAATTTTTAGTAGGGTTAAATTGATAAATAGGATACATTTTTTAGTCCTTTTCTTGTGGTTTGAATTGTGAAAGTTATCATTTATAAACGCTATTACATACACTATAGTGCAATTTACGGCGCTATGTCAAGTGGAGTAATTTGAACCTCTAGTTGCCGATTTCGTTTCAGTACACAAACATTTGTTTGCTTTTTTCCTTTTCTTGTGATATTATAAACCTAAGAAGGAAAAGATGGAGGAACAATATGAGTCAAGGTAAAATCACCAAAAAGCAATCTGAGATATTAGAATACATAAAAGAACAGATCTTAGCAAAGGGGTATCCACCTGCTGTTCGTGAGATTTGTGAGGCAGTTACACTGAAGTCCACTTCATCTGTTCACTCACATTTAGAGACCTTAGAAAAGAATGGATATATTCGAAGAGACCCTACAAAACCACGTGCAATTGAGATTATCGATGATACCTTCAATCTTACACGACGAGAGATGGTGCAAGTACCTATTATAGGAAGCGTTGCAGCTGGGGAGCCCTTACTTGCACAACAGCATATAGAGAACTACTTTCCTATCCCTACAGAGTATTTGGGTAACAAAGAGACTTTCATGCTAAAAGTAAAAGGCGATAGTATGATTAATGTCGGTGTATTTGACCAGGATATGGTTTTAGTTGAAAAGTCAGAAGTTGCTTCTAATGGGGATATGGTAGTTGCATTAGTTGAAGATGGTGCAACGGTTAAAACTTTTTATAAAGAAAAGGATCACTATAGATTACAACCTGAAAATGATGATTTAGAACCAATTATTGTAAAGGATGTAACTATTCTTGGTCTTGTAAAAGGTGTCTTTAGGTTTATATAGTTAGTGATAAGGTTAGTAAAAAGAAGAGCTAGGATGTAATACTTCTATATCCACTGCTCTTCTTTTTCTAATCTTAGCGAAATACAATTTCTCCAGTTTCATGATCCATACTCTCTATAATTGCCAAAGACTCTAATCGGTACCCCTTCTCCCTTAATAGTTTTCCGCCTTGTTGATTTCCTTTTTCGATAACAGCACTAATTGCTACAACTTTAGCATGTGCAGCTTCTACAATCTGACAAAGACCAAGGGCTGCATAGCCATTTGCAAGAAAATCATCTATAATTAGGATGTTTTCGTCAGGTGAGATGAATTTACTTGCAACAATTACTTCATAAGTTTTCTTTTTTGTAAATGATTCTACTGAAGCACAAAGCATTGTTCCATCTAAGTTAATCGATTGTGCTTTTTTTCCGAAGACAACTGGCACATCAAAGTATTGAGCAATAATAGCTGCAATTCCAATTCCAGACGCCTCAATAGTCAGGATTTTGTCTACTTTTGTATTCTTCATCCTTTCCTTAAGTTCTTTTCCCATTTCATTGATTAGTTTGATATCCAATTGATGATTTAAAAAATTGTCAACCTTTAGTACATTTCCTGGTTTTACTACTCCATCTTTTCTAATACGTTCTTTTAAAATTTCCACTACTAAGACTCCTTTAACATAAACTTGTATTTAACTCATGTAGATTTTCTTTTGTATCAACATCTTTTGATTCTTCATTTGTAACGAGTACTCGGATATGATGCTGAGTTTTTAATATTTGTCGTCCACCTATATCCCCTTTTAGAGAGCAGAGTTTCGCATGGTACTCTGCCGAAAAAAGAGTTGGACTACAGGGTACCTCCTTGTGATAAGCAGATGCTAACGAAACACCTTCTCTTGCAAGTATTAGAAATTTTTCTAAAGTATGCAAGGTAAGAAATGGTTGGTCAGCAACTACAAATATAATCGAATCGTTCATATCTAATTCGGGCAATCCTTTGATACCTGCTTTTATGGATGCAGTAATATTCACTTCCATATCTGGATTATATACAACAGTTACAGGTTTATCTTGCACATACTCTGCAATCATATGATAGCGTGTAACAATTGTAATACTTACATCTTCATTCTTTTCCTCAATCAAGAAAAGATTCTCAAGGGTGTGTGTGAATAGCATTCTATTCTCCATAGGAGCTAACAACTTATTGGTATTTCCAAATCGAGAAGACACGCCTGCCGCAAGGTAAATATATTGAACCATCTTATGATTCCTTTATGCCACGCCAGATTGTTTCAGGTGTAATTGGAAGCGTTCTATGCCACACTCCTGTTGCTCTTTCGATTGCATGAGCAATTGCTGGAGATGGTGTGTTAATTACAATCTCGCCTACAGATTTTGCACCAAATGGACCTGAATTTGCATAACTTTTTTCAAATTCTATTCGTAGACGACTGATGTCAAGTCTTGTAGGTAACTTATATGTCATAAAGTTATTTTCTCGAAGCTTTCCAGTTTTTGAGTAAGTAATACTCTCGCTTAGAGCCATTCCAATTCCTTGAACGAGACCGCCTTCTGTTTGAACTTTTGCAAGATTTGGATTGATTGGTGTACCACAGTCAACAACGGCTACGTAGTCTAATAGTTCCACAGCACCAGTCATTTTATCTAATTCAATCTCAACCATACCGACCATAAAAGGTGGCGGCGAAATCGGTGAAGTATGGGATTGTGTCACTTGAACTGGAATAGTATTTCCGCACATGGATTTTGTGGCGATGGTAAGAATTGAAATTTCATCGCTAGAATCAAGCTTTCGTACAGTATTCCCTAAAAATTCAACTTCTTCGACGGAACATTTCATTAAAGTAGCTGCAATCGTACACATATTCTGTTGAAGTTCTTTGCATGCTTTTTGTACAGCTGTTCCCGTAACGTACGTGGTAGAGGATGCATAGGAGCCTGAATCATAAGGGGAGATGTCTGAGTCACCACCAAAGACTGTCACCATATCCACATGACATTCCATACACTCGGCTACCATCTGGGCCAGAATTGTATCACATCCTGTCCCCATATCAGCAGCACCGATTAAGAGTTGATATCCGCCATCATCGTTCAATCGTACGGTAGCTGAACCAACATCTACATAGGAAATTCCAGAACCTTGCATTGCAAGGGATACACCTGCACTTCGCACTTTTCCATTTCCCATGTCTCGTACTTTGAATTTTTCTTCCCAATTAAATAACTCTTTTGATTTTAAGATACAGCGATCTAGACTAGAGGCTTCTAATGTTTCACCATAATATGCTGGCATTACCTGGCCTTCTCTTACAATGTTTTTTTCACGAATACGTACAGGATCCATACCTATCTTTGCAGCAAATTCATTTACCATGCTTTCTACTGCAAAAATTCCTTGAGTTGCACCATATCCTCGATAAGCTCCTGAAGATTGTATGTTCGTATAAACCACATCGTAGGTAAATCGATATGCTTCTAGGCCCGTAGAATAGATGGGAATGGATTTGTGTCCGGACAAACCAACAGTTGTTGGACCATGCTCTCCATAAGCACCGCTATTTGATAGTGTATAGACATCTAGCGCGCGGATTCTACCGTCTTTCATTCCGCCAAGTGTGACGGTTACTTTCATTTCATGTCGTGGTGATGATGCTATCTGCGATTCTTTCCTAGAATATACAATCTTTGAAGATTTTCCTGTTTTCCAGGTTACAAAGGCTGGGTAGACTTCTGCTACTACTGTCTGTTTTGCTCCAAAACCACCACCTATACGTGGTTTGGTAATTCTTATTTTGTTTTTCGATATGCCTAGTGCATGACCAAGAATACGTCTAGCATGAAAAATAATCTGAGTAGAAGCAGTAACATGAAGTCTTCCATAAGGATCGATTTGTGCATACGCAGTAAATGGTTCCATCATGGCTTGATTACAAGCTTGTGTATGATACTCATGAGTAAATACTACATCACATTCTTCTAATGTTTTTTCAAGATTTCCATCTGAGTCACCACCAGAGGCAACTAAATTTCTCTTGTTATCTGCTCCTACAGGACAATTGGCAAGCCAATCTTCTTCAGGGTGAACTAATACGGGATTATCCTTTGCAGTATCCATATCAAGTACAGGTGTTAAAATTTCGTATTCTACTTTTATTAACTTTAGCGCTTTTTTTATAATTTTTTCTGTGGTACCAGCCACTATCGCTACAGCATCTCCTATAAAACGAAGGTGTCGATCTAAAAGGAGCCTATCATAAGGAGAGGGTTCAGGATATGTCTGTCCAGCCATTGTAAATCGTTCTTGATTTACATCTTGATAGGTGTAAATACCTTCAATTCCAGGTACTTTTAAAGCAATGCTTGTATCAATCTTTTGGATGATGGCATTTGCATGAGGAGATCGTAATACTTTTACAATCAAGCAATCTTTCGGAGCTAAATCGTTGACATAAACTGGTTTTCCAGTTAAAAGTTGCATTGCATCTTTTTTTCGAATCGGCTTACCTACAAATTTATGCTCCATTTACGTTACCTCCTTTTTTATGAGTAAGAAAAGTACGAATTCCACGAAGTTGTCCATCATATCCAGAACAACGACATAGATTTCCCGCTAAAAACTGTAGAATTTCATTATCTGTAGGATCTGGGTTTTCTCTCAATAAAGCAATTGTATTCACAATAAAACCTGGATTACAAAAACCACACTGTTCTGCTCCTTGATCTGCTACAAATGTGGCAAAAGATTCTGCTTCTTCTTGTAATCCCTCTAATGTAAAAATTTCACAACCATCGACTCTTGCCGCAAGAACACTACAAGAAAGGACAGGTTTATCATTTAGTAAAACTGTACATAAGCCGCAATTAGAGGTATCACATCCACGTTTTACGCTGAAGCATTGATGTTTACGGAGAAAATCGATTAATAACATATCCGGTTCAATTTGATCAGATATCGGTTTCTTGTTCAGTATCAATTTAATGTCCATATTCATCAGCCTCCTTTTTTAACTTTTCAATAGCTCGGTCTATGAGTACACCACACAAATGTTGCCGATAATCTTTACTCGCTAGACTATTAGAACCAAATCCTATTTCATCTATCAGTTGAGCGTCTATATTAGTGTTCTCTTTGCACATTGTAATCTTTGTTGCTAGTCGTGGTCTCGCACCGATGGCGATATGATAAGATTCCTCATCAGCAACAACTGCACATGTTATGACTGGGAAATCTGTCTTCGTGTTGCGCTGGGACAAATATATCGGAGAGCATGGTTTTTTTTCTATTATAATTTTAAGAAGAATATCTGTGTCTTTCTTCTTGGTTAGAAACTCAGCAAGAGGGATAATCCCTCCTTTAAAAAGTTCTACTTTTGCATCGAGAGCTAAAAAAATGGTTATGACATCTGAAAAGCCAAACCGTCCAAACACACTGCCGCCGATAGTTGCTAAATTACGAAACTGTACTCCAACTATCTGACTGACACTATCTTTGAGTGCGTGATTGGTCATTTGATTTAAGGATAGATGTTGCTCTAATTGGCGCAATGTAACCATTGCGCCAATCGTAAAGTTCGTTTCACTTTCTTCAATTCTATCCAGACCTAATCCACTGAGATCAATGGCTGTATCGACTGTTTTATTCTGCATTTTTAGCCATAACATTCCGCCCAGTATGATATTGTTTTTCTTTTGATTTAACTCATAAGCTTCTTCGACACTCCTAGCTCTTACATAATTTTTAATTGTAATCATCTAGATGCCTCCTTTATTTCTTTCTTATTTGTTTTCAGTCTGAGTATTTGTGCTATCTTCAGTCTTATCTTTTGGTAATAAGATATTGAAGGTAATTGCTACTAATGCTGCTGGAACAATTCCCCCACCACCAAAAATCAATTGTACCAAATCAGGAAGTTGTTTTAGTATTGTAGCATTTACGCCCATACCATAACCAAGTCCTAAAGATACAGAAACAATGGTAATACTTCTAGCTGATAATGGTTCTTTTGTAATTAGCTGAATACCACTCATTACAATTGATGAGAACATAATAATTGCCGCACCACCTAGCACGCTTTGTGGCATAATTGAAATCAAAGCTGCTAGTTTTGGAATGAGCCCGCATAAAATTAGGAAGATTGCTCCACAAGAAAGAGCAAATCTATTCACTACTTTAGTTAGTGTTACAAGTCCAACGTTTTGACTAAATGAAGTGTTTGGAAGAACACCAAAAAGTGCTGCAATTGAAGAACCAACTCCATCACACATCACACCGCCTGCTAACTCTTTATCTGTTGCTTCACGATTCATACCACCTTCTACAACTCCTGAGATATCTCCAAGTGTTTCAACCGCTGTAACCACAAACATAATTATGATTGGGATAATTGCTCGGATATCAAATACAGGAGTTACTGGCATGAATTTTGGTATTGCAAACCATGCAGCATCAGCAACTTGATCCCATTTTAACACCCACGCTTTTGTATATTCAACACCTTCAGCAGTCACTCCTGTTGTAGATATAAAATATGGTAAAATAGCACATACGATATACCCTGCTATAATCCCTATTAAAATACAAGAATAACTTTTAATGCCTTTTGTTGCATGTTTGAAGAAAAGGATCACTCCCATTACAAACAATCCTACTAAAAGGTTTACTGGTGAACCGTAATCGGCAGCTGCAGAACCTCCGCCAAAAGAACCTACACCTACACCTATCAATGAAAGTCCTATTGCAAGAACTACTGTCCCTGTAACTACAGATGGAAAGAACTTTCTGAGTGGCTTTAAAAACGCCCCTAAAACGGTCTCGAGTAGTCCGCCAATGATAGAAGCACCCATAATAGCTGCATATGCAACGATTCCGCCTCCCATAGTAGCAGCTACACTTTGAAATACTCCAATAAATCCTGAACTGGTTCCCATGATAATCGGAACCTTACCACCAACAGGTCCTATTGAAAATAATTGAACTAAAGTGATTACCCCTGCAATAATCATTGCATTTTGTAGTAACGCCACTTGTATTGCTGCAAATTCCTCTGCACCCCCACCTACTGCGCAGGCGCTTGTTATAATTAAGATTGGTGTTAAGTTTCCTACAAACATTGCTAATACGTGTTGAAGACCTAGCGGAATCGCTTGTTTAAGTGGCAATTTCCCCTCAAAGTCATATGGTGTTACATATTTCTGATTTTCCAATTTCCTTTTCTCCTTGTGTATCAATAGTTTATATTTAAAATTTCGTAGCTGTTTTATACTTCGCTACTAAAGTCTATGGTTTTTCCATCGCTCCAGATTCTCTCTAAATCGTAGAATAAACGATTGTCTTTGTCAAATACGTGAACAATGATATCGCCATAATCAAGAAGTACCCAATTTCCGAGACCATAACCTTCTCTTTGCTTAGGCATAAAACCTTCTTTTTCCATAGCTTCATCTACATTCTCCACAAGTGCTTTCACTTGATTTTCATTGCTACCACTTGCAATTACAAAGTAGTCTGCTAATACAGAAATATTAGAGATATCAATTACTTTAATATCTTCTCCTAATTTTTCATCTAGTGCTTCATAGGCTATCTTAGCCATTTTTTTAGAAAATTCTAAATCACTCATCTGTTTCTCCTTTCAATAATGTCTTTATAATATAAAAATGTTTTTTGCGTCATAGCATCCACTTCTCTTCCATTTCTATTCAAGAAATATAGAGTTTTTTCAAGAACTTTATAAGTTGCTAAATCTAAGTCCTTAAAAGCTAATTCTCTCGCTTCACCTAAGATGATTTTTGTACGATGCGGTTCTATGGAATCAGCCATATATACAATCTTTTCTAATGTGCTCATCTCTGGTCGCCCAGTTGTATGGTAAGTAATTGCATTCAATATCTCATGGTTACGGACTCCATATCTTGTTTTTGCAAAAAAAGCGCCTAGCTTCGCATGAGTTAATGCAGGGTTATTCTGTTCTACTAAGGATAGTTCAATTTTATATTTTTTACATAATTTTAATTTTTTTGAGTCAGAAATACATTTTGCACAATCATGCAATAAGCCTGCAATCATGGCATCTTCTATACTGACACCTTCTTTCATCGCAAGTGCTGCACACGTATACATCACGCCTAGTGTATGTTGATACCTATGTTCATCGAGATGACGTTTTAATATTTTTTGTATTGTTTCAATTTTCATAGTTACATACCTTCTCTGTATAAATCATTCACTTTGATATATTCTCTCACCACTTCTGGTACTAGATATTTAATAGAGAGATTCTTAGCGACACGACGACGAATATTACTAGAGGATATTTCTAATACGGGTGCATTTAATTTTTGGATTTTAGCGTTATACTTCAATTCCAAATAAGAAATATGAGTCTCCATTCGATTGATATCACCTGTTTCGCGAAATGCAACTAATATAGTGCAAGATTTCAATAGGCGCTCGACGTGCATCCACTTTTCTAGCGTAAAGAGAGAATCACTGCCTATTATAAAGAAAAATTCATAAGATGGATACATTTCTTTCAGGCGTTCCATGGTTTCATACGAATAATAAACCTTCCCTTCGTTCATTTCATATTTTTTTAACACAAAATATGATGTGAATTCGATAGCTTGTTGAATCATCTCCATTCGCTGGGTATCCGTAGTATCAATCATATTTGTATTTTTATGAGGGGGATTACAGTTTGGTAAAAACCATATTTCATCTAGATCACAACATTCAAATGAAAATTCCCCTAGCATCAAATGCCCAACATGAATGGGATTAAATGTTCCTCCTAATACACCTATTTTCATAGTAGCTTTCTTTCTCCTTCTTACTTAGGTAGTACAATCTTTTTCTTATCGTCTTTTCCTTCTCGGTAAAGTACAATCTTTTTACCAATCACTTGGACTACTTGTGAACGAGTACGTTCAGCTAATATCTGTGCTAATTCTTTTGGATCATCACCACAGTTTTGTAGTACACTAATTTTTATCAATTCACGTGCTGCTAATGCTTCATCAATGGCTATTACCATAGATGGTGACATACTACTCTTACCAATTTGAAAAATCGGTTCTGTTTTCATAGCAATACTTTTTAAGAATGCTCTTTGTTTAGTTGTCATAATTACTCCTTTATTTATAATAGTCGAATTGTAAACCATACATACGTACAGTATCACCTTCCTGGATCCCTTTTGATTCTAATTCTTCTAAAATCCCTGTATCCTTTAAGAATTTTTGGAAGAATAAAAATCCTTTTTCAGAGTCAATATTAGTATAACCTAACATTTTTTCTATCTTTGGACCTTCTACTACGTACATTCCTTCTTCATACTCAATTGTATATGGAAGCGATTCGTAAATCAACTCTTCTTCTGGGAAATATTCTTGTTCAAATGTAATTCTCGGAATTTCAATTTTTTCAAGTTCTGTACGAACGTAATTCAACAATTCTGTAACACCTTCACCTGTTGCACCAGAAATCCCAAAAACTTTATACCCTTTTGGTTCAAATTCTGCTCGAATTTTTTCGATTGGATCCTCATCACCTGAATATATCAGATCTTTTTTATTCGCTGCAATCACTTGTGGTCTTTTAGAAATTTCGAAATTGTATTTTTCCAATTCTTCGTTAATTTTATAAATATCATCAATTGGATCACGCCCTTCAGATGATGCTGCATCTACAACGTGAATCAACAATCTTGTACGTTCAATATGTCGTAAAAATTCATGTCCAAGACCAACTCCATCAGAAGCCCCTTCTATTAGACCAGGGATATCGGCAATTACAAATCCATTTCCACTGTCTTTAAAATCAACAACACCTAAATTAGGATTAAGAGTTGTGAAATGATAGTTCGCAATTTTAGGATTTGCATTGGTAACCCTAGACAAGAATGTTGACTTTCCAACATTTGGGAATCCCACCAAACCAACATCTGCAATTACCTTTAGTTCAAGTTGAACTTCTAGTTCTTGTGAAGGTTGTCCTGGTTTAGCAAATTTTGGTACTTGCATAGTTGCTGTCGCAAAATGTTGATTACCAAGACCACCACGTCCTCCTTTAAGAATAGTTTGTCTTGTATTTTCTCCTGACATATCTGCAATTATTTTCTCAGAAGTCGCTTCCTTTATGATAGTTCCTTCCGGAACCTTTAAGACAATACTCTCTGCATTCTTGCCATGACATCGTTTTTTTCCACCTTGTTCTCCATCACGTGCAACAAATTTTTTCTTGTGGCGATATTCTGAAAGTGTATTTAGTCCCTCATCCACTTCAAAAATAACATCGCCTCCGTCGCCTCCGTCACCTCCGTCAGGACCGCCGTTTGGCACGTACAATTCTCGTCGAAAACTTACGTGTCCATCGCCACCCTTTCCAGAACGAATGTATATTTTAGCTCTATCCGCAAACATAGTTTTTTCCTTTCTTACTTCATTAATATGGATAACTGTAACCTTAGGATAACTCATATAGTTACAAAAAACAAGACTTCAAACCAGATAGATTTGAAGCCTTAAAAGTTTTTCTTATTCTGCAACCGGATAGATAGATACTTGTTTCTTATCTCTACCTTTTCTTTCGAATCTAACAACACCATCTTTTAATGCAAAAAGAGTGTCATCTCCTCCGCGTCCAACATTCACACCTGGGTGAATCTTTGTTCCACGTTGTCTATATAGAATGTTACCAGCTTTTACAAATTGTCCGTCAGCTCTTTTCGCACCTAATCGCTTAGATTCAGAGTCTCTTCCGTTCTTTGTAGAACCAACCCCTTTTTTATGAGCGAAAAATTGAAGGTTTAATTTCATCATAGTCTTACACCTCCTCATATGAGATTTTAATATATTTTTTGTAATCTTTTTCCATGTCTTGGAGTCCAAGTTCCATGGCTTTAAGAAGCAAATGTGCTTCTTTAGACGGTGTCCTTTTTAATTGAAAATCGATAATTCCATCATCTTCATTAGAAAGCCTTGAGAAAGAGTCTTTTGTGAACTTTTCGATCGCATTCGTTGTATTGATAGCTAATACGGAAACCGCAGCACACACAACATCCGATCCGTTAGGTGCAAAATTTGCATGACCCTCAGTTCGAAATCCCATTATCTCTTTGTTGCGGTTGTTATATATATTTATACTTACCACAGAAACACCACCTTTTTTGTTGCGCTTTAATTAAGCGTTGATTTTTTCGATCTTAACAGCTGTGTATTGTTGTCTATGACCATTTTTTTTGTGATATCCAGATTTTCTCTTATACTTGTAAACGATAACTTTTTTTGCTTTACCGTTTTCAACTACAGAAGCAGTTACTGTTGCACCAGCTACTGTTGGATTTCCAACTTTTAACTCTGAATCGCTAACAGCTAATACTTGATCAAATGTAAAAGCTTCTCCAGCCTCTACTCCAAGTTTCTCTACTTTAATGATATCGCCTTCAGCTACTTTGTACTGTTTACCACCTGTTGCTATAATTGCGTACATATGGCACCTCCTATTATCATTACTCGCCAGTTACGGTGACTGTAAAAGTTCTTTAACCTCACTGTGCGGCATACTATTGAATCATAGCATGTTTTTTTAAAAGTGTCAATTCTTTTGTGAAATTAATTATTCCGTAAAAAATTTGTAAATCCAAGATATGAAAGAGGTTTTGAAAATACATAGCCTTGTATATACTCACAACCGCAATCTTTAAAATAGGTTACTAAAGATTCCTCTTCAACGCCTTCTATTATCACATTCCTATCTGTAGCGACAATTGCTTTTATCAGACTTTTAATAAAGGCACAATTTTTCTCTGATTCATTCACAGCTAGTACCAAACTTCGATCTATTTTGATAATATTTATTGGTAAACTCAAAAAAACACTCATGTTTGAATACTCTATACCAAAATCATCTAACTCAAATTCAAATCCAAGTCTTTGCATTTTATGAATAACAAGCTCTACTTTTTTTACATCTGATACTAATGTTCGCTCTGTAATCTCTAATTTTATCTGCTTTGAAGCTATTTTATAACGCCCCATAATTTCTAAAAGATTCTCAACTAAGTCATCTTGTAGTAGCATAGCATATGGGAAGTTGATTGAAATTGACTTGGGACAGATAGACGAATCTAATTCTTCTTGCATCTGCCGTAAATCTTTACATACTTTTTTGAATACAATATAAGTAATTTGAATAATAAGTCCTGTTTTCTCTGCAATGGGAATAAATTCGTTAGGATATAATTTGTTTTTTTCACCATTTCGTAATCGTATTAGTGCTTCACCCTGCCTGAATTTAGCATTACTAATTGAATAAATTGGCTGATACAATATTTCAAAGCCATCTTCTGCTATTGCGTGTTTTAACTCTTCTAATACAAAATTATGGCGAATCATCTCATCACAGATGTGTATATCATATAAGTAATCGGTGTCAAGTGTATTGGTTTTAAGCCTAGCAATACCATAATCAGCTGTAGTTAATAAAGTTTTGATGTTTTTATTAAACGAAGGAAAATCCACTCGTGTATATATAGCATCTACCTTTATTTCGTAATCTTCAATACGAAATGGACGTTCAAAGCAAGATTTAACTGCTTGAATCAAAAAGTCTTCGTTTTGGGGCAGTTCGTAACTTAGGATAGCAAACTCGTCTCCACTATAACGAAAAATATCTTTCTTTGGAACTACAGATGCCAACCTCATAGCTACAATTTCTAAAACACTATCTCCAGTTTCTAAACTAAAACATTCATTAATACTTTTAAAATTCCGAATGCTACAAAGGTATAGTGTGAATTCTGATTTTGATTTCGCCCGCTTATTTATTTGATACATCAAGGCTCTTCTATTGCTAATATCAGTCAAGGGGTCAATAGACTTCATGGAATTTTGTACATATAAGTAGACAAGCAGTACACCTGTTGCACTTGCGGTACCAGATAAAATAATTCTTGGGAATAATAATTGAAAAAATGATATTCCGCATGCAAATAGGATATTCAAACATAAAATCAAATTAATTTCTTGTTTTGTACGTCTATAATTTTTCAAGGAAACAACGATTACACCTATCATATAGACTATAGCTATTGCATAAGTGCTTCGATTAAGTGGACCCGCCTGATAACCATACTCCCTAGTTATTAAGAACACATTATGTGTTACATAGTTCTGTAAAATCAAAATTATATAACATAAATATGGTACCAGTGCTAAAAACCATCGTTTATCAAGGGACTGCTTAGAAGTTTTCCAATGGCTGAGGGATGCCGCATAAAAAAATGTTATAATGGATGCGAGTGGCGTGGTAATAAAATAAAGCACTTTTAACCCTTCAACAAACCAAAAAGGGAAAGCTTCCATATATTGAGTTGTCAAGGTTGTAGAAATAGTTACGACAACCGAAAAAAGCGTTCCAAAGAACAGGAACCTAAACACCTTATACCTTGTGGACTCTAACTCATCGTCCCACACAAAACTCCATATTGCAATTGTTATAACTAGAAACGCGATATATTCCGCCAATAAATCGTATTGCAATTAAATTCCCCTTCCTGTACGAGAGTAAAAAATATTAAAGTTGATACGTAATAAAGATATCATAAATCGCTTTAATAGCAGGTTTGAAATCTTGACTTCTTACTCCAATAATAATATTTAACTCACTAGAACCTTGATCAATCATTCTGATATTGATATTTGCATGTGCAAGAGCTGAAAAAATTCTTCCAGCCGTTCCTCTAGTTGAACGCATCCCACGTCCTACAACTGCAACAAGAGCTAAATCAGATTCTAACTCAATTGTATCAGGATTTACTACGCGGTGGATTCCAGACAACACTTCTTGTTCATGTTCTTGAAATTCATCTTGGTGTACGAAAATAGTCATGGTATCTATACCTGACGGCATGTGTTCAAAAGAGATGTTATGGTTTTCAAATTCTTGTAATACTTTTCTACAGAATCCGACTTCAGAGTTCATCATCGCTTTTTCAATTTGAATAGATGCAAATCCTGTCTTTCCAGCAATACCTGTTATTGTGTATTTAGGTTGTCTACATGTATTTTCAACTATTAAAGTCCCCTTATCTTCAGGAGCATTTGTATTTCTGATATTGATAGGAATTCCTTCTCTACGCACTGGGAAAATTGCATCTTCATGCAAAACTGTTGCGCCCATATACGAAAGTTCTCTCAATTCTTTATACGTTATTGTTTCGATAACCTCAGGATCTTCAATTACTCTTGGATCTGAAACTAAAAAACCAGAAACATCAGTCCAGTTTTCATATAAATCTACATTCATTCCACGTGAGATAATCGAACCAGTTACATCGGATCCACCGCGTGAAAATGTTTGAATTGTTCCACAAGGTTTTGCACCATAAAACCCAGGAATTACAGCATATGAGACATCTTTTAATTTTTCATATACGATTTCATTTGTTTTTTCAGAGTCAAACAATCCATTTTCATCAAAGAAAATTACTTCTGCAGCATCTATAAATTCAAATCCAAGGTATTTTGCCATAATAATCCCATTTAGATACTCACCTCTAGAAGCAGCATAGTCACGACCTGCTTTTGCAAGAAATTGCCCTTTAATCACCTTAAATTCTTCTTCAAGTGATAGTTCAAGATTCAAACCAGCTATAATTTCATTGTAACGCGCTTGGATATCTGTCAATAAAGAGTCAAATTTTTTCTCCTGCATTGCAAGACCATAACATTGATATAGCATATCAGTTACTTTAATATCATCGCTGTATCTTTTACCTGGCGCAGATGGAATAACGTATTTTCTAGATTTATCAGCTTTGATAATTTTCCCTACTTTTTTAAACTGTTTTGCATCTGCTAATGAGCTACCACCAAATTTTACTACTTTCTTCATTTCATACCTCCATATTATCTAAACACTTATCTGTTGTATTCTTTATAATTTTCATATAAGTTTTTACGAATTTTCTTTCGTGTAATTTCTGCAAGCTGTAATTTAGTAACATCTATTAATTTAGCTTGTATTCGATCTTTTTGCAAGCATTGATTCAAAAAACTTGATATTTTTTCGATATTTTCGCGATTTTTCATATTAATCAAGTCGACAATTATGATTCCAGAAATATTTCTGAGTCGAATCTGATATGCAATTTCTTCAGCTGCTTCTTTATTAATCTTCAAAAAAAATTCTTCTTTCTCTTTTTTTGAACTATTTTTTCCAGTATTTACATCAATAACCGTCATCGCTTCTGTATGTTCAATTACAAGGAAAGCACCTGATTTTAACCAAACTTTTTTATTTAGAGCATTTGATATCTGTGACTCAATATTATAAAGTTTCACCAGACTGTAAGACTTATCATCATAATACCTCACCTTAGAATCTGTGTAAACACTTTTTAAACAATTATAAACCTCTACATCCTCTACCACGATCTCATCTGTATCATTACGAAATAATTCTTTTATAACTTCTAGATAAGGAGCTTCGGATTTTTTCAAACAAGAAAAACAAGTCCTAGTTGGTGCAATTTGAATCAAATTGTTGTATTCAGATACCAATGATAACATTTCGGTTCTAATTTGCTCTTCTGTTGCAGAAACTGCATCGGTTCGTATAATCCAACCATAATCCTTGTGTTCGAAGTCTTTTGCTATTATCAACATACGTTCTCTATTAGATTTGTTCAGTTTTTTAGAAACACTCAATTGATTATTCCCGCCAGTCAACACTGCATACTTACCTGAAAAATTCAAATTTCTAGATACGGTTAATTGTTTTGATTTTATGGCCTCTTGTTGCACTTGAACCAAAATCTCATCACCAACTTTTAAGGTATCTCTCGTAGACAAGTAGCATTCAACATTCTTATCAATTATAAGAAAACATGCTTTCATGCTACTCATAACTTTTTGAACTTTTCCGATATAAATATCGCCGATGGAAGGATCGGTAGATACTCGTGTTGTAAAAACCACTTCGATTATACGATTGTTCTCAAAAAGTGCAATCACTAGCTCTTGTCCATAATTCATTACTAGAATCTTCTTTGCGTTCATTATTATCTATCCCCTGCTAAATCTTCTAGCGTTAGAAAACCTTCTTCGCTTTCATTCACTCCATAAACATCAATCCTATGATAAGTAACAGGATGTTCCTTTAAAGGTATTTTCATAAACTCGAAAAAATTGTTAATTACTAATTCCGGCTTAATGTTATCTACGCTTCCTGAAGCCAGTAATAATTCAATTCCACCATTCGTACTAAACATTTCATAGATAAATGGTTTTAAATTAATTTCTCTTTCACTTTTTTTGGTCTTTTTTGTTATCAAAATTTCTGATTGAGATAAATACTTGTCTATTATTTCACTCATTTGTTCTTGATCTGTAATCTGTATTTGAGCAAGGTATCTAGCAGCTGTAACTAATGCCATTGATGCTTTTTGTTTTTCAGGCACTTCACGAAAGCTTAGTACCTCAATTCCCTCCACCATTACCTTATTCAAGCGTGCTACTGCTTCTTCACTAGTTATGGTATCAACCAATTCGATATCCAAGTATTCTCCATCACTAGTAAGACCTACACCGAGTGGGTTTGCAAAAGACATAATCATATGAGGGCTATATCCTTTGGAAAATGCAATGGGAATCTCTGCACGTCGCATTGACTTTTGAAAGTATCGCATAATATCCAAATGACCTATGAATTTCATAACCCCATATTTACGAAATTTAATTCTTATCTTCATAGCATACACCTCCTTTAAATATCATGGCACCACAGTTAGAACAATTAGCCTTACAGTTTTTTGTTACAAGTGCTTTAACAGCATTATCGTATTCATCCTTTAAAAATTCTTTTGTAACACCGATATCGATAAAGTCCCATGGAAGAATTTCATCGAAGGCTCGTCCACGATAAATATAAAAGTCTAAATCTATCTCTAATTCTTTGATAGCTTCTAACCAAGTTTCATTACAAAAATGTTCAGACCAAGAATCAAAAATACATCCCTTTTTATAGGCATTTAATATCACTCTAGAAATTCTTCTATCCCCTCTTGCAATCAAACCTTCCAGAAGGGTAACATCTGCTTCGTGCCAGTTATATCGAAGACTCTTTCGATTTAATTGGGCTTGCATTTCGTTATTTACAGTAAGGGCTTTTTCAATATATTCTGCACTTGTATACATTTTAGACCATTGAAATGGTGTAAATGGTTTCGGAATAAAAAACGATGTACTTGAAGTAATCTGGCATTTGCCATTTCTTTCTTGTTTTGGTATTTCATAGTATTTTCGTGCAATCTGATCTGCTAGATGTGCAATTCCTTTGATATCTTCCATTGTCTCAGTAGGTAATCCAAGCATAAAGTAAAGTTTTACTTTTTGCCACCCTCCTTCAAAGGCTTGCATAGCACCATTTAGAATTTGATCTTCTGTTAATCCTTTGTTGATAACATCGCGCAAACGTTGCGTGCCTGCTTCAGGTGCAAAGGTCAAACTACTCTTTCTTACATCCTGTACTTTTTGCATAACATCTAAAGAAAAGGAATCAATTCTAAGAGATGGTAAGGAGATGTTAATACCTTTTTCCTTAAACTCATCAATAAGAAATTCTATTAGTTCTCTTAAATAAGTATAATCACTAGAACTAAGGGAACTAAGGGATATTTCTTCATGTCCTGTATTTTTAAGCATGTTATAAGCATATTTTTTCAATATTTCTAAATCTTTTTCTCTAGTTGGTCTATAAATCATTCCAGCTTGGCAAAATCTACAACCACGTATGCAACCTCTTTGAATTTCTAAGACAACACGATCTTGTGTGCACTTTATAAAAGGTACTACTGGTTTTTCTGGATAGATAACTTCCGAAAGCTCTGGCACCACTTGTTTTTTTATTTTATTAGGTATTCCTTCAACAATTGATAGAAAAGATTCTATTTCTCCATTCTCCTTGTAAGTAACAGTGTAAAGTGAAGGTGCATAAATTCCAGGAATTTTTGCAGCAATTTTCAAAAATTCCTCTCTGCTTTTACCAGATTCCTTGTGAACTTTATATGCATCTAATAATTGATTGTAACTGACCTCTCCTTCTCCGATATAAAATAAATCAAAAAATTCCGCAAGAGGTTCTGGATTATACGCACAAGGTCCACCTCCAATAATAATTGGATCATCCTGTGTTCTATCTTTTGCAAACAATGGAATTTGAGCCAATTCAAGAATTTGTAATACATTTGTATAACTCATCTCATACTGTAAAGTGATACCCAAAAAGTCAAATTCCTTTAGAGGGTCTTGGGACTCTAATGCAAACAATGGAATTTTCGTATCTCGCAACACTTTGTCTAGGTCTACCCATGGAGAATAGACTCTTTCACACCAAGTATCTTCACGTTCATTAAACATTGCGTATAAAATCTGCATACCTAAATGTGACATTCCAATTTCATAAACATCTGGAAAACACATGGCAAAGCGAATCGCAATTTCATTTTTTTTCTTAACTACTGTATTTATTTCATTACCAATATAGCGAGCTGGTTTATCGATTTCTAACAGTATTTCATCACTTAAAGCTAGTTTTTTCATATTTTTCCTTTCAAATCATATCTACGTACTTGTTGAATCATAATCTATGTAGCGCAAGACGTCAACTACTTTGTGAACCAAGTAGCAACAGATTCCATATGAACATCAGACTCAATAATATGAACAACTAGTTCAGAACTATAATCTCCAATCTTTAACTGATTGTAATCTGCTGTTGCAAATAGAACAAATAAAACCAATGCGGCTCCCAATCTTGCAGAAAAATTTGATTTTTTACTAATAGTATTCGTTCCATATAAGTCCTTGTAAATATTTTGGTGTCTAGGATGCACCGCTGGAATTTCTCTTGATTCTTTGTATAAATTTCTCGTTTGTTGAAGTAACTCTTTGCGTCGGTATTCATTTTCATTCATACACTCACCTCACTAATACGTAAAGATAGACATATATTGTTATAACAATATATGTCTATCTGATACTTTTATACTATCTATCAGCAAGTTCGCCTATAATATCTTCCCATGTGACACCACGTTCAACCATAAGTACCATCGTGTGATATAAGAAATCAGATATTTCATATTTTATTTCTTCTGGATTTGGGTTTTTTGCAGCAATTATAATTTCTGTACACTCTTCCCCTACTTTTTTCAAAATCTTATCAACACCTTTATCTAATAGATAATTAGTGTAAGACCCTTCTTTTGGATTATTTTTTCTGTCTAAAATTGTACTATATACAGATTCAAAAACCTGGAGTGGATTTTTCTCATTATACTCTCCACCTACAAGTGGTTTGTGAAAGCAGGACACTTCACCAGTATGACACGCTGGTCCAAGTTGGTTTACTTTTGCAAGCAATGTGTCATTATCACAATCAAGTGTCACAGACTTTACAAATTGGAAATGACCAGATGTTTCACCTTTAATCCAAAGTTGTTTTCTACTTCGACTGTAATAAGTCATCCGACCAGTACGCATTGTCGTATAAAAAGATTCTTCATTCATGTATGCAAGCATCAAAATCTTTTCGGATTTGTAATCTTGGACAATGACAGGAATTAATCCCTCGTCATTCAATTTAAATTCCGAAAAATCCATTTTGCTCTCAAAGGTAGTAAGGGCAATACTTTCACTTTCACACTTATTTTTAAAAGCGTCAATTGAAACTCCTAATTCATTGATAAACTTTCCTGAAATCCCACGAACTCCCTTGCTTTTTAAAATTGACAAGATCTCATTTTCATTTTTCGTATCCGTCACAATTACACAAGGAATATTCGTCACGTTCACAACAGAATCTAAATCTAACCTGTGCATAAAGATAATTTGGCTGCTATATTCATTAATAATTTTTTGATGCTTGAATAATGTATCAAAGTCATTTAGCGATACCGCTATCTTTTCTTTTCCAAAACGCTTTGATACTTCTTCAATCAATTTCAATGAAGTTTTCTTTGAAAGGTTTAAAATTGCTCTTTTCGCACCAGCATATAAAATCTTTTTGACATCTTCTTGTCTGGCGATATTCCCCGCTACAATCATAGGAACACGAATTGCCCTACTAATTTTTTTTAGCATATCAATGGTCTCGTCATGCTCCTCATCGGAACTTGATAGGTCAAAAACCAGTAACTCATCTGCGCCATTACTACTGTATGACTTTGCTAACTTTACTACATCATTCGACAAAATCGTCTCATCGTCAAACCAAGTAACTGCTTTTCCGTTCTTTATAAATATACTTGGTATAATCTTTTTGTAATTCATAATAAGTTCTGCTCCTTAAATTAGACTTCCTTTTGTGGACCACACTCCTGTTAGTCGTGGTTCCAACATTGTTGCTTGATCCAAAGCTTTTCCAAAGGCTTTGAACAAAGCTTCTATCATATGATGATTATTTACACCATCTATAATTTTCAAATGTAGATTCATTGCGCCACTATATGAAACGGCATAAAAAAATTCTTTTACCATTTCAGTATCTAAATCACCGCATTGATCTACAGAAAATTCAGCAAAATAGTTCAGATATGGTCTCCCAGATAAGTCAATGGCGCAAAGTGCAAGCGTTTCATCCATTGGTAAATAAAAATTGCCATATCGTTTTATTCCTTTTTTATCTCCTAGAGCTTCTAAAATTGCTCTTCCTAGAACAATGCCTACATCTTCTATAGTATGGTGTGAATCCACTTCCACATCACCATCCACAGTTAAAATCAAATCAAACAATCCATGTTTTGCAAACCCGTTTAACATATGATCAAAAAACGGGATTTTTGTTGATACTTCTGCTTTTCCACTCCCATCAAGGTTTAATGACAATGTAATCTTTGTCTCGCTAGTTTCACGAGCGCAAGTAACTAAACGATTTTCCATAGAAGGTTCCTCCTTATTCAAATCTGACGCGTATAGAATTCGCATGCGCAGTCAGTTGTTCTTGTTCTGCAAAATACTCTATATCAGTATGTATTTTTTCTAGTGCATCTTTGGAATACGCAATAATACTTGATTTTTTTATAAAATCATCCACCGAAAGAGGAGAAAAGAATTTTGCAGTTCCATTAGTCGGTAATACATGGTTTGGACCGGCAAAGTAATCACCTAATGGTTCACTACTGTATTCACCAATAAAAATTGCTCCAGCATTCCTGATTTTCATCATAACATCATAGGGATCTTTTGTCATTATTTCTAGGTGTTCAGATGCAATCTCATTGGCAACTTCAATGACCTCTTCCATGGTATCAGCTATCAAGATATAGCCATAATTATCCAATGATTTTCTCATAATATCTGTTCTTGATAGCGTTTCTACCATTTTTTCTATCTCATCATTAACTTGAACTGCAAGTCCTTCGTCATCTGTAATCAAAATAGAGGAAGCTAGTTCATCGTGTTCTGCTTGTGATAAGAGATCAGCTGCAATATATCTTGGGTTTGCTGTTTTATCCGCAATTACAAGAATCTCACTTGGTCCCGCCACTGAATCAATGCTAACATGACCGTACACCGCTTTTTTTGCTAGTGCTACATATATGTTTCCAGGTCCTACGATTTTATCTACTTTTTTTACACTTTCTGTTCCATAAGCCAACGCTCCAATGGCTTGTGCACCTCCTATTTTATAGATAACATCAACCCCGACTTCATTTGCTGCAACAAGTGTATTTGGATTTACCTTTCCATTTGGAGCCGGTGTTACCATAATGATTTCATCAACACCCGCCACTTTGGCCGGAACCACATTCATCAACACCGAAGATGGATATGCCGCTTTACCTCCTGGTACATACACTCCTACACGTTCAAGAGGAGTAACTTTTTGTCCAAGCATAGTTCCATCTGGCTTTGAGTCAAACCAGCTATATTGCATCTGTTTACTGTGATAAGATTCTATATTTTTTATAGCTTTTTTTATGACAGCCAAAAATTCTTTGGAGACTGATTGGTAAGCTGATTCGATTTCTTCCTTCGAAACTACTATGCTTTCACTTGTTAACACTACATTATCAAACTTTTTTGTATATGAAAATAATGCGTTGTCTTTATTTTGCCTAATATCGTTTAATATCTTTTGCACAGAAGATTCGTAATCCTCGTAATTATTTGGACTTCGTTTCAACAAGGCATCTAAAACATTTTGTTTTGTATGAGCATCTAGTTTTTTAACCTTCAATTTTAGCCCTCCCTTAAAATCTTTTGCAAATTTGTGATAATCGTCTTAATACGTTCATTTTCCATACGCATACTGACTGGATTTACAATTACTCTAGCTGAAAGTGGTATCATCTCTTCTAATACTTCTAGCCCGTTTTCTCTAAGTGTGGAACCTGTTTCAACAATATCTACAATTACTTCTGAGAGACCAACAATTGGAGCTAATTCGATAGAACCATTTAACTTAATGATTTCCACAGTTTGATTCTTTGTATTATAAAAATAGTTCTTAGCAATATTTGGATACTTAGTGGCAACCCGAATTAAAGCATTGTGTTCTAGCAATGACTGCGCCTCTTTGGGACCACATACGCACATCCTACATGCACCAAAACCAAGATCAAGTACCTCATGAACGCTTCTTCCTTCTTCTAAAATAGTGTCTTTACCGACAACTCCTATATCAGCAGCACCATATTCTACATAGGTTGGAACATCTGGTCCCTTTGATAAGAAAAATTTCAGTTTTAATTCTTCATTAACGAAGATAAGTTTTCTGGTGTCTTTATCGTATATTTCATCACAGGTAATTCCTATTTTTTCAAGCAATTCTAAAGTCTGCTTTGCTAGTCTTCCTTTACCTAATGCAAATGTTAAATATCTCATTCTACACATTCTCCTTGCTGCTACTATTTATAATACGTCGTTCATCGGTTAAAAGATTTATAAGTTCTATGCTTTTATCATTTCGCAAAACCAATAGATTTTTACAAAAATTGCTTTTACCATAAAAGATGTACTGATTCAATTTCCCCTCATTTTGCATCTCCATAAGTTCAGCTATTTTCCCTTCTTTACGCATTCTATTCGCAAGAGAAATAGCTTTTCTTTTCATATCTTTATCATAGATAATCAATTGATTTTCAGATACACATGAAATCACAACATTTTGACGATTTAAAGCATTTAATACATCATCTACAACAATGGCAAATCCGATAGCTGGAGCATGAACACCGAACTGTTTTAAGAGTTGATTATAACGTCCACCCTTTATCACTGAATTTCCGATACCATAGGTATAACCTCTAAAAACAATACCAGTATAGTATTTATACATTCCGGTAATGGTAAAATCGAAAGTGATATATTCCGAGACTCCATGCATCTCTAACACTTCATTTATTCTTTCCAAACGCTCTACTGCCTTTAAAGCTTCTTCATTGATAGCTTTTGATTTGGCCATTTCTAAAACTTCTCTTCCGCCAATCAATTCTGGAAGCACGGCAAATGCATCTTTTATAGATTGATCTAGTCCTACTTTGGTAAGAATTTCCGCTACTCCATAGTAATTGCGATTCACCATTAATTCTTGCACTTCTTCTTGTGTTTGTTCATCTAGTTTGGCTGTATCTAATAATCCTTTAATATAACCGATATGTCCTACACTGACTTGAAATTCAGTCATCCCTACACTTTTGAGACTCTCTACCGCCATTGCTATCATTTCAGCATCTACATCAATGGAGTCCACACCTATCAATTCTGCACCTAACTGAGTGTGTTCTTTCAATCTACCCTGATAGCTTGATGAATTAATAAAAGCACTTCCAGTATAACAAAATCTGTGAGGTGTATTTTCCGTATTGAGTTGGGTGGCAGCGACTCGGGCAATTGATGGGGTGATATCTGGACGTAGAGCTAGCATATTTCCTTCTCTATCAAAAAATTGGTAAAGTTTTTTACTGTCCGTTGTGCCAACCTCATCACTAAATACTTCAGAAAACTCAAAGGAAGGTGTTTGAATATCTTGAAATCCGTATAGTTTTAGAGTATCGTGGAGGGTGTTTTGAATGTATAACTTGTTTTTACACTCCATTTTATAAATGTCTCGAACACCTTCCGGTGTATGTAAATTTTTCTTTTTCACGTTGGTTGTCTCCTTGTCGCTTTAGTGTGCTAATACGTTAAACTGCTTGTCCATTATACTTTCCTTCTAAAAAAATGTCAATCCCTTCTCGCTAAGTCTAATTGTAAGCCATCCAAATAGGGAACAAAGTACCCTTGAGATAATGTTAAAAAAAATGTATCATCTAACTCATCAAAGCGAAAACTCTTCCGTCCACCTTCTTGCATACGCGTCCAAAAACGGTACATTTCATCAAATCGCATATAATATAAAAGATTGCGATGGGAAAAATAAATAATAATAAATGCTATTCCGTTTTGTCGTTCAAAGTCTTCCATAAACGATATTTGGTGACTATGGATATTTTGAAGTGGAAATGTATCAGTGCCACATTCTTTTGCATCAAAGCAAATCGGAATACCTTGAACTGCTCCGATATAGTCAACAGTACTTTTTTGCTCAAAATATGCCAAAGTGATATGACGGCTTTCTTTGCTTATTTTTACAGGCGTAATAGGCGTCGGTATCTTTTGAATAAGCGCTAATCTACTTTGAGCGTACCGTTCGTTTGTTCTGTTTATAAATTCTTCTAATGTTGAACCTCTAAGGCCTCTCGAATTCCAAGTGCTCATGGGAACCTCGCTTATTTTGTGATATGGTTGCAAATATCTTTGGCAGGGGAGCTATAAATGTTTGATTAGCTACTCCATTTAAGTTTACACCTTCTGCTGGAAATTGTAATGAATATGCATGTAACAATTGAGAGGTAACTCCATAACTGCGCCTATATTCATCGTTGTTCTTTTGATTGCCGTATTTTATATCTCCTATGATTGGATGTCCGATAGAAGACAGATGTGCTCTTATTTGGTGTGTCTTTCCAGTAATTAGGTGAACTTCAACCATAGAACACTCTACACTGCTCCAAATAGTTTTATAGCCGGTTTCTATAAACTCACTTTCTGCTACTTGGTTTTCTGAAATTGTTACTTTATTCGTTCTTGTATTCTTGTACAAATATCCTTTAATAACCTGATTTTTATTTAAATCACCTTTGACAATCGCAATATAATATTTTTTCATAGACCTTTCTCGGAATGCACAAGATAATTCCTGAGAGCCAAACAACGTTACTCCAGCTGTAATTAATCCAGTTGTATTCCTATCCAATCGGTTGCATATCGATGGGCGAAAAGTTCTAAGACTTTCTTCTGTTATCATTTCTTCTTGTAAAAGATAGGACAGAATTTGCTCATTGATAGATATATCATCTGGTCGTGCTTTTTGTGAAAGAAGGTTAGCGGGTTTATTTAAAAATAGTACATCTTTCGATTGGTAAATCACATTCAGGTTGATTTTTTTTGCTATTTCATATACTGTAAGCTGTGAAAATTTTGCAACAGTATCATCTGATAAGAAGAGCTTAATGCTATCACTAGGTTTTAAGATTTCGCTACCTGTAGATTTTTTTCCGTTTAGTATAATATTTTTCTTTCGTAACATTTTGTAAATAAAACTTTTTGGCGCTTTATTCAAATATTTCATAATATATTTATCAAAGCGCTGCCCTGCATCATTTGATGATACAATTAATTCTTTCATTATTTTAGTACTCCTTAAAACTATTCTACATGCAATGCGATAGGATTAATTGACCCATTGCAAGTTCTTTTTCAACATCTTCTTTGTTTTCAATTTTTGCAATACTATCAAGTCCTTCTACCCTTGTCAAATATGGTTTGAATTCTTCAAAAAATTTTATAGTTAATTTCTCGTATCCTGTTCTTTCTAAAATTGTGCGAACATAACTTTCTGTTAACATTCTATCAGTTTTTGAATTGCTGATAAAGCCACATACTGTATTTCCATAAATTGCAATACTATCTACGTTCATAAAGGTATCTTTGTTGCTAAGAATCATATCATATAGTACCAACACGTGACTACCACCTGCTTCAATCTGCACTGCTAATTCTTTATCAATTGAACGGTAAGGATGTTTCACAATAATGGCAACTGTTGTCTTGGCAGCAGGTAAACAGTTCAAAATTGCCAATACTAAAATATAATCCGAAATGCTATCCAATTTACTAGAAAGATAGATTATTAAAACGAGTGCCCATAAAAACAAGGCCCAAATATATTCTTTCTTTTTAATATGATTGATGTACCCTCGCATTCCACGAGTGACTTTTATTTTTTTCATGTCTTTACCTTTTCTTCTTATGTATATTTCGAATCGTTTTTTTGCTTTTTTTCTCCGTTGCTTTTTTCCTTTCTCCTTTTGCAACAGAATTTGCTCCTACTTTTCTTATTCCCCCGCTCTGTTCTTTTCCTTGCCGAGGCCGAATCAGACAATTTTTGTCAAAACCTACTAAATCCATTCGCTCAGCTTGACGAAGTGCATTCATCACTAAATGGTGATTTTTGGGATTTCGGTATTGTATTAACGCCCGTTGCATTGCCTTTTCCTTCACGTCTTTCGGTGTGTATACCGGTTTCATATCTAATGGATTGACTCCGGTGTAATACATACACGTTGATATGGTAGAAGGCGTTGGATAAAAATCTTGCACTTGTTCTGGCATATAGCCCCATTCGCGCAAATATTCAGCAAGTTCTATAGCCTCTTTTAAAGTAGATCCTGGATGAGATGACATTAAATAAGGGACTAAGAATTGTTTTTTGTTCAATTCCTTGTTCTTTTCATTGTATCGCTTTGTAAAGTCGCGAAATACTTGATTGTAAGGTTTTCCCATATTTTTTAGCACTGCATCCGAAATATGTTCAGGTGCGACTTTTAGTTGACCACTAATATGATGCTCACAAAGTTCGTTGAAAAAAGTACTATCTTTATCTGCCATCAAATAATCGAAGCGAATTCCTGAACGAATAAAGACTTTTTTTACATTTGGAAGTTCTCGAAGTTTACGTAATAAAGTTATGTAATCTTTGTGATCAACTTTCATGTTTTTACATGGTGCTGGAAATAGACATTGCTTATTCTTGCAACTACCTTTTATCAACTGCTTTTTACAAGCAGGTTGCCGAAAGTTAGCTGTTGGTCCGCCTACATCATGAATATAACCTTTAAACTCCTCTTCCCACACAAATTGAGATGCTTCTTGCAATAGTGATTCATGACTTCTGCTTTGTATAATTCTACCTTGATGAAAGGTAAGGGCGCAAAAATTACAACTACCAAAGCAACCCCGATTACTTATCAAACTGTATTTCACCTCTTCAATTGCAGGTATTCCACCTGATTTTTCATAAATTGGATGGTAAGTTCGCATGTAATTATAACTATATGCACGATCCATTTCTGCCTGATTTAATGGTGCTGACGGTGGATTTTGTACTACGTACTGATAATCCGAGTAAGGTTCTACTAACCGTCCTCCTGTAATTGGATCGGTGTTTTCATGTTGAATTTTAAAACTCTTCGCATATTGTAATTTATCAGCTATCAATTTGCTGTAACTTGGAAGGAGTGTGTAGTCATATACGTTATCTAGGGTTTTAGTTTTATATAAAGTTCCATTGATAAATGTGATATCCTGTACCTGAATACCGCTGTCCAGGGCTTCTGCTATTTCAACAATTGAACGTTCCCCCATTCCGTAGGAAACCAAATCGGCTCCTGAATCAAGTAAGATTGATCGCTTTATCTTGTTAGACCAATAATCATAATGAGCCAATCTTCGCAAGCTCGCTTCTATTCCCCCAATAATAATCGGTGAATCTTTGTAGATTTGCCTAATTAGATTACTATAAACTACAGTAGCATAATCTGGACGCTTGCCCATCACACCACCAGGTGTATAGGAGTCATTTTTTCTCAGCTTTTTACTGACAGAATAGTGATTCACCATAGAATCCATATTTCCGCCTGAAACCAAAAAACCTAGACGAGGTTTCCCAAGTATCTGTATACTCTCTTTACACTTCCAATCAGGTTGACATATCAGTCCGACTCTATAACCATGCGCTTCTAGTGTACGAGTAATAATCGCATGACCAAATGAAGGATGGTCCACATACGCATCTCCAGATATATATACAAAATCTAACTCATCCCACCCTCTTTGTTGCATATCTGCTTTTGATATTGGTAAAAAATCATTCATTTCTTTTCCTCATATAATCCTGAAATCACGTCATGAAATGTTTCAACATAATAATCTGCAATTTCTTTCTTTCTCTCTAATTGACCTTCGCTGAAGGCATCTTTTACAGCACACACTGTCATTCCAGCATTTTTTCCACCTTGTATTCCCTTTACTACATCTTCAAAAACCAAACAATGCTCCGGATCAATCTCTAATCGTTTTGCAACATTCAAATAGACATCTGGTGCGGGTTTTCCTGCATTTACTTCGCACGAAGTACAAATATACTCAAAATAGTGCTCAATTCCCCTAGCTTTTAGCACAGCTTCTACCAACTCTCTTGAATTGCTAGTAGCAATTCCCATCTTAATCTGATTGTTGCTCAAATGTGTTAGAAGTTCTAGGCAACCTTCTTTTAAAAACACCTCATTTACATATTTATCATAGGTACTTTTTAGCCAATCTTGCTTGATTTCCTCTACTGAAGCAGAGATGTCAAACAGTTCTCTAAAAAAATTAGCAACTTCTGTGAAACTCATTCCTTCCATCTGTTCATGAATATCTTCCGGGATAGTAGCTCCCACTAAGTCATGCTTGATATAGAATTCTTGATCAACTGCTTCCCATACCCACATTGAATCAATTAAGGTACCATCCAAATCGAATATTACTGCTTTTTTATTTATTAGCATAATTCCTCTTTCTCCTTTTTTGTTAGCTTACGAAACTCTCCTATCTTTAAATTCTCATCTAATCTTAATGTTCCCATTGCAGTTCTTTTTAGGTAAACTACTTCTTTGTCAACTGCATGGAACATTCGTTTAATTTGATGAAATTTTCCTTCTTGAATTATAATTTCAACTTCAGATAGATCATCACTTTTTAAAATTTTCAGCTTTGCAGGAAGGGTAGGTTTCTTTTCTCCGATATCTAGACCATCGAGAAACTTCTTTTGATCCTCTCTAGTAACTCTTCCAGAAATTTTAGCAAAATAGGTTTTATCGACATGTTTCTTTGGGGATAATAACTCATGTGCAAGGCGACCGTCATTTGTGATTAGTAAAAGTCCTTCCGTATCTTTGTCTAATCGACCCACTGGGAATAAATCTTTTATCGGAACATTAACCAATAAATCTAATACTGTTCTATCGTTTTTATCTACGGTAGCAGAGACTACTCCACTAGGTTTGTGTAGCATATAATAAACAAACTGCTCATATTGAATGACTTTATTCAAGTGACGAACGTCATCTGTATCAGTGATTTTTTGTTCGGGCCTCTTTATGCATACACCATTTACTGTAATCTGACCTGATTTAATATAGGATTTCACCTGTGTTCTTGAGCCGATTCCCGTATTTGCCAAGTATTTATCTAAACGAATCATGATGATTGCCATCTCCATCCTGTTGCATATTTATTTTTTAATGATTGGTTCACAACTTTCCCAAATCCGAGGGGGTAATTATCTACACAAATCAAATACCATCCTTTATCTTTTGAAGATACACAATCTTCCAAATCTAAGGTTTCACCTTTTAGATACTTGATAACTCTTATATCTTGAAGTGAAAAATCAATCTTATTCTTTGCCTGTTTTGCCTGTAAATGCATTGCAAGTGCTTGACTTGGCTCAAACCGGTTCTTTTTGATTTCGCCAAGCAACAAGCCGCTTCTTAGAATTCTCATCTTTGTAACTGGAGTGTAATCCCCTTCAGGCAAGTAGTATAATTTATCATTTTTGTTTTGGATACAATCAGGATCTATGTCCCATTCAAGTGTCTGCTTCCAAAATTCTTCAAATTCTTTTGGTAGTTTTTTACTTTTATTTAACCGTTTACTTTGGTCTTTATTGTCATACGTTTTTCTGTGATGCTTACTAAGTAGTGCTAAAAAATGCCCCTCTCCTCTCATTTTATGAGGAAAAATGCGTACTACCTTTTCTAATCCAAACTTGCCTACGGTAAATCCCTCATATGGTTCTATATCAGAAAGTTCAAAATCATCTCTAGATGTAAGTAAGAAGTTGATTACATCTTCATTTTCCAATTTGCTGAAGGTACAGGTCGAATACAATAATTTCCCGCCAGGTTTTAACATTTCAGCAGCTTGCATTATCAACTCTTTCTGAATTTTAGCATAATATTGGGGACCTTGTTCTTCCCAGCTTTTTATCATTTTTAAATCTTTACGAAACATCCCTTCACCGGAACATGGAGCATCGATAAGAATTTTATCAAAATATCCTGCATACTGCTTCACTAAGTTTTTTGGTTCTTCGCTAAGTACGCAAATATTGCCAGCACCGCAAAGTTCCAAGTTTTTCACAAGAATTCTAGCTCTAGAAGTACTGATATCATTGGCAAATAGTATTCCTGTATCTATAAGCTTTGATGCTAGTTCTGTAGATTTTCCACCCGGTGCTGCACATAAATCTAGGACTTTATTATCTTTTTGAATCGAAAGGCGATTTGCAGGTGTCATTGCACTTGGTTCTTGAAGATAATATAAGCCTGCATGGTAATAAGGGTGCTTTGCTGGGGAATCTACTGTTCCATCATAATAAAATCCATTATCAATCCAAGGGATAGGCCAAACTGTAAAAGGAGTGATTTCCAAAAACCTTTCTACACTTATTTTTCTAGTATTGACCCGAAGACCGAATATACGCTTTTCTTCAAAGCTTTTTCGGTATGCTTCGTAGTCCTCATTTAATAACTCTTTCATCGATTGAACATATGCTTCTGGTAGACTCATCTAATAACTCCTTTACATTTTCCACTGCCTTCTATTATAGCATATTAGTAGGCATACTTCAATTTGCTATCTTCGATATAGCGCAAAATCCAATAGGGATTCACACTGATTTCTTGCCCTTTGTACATAAAATAGATTCCTAGATGCAGGTGTACTGGGAATTTACCACGTGTACCTTTCTCACCATAACCGCTATCTCCCATGTAGCCTAAGAAATCTCCGGCTGAAACGTGGTCTCCAACCTCAATATTCGCATAGGAATCTAGATGGGCATAGTAATAATATCCGCCACTAGGTGCTGAAATTCCAATCCGATATCCGCCTTGCTCTAACCATCCTTTTTTAGTTACAATTCCATCTGTCATACTCACAATGGGGTAGAATCCATTCTTATTTATATCTGCCATAATATCAGTCCCTTCATGTAAACGGTTTCCTCCATATGTTCTCTCGTCATTCCAGGTGTCTACAAAAGAAACTGTAGCCTCTTTTGTAGTGGTCGATAAAGGAATCGGGAAATATACCACATCATGCCAAACACTTTCAATTGTATGATAAAAATTCGCAAACTCCTCATCTGTTCTCCAAAAAAGTTCGTTTTTCTTCGAGTCCAAATTCTGCTCCGGTAAGAAAAAAAGACTCAAATACAATGAAATATCTTTGGTTTTATGTAATGTTTTTATCGCACTTTCTGTTATTTTTTGTTCTCTGAAGTACGATGTCAAAACGATTTCTTCTTTTAAATCATTATGAAGACATTCATCAAAAATTGTTTTTTGTAAAACATTAGTGCAAAATAAACTCATTATGAACATGATACAAATAATCTTCATTCCACCTCACGCTTTTTACATTTATACTTTTACATTAATATATGAAACTTGGTTCTAGGATATTTATTCATTCATATGCTATAGAAAAACATAGGAGAAATCTTTTGAAAATCACATTACAATTCACCTTAATATTGGCTTTTTTTTTAATACTCTTATTTCCAGAGTATACAATTTCTGGAACCATCGAAGGTTTGCTTCTATGGTATCGAACACTCCTTCCTACATTGTTCCCTTTTCTCTTACTCACAAATCTTATTATACGCTCAAACGTGATTCATACAATCAATCAGATAACCTATCCTTTTATAGGACGCTTTTTTTCTATTAGTAAAAACTCTGCATTTGTGGTCATTGTAGGTTTTATCTGTGGATATCCGATGGGAGCAAAGATGATCAAAGAACTTTTAAATTGTCAACAAATCACAAAAGAAGAGGCACAATATTTACTATCATTTTGTAATAATACTAGCCCTATGTTTTTAATAGGATTTGTTGCAACTCAAGTATTTAAGGACTCAATACCAGTATGGGTTCTTCTTATTTCAGTCTATGGAAGTGCAATCCTTTTTAGTTTTTTTTATAGGAAATCAACTGATTTCAACTCGTTGAAAAACTGTGTATTTCCGAGTTCTTCTTTTTCTTTTTCCTTAAAGTTAATGGACGAATCTATTATTGATAGTATGGAAATCTTAGTGAAAATAGGTGGTTATATTGTTACTTTCTCTATTCTGATTCAATTTCTAAATCATTCTATCATTATCGTACTTCCTTCTACTGCTTATATTTTGCCGATTGTAGAACTAACAAGCGGAATCCATCTATGCGTTAACTCTCTACCTATAGACTTTGCGTTTCTTTATACAATCTTTCTTTCAACTTTTGGAGGAATGTGTTCGCTCGCACAAACGAATGCAGTCTTGCTTGGTACTGGATTGTCCATGACCCTTTATTTGAAGCAAAAAATAATAACTGCCATATTGGCAGCTATTATCGCATATCTTATATTATCTTACTCGTAGTATTCTTCTCCAACATCTGGAATGCTAGTGGAATGGCTAGAAGTCATTCCGCTTGAACTAACC
The DNA here is from genome assembly GCA_964369425.1 of uncultured Lachnospiraceae bacterium. Lineage (GTDB taxonomy): Bacteria > Bacillota > Clostridia > Lachnospirales > Lachnospiraceae > CAUPWF01. The sequence continues at coordinate 47,922 of CAYJGW010000004.1, forward strand.
TCTAGTTCAGCTCTATTCTTTCGTACGATTTCATGACACTCTCTTAGTGAATTCACAAGTCCATCATACTTTGTTGTATAACTTTCCAAGGTATGTCCTACAATACTTTCTACATTGGCCATAATATCATCTGTATATTGCATTGCTCCCATTCGTATATCATTACTCTCCATCGTTGCATTGTCTAAAATACTTTGTGCTTGTTCTGTAGCTGCCATAACAATTTCGTTAGCCTGTGCATAAGCTTGCTGCATGATTTCGTGCTCACTGATAAGGTTCGTTGTATGTATCTGCGCCTCTTCTAGCATCTGATCCGCTTTCCCTTGAGCCTGAGCAATAATCTCATCTTTCTTACTAATAATTTCTTGATACCTCTTAATCTCGCTTGGAGTCTTCATTCTCAATTCACGTAATAGTTCATCAATCTGCTCTTTGTTCACAACAATTTTTGTGTTTGAAAGCGGTTGATACTTACAACCATCAATGTAATCTTCAATCTCTTCAATAATTTGTTCAATACGGCTACTCATACTCATACTCTCCTTTAATTCTTTATTCATACACCCTTATTTTTCACTCTTTCAAGTGTGAATTTCATTTAATTCCTTTATTTTGTTCCTTCATTTTTATGTGTACTGCTTCTGCTACAATCTCTGGAACAAACTGGTCTATAGCCCCACCAAATAGAGCAACTTCTCTGACTACCGAAGAACTTAAATAAGAATATTCTAAACTAGTAGCTAAAAAAATAGTCTCAGTTTTAGGGTTTAGTTTACGATTTGTCTGGGCTAGTTGCAATTCATATTCAAAATCAGTTACTGCACGCAACCCTCTTATTACAACGCTTGCATCTACTTGTTCCAAAAAATCAACCAGCAAACCTTCAAAGGCTACTACTTTTACCCCTTTAATATTTTTCGTAACCTCACGTAACATTCTAACACGTTCTTCGACAAAAAACAACGGAGTTTTTGCATTATTGGATAATACTCCTACAATTAATTCATCTACCATTTTTGAACTTCTCTCAATGATGTCTAAATGCCCCTTCGTAACAGGGTCAAATGTACCTGGATAGATTCCTCTTAACATACGCGTTCTCCTTTTTCTAACTCTATAAATACATGCTTGTTTGTCTTATACTCTTTCGTTTTCACTATTTGATAACCCCATTCTTCTAAATATTCTAATTCAGTATGCAACGACGTTTCTAATATGATAACCGTTTCTTCTGTCACTAAGCTAGAATCGCTTAGATATTCAAAGACTTGCTCTTCAAAACCCTGGTTATAGGGAGGATCCATAAAAATGTAATCAAAACATTCCGTATCCTCCAATGCTTGTAATGCTGCAATGACATCACTTTCCATTATTTTCGCCTCGCTAATTAATTTCGTCGATTTTAAATTTTCTTTGATACAGTTCACAGCATTTCTATTGTTTTCCACAAAAACTGCTAGGTCAGCTCCTCTACTTAGAGCCTCTATCCCTATTGCGCCACTTCCACTGAATAAATCCAAAAAACGAACACCATAGATATAGGGTTGTATCATGTTGAACAGAGTTTCCTTAATACGATCAGTGGTTGGTCTAGTGTCAAACCCTTCGATTGTTTTAAGAGCTACTCTTCTAGCCTTTCCTGCGATTACTCTCACTATGTATTCCCCCTTTTCCATTTTTCTCTATTATAATAATAGTTGCAAAATCTGTCAAATGGGTAGTGTGTTGACAACCTTTTAATCGCAACTCACTTAAAAGATGCGGAGGACTTAACTGAATTTTTAGCCCTCCGCACTTTTTTAATTCGTTACATTAACTGTTGTTACTTCCCAGCCATTTGTCTTTCTTGCTGTTCAATCATTTTTTTCACCATATAACCGCCAACTGAACCGTTTTGTTTTGAAGTCAAATCTCCATTATATCCTTCTGATAAAGGAACTCCTAGTTCACTAGCAACCTCGTATTTAAATTTATCCAACGCTGCTTTTGCTTCTGGTACTGCTTTTGATGAATTACTTGACATAATATTTCCTCCTTTTTGTAACATAAGTTACGATACATACGATTCGCGATTCGTTTTTGTAACCTTTAAAGTTACAAGCTTAGTATATGTCAATATCAAAGGATTACACTAGAAGTTCTTTCATGTTTTGTCATTATTTTCTTTTTTTCATCTTCACTTAACTCTGAAACTGAATTTGCAGCAAGTTGTAAGAGCTTTGCATCTTGATAAATATCCCCAATCTTAAAATCCATTAAACCACTTTGGCGAATTCCAAATAAATCCCCAGGTCCTCTTAATTTTAAATCTTCATTCGCAATTTTAAATCCATCATTACTCTTCCCCAGTATTTCTAACCTTTTTTTTGATTCTTTACTCTTAGAACCAGACATAAAAATGCAATAAGATTGATGTTCACCTCGCCCCACTCGACCGCGCAATTGATGTAGACCTGCTAGACCAAATCGCTCTGCATTTTCAATAAACATCACCGTTGCATTTGGTACATTTATTCCAACTTCTATTACAGTAGTCGAAACCAGTATATCAACTTCATGTCTGTGATAAGCTTCCATAAGTGCGTCTTTTTCTTGTTGCTTCATTTTACCATGAATATATTCAATCACTATTTTTGAGTTCATAACCTCTTTTAAACGCTTGGTATAGTCAATTACATTTTCAGCCTCAACATGTTCACTTTCTTCTACCATAGAGCAAATTACATAGCATTGCCTACCTAACTTAATTTGTTCTTCCATAAATCGATATGCTTTTGTACGAAAGGATGTATCCACAACACAATTTTTGATTGGAAGCCTATTAGCAGGCAGTTCATCTATAACTGATACATCTAAATCACCGTATAAGATAATTGCTAATGTCCGAGGTATAGGAGTCGCACTCATTACTAATATATGGGGACTCTTTCCTTTTTCTGAAAGAATCTTTCGCTGATTCACTCCAAAACGATGTTGCTCGTCCGTAATTACCAATGCCAAGTTGTGATACTTAACTTTCTCTTGAATTAATGCGTGGGTTCCAATAACAATTTGCGCTTCTCCGGATTCAATGGCTTGATATGTTACCCGTTTCTCTTTTTGTGTCATAGAGCCGGTTAACAGCGTTACATTAATATTTAACCCATGACTGTTTAAAAGTTCTGTAATAGAGATATAATGTTGTTTTGCCAAAACCTCTGTAGGTGCCATCATTGCTCCTTGCAATCCGTTATCAACTATTGTTATGAGTGCCAATAATGCAATAATTGTCTTGCCTGACCCTACATCTCCTTGTATTAAACGAGACATCGGCTTATCTGTAGAAGAAATATCACATAATATATCTCCCCAAACCCGTTCTTGTGCAGCAGTAAGCCGATAAGGAAGTTGATTTGAAAATTCTTCTACCAGTTTGGATTCTTCTATTTTAAAAAAATTCCGTTCTTCAACTTGGTGTTCTTTCATTTTCTGAAGTTGTAAAATAAAGACCAAAAATTCTTCGAATACCAAACGGTTTCTTGCTTCATAAAATGATTCCTTCTCTTTCGGGAAATGAATTTCTCTTATGGCATCAGATAGTGAGCAAAATCCATATTTTCTACTTAATTTTTCTGGAATGGATTCTTCGATTAGCTCTGGATATTCCTCAAAGACTTGCTTGACTAATTTTTGAACTGTGTTATTAGATAGCCCTGATGTTAGGTGATAGATAGGCTGTAAATGCCCTAATTTTTTATTATAACTAGTTTCTGGGACAAACACTTCTGGTTGTTCCATGGAAACTGTAGTTCCTTTCACCATACATTTCCCTCTAACGATAATAGCCGTTCCATGTCTTAGAATAGATTTTAAATAAGGCATACGAAACCATGTTAGTTTCATTATGCCAGTTTTATCTTTTATAGAGGTTTGTATAATTTGCATTCCATTTCGATTGACCATTGTTGGTATCCCTGTAATCACACCACTTACCGATTGGATTTTTTCCTCTTGCAAATCTTCAATCGATACAGTTGTCTCATAGACATCATACGTTCTAGGATAATGAGTAAGTAATTGATCTATCGTAAAAATGGAAAGTTTTTCAAGGGTGCGTTGAGTTTTCGGTCCCACACCCTTTAACTTACTAATACTTATGTCCAAACGCATACTACTCAATTCCTACTACATAGTAATAGATTGGTTGTCCACCTAATTGAACATCTACATCGACATCAGGATATAGTGATTCTATTTCTTCACCCAAAGCAGTTGCATCCGTCTCTGAAACTTCGCCACCGTAGTAAATAGAAATCAACTCTGAATCTTCATCCACCAGCAGACGGATTAATTCTTTTGTAACTTCTTTAATGTCTGTTCCTACGTTTAAAATCCCTTTATCTGAAATCCCTATAATATCACCTTCTGTAATCTCTTTGTCATTGAAGGTTGTATTTCTCACTGCGTAGGTTATTTGACCTGTCTTTACTTGTGCGATTGCCTCATTCAGTGTAGTTTCGTTATCAGTAGCACTGTCTTCAAGGGAAACACTTATCATTGCTGTAATTCCTTGTGGAACAGTCTTTGTTGGAATTACAATAATCTCTTTATCTTCAACTAAGTCTTTTGCCTGATTTGCAGTCAAGATAATATTACTATTATTTGGTAAGATAAAAACCGTATCAGCGTGTACATTTGCAATAGCTTCTAACATATCTTCTGTGCTTGGGTTCATAGTCTGACCGCCTTCAATCACATGATCCACACCCAAATCTTTAAAAATAGAATTCATTCCATCACCAATAGAAACCGCAACAAAGCCAATAGGTTTCTTTTCTATAGCTATCGTATTGTTTTTCTTCATACACTCTTCATGCTCTTCACGCATATTATCGATTTTGATAGATGTCAGTCCACCATACTCTAGTGCTTTTTGTAATGCATTTCCTGGGTTATTGGTATGGACATGAATTTTTACCATATCATCATCTGCAACACACACGATGGAATCACCAATTGATTCTAGAAAGTTTTTCATATGATTCTCATCTTTTTCACCAAAAGATTTTTGAGTCATAATGATAAATTCTGTGCAATAACCAAACTTTATGTCTTCTTCCGATACAACCGGTGCATCTTTAATAACTGATTTCACCGTCATTACTGGTGTAAGTTCAATCTCTTTCCCTAAGAATGCATCGTACGCACCCTTTAGTATCTCTAACAGCCCTTGACCACCTGAATCTACAACACCTGCTTCTTTTAGAACAGGAAGCATTTCGGGAGTCTGTGAAAGCACCTCTTCAGCATATGCTACTACTTGTGCGAAAAAATCTTCAAAACATGTTGCTGTTTCAGCTATCTCTAAACCTTTTTCAGCAATCCCTCTCGCAACAGTAAGAATTGTACCTTCCTTTGGCTTCATTACCGCTTTATATGCTGTTTCTTTTGCTTTTTCAAATGCTTTTGCACAAGTGATAATATCAATTTCTTCATGTGCTTTTACCACATTAGTAAAGCCACGAAGTAATTGGGAAAGGATAACACCTGAATTTCCCCTTGCACCACGAAGTGATCCTGTAGAGATTGCCTTTGCAATTCCTTCCATCGTGATAGGTTCCACATTGGATACTTCTTTTGCAGCAGCCATAATGGTTAGCGACATATTTGTTCCTGTATCTCCATCTGGAACTGGAAATACATTCAAGTCATTGATATATTCTTTTTTACTCTCTATTACTGATGCCCCAGCAAGGAACATCTTCTTCAACATCTGTGCATTAATCGTTGTTACTGACACCTCTATATCCTCCTTAATCAATCACACGTACACCTTCAACAAAGACATTAATCTTGTCAATCGGCATTCCTGTAAATTCTTCAACTTTGTATTTAACATTAGAAATCAGGTTATCCGTAACTGTACTAATATTTACACCATATGAGACAATCACATGAAATTCTAAGCTGATTTTGTTATCATCTGACACCTTTACGTTAATCCCATGCTTTAGACGGTCTTTTTTTAATAAGTGAACCAATCCATCCTTTACATTCACAGCACACATTCCTACAATACCAAAACTTTCTACTGCCACTGTTCCCGCATATTTTCCAATTACATCCGGACTAATTGTAACAACACCAAACTCTGTAGTTAAACTTCCTTTCATCAAAATCCCTCCATCTCTATTTATTCTTTATAATTCGTTTCAAGCATATGTATTATACTCTTTTTTTCTTGACATTACAACTGCTGGCGTGTAAAATATAAAAATATTGAATAATAATTAAAAGAAGCACTTGCAAATGTATAAGGTTTCTGATATTATAAGATATGTTGTGAGTCTAAACAAGACTATTTAAGAGCGTTAGGAGGTGCAGTCATGGCTAAATGTGCTATTTGTGAAAAGGGTGCTCACTTCGGGAACAGTGTAAGTCACTCTCATAGAAAAACACCAAAGATGTGGAAATCAAATGTGAAGTCTGTTAAAGTTAAAACTGTTGGCGGAACTAAGAAGATGTACGTATGTACTTCATGCTTAAAATCAGCAAGAGTTGAAAGAGCATAAATTCACGTAAAAAAAGCAGTCAGCGTAGCTGGCTGTTTTTTTATATAATTAGGGGAACTATATTGTCAATTACAACAAAATAATAAATAACTAATTATTAATGATAAAAGAATTATCATTACCGAAACAAAAGAACTGGTGATTAATACACCGATAATGATACCTAGAGCCAAAAAAAATGTAGCAAATCCAATCACTCGTCTCATAAAAAACCACCATACAATACATTTATCATATTATATGGTGGTTCTTCCTACTATATGTCACATTATCTTATTTATCCGCATCATCTAAAATTTCATTCAAATCCGCTTCTGTAAGTTTTTCATCCTTTTTCGTAACTCGATCGATTAAATCTGGAACCATATCCAAAATTTTAGTAATAGTATCTTGATTTTTAACATTAACCAATCTAGTATTTCCATTTTGTATCACTAAAACTGCACTTGGTGTCATCTTGCCACCAAGACCACCCGCTTCTTTTTCATTTTCTTTTTTATTAAAAGCACCTGCTCCTACAGCAAACGAAACATCTACAAGTGGTAGAATAATTGTATCTCCGATATGAATTGCCTCACCGACTACTGTTTTCGATGATATCACACCATTCATTCCGTTAAACAATGATTCTACTGTTCCTTTAAAACTATTATCTGACATTTATTCTTCCTCCTCTTCTATCCTTATCGCAAATTACGTAAATCACTAATTGTTTTTTTTACATTGGGTTCTCTTAATACTTTCATTAGGTAAAAGGCTATGAGATAAATGCGTAATCTACCTTTGACAATAGCTTCTCCTTTAAAAACACTGTTTTCAAAATCAGGAACAACGCTAATAAAAGCACCATATAAAGGTAGCATAAAGCCACAGATTGCCAACACCAATCCTGTATAATACGGATCTGTAAACCCATATGTGATATCTATCTCAGCTTTTTTAGGCTTGCACTTTCTAGACAACTCATACGTCTCTATGCGAAGCCAATGAAATGCTCTTTTGTGTGTATCATTATCGATAAATGCAACAATTTCATTCTTTTTTACAAGACCTTTTTTTATTTTAGCACAAAATTCTTTTTTTGTGTATTGTAACTTGACAATTATTTTTTTAATACGATTTTTTAAAGAACGCTTTCTTTTCTTTTGTTTCCCATTTTCTTTTTCGGTTTTTGTTGCTGATTTCACTTGAGCATCTTGTTTAATCGTAGTATCCAGTTTCACTTCATTGTCTGGTTTCGCTGTATTGTCTAGTTTCGCTTCGTTATCTAATTTAGGTTGTTTGAGTTTTCTTTTTCTTTGCTTTTTCTTTTTTTTAATAGTTTGATTTGACATTTTAAACCATCCAACTCGAACATACCAAATAAGTTGGCTGTTTTTATAGTTTAAATATCCATATACAATTCTACCAAACCATGAAAATTCGCCATCTGCACTAATTGAATCAAAGGAAGCTGCTCCTTTTCCTTCGATTTTGTACTTAATCGGAACAAATAGTACACTCGCAATCATTGCGAAAAGAAGTAATAGTATTCCCAATAATACGATTCCAATAATCTGCAATACTAAAATAATGATATCTAACATAGACGCTCCATCTCTTGTTGTATGTAGTTTCGTATATTTCCAGTTCCAGTTTTCTGGTAAGTATCTAGCACAATCGTTTTGATTAGCTTCATTGTCTCTGCCCTTCCAAAACCAACCCCAATGATTGTGCATTTATTTAAGTCTATTAAATCTTGTTGCAATAATCCTGTATTATAAATATCTAATTGCTCTTGAGGATTATTGGAAAGTACAATCATGTAAATGTCTAATAGTTTCGCACTTCTTCTTCTGATGCGCCTTATAATCTTCTTTTCTTTCCCTTTTAAACATTCCGAAACGTACAATTTTTTATATACTCTCATGTTTTTCCATCCTTTTATTGGTGATAATACGCGTCCATCACTTCCTTTGCTACCGTAGTAGCTCTCAAACCACCATCAGATTGTTCAACAACAACACTTACTACAATATCAGGGTTTTCAATATTTGTAAATCCCACAAACCAAGAATGGCTTTCCGACTTATTGCTACTATACTCTGCTGTTCCAGTCTTTCCTGCCACCGAATATGCACTTGTGCTTAAATTAGTTGCTGTTCCACTGGTTACAACACTTTGCATATAACCAGTTAAAACAGAAGCTTCTTCTGGTGTCATTAACGTTGCATAAGATTTCGGATTTGTTTTTTTGACTTCGGAACCAGTATAATTCGTAATTGAATCAACTAAATATGGTTCCATTAGTCTACCACCGTTTGCTATAGCTGCTCCAATAAGTGCCATTTGGTAAGGATTTGTCAACGTGTCACCTTGACCGATTGCTGTCATCATAACTTCAGCACTAGATGATGTTTTTTCTAGCGCGAATTCGCTTTGGACAGTTGGAAGAGGCGATGGTAAAGTTGTATCAAACAATAAATCCTTCGTAGTTCGCCTATACTTATCAATATCTAGCGATAAACCAATATCTGCAAATGCCGAATTACAAGAGTTTGCAAATGCTTGATCTAATGTTTGCGTTCCATGGGCAGTACCATCAAAACATTGAATAGTTGTTCCATCTGTAGTAATAGAACCATTACATGTGTACGTGTAGCTTTCGAAAGCTGGGTTTTCTCTAATATAATCCAATGTAGTCAAAATCTTGAATACCGATCCAGGTGCGTATAATCCTTGTGTTGCACGATTCAAAAGAATACTTTCTGTATTTGCTGTAAGGGAGTCCCAATTTTCATTCACGGTATTAGGGTCAAAAGCAGGTTTGGAAACCATGGCTAGAATTTTACCTGTACTTGATTCCATCACAACAACTGCTCCATTATAGCTTCCTAACGCATTGAAGGCTGTTGTCTGTAATGTTGCATCTAAGGTGGTTACTAAGGTATCTCCCATATTTTTTTCATCTCTAAATTCATTATAAATCTGCTCCATAAAGAAGGCATTAGAGGTAAGTAAATCAAAATTTTCACTGAGTTCTAATCCGCTCTTTCCGTTTGTATCGTATCCGATTACATGAGCAAATGCATCTCCATAAGGATAATCTCTATACTCTGAACCATCCTCTGTTTGAACAGTTTTAGCTAATACATTATTCTCAGCATCTACAATATTTCCCCGTACTACATTGTCTGCAAAGGAGTTTTGTCTCAGATTATAAGGACTATTTATAATCTCTTGACTTTCAAAGGCTGTAAAATATATGATATACCCCATCATACCTAGGAATAATCCTACAAATGCATAGGTTATACGCGCAAATTCTTTATTTGTTTTATTATTTTTTTTCTTATCTTTTTTATTATTGCGTTTAGTCTTTTTTTGTCTTGACTGATCTTCTCTTTGGTGTAGTTCCTCTAGAAGTTCCTCGTCTAATGTCACCTCGTGCTGTTGTATCTGCTCTTTTTTTCGAAGTTGCCCTTCTCTCAGTAGCTTCTGTCTCTTTAATTCTCGCTCTTTGTAGCTGCTCTCTTTTTCTTTCAATATCATCTTCCTCATCTTCTCTTAAAATATATAAACCTTGAATGATTGCGAACATAATAGCGGTGCTGAGCAATGAACTTCCTCCATAGCTGACAAAAGGTAACGTAACCCCTGTTAATGGAATGAATTTTGTCACTCCACCAATTGTAAGAAACACTTGAAAAATATAACAAGTTCCAAGACCTAAGGCTACCAGTTTGTAAAATCGATTCCGAAGTTGCATTGCAATATTTAAAAACATGATGTAACAACTTACACAGATTAGGATTACGCCTAATGCAAAAATCATTCCTAACTCTTCTGCAATTGCTGAAAAGATAAAATCTTCATCTGCCACAGGAATCGTATCTGGTGATCCTTGAAATAATCCTAGTCCTGAAAATCCTCCTGTACCAATTGCAAAGAGTGATTGGGCAATTTGATAGCCACCAGTATCATATACCGCAAATGGGTCTTGCCATACAGCCACACGAACCTTTACATGGGAAAATAAATAATATGCTATTACTGCCGCTATTGAACCTGCACCAATCCCAGCTAACATATAGCCGATATTCTTTGTAGCTACATAGAGCATAACTAGATACACTACAAATAGAATGACAGCTGCTCCCAAATCTGTGGATACGACTAGCACCAAAACATGTAATGCAGCTAAAATAGTAGTTACAACTACACTTTTGAAATCAGTTGCATGATAGAGTCGTAACGCAACAAAAAACACAAACACAATCTTAACAAGCTCTGATGGCTGTATACTAACACCTGCAATCGTGATTGCAAGTCTTGCACCATAAGTTGTCTGCCCTAGTACCGCAACACCTGCAAGTGCAAGTAGTCCAATGCCACCATAAATATAAACCATTTTCGGTGCCATCAAAAACTTTACTCTTCGAATAATCACAGGTACCACTAATGCTAAAACTAGAGAACCACATACTAATACAAACTGACGAATTGCTTTGTCAAAATCCAATCGACTAATCATAATTAACCCAATTCCTATCAGCATACACATATTGTTTAAGACTAATCTAGAAGCATCTGGGTAAGTGACTTTATATAAGATACTCACTGTAATAATCAAGACAGTTTGAGCAACAAATAATATACCATATCGAATATCGGTAGTCTGTAAAAACATAACCATATAAGCGATAAATTGAAGAAGCAACATTATGAGAAATTGTCGCCTTAATATTTTGTTTTTATCCTCTACTTCTTCGTATCCAAAGATACTAAAACATTCAAATGTATATATAGACATCAATAGTATTAACACATACTTTGAAATCACACTAATAATTGTAACCAAATCATCACCTACCTTATTTCGTTATAAAAATGACCTTTGTAGCTCCCAATGTTCTCCACCTTCGGTGCTATTTTATCAAGATGAAAAATAGCATTTACTTTTCTCAATACTGACTTTACTTCACTTTCAGATTCTAGTGTGAAATTGCAACGATATTCTTTGACAGAAAGTTTTCGTATTTCATCGGTTTCTTCTAACAAGCAAAGTGGTTCTGTACTGTGAATTACATTATAGCAGTACTCGCAATAATTTTTCGCCCATATTTGTTGGCCTTTTCGATCTCTTACCTCTATGACACCATTTGCCTTATCGCACTTCCCTGTACTCTTTTTGATACACTGTGCGGAAATCATTGTGGGTATATTCCCATAGATATTTAAAATTTTATCATCTAACTCAAGTTGATTCAATTCTTTTTTTGTCAATTCATAAGGCAATGTTTGTCTCTCAATTCCCTGACTCTTCCAAAACCTACTAGTCTCATTATTAAATACATACAGATTGTGATCGGTAACAATAGTTTTTCTATATCCAATTTCTCTTAAAAGTTCCAGACTTTCTAGATTTCGTATCATAACACCATCAAAGGAGCTCTCAACGAAACCTTCTAGTGTTGCACGAAGCATGGAAATATCCTTTTGTCGGATAATGTGAGGCATAGCATAGATGATTTCCGCATTCTGTCTGCTTGAATTTAGCAGCATTTGCAATGCTGTCCTATTCTCACTCTGTGTCAACATACTCCAATCGATATAAATTCTGTTGATAATATTCTCTTGAGTGATTGCTTCTAGTTGTTCCCATGTTTCTACAAAGGCAGAAATTGTATACTTGCATTCTCCTAGTTGAAAGCTTGGTTTAATGTATGTTTTATAAATCTTTCTTTTATACTGTTCGAGCAAATCATCCTCTAATTGTTTTATCCCTGCTCTACGAAGTGAATTAAGTTGTTTATTGGCTATAAAAATATCTTCATCCATTTCAATCTTTACTTTAATCACTTCAAAAACAGTATCACCTGTTTTTTGCAATTGCTTTTGAATAGATTCTATTTTTGCGGGAGCATTAATAGCAGGTGTTACGATTTCTCCAAAAACTATAGAAATCAAGTCATTAAATTGTATTTGCAAAGAAGATAGTTCACCTTTTTTTAGGGTTATATGCATATTGACTTTATTCTTTATTTTTGATTCACTTTTTAGAAGAACTTCTTCAATCAATGCATTATTTCTCGTACGGTGTAGAATGTGGTTCTTTTTTAAGTGAACGCCTTTTCTAAGATTTAGCGTAATTCTCATACCTTTTTTGTAGTCGCTACCAATAGTATAATCATCACCACCGCGTTGTACTTCTAAAACATCACCTTTATTGACATCTTTAAGAGTCTTAATCGTCACGATGTTTCTTTCTTGTTTTTCAACTACAGCAACAGGAACACCGGAATGATTTGGTTTGTCAAATGTAATCATGCTCTGTCCATTTGTTAGATTATAATATCCTTGATGAAAATCACCTCTGTTGAAAATATCTTTAAGCATATCAAGATCTGCTTGATCTACTTTATAATTTTTTCGCCCATATTCAAGATATAAATCCACATATTTCCGGTACATTGCGGTAACGAGATACACATACTCTTTCTTCTTCATCCTTCCTTCTATTTTTAAGGAAGTAACGCCTGATTCTACGATATCTGGTATAATGTCTAATGCACAAATATCCTTTAAGCTCATAAGATACTTTCCTTGTTCTGCGCTTAACTTATATGGAAGTCTACAAGGTTGGGCACATTGACCACGATTACCACTTCTATTGCCTATCATACTACTATAGAGGCATTGACCTGAATAGGAATAGCACAGTGCACCATGTACGAAACTTTCAATTTCAACATTGGTATTTATGGAGATATCTTTTAGTTCGTTCAATGACAACTCTCTTGCTGTCACCACTCTGTCCACTCCTAATTCTTCTAGAAATTTTACTCCTTTCGTACCAGTAATGGTCATCTGGGTGCTTGCATGAATCTGTATACCCGGAAAATAAGTACGTATAAATTGTAGAACACCTAAGTCTTGTACGATTACTGCATCCAATCCTTTTTCATACAATGGTTTTACATACTCGTATAGTTCAAGCCCCATTTCTTGTTCTTTTAACAGCGTGTTGATTGTTAAATAAATACGTTTTCCATGTAAATGAACATAATCTATTGCATCTAGTAACTCTTCTTGCGTAAAATTTGATGCATTTGCTCTAGCACTAAATTTTTTTCCACCTACATAGATGGCATCTGCACCTGCTCGGATTGCTGCTACTAAATTGTCGTATGATCCAGCTGGTGATAACACTTCAATAAACATATATCTTTTCCCTTTACTACGCAAAAAAGCTGTCAGATGACAGCCTATCGCTTTTGAGTTTTAATTTCAGTTTCTAATTTAACTTGTTCCTTTTGAAGATCATTATTTTGTTCTCTTAGATTTTCAATCATCTTCTCAGCGTTTTCTAACTTTATCTGAATAGAAATCAAATCATGTTTGATTTCATACATCTCTTTATCCTTCAATTCGATGTCTCGCTCCAAAGCATCACCTTGCTTCTTTGCCTTAAAATAGTCATCAGCTATATTAAGGGCCAATAAAATATTTTGCATATCGGCACTTTGACGGCAATACCCCTCACTATTTCGACATTCTGTAAGTTTGTGATTCAGATATGTAGCAACTTTCTGTAAGTACTCTTCCCCTTCATAGCCGGCAAGTGTGATTACTTTTCCACCAATCAATACTTCTGTGTAACTTTTTCCCGTAGCCATGGTCTCCTCCTTAAACGTTATTCCTTTTATTGTATTATAATACATTCCTAAAATAAAACAACTATTTTATTCAGTAATATTTTTATCATCTTCAACTGTAATCCCAAGATGTTCATATGCAAGCACTGTTGCTATCCTTCCTCTACTCGTTCTTTGAATAAATCCGTTTTTTAGTAGATAAGGTTCGTAAACATCTTCTATAGTTCCCGAGTCTTCGCCTATAGAGGCAGCTAATGTATCCAATCCAACTGGTCCGCCTTGAAATTTTAGAATTATTGTTTCTAAAATATTGCGATCAATAAAATCCAATCCTTTTGGATCTACATCTAATTCTTTTAAAGCTACTTGTGAAACTTCTTTTGTAATAATACCATCATATTGTACCTGTGCAAAATCTCGCACCCTCTTTAACAACCGGTTTGCAAGACGTGGAGTACCTCTTGAGCGTTTCGCAAGTTCATAGGCCCCTTCCTCATCGATTCCAACTTCGAGAACCTTGGCAGACCTTGTTATAATTGTCTTTAGTTCTTCGTTTGTGTAAAATTCCAAATGATGAACAACCCCAAATCGATCTCTGAGCGGTGCTGTAAGCATACCTGCACGTGTCGTTGCACCTACTAGTGTAAACTTCGGCAAATCAATACGGATTGATCTTGCACTCGCGCCTTTCCCAATCATAATATCAATCGCATAGTCCTCCATCGCCGGATAGAGAACTTCTTCGACTTGACGATTCAAACGATGAATTTCATCTACAAATAACACATCCCCCTCCTGGAGATTATTTAAGATTGCAGCAATTTCTCCTGGCTTTTCGATAGCAGGACCGGAAGTTACTTTTAAGTTCGCTCCCATCTCATTCGCGATAATTCCCGCTAAAGTTGTTTTTCCAAGACCAGGTGGTCCATAGAATAATACATGATCTAAAGCTTCTTCCCTTTCTTTTGCTGCAGTTATAAATACGCGGAGTGTATTTTTTGCTTTTTCTTGTCCTATATACTCCTCAAGTTTCTGTGGTCTCAAGTGATTTTCTACTTTTGAATCCTCCACTAGACTTTCAGTTGTAATTATTCGTTTTTCCATATTCAAACTTCTCAATTCTTATATCATTTTTTTTAAAGCTAACTTAATCAAGTCTTCTACAGTAGCCTGCTCATTACCTTCAATCACATTGCGGACTGCTCGTAAACTCTCTCGCTGCTCGTAGCCCAATGAAACTAATGCTTGGACAGCTTCAGTCTGTACTTGTCTTTCAGTTGATACAGTTGTCGTCTCATCTACGGTCTTAGCAATATACTCAATCGTGTCGCGCAGTTCCATTTTATCTTTTAGTTCAATAATTAATTTTTCTGCCGTTTTTTTTCCAATACCTGGGCTTGTTGCAATTGTCTTTGCATCTTCAGATAATACAGCAAAACGTAGCTCATCTGGTGAAAGAGTTGACAAAATATTAAGCCCACCTTTTGGACCTATTCCACTTACTCCGATCACTAGTTTGAATACATCTAAATCATCTTTTGAAAAAAAACCAAATAACTGCATGGCATCTTCTTTCACATTCAAGTAAGTGAACAACTTTATTCGTTCACCTATATTAGGCAATGAATGGAGTATTTTTCCAGGTATGAAAACACCATATCCAATTCCGTTTACATCTACAATTATCTTATCTGTTTCTATATATTCCAGTGTTCCATTTACATACGATATCATAATAACCTCTAAATTCTGATTTATAATCTTATTTTCTTATTGTGCGATTACATCGACTTCTGATTCATTCTCTCCCTCGATAGAAACTACCACTTTATGCGGTAAGCATATAATCGTTTCACCTGAATCGCTTATAGACTTTTGGTGTACACATAATTTATCTGGACAGGTCGCCTCAATCATATCTGCAACACCATCTTTAATTTCCAGTGTATTTCCTTTATCTATCTCAATAATTTGATCCGTATTCAGTTCATACCTTCCATATACCGCATCCTCTATAGTCACTATCGCCATAGAACCTTCTGATTGACCTAGTAAAAATATACCATATATTATTAATGCTACGAGGAGAATAACTGTAATTCCTATTTTTTCGTATCTTTTCATCGCATACCTCTTCTGAGTTATTTTATCATAGCAATTTTGATAATGCAATCAAATGTTCGATTGCTCTGCCAAGTAAAAAGCAGAAAGTAGGAACCATTGTCCACTTTCTGCTTTTGCTCTTGCATTACTGCAAATTTGTTTAATAATATAAATCAGAATAATACATGCCACTCTCCATCATAGCACTCATAATACCTGCGAATGCAACAACATAAAGAATTCCTCCAATGATACCTATACCTATTGTTACAATAAGGTATGCACGACAGAAATTGCGCTTGTTCGTATTCACACCGTTTGCAAATGACCAATAAATATAAAATCCAAGTCCCACACAACAAGGAATCATGTAAATCAATAATAATACAACATAATTTCCTAAAGTTAATGGTGAATCATCTTCTTCAGGGTTATTTTGCACTCCTTGAGGTGAATAATCATAATTTGTATATGCTTGTTGATAATTCGTCTGTTGATAGCTATTTTGTTGTGTTGTATCTGAAGGTTCTTGATACGACGATAATACTTCTGTTTCCGCATTTTCACTTCCAGTATCTTGATTACTTCCAAACTCTCTCTCATCCATAGTATTCATTCCTTTCGTCACTTACCTAATTTTCCCCACTATCATAGCATTAAATAGAACTGATTGCAAACAATTATTTTATTTCACCCACCATATGAATTAAGGTTAAAATATAGTTCAATACATTTTTTGACTCATACACCATTGGAAGTGTATGGGGAAAGAACAGAAACATGCGATATGCATAATATCCTGTTGAAACAACAACAAGAATTGCGAGGTATTGTTTGTTATAGCAAAATTTCTTTCCTAATACATAGCGAAACAAACTATTGATTAATACAAAAATAACGATAGGATAGATTGCCGGATTATACAACCATGCGTCAATAAATTGAAATTGCAATAACGACATTCCAGCTCTTGTAAGTCCGCATAAGGGACAAGGAATCCCGAATAAAAGTACCGAACTACATACCGTTCCAGTAATATGGGGAACGACAAAAACAATTGCAGTAATTAAAATTCCTGCAATGTAATTATTTTTTAAATCTTGAAGCATTATATTCCATTTGATAAATGAATTACTTTTTTCGGACACTTTTCTTCACACTTTCTACAATTGATGCACCTAGTATAATCGATACGAGCCAAATTGTCCACAACTTCAATAGCATTTACTTCACAAACTTTTTCACATAATTTGCAACCGATACATCCTCTTGTACAGCTATTCATCACTGACTTCCCTTTGTCTTTTGAATTACAAAGGACATCCATACGTTTCGCTTTCGGTGCGTATTCAATAAGGTTTCTTGGACAAACATTTAGACATTTCCCACATGTTTTACAAGAATCTTTATCTATTTTAGCTATTCCCTCGTTTATCGTAATTGCATCAAAAGGACATGCTTTGACACAGGTTCCAAATCCCAAACATCCATATGTACAGGATTTAGGTCCCTTATTTTGCATATAATTCATAAGAGTGCAATCTTTTTCACCGTAATATTCATACGTATTTTTCGCAACCCCTATTCCACCATTACATTTAACAACGGCACATTGCGGCTCTTTTTCATCTACAGTCGCACCCATGATTTTTGCAATAGCAGACGCCATTTCACTAGATCCAACTGGGCAACCATCCGCAGGCGCAGTCCCTTCCACAACTCCGCTTGCAAAACCACTACAACCTGCAAAGCCACATCCACCACAATTGTTTCCTGGTAACAAATTTAAAATTCTTTCTTCTCTCTCATCTACTTGAACGGCAAAAATCTGACCCGATTTGCTCAAGAAGATACTTATAATTATTCCGATACCTCCCACAATGATTGCTGGCAAAATAATATTCATTCCACTACTCCTCCCTCTTAAATCAAACCTGCAAACCCCATAAACGCCATAGCCATAAGACCTGATGTAACTAAGACTATGGGAGTTCCCTGCCATGCTTTTAAAATATCATTGTATTCAATTTTTTCGCGAATACCTGCTAAAATTACTATTGCAATTGTAAAACCAATCGCAGTTGCAAATCCATTTACTACTCCAGTAAATATATTATACTCTTTTTGAACATTACTAATCGCTACTCCTAGAACTGCACAGTTTGTTGTAATCAAAGGCAAGTATACGCCTAGTGCTTTATATAGTGGTGGTGTTTTTTTCTTCATAAACATTTCTACAAATTGAACTAGTGACGCTATAATCAAAATAAACACGATAGTTTGAAGATACTCAAACCCCAATGGTACTAATATAAGATGGTATATGCTACTTGTTACTAATGATGCTAGTGTCAATACAAATATTACGGCTCCACCCATCCCAACAGCGGTGCTTACTCTTTTGGAAACTCCAACAAAAGGGCATAATCCTAGGAATTGACTTAACACCACGTTATTAACTAATGCAGCGCCTATTGATATCAGTAATAAAGACTCCATTTTTTCTCCTCTCCATCTTAATTGTTGTCCTTGCAACTACTGCTGCAAGAAGAACAAGAGCCACCACACCCTGATTGTTGTATTTTCTTTGGTGATTTATTTTTAAATTTATTCTGTATCGCAACTAATCCTGCTAGCACAAAAAATGCACCTGGAGCTAAGATAAAAATTGCAATTGGTTCATAACTTGCTGGCATAATTCGAGTGTTGAATACGGTTCCCGAACCTAGTAGTTCGCGAAATGCGCCAATACTAGTTAATCCCAACGTGAACCCTAAACCCATTCCAATTCCATCGATAAGAGAAGGTAGCACCGGATTTTTTGAAGCAAAGCTTTCAGCTCGTCCTAATATGATGCAATTTACTACAATTAATGGAATATAAATTCCTAGCGAGCTATAAAGACTTGGGATATAGCCTTCTAGCAAAAACTCTACGATCGTTACAAAAGAAGCAATAACAACAATGAATGCTGGAACCCTTACTCCATTTGGGATTTGTTTCCTCAACATGGATATAATAAGATTTGACATCACAAGAACAACTGTGGTTGTCAACCCCATTCCAAGACCATTGATAGCAGATGTGGTTACTGCTAGTGTTGGGCATAATCCCAACATTTGAACAAATGTTGGGTTATCTTTTATAATACCGCGATACAGTTGCTCCATACTATTTCCCATCTATGTCCCCTCCTAATTCTTCATGATAAAACGCTATCCCAGCATTTACACAATTTGTGATTGCTTCTGAAGTAATGGTTGCCCCACTGATACTATCGATAGCACCGGAGTCACCTTCACCTGATTTACTTACATGGAATTGTTCACTATCTTGATTTTTAAACTGATCTTTAAATTCTGGTTCCGTAGCTTTCATCCCAAGACCCGCTGTTTCGGCTATTTCTAAAAAAGAAATTCCTGTCACCACTCCATCTATTGTGATTCCCATAACAAGTCCGATATCTCCTGCATATCCTTCTGGTGTGTTAAGAGATAAAATATACCCAATACTATCGGCATCTTTTTTTACCTCTACCATTTCTAAGATTTCTATCCCTTCATATCCCAACGATGATAACACTTCATTTGCTTCACTGGTATTTAATCCAGCTACTTCGCCAAACTCTGTGGCCTCTGGGAAGATTTCTTGAAAAGAAACTTGTTTTGCATCTTCTTTAGCCTTTACTATCGGTTCTTTTGTCACCTCATAAACAGTACCTAGTAAGAATCCAGAAATGATTGTAATCAGAGTTAATACAATTATATTTTTTTTCATTTTACTCCCCTCCTCGTCCAAAGGCTTTTGGAATGGATATTTTTTCAATGAGAGGCACTAGTAAATTAGAAAAAATAATTGCATAGGACATTCCCTCAGCAGAATTTCCAAACACTCGGAAAATTGCTGCTAGTACACCTATACAGATACCATAATATAGCTGTCCTCTTTTTGTAATTGGTGAAGTTACGTAGTCAGTAGCCATAAACCAGACACCAAGCATAAACCCTCCCCCTAATATCTGATGCAGTAGATATGTTAAGTCAACACCTCTTCCACCAAATAAAAGAATGCATATTGAAAAACTTAAAATAATCATTCCTGGAATTCTAAAATCAATAATTTTGAAAAATAGCAGTATTGCCGCACCGATTAGAATTGCTATTACAGATGTCTCACCGAGTGTACCTGGTGTAGTTCCTATAAATTGATCTAGGATTGATACAGTCATCGCTCCACTTTCCTTTAATTCAGCTAGTGGTGTCGCTCCTGAAAATCCATCATAAGCAAAGTTTGTCATTCGTCCAGTAAAAGAAATTAGTAAAAAACATCTTGCAGCAAGAGCAGGATTCATAATGTTTTGACCTAGACCCCCAAATAATTGCTTTACTACAATAATTGCAAAACCGCTTCCTAACAAACACATCCACCAAGTTGCCTCTGGAGGTAAATTAAGAGCCAATAATAAACCTGTTATTGCAGCACTCATATCTTGTATCGTCTGTTCTTTCCCTAACAATTTACAATACAAAAATTCAAACAAAACGGCAGAAACCGTTGTAACACCCACTATCAAGACTGCGTGTGTCCCGAATTGATAGAACGAAAATATAGTAGCAGGCATTAGGGCTATGAATACCCACATCATAATATTATTTGTAGTTATTTTTTGCCTTAGATGTGGCGATGTTGAAATACTCAAAATTTTATTCACTATTTTTTAACCTCGCTTTTCATCGTTCTCTTTTGTGCTAGTATTGTTCTCTTCGAACCACCTATCGATTGTTTTAAATGTCTTTTTGCTGGACAAGCATAGCTACAGCAGCCACATTCCACACATTCCAAACCATTTAATTTTTCAAAAGCCTCATACTCTCTCTTATTTCCAAGTTGACTTAGTCTTGAAGGTATCAATCTACAAGGACAAACACCTACGCAACGTCCACAGTTAATGCAGGCTGTCTCTTTCGCATTTGCGACCTCGTCTTCCAACAGACCTAGCAGGCAAGAAGTAGTCTTTGTTACAGGAATTTTTGTTGTAAATAACGCAAACCCCATCATAGGTCCACCTGAAATGATTTTATCGATGTCTTCATGAAATCCTTCACAATACTCTAATAATTCATCAACCATCATCCCGATTGGCACCATATAATTCCCCTTACGAAGTGCAGCATCTCCAGTGATAGAGACTACTCTTTCTATAACAGGTCTGCCTTCGATAACTGCATTATGAATCGCCACTACGGTCTCTACATTTTGTACGATACACCCAGCGTCAGATGGAAGCATTGATGAATTGATCGCTCTTCCTGTGATTGCATAAATAATCTGCCGCTCCCCACCTTGTGGATATTTTGCTTTCAAAGTAGCTACACTGATTCTCTCTTCCCCTTTAATCTTCCCGTTAATCAATGTAACGCAATCTAATTTGTTTGCTTCAACACCAAATACAACCTTAGCATTTGGAAATAATTGTAGCATAATCTTTACCCCACTGATCAGCTCATCCGTATATTCTATCATTCGCCTATAATCAGCAGTAATATAAGGTTCACATTCTGCGCAATTGATAATCACATATTCAATTTTTTCTGGGTCCATTGGCATCAACTTCACTTTCGTTGGAAAACCAGCTCCTCCCATGCCAACTACACCAGCTACACCAATTTTGTGTAGCACTTCTTCTCTGCTTAGAAGTGAAACATCTTCTGTTTTTTCAAAGGATACTTCTTCATATTTCCCATCATTTTCAATAACAATGCATTTCACTTTCGCTCCAGCAGCATTATAGTACTCTTCTAATGATTTCACCGTTCCAGAAACACTTGAATGAACAGGTGCCGATACTAAAGATTCTGTATCTCCAATCATTTGTCCTCTCCTTACATACTCTCCTACTTCAACACATGGATCGACTGGTGCTCCGATGTGTTGCGACAAAGGTACTACAATAACATTTCCTGGTCTTATTGCTTTTATCTCTTTGTCATACGCATGAGTCTTACCGTCGTCTGGGTGAATTCCTCCTTTGAATGATAGAAACTTCATATCGTTTCCTGCCTTTCGATTGATTTGTCACTATTTTTATCTATATTTTTTTATCTATTTAGACTATACTAAATGGCTAAAAAAAAATCCACCAAATATTCCATATTCTTTGTATAAAATATGGAACATCTTGATGAATTTTTAACAAATTTTAGTGGTTTTTACCTATCTTTTAGAATTCCTTTTAATAAACTCCACGTTCTTTCTAAAGATTTCAACTCTAACCTCTCTTTAGGTGAATGAATGTCATAAAGATTTGGACCTATAGCAACACAGTCTAATCCTTCTATTTTCGCTGCAAATATACCACATTCTAACCCTGCATGAATTGCTGTAATCTCAGGCTCTTCACCGTATTGATTTGTATATATTTTAACAACTTTCTCTCTGAGAGGAGATTCGCTTTTATATGCCCATCCTGGATAATCAGAACCATTTTCATAAGTTCCGCCTAAATTTAATATTGCAAATTTTAATTTTTCGACAAGAAACTCTTTTGCTGATTCTATCGAACTTCGAATCCCATATTGCAAATGAATCCCCTTTTCATTAACAACAAGTACTCCCATATTTAACGATGTTTCAACTAAACCTGCGATGGCTCCGCTCATCTGTTGGATTCCGTTAGGGAAGTTTAGCACTGCCTGTAACAAGTGATCCAATGAGTTTTTAGAAAGAACTTCGTTAGTTGCAATATCAAGTAATTCATAGTTTAATGCTAGTTCGGGGTCTCCTGCCTTATATTCTTGTTGTAGAATAGTTTCAATTTCTTTTATCTCATTTTTCAAAGCATCCTCAGAATCTTTATCTATAATAATTTCTGCAACTGTATAATTTGGTATGACATTGTCTTTTTTACCACCTTCAACAGACACAACTGCTAAAGATACTTTATTTCGTAATTGGTAAAGAACACGCCCCATCAATTGGTTTGCATTCGCTCTTCCTCTATGGATATCGCACCCTGAATGCCCCCCAACAAGTCCGCTAACTATAATGCGACAGCAACGTCCGGTTGCATCTGAGGTTTCGACTGGAATCATACCACTCATATAAGATCCGCCAGCGCAACTGGTTGTAATGATTCCTTCATCACTAGAATCGATATTTATCATACGTTTCCCTTGTAAATTAGATAAATCAATCTTACTTGCACCAACTAGACCAATTTCCTCATCTGTAGTAAAAACCGCCTCAATTAGTGGATGCTGCAATTCATTAGAGTCTAGGACAGCCAATGCCATAGCAATTGCGACACCATCATCCCCTCCTAGTGTAGTTCCCTCTGCCCAGAGATAGTTCCCATCTGTCTGTAATTTTAGACCTTCATTTTCAAAATCAAACTCATAACCTTCTTCCTTTTCACAAACCATATCTAAATGTCCTTGAATGATGATCGGTTCTTCCTTTTCATAACCTTTTGTTGCTGGCTTTGTAATAATAACATTTAGTTGACTATCTTGCGTAACTGCAAGGGAACGTTCATTTGCAAATTCAACACAATAGTCACTTATTGCTTGCATATTCTTTGAGCCATGCGGAATTGCACTGAGTTCATAAAAAAAACGCAACACATCTTTTGGTTCACAATCATTTATATTAATCACACTTACTTACCTCCTAAATAAAGGTGTAATAAAAATCCCATTACACCAAATATACTCTGACACTATATCACTATATTGTCAGAGTATTGCGTAGTATATCTACTTAACTATTCGATTCTATTATGCTTCTTCTGAAACTTCTTCTTCGATGCTTTCTGGTTGTAACGCTTTGATACTTAAACTGATTTTTTTCTCAGCTTCATTTAGGTCTACAACCATTGCAGTAACTTCTTCTCCTACTTTTAATGCATCTGTTGGTTTTTCAACATGATCACGTGAAATCTGTGATACATGCAACAAAGCATCTACACCTGGAGCTAGTTCAATAAATGCACCAAAATCTGTCATTCTAGCAACTTTACCTACAACTGTCTGCCCTACTGCGTATGTTGTGCTTGCATTTGCCCATGGATTACTCTCAGGGAACTTTAGACTTAAAGCAACTTTAACATCATTAATATCTTTTACTAAGACTTTTACTGAATCTCCTGTTTTAAAGAGTTGTTTTGGATCCTCTACTCTTCCCCATGACATCTCAGAAATATGTAAAAGACCGTCAATTCCACCTAAATCAATAAAGGCTCCAAAATCTGTAACATTCTTTACAACACCTTCTATGATATCTCCTACTTGAAGATTTGCGAATAATTCTTTTTGTTTTTCAACTTTTTGCGCAACTAAAAGTTGTCTTCTATCACCAATCACTCTGTTTCTTCTTGGGTTGAACTCACTAATTACGAACTCAATCTCTTCTCCAGCATATTTTGTTAAGTCCTTTTCATATGCATCTGATACTAAGCTTGCTGGTATAAATACTCGAGCTTCATCAACTACAACACTTAGACCTCCACCTAAAATCTGTGCAACAGTCGCTTTTAGTGTCTCCTTGTTCTCATATGCTTCTTTCAACTTTTCATTACCTTTTTCAGCTAAAAGACGCTTGTAAGTAAGAAGTACTTGTCCTTCACCATCATTCACTTTTAATACTTTCACAGTCATTGTATCTCCTACTGATACAACTTTTGTTAAGTCAATACTCGAATCATTCGTGTATTCGCTCTTAGAAAGAATACCGTCTGACTTGTATCCTATATTTAAAATCACTTCTTCTTGCTTAACATCGATTACTGACCCCTCGATTACTTCACCATTTCTAATCGTCTTAAACGACTCCTCTAACATTTGTTCAAAGCTTAATTCTAACACTAATTTGAACCTCCTCAATTAAATTCTTGGGTGTTGAAGCACCCGCTGTTATACCCACTTTCTTAACTCCAGCTAATTTCTCTATCTCTAGATCTTTTACCGTCTCTATAAAATGAGTATTCTTACATGCGTTCCTACATATTTCAAATAATTTTTGTGTATTTGAACTATGTACGTCCCCGATAACTATCATAGCCTCTACATCATTTGCAATTTCATATGCTTCCGTCTGGCGTTCTCGCGTTGCATTACAAATTGTATTTAAAACAATTACATCATACCTCTTTTTTGAAACAATTTCAACTATATTTCGAAATTTATTGTAATTAAATGTCGTTTGGGCTACGATACAAATCTTTTTTTTAATACTTTTTACTAATTCTTTCATCTCTGTTTCTGATTGCACTACAGAAATATCGCTATTTGACCACCCTACAATTCCCTCTACTTCAGGATGTTTCGGATTACCGATAACGATAATATGACGACCATCTTTGCTCTCTTGATTCACTATTTTATGAATTTTTTTCACAAAGGGACAAGTCGCATCCACATAAGGTATTCGTTTCTCTTCAAGAAGGTCATAAATTCTTCTAGGCACGCCATGAGAACGGATGATAACAGTTCCAGCCTGAAGATTTTGTAGTTCTTCTTCTGACCTAAGAATCTTAACACCTTGTTTCTCCATATTTTTTATTACTTCTTGATTATGGATAATCGGGCCGAAAGTGTAAATTTTTTCATTGGGATTTGATTTCACCTCATCAAAAACTTTTTTAACAGCGCGCTCAACTCCAAAGCAAAACCCTGCTGTTTTTGCAGTAAATACGTCCATTAGTTACACGCTCCTATAATTGATTGAACAACTTCATCAATTGTCATATCAGATGTATCTAATAAAACTGCATCTTCTGCTTTTTTTAATGGTGCAATCTCTCGTTTCATATCTCTGCTGTCGCGTTGTTCTATATCATGCGCAACTTCTTCTATATTACACCTAATTCCTTTTTTTTGCAACTCCATAAATCTTCTTTTTGCTCGTGTTTCCACACTAGCCGTTAGATAAATTTTCAAATTTGCTTTAGGAAGTATATTTGTTCCGATATCTCTCCCATCCATTACAACATTATTTTCTGCGGCGATTCTTCGTTGTATTCCTAATAAATTCTCACGAACGCAGGGTATACTTGAAAATTTCGAAGCAGTTTCACCTATAACTTCATCCCGTAATTTTTCTGTAATATTTACTCCATTAAGGTATACTTGTTGCTCATCATTCTCATATTTAATATCAATATTTATCTTATCACAATGCTCCAAAACCCCTACTAAATCAGTATTATCTATCTTGTTATCAGTAAAATAAACTGCCATTGCTCGATATAGTGCCCCTGTATCAACATAAATATAGCCTTTACCTTTTGCTACCATTTTTGCCACTGTGCTTTTACCTGCGCCAGCTGGTCCATCAATTGCTATGTTATATCCCATATTCTTTTTCTTGCTCCTTTATCTAATATTTTGTGCTGCCAAATAGGCTGTTGACCAAGCAATCTGCAAGTTGAATCCGCCTGTTAATGCATCTAAATCTAACACTTCTCCAATAAAATAGAGATTCTCGCACTTTTTAGATTCTAGCGTAGATGCCGTAATTTCTTTCGTATCGATTCCACCTTTTGTGATAATTGCCTCTTTAAACCCTCTCGTTCCAGTAATCATAAATTTTAAATTTTTCATTGTGTCTAAAAGTCGTATTCTCTCTTCTTTTGAAATTTCATTCACTTTCTTATTTCCATCTATTTCACTTAACATAATAATAATAGGAATTAATTTTTGTGGTAAAAGTTTTGACAATGAATTTTTAAATTGTTTATTTTTAAACTCATCAAAATCCCTTAATATTCTTTTATCTAACTGTTCTCTATTCAGTGCGGGTTTCAAATCAATGCGTACTTCTATATTTTTATCATGTAATATTTTTGCAACATATGAACTTCCACTTAAAATTAGAGGACCACTTAATCCGTAATGAGTAAATAACATCTCTCCTTGATCTTCATATAAAAGTTGTTGCTTATCATAAATTCCCACCTTTACATTTTTCAAGGATAATCCTTGTAAATCTGACACATAATGTTCATGAGTCACGAGGGGAACTAAAGCTGGATATGTAGGCTGAATGTTGTGCCCTAAATCTTTCGCCATCCGATAACCATCTCCTGTGGATCCTGTTGAAGGATAACTTTTCCCACCAGTAGCTACCAGACACGAATCACCTTCTATACGCTGTCCATTCCTTAATATTACTGCTGAAAATTTACCATCACAGTAATCTAGCCGTTCTACTTCTGTATTTAGATGTACAATAACTCTTAAACGTTGCAACTCTCTTTTCATTCCCTCTATCACATCAGCCGCTCTATCTGATGTAGGAAATACACGATTTCCACGCTCTACCTTTGTTTCCACTCCTAGTTCATTAAAAAAATCGATTACTTGCTCATTCGTAAAACTATAAAAACTGCTGTATAAGAATTTTTCATTCCCTACCATAGAAGAGAATAATACTTCCATTTCAGAAGCATTCGTAATATTACATCTCCCTTTTCCAGTAATATATAATTTTTTTCCCAGTTTTTCATTTTTTTCAAAAATTTCTACATGATGCCCGTTACGAGCAATAAAAATTGCAGAGAGCATTCCAGCAGCTCCACCACCTATAATTACAACTTTACTCATTATTCTTTTCACTTTCTATCACACTAGGGATTTCACTTTTCAAATTATAGACTTGATATTCATCCCAAATTTCCTCCAATGTTTCTAGTGTTCCTAATATATTCTCTTTGCTGGTCATACAAAGAGCTACTACTAGTGCATTCACAATGCTTAGCGGTGCCACTAACGAGTCAACAATGGAGATTACATCACTTTTCGCAATCAGATTACAATCAGAATATTCACACATAGGCGACTGTTGACTATCTGTAAGTGTTATAATGTTTGCCCCTCTTTTTTTCGCAAACTCTAATGCTTTTATTGTTCGCTGCGAGTAACGCGGAAAACTAATCCCAACCAATGCATCACTTGGTCCAATGCGTAACATCTGTTCCATAATTTCGTTCGTGTTGTTTGTTTGAATTGTCTTGACATCAAACATAATCAAATTTAGATAAAAAGATAAAAACTGCGCAATAGGAGCACAACTTCTCACCCCTACGATATAGATTGTCTTTGCACTTCTAAGAGTTTCTACCGTTTTGTTGAATATTTGTTTATCTACGGAATGAAGTGTTTGCTTGATTTTTTCAATATCTGATTGTAAGATCGTCTCTAGTATCTCCTCCTCTTCTATTCGTCCTTGTGTTACTTCTAATCTTTGAATAGAATTCAATCTGTTTTTCACTAGACCTTCCAAAGTTTTTTGAAAATCTGGATACCCTTTATAGCCTAATTGAGTTGCAAAGCGAACAACTGTAGATTCACTTACCCCTACTGTTTTTCCAAGTTTCGCAGCTGTTAAAAACACAGCCTTTTCATAATTGTTTATGATATAGGTCGCTAAAAGCTTTTGCCCTTTGCTAAAAGAGTCATACTTACTTTTAATCACCTCTAATAACTCATCACTACTTTCTTTTATCACTGTTTTCCCCCATATATTGTTTTGTTAATTATCCTTATGTACAGAAGAATTAACTAATATTCTAACATAGTATAACATAAAAGAAGGAATTGCAACCATGCAATTCCTTCTTTTATATAATTCTACGTTTAAACTGGATACGCTCCATCTTTTGTATCTGCTACGGTTGCATCCACTTTTGTCTTTTGTGCATCTCTATACTTAAAGAAATCGGTAGCTACTTGTGGGAACAATGCATATGTCAAAACATCTTCGTCTTGCTCTTTGTATTGCTCCATCTCTGCTTCTAAGACGTGAAGCTCAGCAGGTAATGTATCTGCAAATCTACAAGTAATCGGTTCTAAATCACCGTTAACCTTCTTTTGCACCTCTGGGTCAAATGGCTTGATTGTTCTACCGTATTTTCCAGCTAGTACATCTTTTGTCTCTTTCGTAGCCATCTTATATCGTTCACCCATCAATACGTTAAACACAGCTTGAGTTCCAACAATTTGCGATGATGGTGTAACAAGCGGGCATTCTCCTAAGTCCTTACGTACTCTTGGCACTTCTTCAAGCACTTCATAGTACTTATCTTCTGCACCTTGCTCCTTCAATTGCGAAGTCAAGTTAGATAACATACCACCTGGTACTTGATATAATAATGTTTTAATATTTACACCCATATTCTTAGGATTCAACAATCCTGATTCAAGTGCCTGATCTCTCATCGGTCTAAAGTAATCTGCTATTTCAGATAATAAATTTTGATCATAGCCCGTATCATAAGGTGTCCCCTTGAAAGTTTCTACCATAACTTCTGTCGCTGGTTGAGATGTTCCTAGCGCAAATGGTGACATCGCTGTATCGATTACGTCTACTCCTGCTTCAACTGCTTTTAAATAGGTCATAGCTGCCACACCTGAAGTATAGTGAGTGTGCAGTTGGATTGGAATCTCTACGGTGTCTTTTAGCGCTCCAATCAACTCTGTAGCCTCATATGGTAATAACAAACCAGCCATATCTTTTAGGCAGATTGAGTTTGCACCCATCTCTTGAATTTTTTTTGCAGTCTCTAGCCAATATTCCAGAGTATAAGCATCACCTAAAGTATAAGAAAGAGCCACCTGTGCATGTGCACCTTCTTTATTCGCTGCCGAAACCGCTGTTTGTAGGTTTCTCAAATCATTCAAACAATCAAAAATACGAATAATATCCATCCCATTAGCTACTGATTTTTGAACAAAGTATTCAACTACATCATCAGCATATGGTCTATATCCAAGAATATTTTGTCCTCTAAATAACATTTGAAGTTTAGTGTTCTTAAAGCCATCTCTAAACTTACGAAGTCTCTCCCATGGATCTTCTTTTAAGAATCTTAGAGATGCATCGAAAGTTGCTCCTCCCCAACACTCTACTGAGTGATATCCTACTTTATCCATCTTCTCTACTATAGGAAGCATTTGTTCGGTAGTCATTCTGGTAGCAATCAAAGATTGATGTGCATCACGAAGAATTGTTTCCGTTATTTTAATTGGTTTTTTCTCCATTTTTTAATCTCCTTTTTAGTATGTTTGTTCACTTTTTTACCTTACACTCCAAAAATAGCCATAAATGTACCAGCTGCAACTGCAGTGCCAATTACTCCTGCAACGTTTGGTCCCATTGCATGCATAAGCAAAAAGTTTGTTGGATCCGCTTCTGCACCTACTTTCTGTGATACACGTGCTGCCATTGGAACTGCTGATACCCCTGCGGAACCAATTAATGGATTCACTTTACCACCAGTAGCTTTGCACATGATTTTTCCAAAAATAACTCCTGCAGCAGTTCCTATCATAAATGCCACCAATCCAAGTCCTACAATATACAAAGTGTCCAAATTTAAGAAAGCCTCTGCACTTGTTGTTGCACCAACAGAAGTACCAAGTAAAATAACAACGATGTACATCATTGCATTGGAAGCAGTTTCTGACAACTGCTTCACAACTCCAGATTCGCGGAATAGGTTACCTAACATTAACATTCCAACGAGTGGTGCGGTAGATGGAAGGATGAGACACACAACAATTGTAACAATAATAGGAAATAAAATCTTCTCAATCTGTGTTACAGGTCGTAATTGTTCCATTTTAATTTTTCGTTCCTCTTCAGTTGTAAGAAGCTTCATAATTGGTGGCTGAATTACTGGTACCAGCGCCATATAGGAGTATGCTGCAACTGCGATTGGTCCCATAATAGCTGTTTGTTCTAATTTTCCTGCAAGGAAAATAGAAGTCGGACCATCCGCTCCTCCTATAATCGAAATCGCTGCTGCTCCTTTCCCTGAAAATCCTAATGCCATCGCTCCTAAATATGCTGCAAAAATACCAAATTGTGCAGCCGCACCTAGAATAAAACTTTTTGGATTAGCAATCAATGGACCGAAATCAGTTAACGCGCCTACCCCTAAGAAAATTAGTGAAGGTAGTACTGCCCACTCGTCTAACAAGTAGAAATAATGAAGTAAGCCAGCTACTCCATTTGAAGTTTCTTCTGCTGATGCCATAATGTCTGGATAAATATTTACCAATAACATACCAAAAGCAATTGGAATCAACAAAAGTGGTTCAAAACCACGCCTAATTGCCAAATATAGGAAACCACATGCAACTAGAATCATTATAATATTCCCAAAGGTAATATTTAAAAATGCCGTTTGCTGTACTAAATTTCCTAAAGTGCTTGAAATATATTCCATGCTATAACCTCCGTTATCATCTCTAGTTTAATGTTGCTAATACAACGTCTGAATCTATGCTGTCTCCAACTGCAACATCTATACTTGCCACTGTTCCGTCTTCAGGTGCAACAACTGGAATCTCCATCTTCATAGACTCGATAATTATAACAGAGTCTCCTTTTTTCACCGCTTGCCCAACTTCCGCTACAAGTTTCACAACTTTTCCTGCAGCTCCTGCTTTTACTGTAACACTTCCTGCACCACTAGCTTTTGGTGCCTCAACTGGTGTTTTTGCTACAGGTGTGCTTACTGGTCTTGCCTTTGTAACAGGTGCTGTTCCTACGGAGCCTGTCTCTTCTACAGTTACATCATATGCTGTTCCATTTACTGTTATTGTATAATTTTTCATTGCTCTTCCTCCTAAATTAAGCTTTCCATTTATTTGATTTTTTTCTTCTAATCGAACGCACTACAAATCCATCCGTAGAAGTCCCTTCTGTTGCAGCTATAGCAGCTGTAATAACCGCTACTAATTCCAAATCATCTGTCATCTCATCTGATGCCACTTCATTGAATACTTCTGAAACCACAACTTCTTCTACCGCTTTCGTAGCGGGTTCCTCTTTTGATTGACCTAATAATGCTGGTATGTGTTTAAATAACGAAATGATAAATGAGATAAAAATCAAAACACAAAATACTGTTCCCATACCAAGTAATGTATTGAGCCCTGCTTGCCCCATCGTCTCACCTAATGTATACTTTGGATTAATTGTCAAGGATTCAATCTTTAAATCATCATCGAACATAAATACCATTTCGGCATCTCTCTTTTCAAAATCTGCAACCGTTTCTAACTTTATGTCTCCACCTGTTTCCGAAACGTGGAATTCATTAATTTCAATAAAAGTACCACATTCATCCGTTACGGTATGCCATGCCTCTAGGGCTTTTACAAACTCTACCGGACCGATGTTCATTCCAGCTTGTATTAAGGATAACTCTAGCTCTACCTCATTCGCACTTTCAAATTCTGCTACAGCCTCTTGTGGTAGTTGCACTAAGTTTTGTACTAATAAATTTGCTGAGTCTTGTGCAGTTGTATAGTTGGTTTCCTCTGATGCACCGCTTCCACAACCTACAAGTGAAAATATGATACTACTTGCCAATCCTATTAAGAAAATTCTTTTTTTCACTAGTCGTCACCTCACTATATCGAACCATGTTTTTTAATTGGACGATCTTCCTTTTTTGTGAACAACATCTCAAATGCACCAATCACGTATTTTCGTGTATCTTCTGGATTGATTAGAGTATCTACATACCCTCTCTTTGCAGCAGATATTGCACTAGATTGTAATTCCTTATATTCCTCTGTCTTTTCTTTTATTACTTCTGGTGAATCTTGAGCATACATGATTTTAGCTGCCATATTAGCATCCATCATTCCAATCTTTGCATCTGGCCAAGCATATACCATATCTGCACCTATCGCTTTGCTATTCATCGCAATGTACGCACTACCATACGCTTCGCCTACTATAACATTTACCTTGGGTACAGTTGCATTTGCGAATGCATAAGTCATTTTAGCTGCATCTCTTGCGATATTTTTCTCCGAACATTTTGTTGCCACATATCCTGAAACGTTTGTTAGTGTAAGTAGTGGAATTTCAAAAGCATCGCAAAATGCGATGAAATCACTAGCCTTTCTACACCCAGTAACAGAAAGAGCCTTGTCATAGGTCTCTGCAACTTCACCATTCTCATCGTATACCTTAGAACGATTTCCGACGGCGCCTACAGTCACTCCGTTTAATCGAATAAATCCTGTCACCATATCTTTTGCATAATACTTTTTGCATTCTACAAAAGTGTTATTATCAGAGATCAGAGCCAGCGCTAATGCCGCATCCTCTTTGCTGTTTTGGATACTTTCACATACCCTATTTAAATCATCTTCACACTCGTCGTATGAATAATTATCATCATTATTTGCAGGTAAAATAGTAATTAATTCCCTTACCTGTGCAATCATGTCTTCTTCACTGCCAATATCATCAACTAAACCAGTTGACTCGCTTTGATATTTCGCATCAGAGGTATCACATTTTGCTGACGTATTTCCTTCTAAAGCATTGGGTGAATTCACAAATAATTTTCCTTTTTTTGCTTCCATAAATGTAAAATCTGTTAGTGTTGGAATCAATGCTAATCCACCACCGCAACTTCCAAATATCCCTGTAATCTGCGGGATGACACCAGAAGCTAATGTTTGCTTTAAGTACAAGTCTCCAAATGCATGTAGTGCATCTGTGGCCTCTTGCAGTCTAAGTCCTGCGCAATCAATAAATCCAATCACTGGAGCACCCATTTTCATAGCCATATTATAGATATTGACTATTTTTTTTGCATGCATTTCTCCGATAGCACCGTTTAGTACACTAACATCTTGACTGTAAGCATATACTAAGTTGCCATTAACAACTCCATAACCTGTTATTACACCGTCTGCTGGAGTGTCTTTTTCTGCCATGTTAAAATCAGTTGCTCTTGCTGTGATAGCTCCTCCGATTTCAACAAAACTTCCCTGATCAAATAATGAGTCAAGTCTTGACTTTGCAGGGTTTGTAGTGATGTTACTCATAGAATTACCTCCGTTTGTATATTATTTATTGAAAATAACCAAAAATGTTACCCATTCTATTATACTTTCTATACATTTTTTTATCAAGTCTTTCTTAAGAAATAGTGAAAAAAATTCAATTTTTCTAAATTTTCTCCTATAAAAACACTATCTATTTTATAGATTTCATCGTCTATAGAGTAGCGAACACATCCAACAAGGGTATCTTTATCCATCGGTGCATAAATTACCTTAGGATAGTCATACATAATATCGACTTTTTCATCTTCCCTCATCAAAACTTTTACTTCTTCCCCTTCTTTTAAGCGTAATTCTGTCATATCTTTCTCTGAATTTAACGTAGAAACTTCCAATATCTGTTCCTGTGGTTCTAAGAATCTCACTAAATAATGTTCCATACCATATTCTAGTAACTTATTTGCATCACTCCATTTATAACTACGATTATTTGGCCATCCACTTGCCAAAATCGCTATTATAAATGTTCGTCCCTCACTTTCTAATGCACCCACATAGCAATATCCTGCATCATTTGTAAAACCTGTTTTCCCTGAAAAGGCACCTGTCATCATAGAGAGCAACTGATTATGGTTATTACAAGAAAAACTTCGCTCTCCACCCACTGTTGTGAATGAGTAATTCATAGTACCTGTGATTTCTCGAAACAATTCTTTTTGGGGTGATTTCATAACACAGTAGGCTAAAATTCGAGCCAAGTCGGTAGCCGTTGTCCCATGTATTCCATGTGAGTCCACTGCATCCAGTCCGTTAGGTGTAATAAAATAGGTATCATCACAACCTATTTCCAAAGCTTTTTCATTCATAAGATCCGCAAATTTTTCAACACTTCCCGCTATCTCCTGCGCAATTGCTACAGCACTATCATTGTGAGACTCTAACATCAATGAATATAGTAGATCTATGATATGATACTCTTCTCCTTCTCGCATACCTAAGTGCACTTCTGGCTGACTACTCGCTTCTTTTGAAACAGTTACAATAGCGTTCATATCTCCGTGTTCTAATGCAAGAATTGCTGTCAATATTTTTGTAGTGCTTGCATTCGCTTTTTTTTCTTCTCCGTTTTTCGCAAATAAAATACGCCCTGAATCAGCATCCATTAACACTGCTGATTGGGCGTACAGTTCGCTTGGTTCGTCGGTTGCAAAAACCGTTAACTCAAGACTACTTATCATTAGGAATATAAAAAATATCATTTTTTTCATATCCGCATCCTTTATACATCTAATTTTAATTGAACTTCCTGTGTTGCCTCGCTTCTGAATTCTTCTATTTGCTCCTGATTAATCATTGGCAGTTCAGTGATTGATGGCATTCCAAACCTTCTCAAAAACTCCTCTGTTGTTCCAAAAAGATGAGGGCGACCGGGTGCGTTTAATCTGCCTACTTCTTCAATCAATCCATATTCTACTAGCTTGTTAACCGCATGATCTGATTTCACTCCACGAATTTTTTCAATTTCCAATTTAGTCACTGGTTGTTTGTATGCAACGATAGAAAGAGTCTCCATCATAACATCTGTAATGATATGCCTCTTAGGTTGCTTTACTAACTTAATCAAATATTCATACGTTTCTTTTTTTGTACATAACTGATAGGCATTATCTAATTCTATGATGCGTATCCCTCGTTCTTCACTTTCATACTTATCCATCATGTTACGTATCAACTTTTTTGTTGTCGCTTCATCTTGCTCTAGAACATTTGCAATTTTTTCCAATTCTACCGCTTCGCCAATCGTAAATAACATTGACTCAATTATACTTTCCATTTGAACAATTTTCACCTATTACCTCTTCCACTATGCAACTTGAATCATAATTTCATCATATACACTTTGTTGCAATACTCTTATTTTTCCAGATTTCATCATCTCAAGTATCGCTAAAAACGTCACCACTATATGCATCCTACTTTTTTGGTTTTCTAGTAATTGTCGAAAACTAAATCTGCTATGCATACGTGTATATTGCTCTACATAATCTAACTTTTCATCTAAAGTCACTTCTTCTTTTTCTATTTTTCCAAATTTACTTCTGATAGGATCTAACTTCTCATTGGTTCTTTTCATCACATCTTTAAACACTGTATTCAACTTATGCATTGTGATTCCATCCAATAACATATTCAAATCCACCGGTGGCTCGTATTTTTGTATTTCATCTGGTATATGCGCTTTTCTGTAAAATGTATTCAGCCCATTTAATTCTTTATCTTTCAATTCGATGGCCATGTACTTATACATTTTATATTCTAGAAGTTGGCGAACCAATTCTTCTCTTGGATCCTCTTCTTCTCCATCCTCATCCACTTCCTTTGGTAAGAGCATCCTACACTTAATATCAAGCAATGTAGCAGCCATCAAAAGAAATTCACTCATAACATCTAAGTCACGCTTTTCCATCTGCTTTATATACGCCATATATTGTTCGGTAATCAACACAATAGGAATATCGTAAATATCTATTTTGTTTTTATCTATTAAGTGCAATAACAAATCCAAAGGCCCTTCAAACACCTCTAATTTAACCGGAATTCCCATGTTTATCTCTACCTCTTTTCTTATATACACAAAGCATTATAAGCTTATTCACAATCTTTTTCAAGCTATTTTTCCCCAGATAAGCTTATAACAATTAATTCTGGTTTATTACGGAACCTTATCTTGATTGTATGCTCTCCAAGACCGCCACTTACCACGATATCTGTATTATTTTTTTTGTAGTATCCTCGCGAATACTTTGGAAACAATTTTCCTTGTGGGCTTATTACTCCACCTAGAAATGGTAGTCTAATAATTCCACCATGAAAATGCCCAGACAAAACCAAATCCGCTCCCCATCTCACATAGGTTTCCATATGTGCTGGATTGTGCGCAAGCAATATGTTATATTTCTCTTTATTTGCATTCCCAATCGCAGTAAGCATTTCTGAATCACTTAGAATCTCTTTCATCATTTTATCATAATACTTTGCTGGAATCTCAAGACCTAAAAAACGCAATTCATTCCCACTACACACTATATCTAAATTTTGATTTTCAATCATTTGTATTTTTCCACTGATAAGTTTTTCCTTTAGCAACTGGAATTTATTCAAAAAGCGATTGGGACGTTCTTTCATTCTTTGTTCGTGATTACCGTTACCATAAACTACTGGAGCGATTTTTGTTAGTTTTGTTACAAATTCTACCGTAGGCATTAGATCGTTGTACTTTTTACCTATCACCATATCCCCCCCAATTACAATAATATCAGGTCTTTCTTCCAGGATAGAATGGTAGAGCTGTTCATTTTGATATCCATACTCTTTTTCATGTAAATCACTTAAAAAAACCATTTTGATTGGACTTTTCATTTTGTTTAGTTTTTTTGAATTAATCTGGTAACGAGTAATTTTGTACTTTTTCATCTTATCACCTATCTTCTGACTTATAATAAATATGATTTTACTATTTCTAATAAACTATGTCTATATAATAATTTCGGAGTATCTTCACTTGCTCTAATTTCAACCTTCCCTAGAACATCTCCCTCTAGCTCATACGTCACCGACCCAACTTTATCACCTATCTCGACGGGCGCCTGTGTAGTATCGTAATGTATCACCCTTTGTACATTTAAGATATCGCGTCCTTCCGTATCCACAAAGGTGAAAGGTTCCTGTATTTCTCCTAAGATCACCTCATCTTCTCCATCTTCTATAGGTATATCCTCAAATTTTTGAATTTCTCTATCTGTATAAACTTGGCATTTAGAGAAACCATAATTCAGCAAATGAATGGCATCATTATTTCTCGATGTGCTATTTGGTGCCGCCATAATCACTGCAATTAGATTCACATCATCTTTTGATGCAGTAGCTGATATACAAAATTTAGCTTGGCTGGTTGATCCAGTTTTCAAACCCGTTGTATAAGGGTAGTTTCGCACAAGTTTGTTTGTGTTTGAAAGTCCAAATTCTGAAGTTCCAGAACTTGTTTCATGAGTAATATTCTCCATCCAAATCATTGTATACTCTTCTACTTGTGGATATACACGCATTAATTCTCTTGACATAAGGGCTATATCATTGGCCGTAGTAACGTGACCTTCTTCGTCTAATCCGTTACAATTCTTAAAATTAGTATCAATCATTTTTAACTCTTTCGCCTTATCATTCATTGCATTTACGAATTCTTCTTCTGTACCGGATACATGTTCTGCCAGTGCAACGCTTGCATCATTAGCTGAGGCAACTGTAACACAACGTATGAGTGTGTCAACTGTTTGTACTTCTCCAGGTTCTAAAAACACCTGAGAACCACCCATAGATGCTGCGTATTCTGATGTAACCACCTCGTCGCTTAATTTCACTTCTTTTCTTTCAAGCGCATCAAACACTAAGAGTAAAGTCATGATTTTAGTTACACTTGCAGGTGGCAACACTTCTTTTTCGTTTTTGGAGTAAAGTACTTCACCAGTAGTGGTTTCCATCAGTATTGCAGATGGCGCTTCTATTTCAATATCCTCAGCTCGTATATCCATTGGCGGAATCATCATTTGGAGAGTTATAGCGATGCATAGTATTTTTTTTATGTAAGCCTTCATTTCTGCTCCTTCCATAAAACTATACTACATCATACGAAATCTTTTCCTTGATTATACATCTTTTATTTATTAAGTTTTGATACACAAGAAAAGGAAGTGTATTATATACACCTCCCACTCTCGATAAATATATTCCAATGAATATCATATTCATTAGTTGAACTTACGTTTTCTTGCTGCCTCTGATTTCTTCTTACGTCTTACACTTGGCTTTTCGTAATGTTCTCTTTTGCGAATCTCTTGTTGGATTCCTGCTTTCG
>CAYJGW010000005.1:0-80618 GCA_964369425.1 uncultured Lachnospiraceae bacterium
TCAACATGGAAGGTTCCCGGAAATTGATCTACTGCTATCGCCTTCTCTACTTTATATCCACATGCTTGTAGTACCTCTAAATCCCTTGCTAAACTTGTTGGCTTACAGCTAACATATATCATTTTATTCACTCCAAAATCAATAATCTTCTTAAGTGCCTTTGGATGAATTCCATCTCTTGGTGGATCCACTACAATAATATCTGGTACTTCATTCAAGTCATCAATTACCTTCAATACATCCCCTGCATGAAATAAGCAATTGTCTAGCTTGTTAAGCTTTGCATTTTCTCGCGCTGCAATGACTGCTTCTTCTACAATTTCAACGCCTACTATCTTCTTTGCTACTGGTGCTAAAATCTGAGCGATTGTACCCGTTCCACTATATAAATCAAATATCACTTTATCGTTGGTATCACCGACATACTCTCTTGTGGTTTCATATAGAACCTCGGCTGCATACGAATTTGTCTGGAAGAATGAAAATGGTGAAATCTTGAACTTTAATCCTAATAATTCTTCATAGAAATAGTTTCGTCCATGCAAAATAGTTGTTCCTTCATCTTTAACGACATCTGCTAAGTTATCATTAATTGTATGCAGTATCCCCACTATCTCACCTGAGATTTCTAAGTTTAATAACTCCTTTTTCCACCCGTCTAAATCTATTGTCATCTGACTAGTGGTTACTATATCTATAAGGATTTGTCCTGTTTTATGTCCTTCTCTTACTAATAAATGACGCAATACTCCTTCATGTCGCATCTTATGATAAAATGGAATTGCTCTATCTTTAAAAAACTCTAATGTTGTTTTCAATATTTTTCTGTAGTTATTATCAATAATTTCACACTCCGTTACATTGACAATATCATGGAAACTTCCTCGCTTATGCATTCCTAGGGCTAATGGTCCATCCTTAAATTCATCGCCAAATGAAAACTCCATTTTATTACGATACCCCTTCGTAACAGGACTACCTTTTATTCCTTCAAAAATATAGGAATCATTGATTGCTTCATCCAATAATTCTTTTACTTGATTCTTTTTCAAATTCAATTGTTCTTCATACGGAAGGTTCAGATACGTGCATCCGCCGCAGATACCAAAATGCGGACAAGTAGACTCTATCTCAACTGGAGATTTTTTCACTACTTCCAATAATCTTCCTTCTGCTCTTCCTTTTCGGATTTTATTCACCTGTAGGGATACTACTTGACCAGCTATCACATTTTTCACAATAACCTCTTTATCTTCTCCCTCGATTTCAACTCTTCCTTTATTTGGGAAATCTACTTTTAACACTTTTCCTTCATATACGCATCTCTTCTTCATATCTAAACCTCTCTATACATACTAAAGAGGTTGTGACACGTCACAACCTCCAATAAATCAATTTTTATTCTTAAAACTATTCGCTTTTAGTGGATTCTTAAATTTCGTCATTCTCATCAAAGAAGTTCTCTTCAAAATCATCTTCAAAGTCTTCCTCGAAGTCTTCCAAATAATCTGGTGTAAAATAGTGATATACTGCATATGCAATCGCTGCCACCGCTACAACTGCTCCTAGAATTGCTAGTACCCACATTATCGTATTTTTCTTTGATTCTTCATCTTTTTTCTTTAAAATTTCTGCAACCTTTGTTGTTGCAAATAAGTCTTCCAATTTTTCTCTGCTCATTTTAACCACCCTTTCTCTCTCCATCTTGGTATTATTCCCTACATATGTAAAGATTATATCAAATCTTTTGCAATTTTGCAAACAAAGCAAACATTTTCTTTGTACCAACTGAATCAAAAGAAACTGTCACTTCATAATCTCTACCACCTTCTACAATTGCAGTTACTGTTCCCTTTCCAAATTTTTGATGCATAACTTCATCTCCCACATCATATCCTGGTCCGTTTCCTCCTGCCACTTTGTATTGTTTTTTCTCCTTTTGTGTACTGTAACTCACACTAAAAGGTTTTTGTTTAAATGTCGTCTTTGCTTGCTTATATTCTAAAGATTTCGGTATTTCGATATCTTCTTTTTTGATTAACTCTCCCGAATCTACTAAGTATACTGGAATTTCCTTCACAAACCTAGACACTCTATTATATTGCATCTCGCCATGAATCATACGTCTTTTTGCACAACACAGCGTTAGATCTTGTTTTGCTCTTGTAATTCCTACATAACACAATCTTCTTTCTTCCTCAAGTTCATCTCTATCTCCCGAAGAAATAGTCATATAACTTGGAAACATTCCATCTTCCATTCCCACTAGGTAGACATATGGAAATTCTAACCCCTTGGCGCTATGTAACGTCATTAACACAACATAGTTACTATCCTCTTCTACATTATCAATATCCGCTACTAATGCTACTTCTTCCAAAAAGCCACTTAGTGTCGGTGGTTCCTGGACACAGGATTCTTCATAGGCAACTACCTTACTAATTAACTCGTTGATATTTTCCATCCTAGCTTCTGATTCTTCTTTGCCTTCTTCTTGTAACATTTCAATGTATCCTGTCACCTCTAGTATTTCATTCACTAAATCTACAAGACTAAAACTTTCTAATTTTGATTTCAAATGTTCTATGATAGCCACAAAAGATTCTAACTTTGACACACCTCTCCCAATACCATCTATCATATCTACTGT
This sequence comes from uncultured Lachnospiraceae bacterium, assembly GCA_964369425.1. Classification (GTDB taxonomy): domain Bacteria; phylum Bacillota; class Clostridia; order Lachnospirales; family Lachnospiraceae; genus CAUPWF01. Next base: position 2,651 of record CAYJGW010000005.1, read on the forward strand.
TCGCAGTGCTTCATAAAAATCAACACCTCGTAAGGTTGCAGATTCTTGTACTCTTGTCACAGAGGTTAATCCGATTCCTCTCTTTGGAACATTGATAATTCTTTTTACTGCCAAATCATCGTGACCATTATCAATGGTCTTTAAATATGCAAGAACATCCTTAATTTCTTTACGTGCGTAAAAATTAACCCCGCCTACTATTTTATATGGAATATTGGCATTCACAAGCTTTTCTTCAAATAACCTAGATTGTGCATTTGTGCGATAAAGAATTGCTATATCATTATAATTAGCATTCTCTTCCTTTATCTTTTTTTGAATATTGCGAATTACATAATCTGCTTCATCAAACCCTGTATCAAATTGTTGTAATGAAAGCTTTTCACCATCTCCATTTTCGGTCCATAGTCGTTTTTCTTTTCGACCGCTATTATTTGCAATCACAGCGTTTGCAGCATTTAATATATTAGATGTGGAGCGATAATTCTGCTCTAGTTTTATAACCTTAGCATCTTCAAATTCCTTTTCAAAATTAAGGATATTATATATGTTAGCCCCTCTAAATTTATAAATTGACTGGTCATCATCCCCAACTACGCATAAATTCCGATATTTCTGCGATAACAAGCTGATTAATTTGTATTGCACTGTATTAGTATCTTGATACTCATCTACCATAATATAGCGAAATCTATCCTGATACGCCTCTAAAATTTCTGGATTATTCTGGAATAACCTTACTGTTTTGAGCAGTAAATCATCAAAATCTAGTGCATTATTCTCTCTCAATTGCTTTTCGTATTCTTTATAGACTTGTGCAATTTTTTTCTTTTGAAAATCTGCCATAGCCTTAAGTTCCAATTCTTCTGGAGAAATCAGTTCATCTTTTGCTTTTGAAATCATCCCAAGTAAAGTTCTCTCTTTATAGACTTTCGTATCAATCTGCAATAATTTACATACATCTTTTATAATGGATTTTTGATCATCTGTATCATAAATTGTAAAGCTAGTATCATACCCTAGTCTATCAATATGACGTCGTAAAATTCGCACACACATCGAGTGAAATGTACTCACCCAGATACTTTCTGATCCATACCCTACCAAATCATCGACCCTCTCTCTCATTTCCCCTGCCGCTTTATTGGTAAACGTAATTGCTAAAATATTCCATGGATTCACTTTTTGCTCATCAATTAGATAGGCGATACGGTGGGTCAGTACCCTTGTCTTTCCTGAACCTGCACCTGCAAGTATTAACAACGGTCCTTCCGTACAATATACAGCCTCTTTTTGCTCTTTATTTAAACTATCATAAATTGTCATTCTATATCTGCACATCCATCTAATCTTATATGTGCATTCTCCTTCCTTAAAAACAGTTTCACAACTCTTAGTGACTATCCGTACTTGTCATTATATAGCATAACTTCCTAAATGTCACTATCTATATCAAAACAAATGTTCGCTTTGTGTCCTCTTGTTACTTTTCACTTACTAGCCCATCACTAATCAGCGAAGTGATTAGCGTGGGACTGAAATGTAACGTCCTCTTTACTTTTCATGTTAAAAACTATATAATATACTCCGAGGTGAACGCAATGAAAATAGATAACAACGAATTATTAGAAAGTATTTTAAAAAATATTCATAACATAGATTATATTCGAACAGAAAGTATTCCTAATATTCCTCTTTATATGGATCAAGTGACTACTTTTATGGATACGCATTTATCATCTGGCAAACGCTATGAAGATGATAAGGTTCTTACTAAAACTATGATTAACAATTATGCAAAAAATAACCTACTCCCTCCGCCTGATAAAAAGAAATATAACAAAGAACATATTGTCACATTATCTTTTATTTATTATTTAAAAAATATTTTATCTATAAAAGATATTCAAACATTAATGGACCCATTAACGGAGAAATACTTCAACTCCAACTCTATGGATTTGACCAAATTATATGAAGAATTACTTGAAATGGAGCGAAACAAAATTACAGATATGGAGACAGATATCAAAGCATCTTATGATATCTCTAGAGAAATGTTTTCTCATGCCCCTGAAAAAGAACAAGAGTTTCTTCAACTCTTTTCTTTCATCTGCTCATTATGCTTTGACATTTACCTAAAAAAACAGATAGTTGAAGCATTGATTGATTCCATTGACACTTCTAATTCATATCCTCAAAAGAAGACCACGAAAAAAAAATAGTGCTGATTAGAGACTTTACCCTCTCTAATGCAGCACTATTTCTATATTCTTTTATTCTTTTATTCTTGAAAAAACCATATCATATCCATCATTGCCATAATTAAGTGAACGATTCACTCGGCTAATCGTAGCTGTTGATGCCCCTGTCTTTTCAGCTATTTCAAGATATGTTCTATTCTCACGTAACATTTTTGCTACTTCAAAACGTTGCGACAAAGAAAGTAGTTCGTTAATTGTACAAATGTCTTCAAAAAAAGTGTAACACTCTTCTTTAGAGTCCAAACTTAAAATCGCATCAAATAGATAGTCTACAGCCTCCGTCCTTATCGTCTTCCCCATTATATTATCTCTCCTTCATTAACTTCACTTGCCACTTTATGATTTTAGCACATTAAACTTGTAAAGTCTACATTTTATAAAAATTTCCTACTTTGTATATAGGATTGCAAGCATTCAAATGAGCGATTCACAATCAACTCTTTTGGAAACTTACATTCCTCAAGAACAATCTGTGCATACTGGAAATTTCCTATATCTATATCTACATGTGCATCACTACCCAAGCTGATAGGTACTTTATATTTTTTGCATAATTCTAAATACGCTAACTGATTCTCCCTAGCACCTTTCCTAAAAGAATTTGGTGTCAATGAAGAGTTGTTCACTTCGATTATTTTTCCATACTCTTTTGCAGCGGATACCAACGTATCGTAATCTACTGGCAACCTCGCATCATCTGGATGACCTATTATATGTATGTATGACTTTTTCATAGTGTTCACATAAGCATCTGTATTACTCGCAATCCCTTTGGATTCCCCATAACATTCTTCTGGAACATGCATACTAGCGATTACTATATCTAGCTGTCTACAGATTTCTTCGCTCAAATCAACCTCTCCTTGTTGGTTTAAGATATTAAGTTCAGTTCCGCATAGTATCTTTACACCTTCCATCGAAGGAGGAATAACTTTACTATTTTGAAAATAATATGTTCCTGTTGTTCCAGCCATTGCCGGTGCATGCTCAGTAAGAGAAATTGCCTCCATTCCTAAACGACTAGCTTCTCTTGCCATCTCTCTTATAGAGCTATAAGCATGTCCGCTCACAATTGTGTGTGCATGCGTATCTATTTTATACTTCATAAATCACCTTCCTAATTTATTTATTCCCGCTCATTATATCATTGTTTTTTTCTCCATTCCAGTCCAAATTGTTTACAAACTTCTTTCCCTCAACTATAATAGAGTTTGTAACACGTCGAAATGAGGGGAAAACAAATGAAACAACAACTAAAACAATTATGGGATCTTACTGTCAGAAAGACAATTGAAGAAAAAGAGTCACTTCACATGTGCCAAAAAGAGATCAACCATAAAAACAGAGAAATTTTGCAAACTATGTTATTTAGTGTAACCTTTATACTCGGTATTAGTTTTATCTTAACTTTTATAACTGATTTTACTGTATCTGCCGGTACACCTGAATTAAAATGGGCTTATGCTGTCATCGCTTTTATTTCACTCTTCTTTTTCCTCTATATACATAGCGGAAAAGGCAATCACCTAACTGCAATGATTTATATTGTCAACACACTTGGCGTACTTTATGCATTTTTAGTAAGTGCATTTGTCTCACCTAGTCAAGTAAGTGTGACTTTTCTTTTTATATTATTTATGACTTCTACGCTTTATTTAGATTACGGATGGCGTATTCACCTATTTATGCTAGCGATTACTGTTGCTTTTGTAACTGCCATCTCATTTTTTAAAGACCCAGTTGTCTATTATGCTGAAGCAATGAATTCCTATATCTTACTCTTATTTTTGTACTTGATTGGGACTATTGTTCGCATGGCTAGACTCGAAAACTTCGTTGCGAGAAGAACTCTGCATAAGTATGCCTATCTAGACCAATTAACTGGTGTATATAACCGCCGGAAGCTCTTTGAAGACTTTGCTAGGTTTGAGTCACAAGAAAACACGAAACAAATAACTGCACTTGCATTATTAGATATCGATCATTTCAAATGGTTTAACGACACCTACGGTCATCAAGTAGGTGATAATTGTCTAGAACAACTAGGAAATTGCTTCCGCGAGGTCGCTCGCCATCATAATATACGTTACTATCGCTATGGTGGGGAAGAATTTGCCGTTGCTTTTATCGATTCTTCTAAGGATGAGGTGCAAACTTATACTTCGAACTTAGTGAATGCAATTCGTAACCTTAAAATCCCTCATGAATCCTCACCCTATGGTATTGTAACTGTTAGTGTAGGAGTAACACATATTTTGAATGAAGGAACACCAAAATTTGAAGCTGCACTTAGTGTTTCCGATAAGGCACTATATCAAGCCAAAGAAAACGGTCGTAATGCTGCAATTTTTGCAGACTATACCCCTAATATGATCACGAAAAAAATGTCTACTTTACGACAACGAACTACAAACTCTCCACTGAATGATTCAACTAATCAATAGGAGGTAACCATGAAGTCAACTTACGAAGCCAAAATCTGCCCGCGTATTGCAAGTGCTAGAGGATTCTATTCATTTGGAGGTAATCAAGCCTGGTTTTCAAGAAATTCTGCCTATAAAGGAGGATGTGGTCCAGTCAGTGGAGCTAATATTTTACTTTCTCTATCTTTGAAGTATCCACAAATTAAAAGTGCGCTTTCTATTCCTATCCAAAAAGATAGGATTATTGCAGAAGAATATTTTATAGCACTTATGGAGCAATTGTATCAGACAATGAATGTTCTAGAAGTGCCTATTTTAAATAGAATATACGATAATCTTTCTCGACAAAATAAATATTGTTCAAAATTACCAATCAATCTAGGCATTGGTGCTTGTAGATTTATAAGAGGTGTTTTGCTTTATGGGCTTAAAAATGACGTATTCTTGAAACATTATGCTATATCAACCATGTTTTGCAGTTATGAAAAGGGATTAAGTTTTATACGTTTTGCTCTAGAGAAAGAATTTCCTATTTCTTTACTTACGACCAATAATTCCTATGAATTTATGCTATACGACTCGGAATCCTTCGATGGTGGAAGCATGCGCAAGATGCACAGACATTTTGTAACCATTACTGGAATCTGCGATAAAGGGAATGGAACTGCACCGGAATTAATAGTTAGTACTTGGGGAAAACCTGGTATCATTCCATTTGATGTATTGCATCAATCTTGGCATTCGCCATTGGCAGTAGGCTCTACAATGGTCTTTTTCGCTCCTACTAACAGTAAAAAAAATACGCAATACTCTCTATTAAAGGCTTTTGCTGCACTGGTAAGCATATAACTACATACGTTTAAAATAAGTGTCATAATTTTTATGACACTTATTTTATCTTTACATATACTATAACATAATCGTTTTGGAGGTATGTTATGAATCGGAAGTATTTTTGCATTCTGGTTGCTCTTCTCTGCTCTTTTACAGTACTTTGCAGTTGCTCTACGCCTGATAAAACCACAACTAAAGATACCAAAACCGTTGTACTCAATGAAGTCGCCCACTCTATTTTTTATGCTCCAATGTATGTTGCAATTGAAAAAAACTATTTTAAAGACGAGGGAATTGAACTAGAATTAGTCACTGGATTTGGCGCAGATAAGACTATGACCGCACTACTAGCAAATGAAGCGGATATCGGATTTATGGGTCCAGAATCTACAATTTACACTTATCAAGAAGGTTCCACTGATGACATCATCAATTTTGCTCAATTAACGCAAAGAGCTGGAAATTTCTTGGTCAGTCGTGATGAGATTTTGGATTTTGATTGGAATATGTTAGCTGATAAGACCGTTATTGGCGGTCGAACTGGTGGTATGCCTCAGATGGTCTTTGAGTATATCTTAAAAGAAAAGGGAATGGATCCAGAAATGGATTTGACAATCGAACAAAACATTGATTTTTCATCAACCTCTGCTGCCTTTACAAGTGGTATTGGGCAGTTTACAATCGAATTCGAACCCTCAGCCACTAAGTTGGAGCAAGAAGGCGCTGGTTATGTTGTCTCTTCACTTGGTGTAGAAAGCGGTTATGTACCTTATACCGCATTTTGTGCAAAGAATAGCTATATCGAAGAAAACCCGGAAATCGTTCAAGGATTTACGGATGCTATTCAAAAAGGGTTGGATTTTTGCATAGATCATACACCAGAAGAGATTGCATCTGTAATTCAACCGCAATTTTCAGATACCGATCTAGATACGTTAACGCGTATTGTTGCGCGTTATTACGAACAAGACACTTGGAAAGAAGATCTTACCTTCTCAGAAGAATCCTTTGATTTACTGCAAGAGATTCTCGAATCTGCAGGTGAGTTAAATGAGCGCGTTGACTATAAAGCACTAGTAAACACTGAATTTGCCTCTAAGGCAACTACAAAGTAGAATGCAACTCTTCCAACACCTTGTGTAGCTTATTACACTCAATCTGTCCTGGTGCAGATGCTTTGGCTCCGCTTCCAAATGTAAGGGCTGAGCCAAATGCCTCACCAGTAATCCTACTGATTGCTCCTAATTTACCCATAGACATGGTTACAATCACTTTTTCATTATATAAAGATTTTACTTTTACGGTCGCTCCTAAAAGATTAATTACATCACTCTCATTTTTAGGCATCACCGCAAGTTTTGATATATCAGCACCAATTTTAATCATTCGTGTAAGTATTCCTATCATTTCGCATTCCGATGGAGTTTTTTCAAAGTCATGATTAGAAATTACCGTAACCACTTTCTCTTTTTTTGCATTTTCTATCAATGCCTCTACTATTTCATCTCCCTTTGACAATTCAATATCTATCAGATCTACTAATTGAGTTCTCATTACCACTCGAAGTAACTGTATATAGTCTTTTGTTTCTATCTCTTTATTTCCGCCTTCTTGTTTCGTTCGAAACGTAAAAAGAAGTGGAGTATTCCTTTGCTTTTCCTTAAATAGATTCAATACTTTTCGTACTTTTTCTTGGTTATCTATTTCTTCAAAGCAGTCTGCTCTCCACTCAATAATATCTATATTTAATTCATCTAACTTTGTAAGTTCATCACAAAGTTCCACAAGTGTACTCCCTTGTACTGGCACACATATCTTAGGAATTCCCTCACCAATCTTAATATCTTTCACTTTCATATGCTTTATGACTTCCTTTATCTATTTTTGTCAAGCAAAACGATAAGCCGGGTTATGTCGTGTGTAGTCATCTATCTAGGCCTAATGTCGCCATTAGGCTCCAGCAACCTACCTAAAGCGTGACGGGCAATCACATAGCTTTTATTCGGTTTTGCTTTGGATGGGGTTTACATTTGCCCTCCTTGTTACCAAGGAGGCGGTAGTCCCTTACACTACCCTTCCACCCTTACCGGATGAACCGGCGGTATATTTCTGTTGCACTAGCCTTGGAGTCACCTCCACCAGACGTTATCTGGCATCCTGCCCTATAAAGCCCGGACTTTCCTCACCTACGATCTTTCGATACTTGTAGCTGCGACTACATGTCTTACTTGACTTTCGTATTCTATCATGCACTTCAAAAAATGTAAAGACAAGTATTAAAAATATATCGTTTTCAATACCTTAGCAATTGCCAGTGTAGCCCCTTTCCCATTCACTTTTAACTGTGTAATCTCTCCACATTCACTTCCTAGAAATGCTGCTCTCTCTGATATGTTAGCAACTGATTTTTCTTCTGGTTCTGAATGATTAATCATATTGACATTTAAAAGTTGCTCTGCTGTAAAAGAAACGAGAGGTATTCTATATTTTTCAGCTAAGTTAACTAATGCAGGTTCTTCTGCCTTCTTATCAATCGTAGCTATCTTCTTAATCTGACCCAATTCTATTTCTGCTGCTTCTAGTTGCATTAAAAATAGCTCTTCCACACTCCTAATATTTGCATTTTCTTTTACACCCATACCAATGACATATTGACTACGAATAGCCATTCTTTGTGTATACCAAGACAAATCTTTCATGGTCTTACAATAGCGTAATTCTTCTGGAATGATACCTTCCACTGGATATTCGCTATAAAAGCCAATATGCTGTCCATCTAATACTGCTGCCGATATAATTCTTGCTTGTTCGATGCTCCCTGTCTCCATTTGATTTCTTCTGGCAAATTTTTCCAAAGAAAATTTAGTCTGTACATCAATAGGTGTCGTTATAATACTACTCGCATTGATGTATTTCGAGATTTCTGTTGCAAGCTCATTCCCTCGCCCCAAATGATTCCCTAATATTGGTATTACGTATTTCCCATCTTCATCAACTACAATGCAACAAGGATCTTTTAACTTATCACTAACATTTTCCATAAACATCCTTACTGCTATATCACTTCCTCCAATAAAGATGAACGCCTCAACCTTTCTCCAATATTCGCTCACCCAAATCTTTACATCTTTGAGCATAGAAATGGATTCTGCTTCACAAGGACTTCTATTTGCTGAAAATGCCAAGTACTCAAATTCATTCTTTTCTAATATTTTCGTGATTTCATCTTTTAATACGGTTCCTTGTTTTGTAAAGCTTACAACTGCTATTTTTATCATTGTTTTTCTGTAGTTCCCTTCTTTTCTATCTTTCAATCTCGTGGATAAATATCCCTGATCGTAATTTTGGCTCGAACCATGTAGATTTTGGCGGCATTAACAATTTGGCATCTGCCACATTAAAAAGTTCTTGCATGGTTGTCGGATATAATGAAAATCCAATTCCATTGCTCTTATCCACCTGCTTTTCTATCTCGCCCATTCCTTTGATTCCGCCTACAAATGAAATTCTTTCATCTGTCTTAGGATCTTTTATCCCAAGTATATCTTGTAAGACATACCTTTGTAAAATCGCTACGTCTAACCCTTCTACTGGATGATTCGATTTTAAATCATCTTTTACACTTAATCGATACCACTGTTTATCTAAATACATACCATACTGATGTTTTTTCTGTGGTTTAAAGGACTCCTCACTATCTATAGGAATCACACTAAAGTTCTTTTCTATTTCATGAATAATCTCTTCCTTACTTAATTGATTCCAATCCTTTACCACCCTATTATAATCTAGTACCTTCAACTCATCTTCTTGAAATAATACAGATAAAAAATGATTGAATTCTTCTACACCTGTATACTCTGGTTTTTCCATTCTTCGTCGCATTGCCACTTTTACAGCCGATGCTGCTCTATGATGACCATCTGCAATATAGACCTTCTCGATACCTGTAAATTCTTGAATGAGTTTTGCAATAACCTCTGGTTCACCGATTTTCCACACTTTATGCTCTATTCTATCTTCTGTAACAAAGTCATATAGTGATTCCTTTGTCTTTTGTTCTTTTATGATTCTTTGAATTTTATCTACTTTTTTATATGCAAGAAAAATCGGACCTGTTTGTGCACTACAGCAATCTATATGTTTGATTCGATCTAGTTCTTTATCTACTCTCGTATTCTCATGTGTACATACAATTCCATTTATGTAATCATCAACTGATGATAAACCTACAATTCCTGATTGACTACGACCTTCCATTGTCAATTCATAAATATATAGACATGGACTATCTTCTTGTATCAATACTCCCTCTTGCTTCATCTCTTCTAAAAACCTATACGCAACTTCATAAACCTCTTCGCTATAGGGCGATATTTGAGGGTCTAATTGAACCTCAGCTCGGTCTATTCTTAGAAAAGACAGAGGTTTGTCTTTGACTTCCTCTCTCGCCTCTTGGCTCGTAAATACATCGTACGGTAATGCTGCTACTTCACTAATTACTTTTTGCTTGGGACGAATTGCCCGAAATGCTTTCAAACTTGCCATAGTAACCTCTTTTCATTTGTTATTGTATAAGTCTTTCCATTATATCATGATTTCATCTATTTTAGAAGAGTTTAAATTATAATACATACAAGTCCTCCATTGCTATCATTTACAATTTTCTGCATAGTATCTTGGAGTTTAACTTGACTTTCATCTGTAATCATTGTTACTTTATTTTTCATTCCATCTTCCACTAATTCCTCAACAGACTTACCAAAAATATTCGTATTCCAAATCCCCTCTTCTTTTTGTGAATTTTCTTTGATATATTTCACCAAATCCTGTGCTTGTGCCTCACTTCCAACAATGGGTGCTATCTCTGTCTCAATATTAGCTCTGATAAAATGAATAGATGGAGCAATCGAATGAATTTTCACACCATATTTATTACCTTGTTTAATAATTTCAGGCTCTTTAACTGTTATTTCCTGCTTATTTGGCATCACTACACCATATCCCTTCATTCTTACCATATTTAATGCACCTTGCACTTGTTGGTATTCATTTTTCAGTGATGCTAGTTGTTTCAATTCTCCAATCAAATCATACTCACTGTCAAGCTGTGTCCCTGTCAATTCGCTAAGGATATGGTAGTAACACTCCTCCTTCATGGTAATTAAGATTTGAATACACCCATTATTCATATGCACCTTTTCTAATTTCATTTCTTCTATGTAGGGGCTATCCACTTCAAATTCTTCACTAAGCATTGACTTCACATCGTCTGCATTGTACAAAATTTCTCGAACATGCTCTAATATGTCTTTTTTTACCGCATGATCTCTATTTAACATTTCTACCCATTTAGGCATTACGAATTGTACTTCTGTTATTGGAAACTCATACAGAATCTGCTGCATAATTTTTGAGATATCTTCTTCTTTTAATTGGGCGCAATTAACCGCCATAGCTTCGACCTTATACTCATCACGAATTGCCTTCATGATTTTTTGTGCATCTTCGCCATAGGGTTTTTGTGAGTTAACTAGCACTATAAATGGTTTTCCTATTGCTTGTAGTTCTTGAATCGTCTTTTTTTCTGCCTCTATATAATTTTCTCGTTCAATATCTCCGATACTACCATCTGTAGTTACGATAATTCCTATTGTTGCATGATCATGAATTACTTTTTTTGTTCCGATTGTTGCTGCTTGCGTAAATGGTATCTCTCCTTCCATCCAAGGTGTCTTTACCATTCTTTCTACTCCACCTTCGATATGTCCTGAAGCACCCTCTACGACAAAGCCAACCACGTCGATTAATTTTACGCAGACACTCACTTCATCACTGAGAGAAATTTCTGCTGCCTCTTTTGGTATAAACTTTGGCTCAGTAGTCATAATTGTCTTTCCAGCTGATGATTGTGGTAATTCATCTCTTGTTCTTTCTAACTCATGTACATTATTCATCTTGGGTAGTACTAATACATCCATAAACCGCTTGATAAATGTTGACTTTCCTGTCCTCACTGGACCTACTACTCCAATGTACATTTCCCCACTTGTCCGCTCTGCAATATCTTTATACACATCAAACTCCTGCATAAACAATCCTCCATATATCCATCGTGTTATATCTTAATATATGATGCTTATTTTGAATTATTACAAGCATCACTTTTCGAATTTTCTTCTCCGAAAGTCCACCTAATAGATAAGTTGGAAATGATTGACAAGATTTGATGTACAATATACAATGTAATCGAATATACATAGAGGATGTGAATATAAAATGAGTACAAATGAATCCATGTTTAATAAACTATTTAACAAAAATGAAAAAAATGAATTAGATCCATACTGCAATGCCTTAACAATCACTACATTTGAGAAAAGAGCAAAATCTATCATTTCAGCAGCTAATCCGGATGAATATATGTTAATCTCTTTTGAAATAGATCAATTTTCCGCTATTATTGATATTTGTGGACGGGAGATGTTGACTCCTTTATTGACCCATGTCACAGATACTATTAACCCAATCGTCGAGCAACTAGAAGGTATTATCTGTCATGTAACAGGTAGTCTTTTTATCATTCTTGCAAAGAATATGCCTTTTTCTGATTTAGAAGAAGGTTTCTATAACTTAAAAAAGAAAACCATTGACCAGATCGTAAAAAATGATTACATTGCACATTTGGCACTAAATGTCAGTGCAGGTGTTTATTACATCCAGACCGCTAAATCTCACCTGTATCAATACATCGAATATGCGGAGATGGCAAAAGCACTAAAAAAGAATGAGTACGGTTCCACTTTGGTTGAATTCACTCCTGAGATGCTTCGTAAACAAAAAGAAGTGACTGTAGTGAGTACTAAGATGCAAAACGCATTAAAAAGGCGTGAATTTTTCCCCTACATACAACCTAAAGTCAGCTTGTCAACTGGGGAACCAACTGGTGGTGAAGTCCTTGTTCGGTGGATTAGTCAAGATGAAATGATTTCTCCTGGTACCTTCATTCCTGTAATGGAATCTAATGGCTTTATTGCCTCTTTGGATTTATATATGTTTGAAGAAACTTGTAAAGTTTGGAGAATGCTAATAAAAACGCGAGTGAAAACGATTAAAACTCTTAGTGTAAATCTTTCTAGACTTACACTGCTTCAACCTAATTTAACAGAAAGTTTGCAAGCTATTTTAACACGATATGATTTACAACCTCATATGATTGAATTAGAAGTAACAGAATCGGCTTTTATTGGCAACAAGAAGTTTATCAACGATAAAATCAAATCTCTCAGTGCTTTGGGCTTTCTTATTGCAATTGATGATTTTGGGACAAACTACTCCACTTTAATATCATTATTAGAAATCGATGCACACACTGTAAAATTTGATAGAGAATTTATTAATTCGCTTATCACTCAAAAAGGAAAGACCTTTGTAGCTTCCATGATTATTACGTTTCAAAATGCGAATTTCCATATTGTTTTCGAGGGTATTGAGACAAAAGAACAGCATGATATTATCGCTGACTTTGGTTGTGATACTGCACAAGGATTTTATTATGCGAAACCTTTACCTCTTGAAGACTTTCTTGTCTACTCAAGTCGGTAAATAATAAATACCCCAATATGATTTAGTTTTGTTAGACCAAATCGTATTAGGGGTACTTTCAACTACCACTATTTCTTTACTACTTAAAGCGCAAAAGATCCGAGACAGCTTTTCTTTTTGGTGCAACTGGAGATTCATCTGGATATCCCATGCAAATAAGTGATCCTATTTTTTGTTCCTTTGGTATCTCTAGAAGTTCACTGATTTTTTCTTCATCAAAATATCCTGTAATTACAGTCCCTATTCCCTTTCCATATGCTGATAAACATACACTTTGAGATGCAACCCCTGCATCAAACATTTCAAATCGATCTTCTTTAGGGGTAGAATAGGAACCGTCTCTCTCGTATCCTGATCTCTTCGTTACGTAAGTTACTACCATAACTCCTGCACAACTTTGTAATGTTTTTGCATTAAACTCAAACTCTAGTATCATATCCTCTGCAATTTTACAAATCAACTCTTTGTCTTCTATATAGACATAACGGGGGATCTGTGTATGTTTCCATGAAGGGGCATACGATGCCTCTTCTACTATTTGCTCAATAATCTCATGTGCAATCGGCTCTTTCTTAAACTTTCTGATACTTCTTCTTTCTTTCAATGCTTGTACTAATTCCATAACATCCTCCATTTTCTAATATTGTGTCTTATTATCATAAAATGCATACGTATTTTTTCCTGCATCTTTAGCTTTATATAGTGCTTTATCTGCCATATTATTGAGTGTCATATACTCTGTCGCATATTCTGGGATCATAACGGCTCCTATACTGACCCCCACCTCGTCTAAATCTACATTCTTAATAGCTATCCCATTCACATTAGAAATAATACGTTCAATTACAACACTTGCATTTTCTTTACTTCCTACATCACTTAATAGGATTACAAATTCATCTCCACCCAATCGACCTAAAATATCTCCTGTTCTAAGACTACATTTGAGTGCACTAACTAGCTCAAGTAAATACTGGTCACCAGCTTGATGTCCATATATATCATTGATTTTTTTAAAATTATCAACATCTACTAACATCAATGTATGTACGTCTTCGTTCGTTTCCTTCTCAATTCTATGAATAGCTTCCGTAATTTTTTCTTGTGCTGTTGCTCGACTATATGTCTTTGTCAAAGAATCAGTCTCCATTGTAGCTTGCAAGCTATTGGCAAGATAATAACTAGATTCAAGTGCTTTTTTTAAACTTTTTTCATTTTTTGTATTTATAGCAAATGTAAATGCTAAATACCCACCAAAAATCAATATAACAGCAATTGCAAATGCATAAGTAGATGTATCTATTTCTTGTGTCATCTGAGTTGTCACATCTGATAGCAATATACTAACAACGCACCACTGGGTATCTGGGACTCGTACCATCACTGCTGTTCTGCTTTCTCCAGATACTTCATATTTTAGTACTGCTGTTTCCCCATTTTCCATATCTTTTCTCAAAGACTGTGCTGTATGTCCATTTGTAATATCTAAAGACTCTATAAATGTATACATATCACCATCCATAAATAGATTGTCACTACTACCGCTTAAAACTATAGGAGTTCCATCTACTTGACAGAGATGGTAAAATGCTTCACCACCAAAATTCTTCAAATCTAGAACCGATGAAAACTCATCTACATAGAACACACCATATAGCGCAGCTTCTATACCCTCGCCTGCATCAAATGGGGTTCCAATTACAAATAACTTTCTGCCAGTTTCCTCATCTGTCATAGGTGGTAAAATCCGAACTTCTCCATTTTTAGTACCATCTAAACTAAGCTCAACATCTGTAATAAGTCGATTACCATTCGAGTCAACGGGTGCCTCTCCATTTATAGCTATATACATATCATCAAATGAATTGACGTTTGTAAGTTCTCCCAATACCTGCGACATCTCCACTGTATCTGGATAATGAGATGTCACTGCAATCTCCGTCGATTGTAGTAAATCTGAAGCATCCTTCACTTTAGAGGATACTTTATCCGCCATTCCAGTAGCCATTTCTACCAAAAACTCATCACTTAGTTCTTCAACCGTTTTTAAGTTGTTAGCAGAAAATAATAAGATTGCTGCCATAAGCAAAATAACTGTTGCAATTCCTCCACCTAGTAAAGATCTCTTTTTCACTTTCCTAGTTACATCTCCTGTAAATTGCTCTGATTCATCTTTATTTTCACTTTTCACGCTACTTAGAGCTTCATTTTCCTCTGCTACCACATAAAATTCTTCCAAAGGCATCGGTCTAGAAAAAAGATACCCTTGGGAATATCTAATTCCGCTTTTTACCAATGTCTTTTGCATTGCAGCTGTTTCAACACACTCTGCAATTAAATCCACCTGCATCTTTTTACTCAAATAAAATATACTATCTAAAATTTGGTTATAGCTAACATCCGTTCCTAAAAGTTCTGTCAACGAACCATTTATTTTTATATAATCGATTTCAAGATTCCCTATCTCTATAAAATTAGAATACCCCGAACCAAAATCATCAATAGCGATTTTTGCTCCATTTTGTTTTAGCTTTCTTATAAATTGTCGTAAATGTTCTTGACCTGCAAACTTCTCAGTCTCAACTAGTTCGAAAATAAAATGGCTAGAATCTTCCATTTTTTCCAAGTGGTTAGTAATCATATCTGCAAATTTTTCTGAATGTATGTCTAATGACGATATATTCATTGTTATAACTTCTGATCTATTCGCAAATAGTGAAAGCACTTTATTTACCATTTGATAACTTAACTCTAAATACAATTCATGCTTTTTTGCAACTTCCATAAACACACTAGGCGGGAGTATCTCGCCGTCTAGCGCTTGGATTCTCATCAGTGCTTCATATGCAAAGAAATTACTTCGTTGACTATCATAAATCCCCTGAAAATAAGGTATTACTCCATCATTTTCTAAAGCTGCTTTGATTTGTTCTACAATTTCAAACTCTTTTTGAAGGTCGTGATTTTCTTCATAGTCATCACAATATAAAACTTCTACTATTTCTTGATTTGAATGTTCTACGATGTAATCCCATAACTCTTGCGGATTTTTTCCTCTTGTCGTAACTGCAAAAACTGTTGCAACTTCAGTGTTTTTTGCAAAATGTCCATATACTTCCTTCACTGCATCAATAAATAGCTTTGTCGCAACTGTGTTGCTAGTGGTAAAAAAGAAATTTCTTTTTCCAAATCTATAGAATTTAATCTTTAGCTCAGTGAAATTTGTATCCACGTAATCTTTCATATCCTTCATCAGTTGCATAAGATATCTATCCGAGTCTCCAAAATCCCGTAATGATGTATCTTCTATGCTCACTAGACAAATTCTTTGATTCTCGCCTTGCCCTCTATCTTTCAAAAACCTTCCCATGGTATCATCTGAAAGTTGCATGCGATCCATTGCCAGTTCCTCACTTCTTAGCGCATTTGCAAACAAGGCAACTTCTTTTTTATCCTTTGCTAGATTCACTACATTTTGCAGTGTCTCCACCATCTCACTGTTCGTATCATCCAACTCATCTATTCGATCATATGCGCTGAGATTTGGAGTGATATAATTCACTTTTTCGGCCATGGTAAACACTGCGCAAGTTCCGTTATAGTAATATGTGTTATCATTTTTCGTACTGATTTCGCCGAACATAAATGCCCCACATACATCTTGATCTATAAATGGAGCCATCTCCCACTTAGATAAATTATTGAGAAAAAGCTTCCTAAAAAGGCAACTATAGCAAAACATAGTTTCTACTGGAGTATTTTGTAAATCATAACAGAGATTTTGCCATTCCTCTACACTTTTCACTGGACTTACATATCCAATTCTAAACTCTGTACCAACTTCTACTTGTGAATAGTACTGCCGTAATTTATTCTCTGTTGCATCGTATTGTACAAATCTACTAGAACCATCTTCTCCCTCGATAACAAAGGGAAAACGAAGTAATATATCCGTAGAAACTGTAGCTTCATAATCTACATTCTCATGTAGTTGAGCAATCCCGAGCTGTTCGTTAATCCATTCCACCGACGGTTTCCCTTCGATTTCATCGATGTAATCTCCTGTCATAGCGGTGATAGTGTATGGTTCACTTATCGGTGCATGTCCCACAATCGCATTCGTGTATGCCAAAACGAAGTCGTCTGTAATATAGGTGACAGAAATTGTGTTTTCGTACACTTCGTTTTCATCAAAGACAACTGAATTTATATTGCCTTGTCCATCTTGACAAGCTGCAATTCCACCTACAAACGGTGTGTTTGGTAAAGATTTTGACAGCCTTCGAATAATCCCTTCTGAATAGGGTGTTATTCCGCCTATATGTATAATTGCAAGTGCTGGTGAAATTTCACTTACATCTTTTTCGATGTGAGTAGCGATTTCTAAATCTGTCATCCCTTCAATAGAGAAAAAATCACTCACTACTGAAGCGCGTTCAAACCCTGTGAATAAAATCAAAGTTTCTTCATCATATATCTGTGCATCAAAAATAACTCCACTTACAGTACAACCAATCACAGTTGCCTCTGGAAGTAAACCTTTCACTTTATTTGCAATATCTTTGCATATATTTTTATCTGGTGTAGATGCATGAATCCTCACAAGCCATGTATACTCATTTTCTAATTGATTTTCATGGATAAATTGTTCAAGAGTCTTTCCATCTTTATATAACAGTTTTAATACTCTCATCCGTTTCTCCTTCGAGTCTCTAGCATAATATTCTAATAGTTATCATTGTACCATAGTTTTCTTATAAAAAGATAAGTATCTCTATTATCTTAAGATATTATTTGCTTTTTGGGATTTATCTCATTATACTATAGAGACTACATGGAGGTAAATTATTATTATGATAACAGATAAAAGTACTATTAATTCTTTTCAACAATTTCATCTATCAAAGGAGATTATTGATTCACTAACACTTCTTGATATGACCGTTCCTACACCTATTCAATCTGCAGTAATTCCTCAGATTCTACAATCTAAAAATATTATTGCAAAATCACAGACTGGCAGTGGGAAAACAGCTGCTTTTGGAATACCGCTTTGCGAATTAGTGACATGGGACTATCGTGATCCCCAAGTCTTGGTTTTAGAACCTACAAGAGAATTAACTGTACAGGTCAAGGAAGAGTTGTATTATATCGGTCGTACCAAACGACTTAAAATTGCAGATGTATTTGGAGGATTTCCAATCGATAAACAACTGCAAACGCTTCGTCAAAAAAATCATATGGTTGTGGGCACTCCTGGGCGAGTCGGTGACCACATTCGACGTGAAAGTTTGAAACTAGATAGTATTAAGCACTTAGTTATTGATGAAGCTGACTTAATGTTAGACATGGGATTTTCAGAAGATGTACGAAGTATTATTGATATGCTTCCTGATGATATCTCTATTTATTTATTTTCTGCTACTATGACTACCAAAGTTACTGAATTAATTGATCATATCCAGCGAGAGGCTATAACTATCGAGATTAAAGCTGATATCGAGACAGTGGAAACAATTGGTCAGTACTTATATTCCGTAGATTCTGATGATAAATACCAATCTTTTTTAGACGTGTTAACTTGTGAAAACCCTGATTCAGCTATTATTTTTTGTGGCACTCGAGATATGGTAGATGTACTTGGCCATAAATTACTAAGAGATGGCGTAAAATCAGCTTTACTTCATGGTGAGATTGATCAAAGTAATCGTATCAAAGCGATTCAAGGATTTAAATCTGGACGATTTCGTTTTTTAATTGCCACAGATGTAGCCTCTAGAGGGGTGGATATCCCTAAACTCTCTCATGTGTTCAATTATGATTTTCCAACAAATAAAGAAGTATACGTACACAGAATCGGTCGTACTGGTCGTAATGGCGAAATGGGAACTGCCATTAGTTTTGTCACACCTCTAGATGAAAGGATGATGAATGCTGTCTCCGAGTACATTGGAATGGAACTCACATACACCGCTATCCCTTCTGTTAGTGAAAAACAACGGAAGGCATTTATAAAAAAATGTAAGACGCCCCCTACAAAAAGAACACATAAGGCAGCAGCTTTTAATAAAACCATTACAAAAATCGCTATTGGCGGAGGAAAAAAATCAAAAATGAGGACAATCGACATTGTTGGTACCATTTGTAATATCAATAATAATATCACTGCTGAAGATATCGGTGCTATTGATATACGTGATAGTATTACTTATGTTGAAATATTAAACAATAAGGGAAACGAAGTCCTTCAAGCATTACAGACAAAACCAATTAAGGGAAAAATTCGTAATGTTCGAAAGGGTAGATAACTCAATTATTGTGCTTTACAATATGTTTCTTTTATCGTATTCAACAATACCAAAATTCTTTCATCCTTTACATTGTAAGTAATTGTCTGAGCCTTTTTATCATAGTCTAGTATTCCATTTGCTTTTAAAAGTGCCAGATGCTGAGATAGACCAGACTGTGTAATATTAAGTTTTTCTAACAAGGAGCCTACTGTCTGCGGCTCCTTGGACAGTTCACATAGAATCAAAAGCCTATTTTCATTGGCTACAAGTTTCAATAAGTCTGCAATTTCTTTTGCTTTTTCTTTCATTTCTTTCATTTTTACTCTTCTCCCTTATGCTTAAGCATACAAATGCTTTGAGTCATTGTACCCATTGGACAATACACACAGAACCCACGTGGCTTATATAGTGCCATCGTTGCGATGCCTAGAATGTTTGAGGTAAGCATAACGCTATAAAATCCAAAAGCATATTGTGCAATCCAATCTGCCACATCAGTAGTATTTGCAAAATCCCAGGGTAATCTATATGTCCATAAAAGTGTAAGTACTTCAGATAATTCTACACTCCCTGCAAAGACTAAGTAAGTTGTAAATACCATATTTAAAAACATTACCATAAAAAAGGTTAGATATCCATATCTAAAATATCGCGTTCTCATAAACGTCGGCAAAGGTTTGTTTCTAGATAGCCTTGCACCAAGAATTGAAAAAAGTTGTCCTCGGCCACAGAAATTATGGCAATACCCTTTGTTTCCTGTTACAACAGCTATAATCAACGGTGTGAGAAAAAAGATCATCCCAACCCATGCGAATAGAATATTAAAAAATCCCAAAACAAAATATGTAATTTCTGCAATCCACAGATAATCATACCATTTTTTACTTTTCCCCTTCATGTTCCACCTCCAATGTAACAATTTCAATTACAGAGGCTGGACATACTTTACTACACTTCCCACACCCAACACATTTTTCTTTATTTACCCTTGCTTTTCTCCCGTCCGTTATAGAAATTGCTTTCAAAGGACACGTTTTTAGACAAGTTCCACATGCAACACATAAATCATTAACAACTGCCAATCTTTTTTTCTTCACGACACGCCTCTCCCTTTAGTTTATTAGTAATTACTAATATACTGATTTTTATTCCAAATGTCAAGCAATGTTAGAAATTATTTTCCAAGTAAAAATTTTTTAAGCGACCAGTAGTAATAAAACAACACTCAATACTATTCCTATAATAATACTAATAGAATTTGCCATCGCTGGTACATCCTTTTGGTATCCACACTGTTTTGCATATACGGAAGATATCGTTGATATCGGTGCCATTAGTGCAAGAATTAGTATGTATTTTGCCTCTATCGGCAATGGTAAACTCGTATACACAACAATAGAAGCTAGTATTCCAACACCGTAACGAACAGCAAGAATTTTTGCCACATCTCGCATTTGACTCTTTTTCATCTTAAATTCTATTAAGATTCCAATCATTAACATTACTAGAAATCCATTTGCCCCACCAATATAACCAGTTACTAAGAATACATTATCCGAAAGTGAGATATTTAAAAGTTTCAACAAAATAATAACAATGTATGTAACAAATGCTGGTGACTGTAACAATCTACGCCCGATAGATGCGATTGATATTTTCTCGTCTTGATTTACAATCGTTAACCCCACAGAATAACTTCCACCTAATACAAAAAAGGAATTCCCCATATCAAACATGCAAAGATAAGCCAATGCAGTTCCTGAAAAAAACATTTGGCAAATCGGTAGAACGAAATTTCCAATATTATGACCTGAGCAACATATCATGAAAGTTGCTGTTGTCGCTCTTTCCCTTTTTCTTGTAATCATATAACCCAACCATAACAGAATGAAATTTGTAACAATTCCTAAAACCACAGCCAATAACATAGATACATCTAATATCATGTCTGCTGAATTTGTAAGCAACACCGCTGGTAATGTAAGGTTCATAATAATTACGGAGAGCTTATGCCCATCTTCTTTTTCTAATAATCCTTTCTTTTTTAATGAATATCCCAGTATGATTACTAATACATACCCTAATGAACGAACTAATACTGATTCCATATTTGAATCTCCTTATAACCGACATGAATTTTGTGATAGTTTCCATTATAACCTTTCTCTTTATGCAAATTCAATTGAATTATTATTTTTTCTTTTAACTAAAACATATTGCAAACAAAAAGAAAACAATGCATATGTTGCAATTTAATTTGCTCATAATACATTGTCTTCTATTTATAGTTCTATGTTTTACTACTTTTCCAAAAGACTTTCGTCTACCATTGTTAATAATTCTCTAATTTTCAGATGCTGTGGACATCTATTTTCACAACCCCCACAATCAATGCAATCTTTCACCGTACTCTTTGGATTATCTTTTATATAATCTTTGTAATTTTTCACCCCAGCTTCTGTCAATCCATACACATTGCAGGTATTGTAGGCTGCAAATATTCTCGCTATGTCTATAGAGGATGGACATGGCTGACAATATTGACATCCTGTGCAATATAATTCTGCGAATTTTTTCAAATTATCAATAGACTCTTTAATCTGTTCATATTCTACTTTTGTCATCGGCTCTTCCAAACTTGCAATCGTAACATTTTGCTTCACCATATCAAGGTTTTCCATTCCACTAAGAGCACATGCGATATTCTCATTACCTAAAACGAATTTAAAAGCTAACTCATAAGTTGCAATCGGGTCATTTCCTGTAAGTTTTTTATAGATATCCGTCGGTGCTGCCAGTCTTCCACCTGCAACAGGTCCCATTGCAACTACACCTAACCCTTTTGATACTGCATATTCAATCATTTCTTCGTTAGAACGATCAATCAAATTATACTGAACTAGCATAGTTTCCAATACTTTTCCAGTATCAATAATATATTTTATATTTTCAGGCTTATCATGAAATGAAAATGATATGTGTTTAATCTTTCCAGCTTCTTTTAATCGCAATGCTTCTTCGATTAGACCAAACTTCAGAATGATATTATCAAATCCCTCTTTATTAATTCCCCAAAAATGGTAGAAATCAACATAATCAGTCTGTAGATTTTTAAGACTTTTATCCAAAAACGCTTCATAATCTTCTTTTTTCTTCACATCGCCTACTGGACATTTTGTAGAAATATACACCTTGTCTCTAAAGTTTTTTACTGCTTCTCCTACTGTCGCTTCTGAATTGGAATGACAATAATAAGGCGCCGTGTCAAAGTAATTTACTCCTGACTCATAGGCTTCTAGTACCATTTCATTTACTTTATCTTGGTCAATTGTAAACTCACCTTCATTTTCAATTTCTGGAAATCTCATACACCCAAATCCAAGGGCCGAAATCATTACATCTGTATTTCCAAATTTTCTGTATTGCATAAATAAATTCCTCCATTTTTTAACATTAGATTCCTAAAATAATCCTCTGAAACATTATATATTTCAGAGGATTGTTTTACAATATATACTTTTTAATAGTGACATTACAATCCGTAATAAGTTCTGAAGCACTCTCGCCTTTTCCTACATAATAGTTTGATGTAAATACATGTTTTCCACCATTTACATATATTTCTACAATACTATTATCTACAATAATATCTAGTTCCAGTGTTTCATTATTATCTAGTACTGTAGATCGCCTATTATGCACATTTTCTTCCATCGGATGTTTATCCAATCGATATAGACTCTTGCTTCGATCGATACTCAATCGATTTTCTTCTTTTTCATAGATAATGTCAAACGATCCACAACTGTGTTTTAGCAGTGATAACAAAAATCTTGATCCACTTCTCAAATCTATCTCCATATGAAGTCTATAGTGTTTCTGCGACCCTTCTGTAATAGTGTTGTACTCTTCTTTCTGATAGTCTTTGAGCTGAACTATAGGAGATTGAATTAATCGGTTCTCTCTTAATTCTAACTTTCTAGGTATAGTCATACAACCTGCCCATCCATGGTTTAATTGATCTGTTACCATATTCCGCTCCCACATCTGCGCCCAAGCGATCATGATTCGGTCTCCATTATCGTCTTCTACCGTTTGTGGTGCATAAAAGTCAAATCCTGTATCTATTTCATCTACGTATTCTACTGTAAATTTTCCTGTATCAAAATCCATATCTCCCACGTAATACACAGAGGAACTGAGATTATTATACTTCTCTCCATTTGATGGCATATCAACAGGTGAGCAAAGAATCACATACTTCTCTCCTAACTTGAACAAGTCTGGACATTCATATACAATTCCAAAACTCCCATCTTCTGGTGCTCGAAGAACTTCTCCTACAAACTTCCACTCTATCAAATTATCAGAACGGTATAAAAGTAAACAACCTATTTTTTTCTCTCCTACCATTGCACAGATAATGGAGTAAAATTGATTGTTGTGACGAAAAATCTTAGGATCTCTAAAATCTGTTTCTGGAACATACTCAGGCGTCTCCTCAATCTTGATAATTGGATTTTCTTCCAGTTTCTCGTATTGATTACCATCTCCAATTGCAATACACTGCTGTTGGCACATGGATTGCCCAAGAACTCCTTTTGCACTCGTGTACATTAAAATATGCTTTTCTTCGAATTCTATTGCACTGCCAGAAAAACAGCCAATCTCAGACTCATACTCTTGATCTGGTTTTAATGCGATTGGAAGATGTTCCCAAGTAATTAAATCCTTTGATTTCCCATGACACCAATGCATCGGTCCCCATTTTGTATCATGGGGATAATGCTGTGCAAAAAGGTGGTATTCGCCTTTATATTTTGAAAAACCATTTGGATCGTTAATCCATCCCGATTCACTTGTGTAATGGTACTTTGGGCGATATAAGTTGTTTGTCTTCATTTAGATACACTCCAATACTTCGATTTTTATCTCCCCTACATTATTTAGTAGTACATCTGCATTCGGTAAATTTTCTTCTGAACCAATTCCAATGCACTTCATCTTTGCGTTTTTGGCCGCTTGAATTCCTGCGTACGCATCTTCGACAACGATACTCTTTTCACTTGGAATTCCTAGCGTCTGTGCAGCAAGGGTAAATACTTCTGGGTCTGGCTTTGCCTTTGACACCTTCGTTCCGTCTATTATAGCATCAAAATAATTGATAATTCCAGTTTTTTCTAAAATAGTTGTTGCATTTTTACTTGCTGAACCAAGTGCAATTTTAATATTATTTTCTTTAAGCTTATCGAAAGTATCTACTACACCTTCTAGCAATTCACTTTCATCAATCTTTTTAATAAATTGAAGATAGTGGTCATTTTTTTCATTGGCAACTCGTTCTCTTTCTACTGGAGACATATCTTCTTTTCCTGCCAATTCACACATGATATCCATACAAGCCATGCGGCTCACACCTTTGAAAGCTTCATTTTGCTCTTCTGTAAAATCAATCCCCATACCTTTTCCTAATTCTTTCCAAGCAAGATAGTGATATTTCGCAGTATCTACTAAAACTCCATCTAAGTCAAATATTACTAATTCAACATTTTTCATCTCTTACACCTCGATTTCTTTTCCGTCTACAATTACAGAAACAACCTTGTTTCCTGTATTTTCAATATTAACCGCTCCATTTTTTACTTCTATCTCCAAACGTTGTCCTTTGTAGAAAACCCCAAACTTTATTCTTGAAATCTCCTTTGGAAGTCTTGGATTGATATGCAATCTTCTATCAATCATACGAAGTCCTGCAAACCCCATAATAATACATTGCCATACCCCACCATAGGACGCTGCATGAACGCCTGCATCACAAGCGTTCATCGCTTGACCAATATCTATCGTTGCTGCTTTTTGAAAAAGCTCATAACTATATTCTGTAGCTCCAATATCATTGGCCAATACACTGTATGTGCTAAAACTTAAAGATGAATCGTGTAAGCAAAAGGGTTCGTAGTATCTAAAGTTTGCTTTCTTAATCTCATCATTCCATTTTTCGCCAAACAATAAGAATAACACCATAATGTCTGCTTGCTTTGATACTTTCAGTTCACTGATTTGCTCTAAGTTATAATCCGCCATGATTGTAGCAACTTTTCCAGCAGTCTTATATTTTGTAAGGTCTATTTCTTCTAAGTTTCTATATGTAGTATCTTGATCTATAATCAAATCATCTCCTGGATTTGAAAGATAAACTTTATTCACTTGAGATTGTATCGACTCCACATATTCTTCAATTTTTGTCTTTTCATTGAGTGATTTTAGTAGCTCTGGTTTCTCTTCCTTTAGTTTCTCAATCACCTCTAATGCGTACTCCATGTTCCATTTCGCTAAATAATTGGTATACGCATTATCATCCACATCTTCGCAATATTCATCTGGTCCAATGATGCCATTGATGTGAAGATATTCATCATTTTGACTCTTTTCTAATCTTGAATTCCAAAACTTTGCTGTTTCAAATAAGATTTCATATCCATACTCTTCCATAAATGCTTCATCCTGTGTTGCATTAAAATAGCTATATACTCCAAATGCTACATCTGCAGTAATATGAATCTCGTAAAGCCCTGTCTTAATTAACTCCCGCTCTCCTGTATAAACATCAATACCTCCATAAACTGGTGTTACTTCTCCGTCTTCAGGATTTGCTGCTTCCCAAGGGTACATCGCACCTTCGTAGCCATTTTCTTTCGCTTTTCTTTTCGCTCCTTCAAGACCATGGTATCGGTAAATTAACAAACTTTTCGCCGTCATTGGCTCTTGAAAGATGAACTTTGGTAACAGAAAAACTTCTGTATCCCAGAACGTATGCCCTTTATACCCTTCTCCCGAAAGACCTTTTGCACCGATATTCATGCGATTATCATGAGCTGGTGTCATTACATACATTTGATATTGGCAATAGTTAATTGCTAATTGATCATTCTCATTTATAGAGTCAATTTCAATATGGCTATCATCCCATAGTTTCACCCTTAACGTTTCGGAAGATTGGCATAATAAATCTTCATAACTTTGCTTCATCCACTCTTTTAGAATTAAATAGGATTCTTCTGGATTTTCACACTTATTTTTCTCATTGTCGATTGATGTATAATATGTGATGTACTTATTTATCGATAGTGTCGCATCTTTCTGTAAATCATACTGGTATTCTTGGAATGCTTCTTTTCTTCCCATCAATGGTTTTGGAAGTGATTCATCCTCTACTCCATCTAAGAAGATTCTATGACTTGCATTGATATAAAAAGCAATCTTTGATTGAGTCGTAACCAATTTTGTATAGATATAACGTTTTTCAAAGAATCGTCTTGTGGCATCAATAAAGTGCATATCTCCTGAATTTGTAGGTTTGCTATCTATTCCTGAGATAATCTTCACATGGCAACCTTTTTCAAGTGGCGTAATCTCAATATTTTGTGCTGCTAAGTGGATGTTGTGAGCCGATACAAATCTTCTCATGCGAAATGCTATTTTGTTATCCTTTGTTACGTATTGAAATGTTCGAACCAGTTCTCCTGTTTTGATATTCAGTGTTTTATCGTACGCTTCTACGTTGTCTTTTGTTAAGAAAAATCGCTCTCCATCAATTTGAATCTCCATAGAGAAACAATCTGCTGTATTTGGTAATTCTGTCACCTCATTCTCAGCAGGTACGTTAAACGTACCTGCTATAAAAGTGTTTGCTGTCTTTTTTGTATAATCTTCTTCTGCATATCCTCGCATACACATATAACCATTTCCTTGACACATAATCGCTTCGGTTTTACCTAGATTCATATCATCAAAATAGTCTTCTGTTAACAAGAAATTTCTATATTCATCTATCCCTTTATTGTATTGAATCATCTTACACCTCTTCTATAATAACTTTGTAATCTTTTTTGCTACTATTCACGTCTACTAAAATTTTTCCATCTGCTCGCTTCATTTCTATTTCAAATTCGCAATCGCCAACTCGAAGATTACTAATCTTTACATAATTTAGCTTTGTTGGTAGCTGTGGATTTATAAAAATTTGTTTATTTCCTGCATCCGGGAAAATTCCTAAGATGTGACGAATAAACACATGGTGAATTCCGTAGCCTGACCAAAATTGCATAAAGCAACCATCGTCTGGAAGAATTTCACTGAGCGCAACTGGCATCTCATATTTCATTGCATTTGCTAATTCTAATAACAAGTCATAAGCCTTATCTAAATGATGGTTCTTAGCGAATACCTCTACTAAGTAACCTGTGTTAATTGACATCGATTTATTTAAGGTATAGACGTCATCAACTTCATCGTGCTTATCATCTACCATACAAGCCAATTTCATTCCAAAGTGATTGTAAAACTCTGGTTTTTGCATTTGTTTTACACCCTTTTCTTTGATTTCATCTGATACGAAGTCTTGCACATAAGGAATGATTGTTACCCAATTCTTCAACACAACTGGAATTAATTCATCCTCTGCATAATCTTTCTTCAGCAGTTCATCAAAGTACTCTCCCATATGTTTGGTCAATGTTTTCGTATTTTTAATCGAATTAACCAATAAGTCTCTGCCTTCTAAGATTTCTTTTTTTGTGCAGATTACATCTCCAAAAAACTCACTTTCTTTAGAGTAAAATTTGTCTACTACTTCTTCTTGAAGTGCAATTCGCTTTTGCTCATATTCACTGATTCTATCTTCTTTTCCTAGAACCACGCACATGTATTCTAACTCTTTATACGCATCGATTGTAAGAATAGCAATGTCAATCACACGTCCATGAATTCCAGGAACTTCAATAATGCCACTTCCCACTGGACAAAGGGAACCTGGTTCTATCATACTTTCTGCCCATTTCATTCCACTTGCACAAAAGTCAAACATCTCTTCTAAAAATGCTTTGTCTCCAGTCCAACGATATGTTTCTGCAACTGCTACAATAAAGTGTGGCGCTTCTTGCAAGTTCCCTTCGTTGTACACATAACCAAAAGGTGATACTTCGTGCACGACTCTTCCAATTCCATTGGTTTTCAACGAAATATCTTTTAGCAGTCTTAATGTTTGCTTTGTCATCTCGAATTGACCTACTGCCAATGTTCCATGAATACCATAGGTAGTATCACACCCAAATAGCCATTGAAATTCCGGATATCCTGCTGTATAGCTTTCTCCTACTGCATCTGTTTTTTGCACTAACATATCATAATTGAGCTTCAATGCATTAAATGCTTGAGTAAAAGAAGTTTCATCCATTTCGATTTTTGTTCGATTGAGAAGTTCTGCTCTTCTTGTGCGTTGTTCCTTGATTAAGTTTGATCTTTTTGACACAACTTCATTCACTCCTGCCTTCAAAGCTTCACAAGATTCACTACTTACCATAATTAATATGTTGCAACTATCTTTGATGTCTATTTTTAGTTCTGTTTCATCTAGACAAATCTCATTCTCATTATCCACATTCACAGCAACAAAATACGATTCAAACTGATGCTTTACATAGACCGATTCCTTGCTTTTATCTATAACCTCTGTTTTTCCTTTTTTAAAGCCTATCTCCTCTGCTGTCCAACATCCTTGTAGATTTAGATTCATCGCAAATGTTATAACTTCTTCATCTTGTTTTTCAATTCGAATATTAAGTGCACGCTGATTATCTAATGCATTCATTGTCATTTGCATATTTTCGTATGTAAAAATACTTGCCCCCAAATCAAATGCATAGTGATTTGCATGCAACTCATTCCCATTTTTGCTAAGTATAAACCCTTTTGCAACTTTTAAAGGCTGTGAAAAAATTCCACTCATCTCTCCATCAACATGATACCCCAGTGGTGAGAATGTTCCATCCTGATTTCCGATGCAATACATTCTATTAGATGCCACTACATAGTGGTCATTGTTTAAATTTTCTGTCTTTGTTATAAGCATGACTACCTCCTACTTAATTCCCGATGTGGAAACCCCTTCGATAAAATATCTTTGACAAATAAGGAATAATATTATCATTGGTATCGATAATAACATTGCCCCTGCCATTGTCTGATTTGGAAATGAAAAATATTGGCTGTTTAGTGACGCCATCCCAACTGGCAATGTATACATCTCTCTCGATGTAATTAACAAGTTTGGCATCAAGAAGTTATTGAAACTTCCTGTAAATGACATAATTGTAATTGTCGTTAGTGCTGGTTTTGCAAGTGGTAAAGCAATTTTGAAAAAGATGCCAATTCTCTTCATTCCATCTAATGAAGCAGCTTCTTCTAAACTTATAGGAAACGCCATAAAAAACTGTCTCATCATGAAAATATTAAACGCATTAAACACAAATGGAATAATCAACCCTACATGTGTATTTACGAATCCAAAATTGTTTAAAAGCATAAATTGTGGAATCATTGTAATCTGTCCTGGAATCATCATTACTCCTAATATGCACATAAAAAGTATATTTTTGCCTACAAACTCTACTCTAGCAAGAGCATATCCTGCCATTGTACTGAAGATAACGCTGAGTGCTGTCACACTAAGTGCAACTACAATACTGTTAAAATACCAGGTTAAGATATCATTTTTTGTTATTAAATCTATGTACGACTCTAGGTTCAAGTTTGCAAAGTCTAAGGTTAATTTATACGACTCTGAGGCTGGTCTCAAAGAAGTGTAGATAGACCATAAAAATGGGAATAATGCGATACATGCATAACTAATTGTAATAATATAAAATAATACTTTTAATACTTTTGGTGTACTTTTTTCCATTACTTTGATCTCCTTTCCATTTTCGCTGGTCGTATTTCGAAGAAATAACGCTGTAAACAAGTAAGTGTAAAAATAAATAAGAATAAAATAATTGCAACTGATGATCCGTATCCTAATCTATTTTCTCCAAAGGCTTTGTTGTATAAGTAAAGTACCACTGTTGTTGTGGAACCAAGTGGTCCTCCTTGTCCTCCTGATATGATAAAGGCTTGATCGAACATCTGAAGAGTTCCTATACTGCCTACTACTAGAACAAACATTGTCTTTTCTTTTAAAAGTGGTATTGTTACATACCAAAAGCTTTGGATTCCATTGGCACCATCAATTTTTGAAGCCTCGTATACCTCTCCTGGAATATCTTGTAAACCAGCTAAAAATACAAGCATCTGTGTACCAACCGTTGACCATATCGCCATTAGCATAGCAAGTGGAAGTGCAAGACTTGGATCTGTAAACCAACTGACAGGTGTAAACCCAAATATACTTAAAAATTGATTAGCGATACCGTTTGTGTTAAATAAAAACATAAACATTGCCCCTACTGCTACTGCTGATGTAACCGCGGGTACGTAATATGCAACTCTAAAAAAAGTCTTTCCTCTAATATTTTGATTAGCTACAGTTGCTAAAAGCATAGCTATTACGGTCTGTACAGGCACTACAACAATCGTATAGCGAATAGTATTCCATACTGCTTGATGAAATGCTTCGTCTTTTAATACATCTATGTAATTCTCCAGCCCTATGAAAATCGCCTCTTGGGGCTTTAACAAATTGTAGTCTTGAAAGCTGAGAGAAAATGAATAGATAGCTGGTCCAATTACAAATATCAACATCAGTATCACTACTGGCGCTACTAAGATTAAACCTGCTATGTTTTCCTGTGCTTTTAATTTACTTTTCCCTTTCATCTTGAACCTCCTATAATTGTTAATCTTTAAAGGGTAAGGAGTAATCTCCTTACCCTTTAGCTAACTATATACCTATATCCCACAAAATGTTAATAGTCTTCTAACGCTTTCTCAATGTTTTCCTGTGCTTCATCAAAGGCATCTTGTACTGAAGCATCTGGATCCAATAAAACTTTCTCCATTGCTTTTGCTGCTTCATCGACTACTGTTGCAGAGACAATACCGTATCTAAATTCACTTGCAACTGGTGTAACATCAACAAATACTTGACGCTCTGGATATTTTTCTACATAAGTTTTCACTGCTGAAGTTCTAGATGGAATTGACCTTCCTGCATCAGCTACTACTAGTTGTTGTTCCGTAGATGTTAAGAACTTAATCAACTCTTTTGCTTCATCTGGGTACTCGGTATTTGTTGACATAGAATAAGCAACCGTAAATTGCATAGAAGCATCTGCTTCTGCTATTGGTACTGGTACAACTCCGTACTCAAGGTCTGGAGCTAACTCTGTTAATGAGTTCACCATCCAAGTTCCTTCTACTGTCATCGCAACCATTTCACTTGCAAATGCATCTCCATCCCAACCTACACCAAGTTCTTGTGGTGTCTTCGCATAATTATTTTCCAACAAACTTAACCAAAATTCATATGCTTCGATATTCTTTTCGTTATTCAACGTTGGTACTCCATCTTCCATCATTGTTCCTCCATTTGAATAGAAAAATGGTTGCACTCTTGGTAATTCATTTTGAAGAGATAGTCCTGTTACATTATCTTTAGTTAATGTTTTTGCTGCTTTTTCTAACTCTTCCCAAGTTGTAGGTGGTTCTAAACCTGCATCTTCAAACATTTGCTTATTGTAATATAAGGCTAAAGTCGAATAATCTTTTGGAACACCGTACAATGTTCCATCTTCACCTCTAAAAGCATCCAATAAAGCTGTATCAAAGTCTGCTATATCTTCTTCTATTAATACATCATCAATTGCAGCCAATTGGCCCGCATCTATAAATTGTGGTGTTTGAAAGATATCCATATAAAATACGTCTGGCTCATCTCCTGCAACCATTCTTGTCTTAAGAACTTCCCAAATGTCGCCTGCAATCGGTTCTACAACTACTTCAATATCTTCGTTTGCTTCCATAAAAGCCGCTACTTGTTGTTCTACGATCTCACCTTCAAACGGATCTGCATTCATTCCAAGGGTAATCGTCACTTTATCCGAACTACCTGACTCTCCACTTTCTGAACTATTATCGGAACTTCCACATCCTACTACTGATACCATCATCACACCCACTAATAAAGTTGCAACCATTTTTTTCATTTTCATGTTCTTTCCTCCTATATTGCCGAATCGTTTCGGTTCTTGTGATTATAATACTATTAAGATATAAAATAGTCAATATATAATTTATTTTTCGCCCTATTGCACAATTTCTACTTCATATTCTATTGTATTTCACCTCTATATTTGTTACTTTTGCCGAATCGTTTCGGTTTAAATCATCTTAAAAGAGATGCTATTATTTTACAATAGCATCTCTTTTATCCTCCTATACAGTTTCTCTCAACACCAGTTCACACCCTAATGTTACAATATGAGACTTCGTATCTCCTTCTGCAAATTCCCACAATAATTTTGCAGCCTCGTATCCTTTTGCAAAATCATCCTGACGTATTGTGCTTAAAGCTGGCTTTAAATGTTTTGAAAGAGGCAAGTCATCAAATCCTATAACCGCTACATCTTCTGGCACTTTTCTCTCCATATCTTCAAGAGCCTCTATACATCCCATCGCCATATAGTCACTAGCACAGAAAAACCCGTCAATCTCTGGATGTTCTTCTAACGCACG
This sequence comes from uncultured Lachnospiraceae bacterium, assembly GCA_964369425.1. Lineage (GTDB taxonomy): Bacteria > Bacillota > Clostridia > Lachnospirales > Lachnospiraceae > CAUPWF01. The sequence continues at coordinate 35,576 of CAYJGW010000005.1, forward strand.
TAACGTTTCGGTTCTTGCCTTACGTCTACTGAATTCACCTTTATACGACTCATATGTCTGCAATTCTTTTTTTGCTAATGCAATCTTATACCCTGACTCTCTTTCAATGCTAACCGTAGCATGGGAAGTTCCATTTATCATTGCAATATTTGATTTTCCAGACTTTATCATTGCCTCCACTGCTTGAGTAGCATAAAGCATATTATTAGTGACAACACAACCATTATTGCCTTCATCTATCGGTATATCAATGAATACGCAACTAATATTGCTTTCAATTAACTCCGCCAATCTTTTATCATCATATTCAAATCCTGTCAAAATTGCTTTACTAATTCCCTTATTTCTAAAATACTCAACGTAAGACGAAACATCATCTTGAATAATGTATACAGTCAATTCATACTGTTTCTCATTAACCAACTTATTCACTCCACATAATATCTTATAGATAGGATTATAATCTGAAACACTATCTTCATTCTCAAAACCTTTTACAACTACAGCCATCTCGTTTTTTACCTTCATGACCAATTTCTGTGCCATAGTATTTTTTATATATCCCATATCATTTGCAATTTTCCGTATTCTCGCTTTCGTCTCTTCACTAACATCATCGTGATTATTCAATGCCCTTGATACTTGGGTAACTGACATATTCGCTTCTCGTGCTACGTCTTTTAGAGTAATCATTTAACTTCACCTCGTTGTTTTTTTATATGTAACAGTATAGCATAAAATGATGCTTCGTATTACTCCTTTTTTCACTATCTTCTTGATATTTCTGTATTGTTTATGTATAATATTATCATAATAAATCACAAGGAGGGATTCCCATGACAATTAAACCTTCATCAGCTTTGCGTAACGATTACGATAACATGGTTCAACTTGCAAAAAAAGAACCTGTATATATCACAAGGAACGGAGAAGGGGAGATGGTATTTATCTCACAAGAATTATTCGAAGCACGAGAAGCTGAACTTACTCTTCTGGAAAAACTACTCACTGCTGAACGAGAAATGCTTGCAGGTTCTGCTACATGTACAGTAGATGAAATATCACATGAATTGGAGGACTTATATGATGAAATATAGCGTTATTATTATGCACACAGCCCGCAACCAATTGAGAGATATTGCTACGATATACCGAGCAAAAGTAGGTGTAAAATCTGCAAAACGTATAACTGACAAGCTTTTAAAAAACATAAAATGTCTTGAACACTTCCCAAATTTGGGTGTCGTTCCCAACAGTACAATGCTTGAAAAATTAGGATATCATATGTTAATAGTGGATGATTACTTATGCTTTTACAAGCTAGACAAAGATATTGTCTACATCAACCAAATACTTCACAGCAGTGTAGACTACGTAAAGTTTTTACTCAAATAAGTACAAATGCAAGAAAACTCCAATCCCATTCAGATTTGAAGTCTTCTTTCCTTAACCCTTTATGTTGTTGTTCCCTCAATCAATTCAACATTTAATATATACCTTTTTTCTGTCTTTACTTTCCTCACCACATCAATAATCTTGTTTGCACTTAATTTCCCCAACTCATCCATCGGTTGTTTTATCGTTGTTAATATAAAGTCTTGTGGAAAATTTGGTTCAAATCCGTCATATCCTGCAATTTTTATATCTTCTGGCACCCTATAGCCGCACTGCTTTACTTTCCTAATACACTTAAATGCTAGAAAATCTGTGATTCCAAATATTCCATCTATATCGTTCAAGTTTGATTCTAATCTATGAAATAATTCTTCCTCTTCATTTGTATCTATAATCAGTGGGGTGTATCCAGCCTTTGTTGCATAATCTACAAAACCAAGCTTCCTCTTTAATACCTCTGAATCTACCTCTGGGAAATCGCCAATAAATGCAAGCTTTTTACATCCTTTTTCTATCAAATGTTCTGCAATCATCTCTCCCCCATGATAATTATCTGAAGAAATATATACAAGTTCGTTAGATAAATGACGATCTATCGTTACAATTGGTAGATTACCTTTTAAGTCTTGATCTATATCGCTATTAGTAATAAAGATAATCCCATCTATTCGATTTTCATTCAGCATATTAATGTACTCTAACTCTTTTGTTTTCTCAAAGCTTGAATTACACAACATTAGCTTGAATCCATTCTGATTCAACTCTTGTTCTATATAATAGGCCAATTTACAAAATAGTGGGTGGTCAATTGTTGGAAGTACCAATGCAATCGTATTGGTTAGGCTTGACACCAAGCTTTTTGCTGCTACATTAGGCACGTAATTAAGTTCAGCAATTGCGGATTCAACTTTAACTCGAGTTTCTGGAGAGACATACCCAGAACTATTAAACACTCTTGATACTGTTCCAACTCCTACACCTGCAAGTTTCGCCACTTCTGTTATTGAACTCATCTTCATCACTCCTCGTCATTTCTTTTCATTTAATCTTAACACACCACCACTTAATGTGCTATATAATCTTTTCCTTACCATCCCAACTTATCACTAATCTAGGTTTGTTTTCACCTAAATAAGTAATGAGAGGTTCTTCATTTTTGCTTTTTCTTTTATTACACTTCAATGATGCAAAATTGTATTTACCAAAAGGTAAGTGTTCAATACCATGTTCCTCTAGTAGGTTCACATTCCAAATCAATTGTTCTGCCTCATAATCAAAGCGGATTCCTAATACATATTCTATAAAGATGGAAATTGGAGAAAGCCCCGTCCATCCTACAAAATTTGGTTTAGATGGCTCTCCTCTTTTTGCTTCATTTGGACGATAGTTTTCCCACAAAGTCCCTGTTTCTTTAAATACTCTCACTACATGTTCTAAATGTTTACTCCCAATTTCAAAACATAAGTTATCGTATCCATTTTTCTCAAGACCTTTTAGAACCATATAGTTCATAGGTGCCCAAACTCCACCTCTCCAATAGTTTCCTGTTTCATCAAAGTGTGAATTGCTCTTTGGCATTGTAGGAATGGGATTTGCTGTCATAAATTCCTCTTCATCCCTTAACTGTTCTACTAACTTCTCTTTTCTATTCTCTGGCATAATATCTGCAATCAAAGCCCAATATGCTCCTATGCTTTTATTTTTATCTAGTTTTCCGTCTCTATCTGCATCATAGTAAAAGCTAGACTCTTCATCCCATAGTTGTGCGTTAATTAGTTCTGTTAAGTCATTTAGTTCTTTCTCGATATCTTTGATGTCAATTACTCCCCCTAGTATCTTGTGCATTTTGATGAGTTCTTTACAAGATAACACCTGTTGAATGCATACATCCACCCATGTACGGTAATCATGATAGGAGTAGTCATATACTTCTTTACTGACGCGCATCTGATTGTCCATTCCGCAAGCCCAACCACATGACCAGTAACTTCCATCCTTCCAAGTGCGATGCATTCTAAGCCACCGATGATATGCAAGGATTACTGGGAATACTTGTTCCAACCTCTCCTTATTACGAAATTGACTATAATAAATCATCTCTACCCAAGCAAATAAATTGCCTCCAGTACTAACTGGATCGAATCTATGATACCTGCACTGCCCTGATTCTTTGTGTAGTTCGCGTCCTATAAATCCATCCAATTCTTGTACATAGTAAAAATTGTTTAATGTATTTTGAAAGGAAAAGACATGGTCTGCATACCTTCCAAATAGTGTCATAAATGCACTGTCCCATAAGAAGATATAATCATTGAATGCTGTGTCAATATAATTACTTACAAATCCTTCCCCACACTTTTTCAAGTTACCAAACGCAATTTCCCAGGATTTATTATAAGTTTCTATAACACTTTCATGCCCTTCCCAAAATGGTTTTGGTAAATCAGCTTTAACATCTTCATATAAGGGAAGTTCTTTCTTTTCTTTCTCCATCATTTTAAATGAATTTTTTAAATTACTCGGAATATACACATCTAGTAGCGGATTTTTATAAAGATTTTCTTTTATAATCGAATCATTTTTCATACTTCTCTTCTCCCTGGCTTATTGATACTTATAGTTCATAGACGCTTCATTAAATGTGTCAATTAGCTTTTCTAGATCTTCTCCTGAAAATACTCCTTTTGTAAATGTTACAAGGGTTTTCAAGGGGAAATCGCAAATTGCATTAAATGCAAAATCTTCTTCTCTATCTCCTAAATCAAAATCAATTCCAGAATTTTTTTTAAAATACTCAATCCATTCCATGCCAAGTTCATTGGTCGGTTTATAAGATACTACTTCATGGAAAGTGGAATTGTTATGGAATGTTATTTTTTCTATAAATGTAGAGATTATTTCTACGCTACAAGTTTGAACAATCTCTCTCGAAGACTTTCCTATCAAGATATCAAATATCCCACTTTGCACTCTCCAGTCTGCATTTCTAACATCATAATATGCAAAGCTTCTTTTATCAAGAATAAACCTTACTACCTCTGTCTCTCCTGCTTCAAGTTCTACCTTTGTAAAACCTTTTAATTCTTTGTAAGGACGAATGATGTCTGTTTGTCTATCATGGATATAGAGCTGTACAATTTCTTTTCCTTTTGTGGAGCCAATATTTTTAACCTCTACTGTCACTTCTATTTCTTCCCTATCTGTATAACATTCTTTATCAACTGAAATATTAGAATACTCAAACTGTGTATAACTAAGCCCATGGCCAAACGGAAAGAGTGGCTCTACCTTTTTTGTATCATAATAACGATATCCAACAAAGATTCCTTCATTATATTTTACAGAATATGCTTCTCCTGGAAAATCCATAAAGCAAGGAGTGTCTTCTATTTTTTTAGGAAATGTCTCTGCCAACTTCCCACTTGGGTTCACTTCTCCATAAAGAATTGCAGCTTGTGCACTTCCTCCTGCACTTCCAAGCAAATAACTTTCTATAATTCCTTGAACTTTATCTACCCAAGTCATAGCTACTGGTGCTCCATTGTTAAGAACAACAACCACTTGTTTATTGTATTCTGTTAACATTGTAATTAATTCATTTTGAACTTCTGGTAAGTCTATATGCTTTCTATCACTACCTTCTGTTTCATATCGCTCTGAAAGACCTGCAAATACAACAACCTTATCTACATTTCCAGCCTTTTTGCAAATATCCTTTGCTTGTTCTTCATTAAAATTTTCATCTAGGATTTCAAATCCTACTTCATACTCTATATGACCAAATGCAATTTTCTTCATTTCTTCTAATGCATTTGTCATAAATAGTGGGTTAATATAAGAGCTACCTCCACCTTGGAATCTTGGAGTCTGAGCAAATTTACCTACCACTAATATGGATTCTTCTTTCTTAAGTGGCAATACATTCTGCTCATTTTTCAAAAGAACAATACTTTCACAAGCCATATCAAATGATAGTTTCTCACTCTTTTCTCTACTGAAAGTGTGTTTCTTTTCTCTTGTTTTCTTTGTCTTTTCTAACAATTCTAAGATTCTTAAAACACTTTCATCTAGACGTCTTTCATCTATTAATCCATCTTGAATCGCCTTTTCCACCTTCCTATCATTTACACCTCCAGAAGATGGCATCTCCAAGTCCATACCTGCCTCTAAGCTTTTCATTCGGTCATTGGTTCCACCCCAGTCTGTGACTACAACACCATTATATCCCCATTCATCTCTTAGTACTTCTCTTAACAACTTTTGATTTTCTGCACCAAACTCACCATTTATCCTATTGTAAGCACTCATAACTGTAAATGGTTTTCCCTCTTTAATAGCAGTCTCAAAACTGGCAAGATAGATTTCTCGTAGACTCCTTTCATCCACTTGCACATCTAATGTCAATCTCCTTGTCTCTTGGTTATTTGCTACGAAATGCTTTACAGAAGCTCCAACTCCATTTTCTTGGCATCCTTGGATATAATGTTTCCCCATTTGCGAAGATAAATAAGGATCTTCAGATAGATACTCAAAATTTCTGCCACATAAGGGAGAACGTTTAATGTTTAGTCCTGGCCCGAGTACAACACTCACATTTTCAGACAAACATTCATCTGCTACGGCACTCGCCATTTCTTCAACTAATTCTCTATTCCATGAAGAACCTACCGCACATAGATTCGGATAACAGGTTGCTGGAATACTTGCATTTAGACCTAGGTGATCTGCTTCTTCTCCTTGTTTTCGCAGCCCATGTGGTCCATCTGTCAACATCATCCCTGGTATATTTAATCGGTCAATTGATTGGGAGTACCAAAAACTTTCTCCAGATAGCATACTGCATTTCTCTTTTAGTGTCATTTTTTTTACTATTTTTTCTAATTCTTTCATCTGTCACCTCGTTATAAACTTGCTATGTTGATAGAACGAATAACTATGTACATATATACATAGTTATTTGTCAGTAGACGGTTACTACTTGATTGCACCGTCTGTAATGCCTGATACAATATGCCTTTGCATAAATATGTAGAATATGATTACTGGTAAAATAGATAAAACGAGACCTGCCATTGCTAATCCATATTCTGCTGTATATTGCCCAAAAAACGAATATGTTGTCAGTGGCAATGTTCTATAATCATTTACTAATACCAATGATGGTAGTAAGTAATCATTCCACAACCATAATACATTTAGTACAACCAAAGTTGCTGTAATCGGTTTTAATTGCGGGAAAATGATTTTCCAAAAAATCACAAACTTTGATGCTCCTTCAATAGAAGCAGCTTCATCTAAAGATACTGATAAAGAGTTGACAAATCCATGATAAATGAAAGTACTCAAACTGATACCAAACCCAAGATAAAAATATATCAAAGACCATCTGCTATCTAACATCCCTAATCCACCGTAGATTGATACAAAAGGAATCATTAGTGCCTGAAAAGGAATCAACATCGTCGCAGTCATAACTAAGTAAATAATAGAGTTCGTTTTTGTTTTAAATCTTGAAAGATAAAACGAGAGCATCGATCCAAAAAAACTCAGTACTACTACTCCTATTAAAGTAATAATCATCGAATTTAGCAACGCATCAAAATAATTCATTCTGTCTAATGCCTCAATGTAATTATCAAGAGCAAATCCTTCTGGTAATGACAATGGATTCTTTAAAATCTCCATTTTCCCTTTTAAACTATTCATCACCAAAAATGCAAATGGGAACAAAAATAAAACAGCTACCACAATTACTGCTATCATTGATAAAGTTTTTTTAATTATACTCATGCGTTTGCCTCCATTTTCTTCGTGATTGTCACTTGAACTAGTGCAACTACTGCTAAAATTACAAATAAGATTACTGCCTTCGCTTGAGCAGGAGCATATTGTTGGTATAAGAACGCATCATTGTAGATATTCATGGTCAACAATTCGGTTGCTCTATAAGGTCCCCCTTCTGTAAGCGAAAGGTTTACGTCATACATCATAAATCCATTTTTCAGTGTCATAAATAGACAGATTGTAAACGATTGCATCATAAGTGGCATCTTTATCTTAAATAATGTTCTAATTCTTGATGCACCATCTACTTTAGCAGCCTCTAATACATCATTTGAAACGCCTAAGATTCCTGCTATATAAATAAGCATCATATAACCTGCTTGTTGCCAAATCGTAACAATAACAATTGCCCAAAACGCCTTATCCGGATCTACTAACCATGACTCTGTAAACATACCCAATCCAGTTGACTCCCCTATATACACTAATACTCTACTAAAGATAAATTGCCAGATAAATCCGAGTAATACTCCTCCGATTAGATTTGGAACAAAGAAAATCGAACGGAAAATATTCTTTCCTTTTATCTTAGATGTTACAAGCAGTGCCAGTGAAAATGCCACTACATTCACCAATGTTACCGATACAATCACGTATTGAATCGTATTTAAAAATGTTTGAAAGAAATCTGGATCTTTCAATGCTGTAATATAGTTATCTATCCCTACAAACTGAGTCACTTCCACTCCGTTCCAATCTGTTAGAGTTGTTCCTAATCCAAGGATAAATGGAATCAATATTACTGTTGTGAGAGCAAACAATGGTATAAAAGCAAACACAAAAAATGATTTAATTTTATCTTTTCCATCCTTTAATTCATACATCCTTCTACCTCATCTTTCTTGTTATTATAATGCTCCTCGTATTCATATCGAGGAGCATTTAATTTCGCTTAATATCTACTCTGCTTTACTTGCCCAATACGCTTCAAACTCAGTTGCAACGTCTTCTCTTGTAATAATTCCATCTAAGTATTTTTGCATAACTGCTCCGAGTGCAGCACCTGCATCACCTGGATAGTACATGTTAATCCAAGGTAATGTTTTACTCTCATTCATATAATTCAAAATTTCTTGTGATAATACATCTGTAGGTTCCGCTTCTACACTTTGATATACTGGAATAAATTTCATATTCTCTACGTAATGAACCTGACCTTCTTCTGATGTAAATAACCAGTTAATAAAATCTATTGCTCCTGCTTGCTCTTCTTCTGTAGCATTTTCATTGTCAATCGACAAGTACATCGGTACTCCTACAGAGATTTGTGTATTACCATATGCTGTGCTATCATCACTGATAGGGTATGGCATCATTCCAATCTCTACTTTAGAATCCACTTCTTGTAGCATAGGCATTGTCCAATTACCTTGAAACCAACTTGCTGTATCTCCCATTCCAAACTCTAATGCTCCGTCTTCATATGTTGGCGCAAGTGGGGAATCTTTTGCAGTATTGTATTCCATCAAAATATCAAATGTATCTAACCATCCGTTAAACACTTCGTTCTCGATTAATTTTACTTCTCCAGCCTTTAAACCATCGATTAATGCTCTTGCTTCTTCTGGATTTTCTGATTGTGGAGCAAACATCAAGTTTGTTAAATGTGCTCCTAAAGACCAATCAAGTGGTGAAATATGAACAGCTCCTTTTCCAGCTTCTTCAACATCTGTATAAAGTTCCTTTAAACTTTCTTGCGAATCTACCACTGAAGGGTTAAATGTTCCTCCTATAACTTCATCCATAACTGTTTTATTGTAAAGTAATCCAAACGCTTCTACCGTAAGAGGAAATCCAATTACCTTCCCATCTTCACCTGTAACTAGATCGTACGATCCTTCTACTGCATCTTCTAAAAGTGGTTGGTCACTTAAATCCATTAATTTATCGCTAAACTCATTCGCTTCTTGCCCCATTGCCATTATAGTAGGCGTATTCCCTGATGCATAAAGTGCAGTCATACGTTCAAATGCATTACCATCAAGGGGCATAGTAACTACTTCATATTTATCTTGACTTTCATTGTATGCAACAACTGCATCTTCAAATTCAGGTCCTATTTCTGCCTTAATAGTTCCAAGCATAGTAACTTCAATACGATCCGAACTTCCGCCTTCACTTGAAGAACTACCACATCCACTTAATGCACCTACAGTAATTGCTGCTACTAAAAACATACTTATAATTCTTTTAAATTTCATCTACTTTCCTCCATTATGGAAACCTTTCCACCCTGTCTAAAAAATATATGGAAACCTTTCCATTTTCATGATTTTTTTAGGAGACCTTTTGTATCTCCTCTTGAAAAATTATATCACTCTTTCAGTCAAATGTCTATGCACATATTATATAAATTCACAACAAGATTTTTATGCACTTTTAACAACCCCCCACACATTGTTGATGTGTGGGGTTGTTAAACCACTACTAACTTAAGCTTTTTTTTAAGCCACCTTTAACTAGCTTTTTTCTCACTGCACTATACCTATCTCTTCTACATTTGCCTCTTGAAGTCCTCCATTATTATTTTAATTTTACTAGTTACTTCACCTGATTTTTCTGCCTTTCGCACCATTTCATCAAATAGCGCACACATCTGAACTTCGCCTCCCTCTTCTTTGCTTTTTTTAATGATATACTCTTTATCCCCTCGTAATTCTATGATATTCAACTCATAATTAGGAACATACTTTTTTAATTCCTCTGGTAAATCTCCTAACATTTCTTGAAAACTTGTGGGACCATCCCAAGGTTTCTCTCCATAATAAAGTGTAATCGTAATAATTGGTTTTAATGTATCCTAGTACATCATAAGTCAACGTACGAAGTGGCATAGCATAGTGTATGTTAGCTTGATTCTCAATACCTATTATGGTAATAATTGTTCCGTCTTTCCCTCTCATTATAATATCACGCCTTCGCTCGAGTGACACTTCTCCATCCCTTCCTTTCTGAAATTGTAGGAAGTTTCATCTCAGCAAATTTAAAGCAACTCTGCCTATTCACTTCCTGCCTATTGTTGGTTTTTAAGCATGAAGTTACTAAGATTTGATGTCTATAATTGACATTAGATTCGCACTTTCTGCGAAAGAAGTAAGTAAACTTACTTTAGAACTTTCTTACATGATTAAAGGAGCTTGTCCCTTATCATACTAGACAGCTCCTTTAACTCTTATTTTCCTTCTTTTTGTTCCAAATCTCTTTGAATATCCCCCATATGTTTATCTAAATTCATCACTAATGCTAGAATAATACACACACCTGCTAAAATCGCGCCATTATATCCATATGCAAATCTAATTGCACTGAGTGCTGATTCGGACTGCATTTCTGCCATTCCGTTATATCCACCTATCGATAATATAGTTGTTCCAACTACACCCCCTAGACCAATTCCTACTTTCATACCAAATGAGGTACAGCTACTAATCAATCCCTCTGAACGAATACCTGTTTTCCATTCGCCATAATCAACCACATCTGCTGTCATTGCAAATACACATATTAGACATGGACCTGTACCTAACGCTCTTACTGCAGTACCGATTAGAACTAGTGTCAAATTGTTACCTGCTGCTCCAACAAGAATAGAACCAATTGCTAGAAGCACACAACCCAGAATTAGGAATTTTCTTTTTCCTAGCTTTGCGATGAATTTAGGTGCTACCATATTAATCAATAATGTTGGCACTGTGGATGCAAGTGTAATTGTTGCGATTGCCCCGATATTTCCCAAAATGTCTTTTGCAAAATAGAATGTAACCGATCCGATTGATACCGCATAAATAAATTGAAGAATAAACATTAATGCTTGCATAAAGAAAAATTTGTTTTTTATCAATGCTTTTACTGCTATCTTTAGTGGTATTTTTTCTTGTTTCACTGTCTTTCCTTCATCCATTCCTACATGCTCTTTCACTCCTAGAAATGAAATGATAAAAAATACTAATGATACAATACCATAAAGGATAGAAAGGTTTTTCCAGCCAAGAGTAGTCAACATCGATACTGTAACTGCGTTAATTATCAATGTAACAATTGTCGTCATCACCATTCTTATAGATGTAGCCGATGCTCTATCTTGTACATTTAAGGTTAATCTTGCTAATAAAGTATTGTATGGTAGATTATTAGCCGTATATACGATTGCACTTTGGAAGAAGTATGTAATATACACATATATCAATTTCCCATTATCGGAAAAAGACATCGGTACATTAAATAGTAAAATTATAGATAGTGCCATAAATGGTGCTGACCATAATAACCAAGGTCTTGCCTTTCCCCATTTTGATCTTGTATTATCTACAATAATACCCATGATAATATCTGAAAATCCATCTAGAATTCTAGCCAAGAGCATCATCGTTCCGATAGCCCCTATTGCAATTCCAACTGTATCTGTATAGTATGCTGTCAGATATGTCGCTATAAGCGTTGTTGCTACTGTAGCCCCACAATCACCAAAACCATAACTGATTTTTTCACCAAATTTCAATTTATTTGTATTCATCTTAATTTTCTCCCTTACATTTTTCTATAAATGTCAGTAAAATTGCTCTCACGTTATCATCCCAAAAACATGAACCACCATGATCTGCGCCATCCAAACAATAAAATTCTACTTTCTTTCCTTTTTCTTTTAATACTGTATAAAAATCTACACTTTGCTGAAACGGAACCAATCTATCCTTATTTCCATGTACCATTAAAATTGGTGGAATTTGCTTCTCCTCACTAATGTAATGCTTTATCACCGTTGGTTCTGCCAATTGAGGATGCTTTACTACATCTTTTTTCCCAATCAACCACCCTTCTGGTGAATTCTCATCCGAGTGGTTCACTTGTGAAGGATAATTCCCCATTTCTAATATATCTGTAGGACCATAGAAATCGATGATTCCCTGTATTTTATAGTCCATTTCTTTTTGCTCCTCATTTTCAACAAGCTCAGTGTTTTGTGTGATTCCGGCACCAAGTACCGTATGTGCGCCTGAGGAATCTCCAAATAAAATCAAATGATTCACATCAATATAATATTCGTTTGCATGTTTTTGGATATAATTAAGTGCATGTTTCAAATCGTATATCTGGGTTGGGAAGTATCCCTCATTGTCCGTTGAACAGTACTCTACTATCACAATTACATATCCTTCTTCTGCAAACTTATATAATGTTGGCACACTATGAGAAGTCTGTTGCTTGTGCCACGCTGAACCTGGTACATATACAATTGTCGGATAGTTCTTTTGGTTCATATGCTCTCCAAAATGCACATGATCTTTTACACAATTAGGCACTAGAATTCTTAAGTTTAAGTCTATCCCATTTCTTCTATGGTACACCACATCTTCCTTAACTTGGACATTATACTTATTTAGATTTGCTTCTACAGTCTTCATACCAGTAATAGCTTGCTTATATTTTGGGAATTCCTCATAGGTACAACTTGTTAACTCTACCATCTTTTTCTCCTCCTTGTTCTTGTTAAACTTAGCTTATCACTTTTTAATTCAGTTCATCCCTCAATTTGTATCTTCTTTTTCTATGTTTTGTGATATGTTACCTTCAGCTAGAAAAACTCTTGCTATTTTTATAACTTATCGGACAAAAAGAAAGACGGTAAAATCTCGAAATAGATTTTACCGTCTTTCTTTCGCGTTTATTTTTCTATATTGTGATGGAGAAATATCATATGATTTCTTAAACCAATTGTTGAGATGGTTTAGATCAGAGAACCCATGATTGATTGCAATCTGTAACAAAGAAGTATTATTTTCTAATAGTTCCTCTTTCGCTTTTTCTAATCTATAACGCATCAAATAGTCCTTAAATGTTAATCCTGTCTGTGCACGAAAAAATCTGGAAAAATATTCTCTTGAAAAATAAAACTTAGCTGCTAAATCTTGCTGTTTTAATTCTTCGTTATAATGCTCATTAATATACATAACAATGATTCTTATTCGTTCTAAATCTTTCTGCGTATTAATTGGAATGAGTCGCTTATTTTTTCTACATTTTTCATACAATACAAGTACCAAATCGCAACAACACTTTAAAATGTTGATTCCTGATTCTACATTCCCTACTTTATTCAGTACATGTATTTTTCTAATGATATCTGCGATTTCGTATTCAACCTGCCTGGATTCTATCTCAAAATAAATCTCCTCATAATCTGGAATCAACTCTTCAATAAATTCCTTACTAATCTGAACTGTTACACCTTTTATCTCTTCCTTTGAATACTCGAGGGAAAATTCTGGAACTGCATGATGCATCTCTTTTGAATTGACTATATTAACACCACCACTAACTATTTCGTTTTTTACTCCATGATTATAAAACTCACATCTCCCATAAAAAATGCAAGTGATTTCCAATTCGTCATGCCAGTGGCTATATATAATTGTTCTATCTTTCATATGATGAGGATAAATTGTGATTGGAAAATATTTTTTTCTGTAGTCTACTAATTCCATCCCATTTTCTAAAAATATATTTTGATTCGTACTTACCATAATTATTCGCTCACCTTTCAAAATAGCAACAACTAATACTCCACTACGTCGTTTCTCTTTTCACCAATCGAATCGGTAAAACTGTTCGTTCTTCAACCTTTTTCCCTTTATTTGCATCTATTATAACGTCTACTGCTGTCTTAGTCATCTCTTTTATAGGCTGATGTACGGTCGTAAGTGGTGGTGTTGTAAGTCCCGCTATCACCACATCATCGAATCCAATCACTTTAACCTCTTCTGGAACTTTCTTACCAAGCTTTGCGCACACCTGTAGTATCTGTGCTGCAATCACATCTCCACTTGCAAATATTCCATCAATGGATTCATCTGTACTCAATGCTTCTTCTATTGCATTTCGGTAATCCATGTATTCATATTGCTGCTCATTTGTGCTGATTTCTTTATAAAATACCTCCTGCTCTTCACACACTTCTTTAAATCCTAGTGTTCTTGCATCCGCAGGCATCTCTTTGGTATAGAGACCACTAAAATGCAATAATCTTTTGCACCCTTGCTCTATAAGGTGACTTGCAGCTATTCGTCCACCCTCATGATTATCACATTCAATAGCAGCTGTTCCATTATCTAGATTACGCTCAATTGTTACAATTGGAAAATTACCACCATGAAATTCTTTGATTTCCACACTACCGCTACAAAGAATAATCCCTGCTACGCGATTGCTCACACACATTTGATAATATTCCCGTTCTTTTTCATCTGTCTCTTTTGAATTGCAGAGCAAGATTTTATATTTATGTTTTGCTGCATAATTCTCTATATTACTAATGAGTTCTGCAAAGTAAGGATGACGGATGTGAGGTACGATGACACCAATTGTGTTCGTACTCTGTAGCGAAAGTGACCGAGCAACTTCATTTGGCCTATAATTCAGCTTATCCATTGCTGCATAAACTGCTTCTTTCGCATTCTCACTGATGTATCCGCGGTTATTTAATACTCTAGATACTGTTGTTACTGTGAGCCCCGCCTCTCTTGCTACATCTTTTAGGGTTACCATCTCCTCACCTACCTCTTATTTTACTCTATAATGTCATAGCTATATGTTTTCAAGTCTGCTTGTAATGAAATTGATTTTTCATTATATGTCCATGTAATGCTCAACTTGTTGTCTTTACTCATTATATCAATTTTCGCATTTTTGTCAAAAATAGGATTTATTTTTCTAAGACGTAATAAACGAATCTGTTCTTTTACAACCTCTTCTTTTATACCCACTTCTAATTCATCTAAACTTAAGTTTGTACGATTGATTTCCTTATGACCTCCTGGACCTGCAAGTTCTACTGCTTTGTGATTATTTTTCCCTGCAAATAAATCAAGATACCATACTTGCGGTTTTCCAGGCATAAACATCTGAATAGCTCTTGCTAATAACATCTTTCTTGGTTCTTCACCTAGTGCACTATAATAAGTTGCATTTACTTGATAATACATATTTTTTTGCCCATGCAGATTCTTTACATATCCGCCTCTTGCTACTACGGTATCAATTAATGCTCCAATTCTTTCTTCTGGAATCAATCCTTTTAAGTCTAAAAGTGGAATGCCATCGTGACATCCTAACATATTTACAACATCCATCTTTTTTTCGATAATTTCATTTCCCCATCGCTCAAGCATACTACCATTTTGCTCTTCAAATGCATCAATGATAAGTCCTGGTAGGAAGAAGTCGTAAACCATATAACCTTTGTCGTTTAACACTTCATGGATTTTCTCTCCATAAGTTGCATGAATCTCAGGTAATAAAGTAAGCTTATATTCATCTGCAAGTGCTTGTACTTTCCCCAATAAGTCCCAAGTATCTGGGTCATTCAAAAAGTTCTTTAAACCTGGTTCTTTTGGTGCATAAGCAAATGCATCCAATCGAACGATACTCGCGCCATATCCTGCTAGTTTAGATAATGTATTATCATAAAAATCCCATACCAATGGAGATTTAATATTTAGATCCATCTGACCAAGATACCTTCTCTTTGACTCTAACAATTCAATCACAGATGATTTATATTTTTCAAACTCAGCAAAATCAATTTCATTTACTTTTATTCCTGACTGAGTTCCCGCATTTACAATCTTAGCGACCTCATTAGCAGCATGATATTGTATCTGACAAACTTCCATGATATCTTGTGGGTCTAATTCTTTATATTTTACCTCTTGATAAAATGTATTCCAATATGGTACTTCTTCTCCATCCGGCATTCTGACCATTAGAATTGGAAGTCCAGGCTTTCGAAAGAACATATCTTTAATCAACTCTTTGTTTGGTTGGATATACCCCTCTTTTGTCATCTCTCCAAGATCTTTCCAAAATTCATTCCAACGAATGAAAAAGTCAACATATTTTGATTGTTTTCCATTTTTTAATATGTCTTGGAATTGCTCAGATAGTACAGACGCATGGTTAAGGATAAAATCTAATTTTAAATCCATTCCTAATTGCTTTAACTCATTTAAATCTTTTTCCGATGCAAATGTTTCATTCAAGTCATAATTCACCACAGAAAACCCGCGATCCAAGTCTGTGTTAAATACGCTTGGTAATATATAAAAAGATTGAAATACATCCTTTAACTCATCTTTTTTAAGAAAACTTACGATATCTTTTAAACTTCCTCCGATACTATCTGGATATGCATTTAGCATTGGTTTGATATTATGTGATTCTCCCATTTTTTCTCCTCCTATAATTTCAAATACTCTTCATAAGTTAATAATTCACCTGCCTTAGACAGTATAATCTTTGCTTTTTTTGCTTGTGATGCCAATAATTGTTGTTCAATTTCTAGCACTACTAAGATAAATGGACTATCTACTCCCCCATCTCGATTTCTCATTCTGCGATGCTCTAACGTCTCTTCTGGTGTACTATTTAATAAAATAGGGATATCTACACCAATTAAATTATCGTTGTTTCCATGTGTCCACTCAATGACAAGAACTTCTGTATCTGAGAAATCAACCTCATCATACCACAGTTCTGTGTTATCCCTTCCCATTCTCTTGAGATAGATTTTATCTTTTCCAGATTTAAAATCTGCTACTATCTTGCTCAATTGGTCAAAGTTAATCTCATTTTTCGTTCCAAGATACCCATTTAATCCTTCGCATCCACCGTTAATATATGAAGCATACCAAGAATATTCTTCTATCAATGCCCTATTTGCATCCATATCTTTCGCTTGTTCTGCTTGTACTATTTGGAATCGCTCTTTTGTGTAAACACCATCTTCCACCATCTTTAATAACCCATTTTGTCGAAAGATTCTAAGTCTCTCCGCATCATTATACATCGGAATTCTATGCGGATAATTGTCTCCTGACAATGTATAGCTCTTAACACCTAACTTCCCTAAGTAAGAAGAAATTAATGAAGCTGTTTCAGACTTTCCTACTCCCGAACCTCCGCATACAGAAATTACAATTTTCTTTCCACATTCTTGCATACTCTTCATAATCTTTAATAGTTCTGGAAATATTTTACTTGCTTTTGTTATGTGACTCTCCCCTATCTCAATCTTATCACCTGGCATATCCCCATAGATATACGCTCCGTTTAATTCTGGTGCTGACCAACTTTCTATCTTCTCTAGATTCATCTCACAACTCTCCTTTTATTTATGTATTATTGATTAGTAAAATATCATATTTTCAGGAATATGTCAACCGATTAACATATTCCTAAAAATAGATGGCTGCAATGAAACATTGATAGATTTCATTACAACCACGTTCTAAATCACTTAGCCCATATTTGGGTAGTGGTTTCAATTGTTTGATATGGATTCTCCAAAGCCTCATCCATCTTCAAACTTAAATACATATCTTGTAAAGCTTCCTCTAGACTATAAAATCCTTTTCCACTTTCAAGATATTCATTCATTTTTAACATACACGTCGCAACTGCGATTTCATCATCATTTAAACGTGCATATTCAAAAGGATTCTTATATAAGAATTCCTCACCAAGCATGATTCCATAGTGTGCCCATTCTTGATTATTGTAAATCCCCATATCTTTTCTGACAAGTTCTTGTGTAACAGGTATATTGGTTTGTGATAGATATCTTATCACCAAATCATCTATTTCTCCTCTTGTTCCTTGAACATTCAACTGTCTCGTTCTTATAAACGAGTGGTATTGTGCTGGATCTGAAAAATCAAAATAAGCTACTTTTCCATTCTCGTATTCAATAGTCAATCGATCTCTTCTTGAATCTACAATTTCACCATCAAAGACCATGCCCCCTCTTCCAAAAGTCTCAGTTAATTTAAAGACATATCGTTTTCCTGTGATTTTACAATTCATAAATGCTGTATCTAGGTACTGGCGAATAATACTTATTCCATGATATCCATGCAATGATGAAATATTAATATTTTGCACCTCTCCTATTTTACCATCACTGATAGCTTTCCCCCATGCTGCATATAGTGGTTGTGCAAAGTATTGCTCTGCTATTTGGATTTTTGCGTCATTTTTCTTGGCATCATTCCAAACTTTTTCTAACGCTTCAACTGTCTCACCAGGTGGTGTTTCACAAAGTACTGGAATATTTTTTTGAAATAATGTTTGTAAATAATCAGAAACAATTCCCCTTTTTATTGATAGTACCACATACAATGGGTTCGTCTCTAATAGTTCATCTAGGCTTTGTACTACTTTTACACCAAATTTCTTTGCGAATGCCTCTCCTTTTTCTTTGTCACGAATCAATACTGCTGATAACTCAAATAATTCTGGCACATGCTTTGCAATTCTAATATAAAATTCTGCTCGCCAACCTGACCCTATGAGTCCAAATCTAATCTTACTCATTAATTTTCATCCTCTCTATGTTTTCTCTATGGTACATCATATCCCCTAGATGCTGCAAGTATTTGATACCATTCATCGTAAGAAAGTTCAATATTTAACCCTTCTATTGCCTTTTTCATACGCTCAATCTTCATTGTACCAGTGACTGCTGCAATTTCTACTGGTTGTGCAAATAACCATGCATACATAATTGTGTCAATCGTTACATTGTGTGTTTCTGCAATTGCTCCCAAAACTCTACGTAATCGAAGCGACTGCTCATCTTCACCTACAAAAACACTTCCACCTCCTAATGGTGACCATGACATTAACGGCATTCTTCTAGTCAGTGCATCATCTGTGACACCATTAAAGAAATTGTCAACTGTTTTTACAGAGAGTTCCATTTGATTCGTTACAATCGGTACATTCAGATAACTTTGTAACATTTGAATTTGAGATGGCATAAAATTAGAAACTCCAACACTTAATACCTTTTTTGATTTTATAACTGATTCTAATGCCTCTGCTGTTTCTTGAGGATGTGCCAATGGATCTGGTCTGTGTATAAGTAATACGTCTATATAGTCAGTATTTAATTTTCTCAGTGATTCATCTACTTCTTTTTCAATTTGTTCTTTCGTAGATTTATAATAAATCGTTTTGTTGCCTTCTACACCAGGCAAAACAATTCCTGTCTTCGTTATAATTTCCATTCTTTCTCTTAAAGATGGCTTTACTTTTAATACAGCATCTCCAAATATTTCTTCGCATGTATAGCATCCATATACTGGTGCATGATCATATGATGTTACACCAAGTTCCAAGCACAACTCCACAAACTCTAAAAGTTTATCTCCTTCTAACTGACTATCTTTTGTTCTCATACACCCTGCAACCACTGCTGATAAACTAATATCATTGTTTAATTTTATTCTCTTCATTTTTCTCTCACTTTCTTTATTCTTTTACTCCACCTGTTGTTAATCCAGCCACAATCTTCTTTTGGAAGATTAGCACTAATAGAATTAGCGGTACGGTAACCACAATGGATCCTGCTGCCATATCACCCCATGGTAACTCATAGTTACTTGGGAATAACGCAATTCCTACTGGAACTGTTCTCATCATATTATCTGTCATAAACGTCAGTGCATAAATATATTCGTTCCACGCATTTATAAATACTATTAAAGCTACAGAAAATGCTGCCGGTTTAATCAATGGTAACATAATTATAAAAAATATTTTTGCTCGTGAACAACCATCGATAGATGCTGCTTCTTCAAACCCCTTTGGTAATTGACTAAAAAAGTTAGTTAATAACCAAATCGATAGAGGCAATGCAAACGTTGTATACGGTAACACTAATCCCGCATAAGTATTGAGTAATCCAGCTTCTCTTAACAATAGGTAAATCGGGCTTAATGTTGCAATTGTTGGAAACATAGATATACTAAGTATTGTCATTAACATTATTTTTTTCCCTTTGAATCGTAACCTTGCTAACGCATATGCTGCTGATGCACCGATTAAAATACTAAGGGCTGTCGTTGTTGAAGCTACTACTAAACTGTTAAAAAGATATCGTCCAAAGGGATGTTTGTCAAACACATTAAAATAAAATTCTATATGGGCTTCACTTGGGATCCATTTCGCAGGTATCGCAGCTATTTCATCCAAAGGTTTTATAGATGTCATAAATTGCCAAAAGAACGGAAAAACTATAATTCCTATAAATGCAATCACAAATATGTAAAATAATGTTTTTTTCGCTATCACCTTCCATTTTTCTTCTTTCATAGTCATTCCTCCTCTAAAAATCTGTTAATCTATCCCCAAGAACTCTCATATAGATTAAACTTATTATAAATACAACTGCAAAGATTAAAACTGCCAATGCCGATCCGTAACCAAAATCTAGGAACTTCATCAAGTTATTATATGCATATATCGAAATACTTTCTGTACCATTTGCACCACCGGTCATTACAGAGATAAGATCAAATACTCTAAAAGCATCCAATGTTCTAAATAACAATGCAACCACTACAGTATTTTTTACCGTTGGCAAAGTTACTTGTGTAAATCGGCTCCATATACCTGCTCCATCAATACTAGCAGCTTCATATAATTCTTCTGGTACCATTTGTAGACCTGCAAGAATCAAAAGTGCCATGTATGGTGCTGTTTTCCATACGTCTGCAATAACAAGTGCCATGAAAGATCCGCTTGATGTACTAAGCCATGCTTGATAGGCATCAATGATACCTAACCTATGTAAAACATCATTAAAAACACCATACTGATCATTGTATATAAATTTCCACATTAGTGCAGATACCGATGTTGGTATCGCCCATGGTATTAGTATCGCTGCTCTAACCAACCCTTTTCCTTTAAATGCTTTATTCATTATGATTGCTGCTGTAAATCCCAGTAACAGTTCCAAAGATACAGTCGTTACTGTAAACTTTAGTGTAAATATGATTGATTCAATTGCTCGTTCATCCTGAAAAATATTCATATAGTTCTCTGCACCTATAAAAGGATAACCGCTTGCAGGATCTGTTAATACCATCTCGTGTAAACTCAGCCAGACTGTCCTCAAAATTGGATATACTGCAATTATTGCCAAAACAACCAATGCAGGTGCCATCATAATCCACGCTGCAATGCTCTCTTTTTCTTCTATCGTTCTTCGTTTATTTATCTTATTCATTATTGTCTCCATTTCCAACAACTAATTTTAGTGTCTCATTAGACAACTATAGAGGTCTAGTGGTAGACCTCTACGTTTAACACATGTTACTCAGCGCCTATTTCTTCTACTTCTGTCTGTAAACTACTTAAAGCTTCTTCTACTGTTACTTGTCCTGTTAATGCTTGATGTACATTTCTTTGAATCGCATCTGATACTTTTGCGTATTGTGGTGACTTCGGTCTTGATTTTCCACCTTCAATAATACCGTAGAAATCTGCATAAAAAGGTATTTCTTCTAATATTTCTGCATCTTCATATACTGACTTCACAACTGGTGGTTGAGATGAGATTAATGTCATTTCTTTTTGTGTATCTGGGCTAACCATAAATTCAATAAACTCAATTGCTGCTTCCTTTTGTGTATCTGAGATTGCATTATTTACAACTAAATCTAATCCACCTAAACACGAATGTGGCTCTGAACCTTGTGGACCTATTGGTAAAGTTGTTGCCCCAATCTTTCCTGTAACTTGTGAATCTTCACCTTGTCCACTTGTCCAAAAACCAGACCAGTCACGAATAAATAAACATTTTCCTTCTTTGAATACCTGCTCACTTTCAGTTTCAGTATATGTAGTCACTCCTTCTGGTGCATATTCATCTACAAATTTTTTCATTATTTCTGTTGCTTCTACATTCTGTGGAGTATCAATAACAGGTTCGCCTGATTCATCTAAAATATCGCCTCCATTATTCCAAATATATTCTACCCAGTTTGTTACCAATGCTTCTGACTGTGCTGCTTGGAAATCCGCACCGTATTCAATTCCACCAATTCCTACTGCTTGATCAGCTAATGCCATCCAACCTTCATAAGTTGTAGGCACTTCTACACCTAATTCATCAATAACATCTTGTCTATAGAAAAGAACGCTGGAGTTTGTAAACCAAGGTGCCGCAACTAGTTTTCCATCATAGGTAGCTGCTTCTACTGTTCCTTCTATCATTGTATCTGTAATACTGCTGTCTAGTTCTTCACTTAAATCCATTAACCAACCTGCTGAAGCAAATTCTGCAATATATACAACATCCAATCCCATAATATCAATGCTTGTATCTCCCGATGCCAACTTATTTACAAAGTCATCATGAACAACATTTGCATCTTGAGGCAACAATACCGTTTCCACAACAATCTCATCTTGTGATTCATTAAACATATCTACGATTTCTTGTGTTGGCTCTCCTACACCTTGATCAAATGAAAATCTTAAGGTTACTACATCCTCTCCTCCACTTTCACTTGCATCTTGATTCTCACCACTGCCTCCACATCCAACTAATGAGAACATCATCATACCTGCAACCACTGTTGCAATCAATTGTTTTACTTTTTTACTCTTCATTTTTCTTCCTCCCTTGAATGGTATTATTATTTGATAGGAAAGCGCTTTCCTATTCTTTATAAAATTAAGCTGTCGCCAGCCTATTTTATTCTTTGAACTGTATTTCTTCTAATTATTTTATGTCCAACATAATGTGTCATTGGCTCTTTTTCTTTATTCTCTATCAAATCCATCAAAACTTCTCCGGCCTTGACTCCTTCATTAAAGTACGATATTCTCACCGTAGATAATCTAGGTTGAAAATATTCTGCAATTTCTAAATCATCAAATCCTATAACTGATATTTCTTCTGGTACCTTAACATTAACACTTAGTAAAAACTGAATGGCACCTATAGCCATCACATCATTTCCAGCCAAAACTGCTGTTGGAAGTTGGGTATTCTCTTCATAAATCTTCTTCATACTACTATATCCATGCTGTAGTGAAAATTCACCTTGCTCAATATAAGTATCTGTAAGTTCAATATTATGTCGTTGCAAGGCCTCTGTATATCCTCTCAGTCTTTTCTTACCTGATGAAAAGTCATGCTTTGGGCCTCCTATATAAGCAATTCTTTCATGACCATTGTTAATTAAAAATTCTGTTGCATCATTTACAGCTGCCACATTGTCATGTACAACCGTATGTAGGATTCCATCTCCTACTGAGCATTCTTGTGTTACTAAAACAACTGGATAGTCCTTTGTTTTCATAACATCCACCAACTCTTGATCCACATCTATCCCTGCGTATAACACTCCATCTATCTGGCGCTCTTCTAGTATTTCTAGTAACTTCAGTTCACTTTCTCTTTTCCCACCAGATTCACATACCATAATTGTATATTCTTTATCAGAACAAGCATTATTAATTCCCTTTAGTAATGCACCAAAAACTGCATTGGAGATATCTGGGACAATGGCTCCGATTAGATTTGTTCTTTTGGTAACCAAACCACGCGCTAACGTATTTGGTTTAAAATTATTTTTCTTAATCACTGCATATACTTTATCTCTTAAATCTTGATTTACCGGCTTAGTGTTATTTATTACTCTAGATACTGTCGATATCGACACACCTGCCTCTTTTGCTATATCAGCTATCGTAGTTGCCATCTTTTCATCCCACTTCCTTTTGTGAAAAGGTTTTCCTGTTTTTTATTATACTATCATCTCACCATTCTTTCGTCAATAGTTTCTCTGCATAACTCAGTTATTTTGACCTTATTCACAAAAATGCACCTACTTTTTTATACAGTTTGCACAATAGGAATGCATAAATCCCAGCGAGGACAACTCTGGTAGTTGCTTCACTGGGATTCTACTATTGTTATTAGGTATCTTCATTCTTATCACGCACTTAGATATTTCATCAAATTTTCAAATTCATCACTCATTAGTTGATAACCATGTTGAAACAACTCATTCAATTTTATGGCATCGTTTTCCATTCGAGATACCAACGAAGATTGTGGTCTTATCACAAATATTTTTCCTTCTCTTTCCAATTGTTCTATCTGATCTAAACTATGGTTATATTCTAAATGTCTTTGTTCCTTGCTTTCGACCAAATTGGGGTATTTCTGATATAACTTAGATATCAATGTACTTTCCACTTTTCCAGAAGGTGACTTTCTATATCCATACTGCCTAGTAAGTACTATCACGATTTTTTCTTCGCCCAAAGACTTTGCTTTTTCTATAGGAATGGAAACCGACATTCCTCCGTCTAAGTATGGCTTTCCATCAATTTTCACAATAGGTGTGATTATTGGCAAACTGCAAGATGCGCGACAAATATTGAATAAGCAATCTTTATTTTCTTTTTCTTCTAAAAATTCAGCCTCTCCATTTTCGCAATTAGTAACCCCTATTATACAACGCATCTTTGACTTTGAATAAGTATCAAAATCAAAAGGATAAATATGGTTAGGATATGCTTCGAACATCGTATCCATATCCACAAAACTGTGAGTCTTAAGATATGTTTTTACGCTTAAATTAAAAGGAGATTTTTTTTCATGAATCATACAATCTTTTGTTCTTCCAATTTGTTTTGATACGTAATCGACTGCGTTACATGCCCCTACTGAAACTCCAATTACATTCAATAAATATATATTTTTCTCCATTAGGTAATCCAAAACACCTGCTGTAAATACCCCACGAGAACCTCCACCTTCTAATACAATCGTTCCTTGTGTCATACCTTTACCTCCTAAGAAAATAACTCAGTGTATTCCGTCTGCGTATCTGCAATATGGTATACATAAATTATGTTATCTAACCACCGAAAGATAGAAACATATCGCTTGCATATCACCATACGATAGCCTTGATCATTCAGCCATTTATCTGGCGTTAACGATCCTGAATCTGGAAACATTTCTAGTCGTTCAATGCTACTAAGAATATTATCTGTCACTTTGATTGCAGAATCAATTCCAAATCTAATGAAATAATAATCTTCAATCTTCTTTAAATCCTCCCATGCGGTTGGTAAAATCTCAACGTTACATCTCTTTTGCACGTGCTATTAATTCCTTTCTTGCTTCTGAAATACTTCTTGTCTTTGCTCCGTTCATTCTTTCACTTTCTGCTTGCATAATCTTTGCTCGAAGTTCCAATGCTTGCTCTCTTTTCTCAAAGGCATCAATATTCATAAAAACTCCATCACCTTCTCCATTTTTAGTTATATAAATCGGTTCGTTTGTTTTCTTTGCTAAATTAGATATTGATGCATAATCATTTCTTAGTGTTGCTGAAGCTTTAATTATCATTACGTTCATCCTTTCGTATCATTTTATTGATATAATTATATCTTATTTATAATAGTACTTCAATCTTTTCTTGTTTTTATAATCATAAGAACTGTAAAAATAAATGTAATGCATTCTGTAATAGGCATTGCATACCATATGCTATCTGGTGTGAATACTAACGGTAAGGTTAGGATAAGACCTCCACTGATAAACAGTCCTCTAGTAACAGAAATAACGAACGCAATATTTGCTTTCATCGTTGACTGGAAGTAGTAAGTAGCATAGATATTGAACGGTAATAAAATGAATGATATACAGTAAGTTCTTATAATTACTGGTGCAATGTTCAGTACGCTTTCTGACGGCTTCATAAAAGCATGTACAAATGCTGTTGGAAATAGCATGGTAGCAACAACCCACAAAGCACTGATTACGATAATCGTGACAACATTGTACTTGAATACTTTTTTGATTCGCTCAAATTTATTCGCACCATAATTTGCAGACAAGATTGGTTGTGACGCTTGTCCAACACCGTATGCACAACATTGTACAAAAATTGCAACATTGACTATAATTCCAAAAACGGCAAGTTCATCACTGCCCAAATATTTCATAATCTGTATATTGAACAGTATCGTCAAAATCCCCATAGCTAGGTCTACAAAAAATGTTGCAAATCCAAGGGATACAATTCTTTGGGATTTTTTGATAATTCCTTTAGGTCTAACCAGTCGAAGTGTATTTTTCTTGCTTTTAAAGTGAGTAAGCATTATGAGTAGCGATAATGTAGCTCCTAAACAAGTCGCAAGCCCAGCTCCTAAAATGCCCATATCTAATGTGAATACGAAGATGATATCTCCAAGAATATTAAACACCCCACCTACGATAACAGCCTTTGTCGATAATGTAGGATTATCATCATTTCTTAAAAATGCAGCTGTAAATTGCATAAAAAGAAAAACAGGCAATGAAAATTTCACTGGTATGAGATACTTTTTAGCAAGTGGTAGCAACGCTTCATCTGCTCCTAGTGTAATCAAAATCTCATTTTCAAATAGTATAAGCGATAGCCATAATATTAGTGAAATAACTGTTGTCATAAGAACACCAACCGTAAAGTAACCATTTGCCTTATTCTTATTCCTTTTCTCTGAATTTTTAACAAAGTTAAAGAGTATAGATGCCCCTATTCCTGTCAGTAACCCTAAACTATATACCACATTCCATATAGGCGCAATAATAGCCATTGCTGCTGCCCCTTTTGGTCCATGATATTGACCTACTGCTATCATATCCACAATCCCATATACAGATTGTAATATAGCACCTCCAAATGAAGCGACTAAATATTTCAGATAAATTTGTTTGACATTTCCTTTTAATAAATCCATTTTCTTCTCCTAATAACCGATTTTGTTAACCCTTAACTTATTGACTCGTTATACAAAAAAAGCTGGGTAAGACATTGTGCCACGCACATTATCTTATCCAGCAAGTTATCTTTATATAACATACCCTCCGATACGATTGATACAGTACCATACTTTTTTGTCTCTGTCAAGAACTAACAGTAACACTAACACTTCACCTTTTGCTCAAGTCTCGTTACGCTAACAGAATCCTCTTGTTTAACAAAAACCTTCTTCGATACCTTGAAATAGAAAATAACAGCTAAGAGAAGTGCTGAAATATCAGCGACAGGTTGTGCAAAAACTAATCCATCTACCCCTAGAGTAGCATCTAATATAAATACCATTGGAATATATATGAGACCTTGACGACTTACATTTACAATGAGTGACGCCGTTGCTGCTCCCGCTGCTTGCAAAGCATTTGAAAGAACAAATAATATTCCAAAAAGTAAACTCGTTGATAATAGTATTTGAGAGAATGAAAATGCATAATCATAAGCGGCTGGATCGCTTAAAAACCCTCCAACAATTTGCTCTAACCCAAGATAACATCCTAGCGTTAAAATTCCACTTAACAAAAATGCAAAGGTTAGTGAAAATTTCATAATCTCATGGTAACGCTTTTTATTCTGTGCTCCTACTGCATATCCTAACAATGGTTGCACTCCTTGCCCTAGTCCAATACAAAGCATACTAGTAATCATTGTTACCTTCATTGCAACTCCAATTCCTGCCAAGGCCAAATCCCCATATTCAGCCATTTTTCCATTCAATATCATTTGTGAAATACTCATAAGTATCGTTGCAAGAGATGCTGGAATTCCAATAGCTAACACATTGGTTAAGATACCTTCTGAAACAGAAAAGTCTTTGATTTTTGTACTTAATATCGTATTACCTTTTAATAGATAAAAAATATAATAAAGCCCTCCACAAATATTTCCAATTACCGTAGCAATGGCTGCTCCTGTAACTCCCAAATCAAATCCCAAGATAAATATAGGATCCAGCACAATATTGACTAAATTCCCTATTAGCATACCAACCATAGCTTTTCCAGCTTGCCCTTCTCCACGAAGAAGGTTGGCAAAGCAACTAGAGATTAAAATAAACGGTCCACTAATACAAAGAATTTGCAAATAGTTCTTAACCATAGCCCAAATGTCATCACTTGTGCCTAGCATGGCTAGTATGCTATCCATAGCCATGAACATAACCACTGATATTAACACTCCAATCACTATACAAGACCAAAAGCAAAACGAGGAAATCTTCTTTGCAAGATTCTTATTTCCACTTCCCAAACTTCTTGAAAGAAAAGATGTTCCGCCTATCCCAAACACATTTCCAATGGACATAAAAATCAAAAATACAGGGGTGGCAATTGCTACTGCTGCAACTTGCAAAGGTTCCCCTGTTTGTCCCACAAAGAACAAATCTGCCATATTATATACAAGCACCATTATCATTGCAATCATTGCTGGCATCGCATTGGTCAGCACTGCCTTTCTCACTGGCATGGAGTCTAATTTTTCTAAATTGTTATTCATTATTACCATCCCCTTTTAATACCGCGCTATTATTTAAATTCTTTTCTGCCCTTAATAAAAACTCTGTAAAGATTGCTCTTTCTCCTTGGGTAAACCCAGCAAACATTTCAACTTCGCTAGACTGTACGCAAGCTCTTATAAAGTTTACTTTCTCTGCACCTTCTTTGCAAAGCTTTACAATCTTAGTTTTGCTATTAATAGAATGACACTCCACATATCCTTTGTTTACTAGCCTATTTACAATTCCATATGTTGTGGATTGTGCAGTTCCAAACTTTCGTTCAATCTTCTTAATTGGCAGTTCCTCACCTTCTGCTTCACTTAACCATATAAGAACCAACCCTTGCGAAAGGCTTAAATCCTGCTCTTTTAGCAGATTATTGGCTTTTTTTTCTAAATTAGTACTAATGTATTTTATTATTTTCCCAATTTTCACTTCATTCATTATAATACCTCCTACAAAACAACTATAGCACGCTATTAATTCATTTGTCAATAGCGTGCTATAGCGAAATTTTCATTCTATTTTCTTACTTTAATTAATCTTATAACATAACTTGTGCTAGTCCTAAATTTAGTACTCCGCACGCTACCATCGTTAAGATAGGACTGGTTTTAAATTTTATCAGTGCTATCAATGCTCCTGAAAACAACAATAATGCTATCCAGTTTACATTTTCTAAAGAAATTGTTCCATGATCACCAAATGCCACTGCTTGTAAAATACTTAAACCTGCTCCTGCAATTAATGCAACCACTGCACAACGCAACGTTGCAAGCACACTATCAAGATATGATAGACCTTTATATTTGTAGTAAATGTAAGCTAAAATTGACACAATAAATAAAGAAGGCGTTATACATCCTAATGTTGCAATCAAAGCTCCTGGAAATCCTGCAACTTGTATTCCTACAAATGTCGCAGAATTAATTGCAATCGGTCCGGGTGTCATTTCTGCAATTGTTACTAAATCCGTAAATTCATTCATACTAAGCCACCCATGTATATCAACCGCTTGGCTCTTTATTAACGGGATTGCTGCATAACCGCCTCCTACACTGAACATTCCAATCTGCAAAAAGCTAAGAAATAATTCTAGATATATCATTTTTCTCCCCTACCTTTCCTGTTACTAAGAACCTCTCTAATCACTCCAATTACAACAGCAATAAGTATGATATACATTACATTTACCCCAAAGAAAAAAGTTGCTATAAAGGTAGTTACCATAATTAGATTACTAATAATCTGCTTCTCATTTACGACTTTTTTTCCTAAGTTATAGACAACCTCTAAAATAACAGCCGCTACACCTGCTTGCATTCCTTTTAATACAAGTGCCACATATGGATTTGCAGCAAAAGCTGCATAGAATAATGAAATAATAGAGATAATTCCTATTGGTGGAATAATCGTTCCAAGTACTGCTGTTAGCATTCCAAAGAAACCACCTGTTCGCCAACCAACCAAGATTGCTGCATTTACTGCAATTGCACCTGGCGAAGATTGTGCAAGTGCTGTAAGATCAAGCATTTCATCCTCTTCAATCCATCCGTACTCATCAACAAATTTCCTTTTCATAAATGTTACAATTACAAATCCTCCACCAAAAGTAAATGTGCTAATATATAAAGTTGATATAAATAGTTTCCATAAAGTTTTCGCATCCGTTTTATTCACGCTTAATTGACTCACTCATACTCCTCCTTGACATTATTTTCTTCTTTAATAATATCACCTAAGTCTTTATATGTAAAATACTATAATTATATAGATTTAATATCATTTTTGTTATAAAATATTAGTTTCCTTTTCAAAGACATGTTTAGATACTTTAGCGTAAAAAATAACAGCCACTACAAATACTGAAATATCTGCAATTGGTTGTGCAACAACTAATCCATTCACCCCTAAAGCAGTATCTAATATAAAGACTAGCTTGTTTCGAACAACATTTGAAATCTGAATTTTAAAATCTGAATTTTTTTCTTGACAAAAGGTAAAAAAAAATGTATCATTACACCAAGTTAGTTTTTACTAACATTTGTATTCACCCCTGCATTTGCAGTGGTTTATTTTAAAAGCTTGGGTTAGTTTTTTCTAACCTTTTATTAATTAGAAAGCGAGGTATAATTATGAGCGTAGTAATAGTAGGTGGAAACGAGTGTATGGAAAGACGATATATTGACACTTGCAAGGAGTATGGTTGTAAGGCAAAAGTTTTTACAAAGATGAAGCGCGATGTTAAAGGAAAGTTCGGATCACCTGATATGGTAATTCTTTTTACTAATACCGTTTCACACAAGTTGGTAGCCTGTGCAAATTGCGAGGCAAAACGATGTAATGCAAGAGTTGAGCGCAGTCATTCAAGCTCTCTTTCTGCACTAAAAAACATATTAGAGGCGATGTAGTATGATAACAGAAAAAACACTTATAGAGTACTGCTCGCTAACGCTTTCATCTTTAAAAACAGCGAGTTTATTTACTGTCAAGCTTGAAAGCGAACTGACTTTGGATGCAGATATATCATCATGGAATGAGAAATTTATAGGAACAGGAATAAAGCTAAGACTACTGAAAATTGGTAAAGACTCTGCACTTGTGTATATATATAGACAAGATATGCTTCTTAGCGATATGAACAATTCAAAAGCAAGTGCCCTTCTCTTTCAGTATGGATACGAAAATTTAAGTATTGATAAGATGATAGAACGATTATCCAAAAGACTTTCTAAATACGAAGAATTTCCACATGAAATCGGTTTGTTTTTAGGCTATCCACCCGAAGACGTTGAAGGTTTTATCTGTAACAAGGGTAGAAAATGTAATCTGTGTAAATATTGGAAAGTATATGGGAACGAAGATGAAGCTTTACTGAAGTTTGCCAAATATGATAAGTGCAAGGCTGTTTATAAGAAATTATGGCAAAATGGACGAGATATTTTAAAGCTAACTGTAAAAAAAGTAGTAGCTTAAATATATAAAACAAATCAATTTAAAAGGAGATTTTTATCATGAGCAAAGTAGCAGTAGTTTATTGGAGTGGTACAGGAAACACAGAGATTATGGCAAATTTCATAGCCGAAGGTGCAAAAAGCAAAGGTGCAGAGGTAGATGTAATGACTTCTGACAAATTTACAAATAATATGATATCAAATTACACATCAATAGCTTTCGGCTGCCCGTCTATGGGTGCTGAAGTTTTAGAAGAAACTGAATTCCAACCAATGTGGGACGATGTAAAAGATGATCTTGGCGGTGTCAATGTACTGCTTTTCGGCTCTTATGGTTGGGGCGATGGCGAATGGATGAGAAACTGGGAATCAGAAACTAATGCTAAAACTTTAGATTCATATATGTGTAACGAAGCTCCAGATACCGATGCAGAAGCCGCTTGCAGAGCGTGTGGAGAAAAGTTAGCATAAAAATTTTAGTACAGAAAATATACGAAACCTAAGAATACATATTCTTGGGTTTCTATTGTTGGAAGGATCTATGAATATATATGAATAAGGATATCAAGTTTACTATAAATGTTTCAAGACGACTACTACTCGAAACTATGCTTACGGAAAAGCAAATAGCTAAAATGCTGTATGTCTCAGAAACAACACTACGAGGACTCTATATTAAAAACTTTGAAATGCCTCCTAGAAGATATATTCGCTATGTAAAAATGTGTAAAGCAAGAACTTTGCTACGAACTACAGATAAGACTATTAGTGAAATCGCATATGACATCGGATATATTAATACAAGTAAATTCGCAGAAACGTTTAGAATTATATATGGTGAGACTCCGTCGAAATATCGCAAAGTTTGCGGTTTAGGAGTGGATGTATAAGTAGATAACTTGTTATAATCAAAGCAAAAATATTTGGAGGTATATGAATGTTACACTGGATTACTAAAGAAAGAAAATT
This sequence comes from uncultured Lachnospiraceae bacterium, assembly GCA_964369425.1. Taxonomy (GTDB): domain Bacteria; phylum Bacillota; class Clostridia; order Lachnospirales; family Lachnospiraceae; genus CAUPWF01. The sequence goes on from CAYJGW010000005.1 coordinate 67,903, forward strand.
GATTTTTGCAGCTGGTGCTGCGTCAGGCGTTGCTCTATTAGGACTTTTAAAAACTAAAAAAGTTCGTGTGCTAACAGTAAAAGGTGTTGCTGGTGGTATAATGCTAAAAGATAAAGTCTTAGAAACTGCTACTAACATAAAAGAAGAAGCAGACGATATCTGCAACGAAGCTAAAGTAGCTGCAAAACGTGATTGTGATTGTGGCGATGACTGCGGCTACTCGGAGGAATAAAATATAGGAGAAGCTTATGAAATATCATATTATTTATGATAAGCCCTATCGCCTCAGAATTCGATTTGGTAAATACATACTAACAAAGGAGCAGTGTTACGGACTTTCCGACCTGCTCTTTTGTATTAACGGTGTAGAAAAAGTTTCGACTAATGAGATTAACGGATCGGTGCTTATCGAGTATAGGAAAAGCAGTGCAAAAAGTTTAGTTTTAAATACACTATCTTCTTTATCATTATCTGAAATCAAAGATAGTGTTCCAACAGAGGAACAGCGAGCTGCAATTTTAGAAACAAAAATGAAAAAGCGTATAGTAAAACACGTTATATGCCACTTGACAAGGCACTTTTTCCTGCCTATACATCCGCACAGAATTTACACTATCGTTCGTTCTGTACCATATATTATGAACGGACTTCAAGCACTGACAAGCAAGAAGATAAATGTTGAAGTTTTAGATGGTACTGCTATAGCAGCCTCACTGCTGTCGAAAAACTACAAAACTGCATCATCTACAATGTTTTTACTCAGACTTTCAGATTTACTACTTGAATACTCAAATTTAAGGGCAAAACATGCCTTAGCTCAGACTCTTACAATCAATGTAGACAAGGTTTGGCTTATAAAAGACGGTGTAGAGATAGAAGTTCATCACAGTGATGTCGTAGCTGGTGATGTCATTCGTATCAGAAAAGGCAGTCTAATCCCTATGGATGGCACTGTTGTAGGTGGTGATGCACTTATAAACGAGGCAACTATGACGGGTGAACCTATACCGGTTCATAAGTTTATCAGCAATACCGTTTTTGCTGGCACAGTTATTGAAGACGGTGAAATTGATGTTGAGGTCTTAAATTTGCAAAACGACTCTCGTATTGCAAAGATTATCGATCTTATTGATACTGGTGAAAAAGAAAAAGCGATTGTACAAGGTAGAGCCGAGCGACTTGCCGACGATATCGTTCCTGTAAGTTTTGGACTTTTCTTTGCTACTTTACTTCTTACAAGGAGTATTACAAGGGCGTTATCGGTACTTATGGTTGACTTTTCTTGTGCCATTAAGCTTACCACTCCGATTACGATTATCTCCGCTCTCAAAGAGAGCGTTAATCATGAGGTACTTGTGAAAGGAGGAAAATATCTTGAAGTTTTATCAAAAGTAGATACCGTTGTTTTTGACAAAACAGGCACACTCACAAATGCTGTCCCAAAAGTGTCAAAAATAATCCCTATCACAGAGGGTTATACAGAAGATGAAGTGCTTAAAATAGCTGCTTGTCTTGAGGAGCATTTTCCTCATAGTGTAGCATCTTCCATTGTGCGAGAAGCTAAAGAAAGAAACATTCATCACCCAGAAGAACATGGCAAAGTTGAGTATATTGTTGCACATGGAATAGCAAGTATTTATAATGGAAAGCACTCAGTTATTGGCAGCAGACATTTTGTCTTTGATGATGAAAATGTTCCATATCCTACTGATAGGGAAGATTTTATAAACGAGCAAATCGGAAGTGACAGTGCGGTTTATCTCGCTGTTGACGGTGAACTCATCGGAATTATCTGTGTAAATGACCCACCGAGAGTAGATGCTAAATACACGATAGATATGCTAAGAAATGAGGGCGTAAAAGATATTTATATGATTACAGGTGACAGCGAAAACAGTGCTAAACACACTTGTTCACTTCTTGGTATTGATAAGTATTATGCTTCTGTTCTGCCTGACGGCAAAGCTGAAATAATCGAAAAGCTAAAAGCTAATGGCAGAACTATTCTTATGATTGGTGACGGAATAAACGATACCCCTGCACTCAGTGTTGCCGATGTATCACTTACACTTAATGGTTCTTCGGACATAGCGCGAGAAGTGGCTGATATTTCGGTGCTCTCACACGAACTCACGAAGATTGTGGAAATACGCAGGCTTGCTACAAAGCTAATGCAGAAAATTTACAGACAATACGGAATTATAGTTTCGTTTAATACTGCCTTAATTACGCTTGGAATTTTCGGTGTTATAGCTGCAGGAACTTCTGCTTGGCTACATAATGCCTCAACTATCGGACTTACTTTAACTTCGGCTAAACCTATTATGAAAAAAGAAGATTTAATTTTAACGGAGGACGAAAAAGATGAAACAACATAAACTTTGGTCATACCTTGCAGTTTTTGCAATGATAATGTGTATTTATACAGGGTATAAGCATAAATAGAGTAACAGTAGCTGCTGAATAGGTAGCTACTGTTTTTTTATATACACTTGACTTTTTAACTAAAATCTAATAAAATATACCCATACCCCCTATGGGTATAAAGGAGGATTTAAAATGAAGCAATGTATGGATGTGGATGCTATAAATAAGCGTCTTAAAAAAATTGAAGGTCAAGTACGTGGCATTAGCAAAATGGTTAATGAAGATAAGCCTTGTGAGGATATTCTAATTCAAATCGGTGCTATCAAGTCAGCACTTCAAAAAACAGGGCAACTTATCCTTGAGGGACATATGCACCACTGCGTACTTGATGGGATAAGTAGTGGTCAAGAAGATGAAACAATAAAAAAACTAATTTCAGCACTTAATCAGTTTTCTAAAACAATTTAGGAGGGATGCACCATGAAACAACAAATAATGAAACTTAACTCAGTTCCCATGCTGTGGATTTCTGGTATATTTTTGCTTGCGAGTTTTATAACAGAGTACATATTGCCACTTATGAACATAGCTTTTGAGTTCCTTTTAAACCCCGCATGGGTATCTCTTATAATTTCGGGTATTCCTCTTGTGTATCTCGCAATAGTGAACACTTTAGATAAAAGAATTACATCTCCTCTTTTGATCACTATTGCAATGATAGCTGCAGTTTACATAGGCGATATATTTGCAGCCGGCGAAGTTGCCTTTATTATGGCGATTGGCGAACTTTTAGAGGACAGAACGGTCGATAAAGCTAGAAAAGGTATCGAGATGCTTTTAAACCTCGTTCCAGCACAAGGTCGAGTAGTCAGTGAAAATGGCGAAACTATGATCGAAGCCAAGGACATTAAACAAAATGATATATTAAGAGTTTTACCAGGTGAGAGTTTTCCAGCTGATGGTGTAATTATTGTTGGTGACACTACCGTTGACCAAAGTATAATGACAGGCGAGAGTTTACCTGTTGATAAATCTGTAGATGATGAAGTATTTACAGGAACTATAAACCGTTTTGGCTCGGTTGATATTAAGGTTACTAAATCATTTGCAAATTCATCACTGCAAAAAATGATTAAATTAGTTGAGGATGCCGATCATCAAAAAGCGCCAACTCAAAAAATTGTTGATAAATGGGCGGGATATCTTGTTCCTTTGGCTTGCATAATTGCAATAGTTACATATTTAATTTTCACCTTTGGATTGGGCAGACCAGATGATGCGCTTATTCGTGCTGTTACTATTTTGGTTGTTTTTTGTCCTTGCGCGCTTGCCTTAGCAACTCCAACTTCTATTATGGCTGCAATAGGTCAAGCTACAAAAAACGGTGTTTTAATCAAATCTGGAGAGGCATTAGAGCGTATGGGTTCTGTTAATACAGTGTGTTTCGATAAAACAGGGACTATCACAAAAGGAACGCTTGCTGTCAGTGATATTAAAACCTTTGATTATGATAAAAATGAACTTTTAAGACTTGCGAGTACGGTCGAAAGTCGTTCAGAACACCCTATAGGTAAGGCAGTTGTGTCTTGTGCTAAAACTAACAACATAAACTTAGCAGATTTAAAAGATTTTTCTATGACTGTTGGAAAAGGCGTTTTAGGGACTGTAAATGGACTTCTAACTTTCTGTGGTAATGAGAAACTCATAGAAGATAACGCAAAGCTTACTATTGCTAACCCCATAGTGCATAGCGTTTCAGATTTGAGAGAACAGGGCAAGGCTGTAATCATAGTAGCAAACACAGAAAGGATTATCGGTGTTATTGGACTTTCTGACGAGATTAAAGGTAGCTCAAAAACAGCTATTTCTAAACTTAACTCAACGGGAATAACTAAAACTGTACTTCTTACAGGCGACAACGAAAAAAGTGCTAATTTTATAGCAAATAAAGTTGGCATAACTGACGTTAAATCTTCTCTTCTTCCAGAGGGTAAAGTTGCCACAGTAAATGCTCTTATGAAAAGTGGAAATGATGTGTGTATGGTTGGTGATGGTGTGAATGATGCACCAGCACTTAAAACTGCTGATGTTGGAATTGCTATGGGTACAATGGGCAGTGATATAGCCATTGATGCTGCTGATATTGCAATTATGAGCGATGATATTTCTAAGATTTCATATATAAAAAAACTTTCGAATGCTACAATTTTTTCTATTAAATTTAACATCACAATGTCAATGGTAATTAATTTTTCTTCAATTATCTTATCGGTAATGGGATTATTAAATCCAGCAACAGGAGCACTCGTGCATAATGCAGGATCGGTACTTGTTGTTCTAAATGCTGCAAGGCTTTATGATAAAAAAATCATTACCGAGTAGACATGTAAGTCATCTGTTGAGGTCGTTCCCTTTTTTTCTGTATGCCTCAACAGATATTATTTTGCATCTTAGTTTGTACCAAACATACGAATCATCGAATCTAAGCACTCCTCCACGCTGAGTTCCACTTCATCAAACTCCTTATGAAAAACTGCTTCTCTAAATACGAGCATTTGTAGCGAATAAATAATCAACCTCAACATCAAATGATTCGCTGTCATATCATCTTTTATCCAGTAAATGGAACCATCCTTCTTTCCTTTCTCAAAAATCCTATATAACATCGTTTCCTTCTTGTACTCCGAAAATATGGACTTTTCAGTAAGCCTTGAATATTCGCTAAAATAATAATCATAGTGCAAAGTAAAGAGAAATTCCTCTTTACCTCTTGATAGTAATGGCAACTTTTTTATGTATTCTTTTAGCAGTTCATATCCCGTTTTTTCACTTTCTAGTTCAACTTCATCAATGATTCTATATTGCTTTTCTACAATTTCTTTCAATAATTCGGTTGCTAACTCTTCCTTGCTATCAAAATAATTATAAATTGTTTGCCGATCTACTTTTGCTACTGTAGCTATCTCTCTTATTGTTGGCACACTGATTCCTTTTTCAGAAAAAAGAGACAGTGCTACATCCATAATATGTCGTCTTTGTTTTGTTTTTGTTGCACTAAGCTGTTTTTCAACTTTCATCCCTTACCCCTTTCTAATCCTCAGATTCCCAAATCCCTTTTAAGAAACTGGTAGACAGTGCATGCCAGTCACTAATGTATTTATCATAGTCATTCCACGCCACATCTGTGCCACCCCAATTCTCCTTTTTGTATTTACTAATTACTATCGCATATTGCTCACTGCTCATATCTTCCATTGGAATTGGTATAGTCTTCCCATTCTTTGGTTGCCATGCTCAAACCATGACGTCCTTTCGAGTATACATGCATTTCCAATGGAACATTGTTTTTCTTACAAGCATTCGCATATAGCAAGCTATTTTCAACAGGCACAACAAAATCGTTCATCGTATGCCATAAAAAAGTTGGTGGTGTATCAGATTTTACATTTTCTTCAATTGAGGCAAATTGAAGTTCGCTTTCACTAGGTTGCTCTCCATAAAGTGCTTTTATTGACGAAACATGTGCATGCTCTCTCGCAGTTATAACCGGATATGCTAGGACAATTGCATCTGGTCTATTTGACACCCCTCGATCACACTCCGCTTTTATCTCTTCTTTATCATAATGCACTCCTAGGCTTGCGGTTAGATGTCCACCTGCTGAAAATCCCACTACTGCAATTTGATTTTCATTTACATGATGTTTTTCACATAACTTTCGCACCTGGCAAACTGCACGTGATAAATCTTTCAAAGGTTGTGTTTTTATCGGATCTAGCAAACAAGAAGGTAAATCTACCAATGGTTTAACTATTCATTATCACCTCTGATATCAATCCTTTTTTCACCAACTTCTCTCTTATCTCTCTAGCACTTATATTCTCCCCTTCTAACTCTAATATGCGATAGATTTCATCCACAGACGGTTGGTTCCAATCAAATAGACCCGCTGCCTCTTTCGCGGATAACTTCCCATGATTTTTTATTACTAATTCAATCACCTTATACTGTTCACCTCGTTGTTCGCCTCGTTGTTCGCCTCGTTGTTCGCCTCGTTGTTCACCTTCAGCCTTGCTCTCCCTAACTAAATCACTTATAAATTTACACATATCTGCATCCTCCACCTCTTGATTTTCCAATTGGATTAATAATTCATTTGCTTTTGTTACACTACATATCATATACAACACTTCTCTGCTGATTGTTCCTTTTTCACTTAATTTTTCTATCCGCTCCATATCTCCTTGTTGAAGTGCTTGCGAGTATTCAAATAGATTCTTAACATCTACATTATGAAATTGTTCTGTCTCATCATGTAATAATTCTACTAGATTCATCCGATAGTCAGACATTACTTGTTTCATTTCATCTGGCAATACTCTCATCATTTCAAATAGAGTACGTGGCCCACTCCAACGACTAGTTCCATAGTATAGGACAACGGTAATTACTGGTATTACCTTACGATCTTCTTTACTTTGTCCACCTTGTTCTTTCAACTGCTTAAGATAATTCTGCCCGTCATATACCATAACACGCAATGGCATTGCATTGTCAACTGTCCCCTGACTCTCAATTCCTAAAATTGCATAGTAGGTTCCATCTATTGATTTCTTTAATACATCACGTCGTCTTTCTAATGAAATTCTTTTTCCTTCTTTCTCAATAACTCCTGATACTTCACTGTCAGCCTCGACTAAGCACTTAGGTTTTAGTATTTCTCTCCCTCCAAAACAAGTGTGATTAAATAAATCTGCAAAATGTTCTGCATCTCCCCAAAACGCTTTCCAAGCTATATCTGCTTTTACATCAGCAATCACCTCTTCATACCATTCATCCGAGATAGCATTCATTACATTCTGTTCTTGCACTTGATTACTCTGTTTTTCTTGATTCGACATATTCTTCCTCCTTTGTTTTCTCAGCAGGAAACTGAATGAAGTATTCAATAAGCATATCGTATTTCATCATCCATGCTTCCTCTTTTGTTTTGATTTGAATTTGATAAAAGCATGAATTTTTTAGAATCTTAAAGATAATTTAGAACCACTAATTGTGGTAGATTTTTTAGATTTTATGCTTTGAAATTATACTAACACAAATTACTGAAGTGGACAAGAAAAAAGGAGATAAATCTACTGCTTTGCTTGACTTGATATTTGAAATTAATTATAATCATATGAAATTGATATTATTTTCGTTATGAATGGAGAACATATGACAATCAAGCATATTAAAATTTTTATCACTGTATTTCAAGCTAACAATATTACAAAAGCGGCCACGCTCCTTCATATGGCACAACCTGCTGTCAGCCGATCAATTCAGGAACTTGAACAATATTATGGTATTCCACTATTTGAGCGTTTAAACAAACGACTTTCTCCAACTGAGGGCGGCAAGTACCTCTACTCCAAGTCTGTACATATCATCGATTCGCTTGACACTTTAGAAAAGGAGTTAAAAGATTGGAATAGCACTGGTGTTTTGAGAATTGGAGCTGGGGTCACTATTGGAAACACTTTGATTCCGTCTCTTGCAAAAGAGTTTACACAGATGCGATTATCATTAGATTTACGTGTAAATATTACAAATAGTACTATACTTCAACAAGATTTATTACAAAATAATATAGATCTAGCACTTATTGAGGGTAAAATCACTACTGAAGAACTACATGCAGAGCAATTTTCAATGGAGCATTTAGTTTTGATTACAATGCCTTCACATCCACTCTTAAAGAATGAGGTTGTTACCGTAAAGGATATTGCACAATATAATTTTCTTTCTAGGGAGGCTGGAAGTTCTGTTAGAAAATATTTAGATTACATATTTGCCCTACACCATTCCACAATTCATCCTATTTGGGAAAGTACTAGCACACAGGCTATTATAAATGGGGTTTCCTGTGGAGTAGGAATTTCTATACTACCTTTTAGACTTGTTGAAGATGACCTAAAATCCGGAATAATATCTACCTGTTCCATTGAAGATGAAAATTTCCAACGACCACTTTCTATTGTGTGGCATAAAAATAAATATTTGACAAAGGTGATGAAAGATTTCATCCAATTTTGTAAAGAAAGAGAGGACTGAGTATGCCCCCTTTACATGTATTAATGAAACCTGCCTCAAACTTGGGTAAGATATCTATAATGACTATAAAAAAATAGCTGGGTAAGATTTCATGCGTGACGCATTTTATCTACCCAGCTATTTATCTATCTCTTACTTCTAATTACACTTCATTTTCGATGGCTGTTTTAATAATTCTTTCAATATGCAATGCCAAATACCCATTTTCTACTTTCGGTATTTCTACATCTAGTAAGACTTGAAGCTTTTCTACTAGTATCTCTGCCTTTTCATAAGAAAACCCAAAGTTATTCTTTGCATATTCGTTCATATCCAAATCGATTGTTTCATGTTCTGCTATCCTTGCCATCATATAACGTACATGTGTCACAAAACGATTGTAGGCAAATGACCCTTCATCAATCTTTATTCCATACAAATCTTTTAGTTCTTTGATGAAACTTTGTATCAGTTCCACTACTTGGATAGATACACTCACATGAGATGCTGCAATTGCGCTATGTATATGCAATGTGATATATGAGATTTCCGCCGCATTTATTTCAATTCCTGTCTTTTCTTTAATGATATTTCTTCCCCTCTTACCTATTTCATATTCCTCTGGAAATAGGAGTTCTAATTCTCTCGTAAAGGGATTTGAAATCTCCATCTTTTTCTCTATTCTTTCTAGTGCAAATGCAATATGATCTGCTAATGGTAAGAGAATTTTAGGATCGACTTCATCAAATTTTTCTTCTGCTACAGAAATAATTTCTCCACTTATTTCAATAAACTCTGGTGAAACCGTTTCAATAATTTCCTCTACAGTTTTACTTCTATCAACTGTTGATGAGAGTATGAATTTTTTATCATTTATAGGTGCTACATATTCTTTTCCTACCTTATTAGCAAATCCAACTCCATTTCCAAGAAACACAAATTCATGTTCATTCTCATCGATTGCTAATAATGCATTATTATTTAAAATTTTCAATACTCTCATTCAAATATCCTCACTTCTCTTATTGGATTGTTAGTATTTCTGTTTCGAACCCAACTTCTCCTAATGATTTCACACTGATTTGTTTTCCATCAGGAAGATTTGTAAATACCATAGGGGTTGCTGTACTAGCAGCTTCTTTTGAAATTGTATCTATGTCAAATTTCATTAAAAGTTCTCCCTTTTTAACACTTTGTCCCTCTTCAATTTTCACATCGAATGGAACACCGTCAAGCTTTACTGTATCGATTCCTACATGTATCAGAATTTCTACTCCATCTTCTGTCTCTAAACCTATCGCATGTTTCGAAGGAAATACCATATTTACTTTTGCATCACATGGTGATCTTAATTCTCCTTCTGTTGGGAAAAATACGACCCCTTGTCCTATCATTTCTTGCGCAAATGTCTCATCTGGTGTCTCTGATAATGGTGCTACTGTTCCTTTTAAAGGTGCACTTAACACCAATCCCTCTTCTTTTTCACTATCAGCAGCAATGGATACATTATCACTATCCGGAGAGCTTAGATAATCTTCAAATTCTGACTTTATCACGCTGACTCTTGGCCCATAAATCACCTGCACGCCTTGTCCTTTGACAATTACGCCTGCTGCACCTGATTGCTTAAGTAGATTTTCTTTTACTAAGCTTGAATCATTTACTGTAACACGAAGTCTTGTTGCACAGCAATCCACATCTGATAAATTGTCTTTTCCTCCAAGACCTAAAAGGATGAGCGTATTAACCTCATTGTTTTTAGCGCTCTTATCATCTCCACTTGCTTTCTTCTGGGCTTCCACATCTTTTCTTGTATAAAGCTTAGTTTCCTCGTTCTCATCTTCTCTACCTGGTGTCTTCAGATTAAACTTAGTAATGATAAGTCTGAATATAAGATAATATACCACAAAATATACTGCTCCTACAACTACAATCATGATCCAATTAGTTTTTTCATTTCCTTGTAATATACCATAAAGTGTAAGATCAATAATTCCACCTGAGAAAGTCATCCCCACACCAACATTTAAAATATGCATAATCATGTATGCAAGTCCAGCACCGATACAGTGAATGAAATATAAGGCTGGTGCTATAAATAAAAATGTAAATTCTAGTGGCTCTGTAATACCTGTTAGCATCGCTGTTAATGCTGCTGAAATTAATAATCCTTTTACAATTGTTTTCTTTTCAACTTTCGCGCAGTGATACATCGCTAATGCCGCTCCTGGTAATCCAAATATCATCAATGGGAACTTCCCTGACATAAATCTTGTTGCAGAAACTGCAAATACTTCTGTATTTGGTGATGCAAGTTGTGCAAAAAAGATATTTTGTGCCCCTTCAATCAAAGTTCCATCTACCATAAGTGTACCACCTACTGCAGTCTGCCAGAACGGTAGATAAAATACATGGTGTAATCCAAATGGAATCAATAACCTTTCCATCAAACCATATACAAACGTACCTGCATATCCACTATTATTTACCACTTCTCCTACCGAATAGATTCCAGCTTGAATCGTTGGCCAAATATAGAATAAAGCAATTCCTACTCCTAGATACGTAATAGCTGAAACGATAGGCACAAATCTTGTACCGCCAAAGAATGATAAAACTTGAGGTAGCTCAATCTTATAGAATCGATTATGTAATGCTGCCACACCTAGTCCTACAATAATACCACCAAAAACGCCCATCTGTAACGATTCAATCCCCATTACTGATGTTATCGATCCATCAACTAAGTATGACCCTGCATCGTTAATAGTGATTAATGCGCCTATCGCTGTATGCATAATCAAGAACGCAATTACAGACGATAATGCCGCAACCTCTTTTTCTTTCTTTGACATACCAATTGCTACTCCTACTGCAAAAATAAGAGGTAGATTGGCAAATACTACATCTCCACATTTTGACATTACTGTCAGTATAGAATAAATCATTGTTCCTGGTCCAATTAATTCTGTGAGATTATAAGTCTCAAGCATAGTGGCATTTGTAAAGGATCCACCTATCCCTAAAAATAATCCCGCCACTGGCAAGATTGCGATAGGAAGCATAAAGGAGCGTCCTACCCTTTGTAATACACTAAACAGTTTTTCTTTCATTTCTTCTTCCTCCAAAAATTAATAATTTGTCGGAACGCAAAAAAGCACGCACCAACTTAACAAAAAGAAAATCTTTTTATTAGTTAATGCCTGCTTGACCAGTTACACACTAATGTTTAGTTATGATAACATTTAACAAATTGATTGTCAACAATTTTATAACACAATTGCACCATACCCACTTAACAATGCCTTTCGATCTTTATAATCCGGCATGAGGGTTTCCACAAATTTATAAAAATTCTTAGAATGATTAAGGTGTATGAAATGTGCATATTCATGTAATACCACATACTCTATGCATTCTTTAGGAACATGAACTAATTTTTTATTTAAATTAATCTGTTTTTTATACGGCATACAAGATCCCCATCTAGACTTCATATTCCGAATCTTTAGATTTGGAAACTCGATTCCATATTTCGAAACCATCGGATAAACCTCTTCTAATATATTTTCAAGATACTCTCTACTAAATTTATCAAAAAAACGTTCCACAATAACTTCTTTTCTCTTTTTATCCTCTTTATCCCTTACTTTTAAATATATATATTCTCCATCTATGAAAATAGATTCATTTGATGATTCCATAACTTTTAACTTCACAATATTCCCTAACAGATAGAACTCATCTCCATCCGTATACTGATTTACTACTGGTTCATACTTTTTCATCTCGTCAAACCGTCGCATATGTTTTTGAATAGAATTCCATCGACTGATTATAAAAGCTTCAATCTTTTTCACACTGATGCTTTCATGCGCTGAAACCCATACTGTTCCATCTGATTTGATTCTTAGATTGATGTTTTTTACATTCTTTCGTGTCAAGTTATATGACATGCTGTTATTGGAAAATACTATTTTTCTTGTCTCTATATTTTTCATTTTCTATACACTCCTATGAATCAAGTCTTTTCATTTACCACAATTCAGTATATACTGAGATGGAATCAAAATCTTTACTTATCATATCGAAAAACATTCAATAAGTAAAGAAAATCTAAGGAGGAATGACATGCGAGTCATTATACAAAGAGTTACAAACGCTAGTGTTACTGTTGAAAATAAATTACTATCTAAGATAGAAAAGGGATTCTTGTTGCTCGTAGGAATTACGGCAGAGGACACCGATGATATTTTAAAAAAGGTTGCAGACAA
>CAYJGW010000005.1:80718-86909 GCA_964369425.1 uncultured Lachnospiraceae bacterium
CCTGTTACCATCCTATTGGACAGTGATGCTTTATAAAATTCTTTTATTATTTAAAAAACTTCAACCGCAACGCATTTGTCACTACTGACACACTACTTAGACTCATTGCTGCTCCTGCAAACATGGGATTAAGCTTCCATCCTAAAATACTGTAAAACACCCCTGCTGCAAGTGGAATTCCTATCACATTATAGATAAATGCCCAGAATAAATTCTGTTTGATGTTTCGAATCACTGATTTACTCAACTGTACCGCTTTTACACCATCCAACAAATCATTTCTAACCAAAACGATATCTGCTGACTCAATCGCTACGTCTGTTCCCGCTCCAATCGCAATTCCAACATCTGCGCGAACAAGTGCCGGTGCATCGTTGATACCATCTCCGATCATCGCCACTTTTTTCCCGGCTTCCATCAGCGTTCTTACTTCTTTTTCTTTATCTTGTGGAAGCACCTCTGCAATAATCTTATCTACTTTTAATTTTTTACCGATTGCATCTGCTGTTCTTTTGTTATCCCCTGTCAACATAATCACTTGAATACCCAGTTTTTGAAATGCTTCAATGGCCTTTTGACTGGTGGGCTTTACTACATCTGCTACTCCAATGATTCCAAGTACTTCTCTTTCATTTGCAAAGTACATGGGCGTTTTTCCCTCGTCAGCTAACTTTTGCGATCGCTCAGTAAAGTTTGATACTTGGATGTTTCTTTCTTCCATCAATTTTATATTCCCAATCAATACTGTTTGTTGTGCTACCACTGCTTTGATTCCCAACCCATGTAATGCTTCAAAACCTTCAACTGGTAAAATCTCTAGTGACTCATCCTCCGCTCGCTTTACAATCGCTTCTGATAATGGGTGTTCGGATTGTTTTTCGATGGAAGCAGCTAGTTGTAGCATTTCTTTTTCTGTTATCCTACTTGATACCAGTAAGTCTGTCACCTGCGGTTTTCCTTCTGTGATTGTACCCGTCTTATCCATAATGACTGTATCAATTGTATGGGCTGTCTCCAAAGCTTCTGCCGACTTTATTAAGACTCCATTTTCTGCCCCCTTTCCTGTTCCAACCATAATGGCAGTCGGGGTAGCAAGACCCAATGCACAAGGGCAAGATATTACCAGAACTGCTATTCCTATAGACAGCGAAAATTCGAATGAATGCCCTAGTAAGAGCCATACAGAGGTGGCGAGTAATGCAATCAAAATGACTACTGGAACAAAAATGCTACTAATTTTATCTGCTAGTTTTGCAATCGGCGCTTTTGATGAACTTGCTTCTTCCACTAGTTTTATAATCTGCGATAAGACAGTATCATCTCCTACTTTTGTTACTTGGAATTCAAAATACCCTGACTTATTGATACTTGCGCCAATTACTTTATCGCCTTCTTTCTTTTCAATTGGTAAACTCTCTCCCGTTAGCATTGATTCGTCAATAGAGGTCTTTCCTTTTACAATCACTCCATCTGTAGGAATACTTTGACCTGGTTTTACAATCACAACGTCTTCTAAGATCAAGTCCTCAACTCCAACTTCTATCTCCCCACCATCACGAATCACAATTGCTGTCTTTGGAGCCAAATCCACTAATTTTTTTATAGCTTCCGATGTCTTACTCTTTGCTCTTGTTTCTAAGAACTTTCCTAATGTAATCAGGGTTAGAACTACTGCTGCTGACTCAAAGTATAAATCCATAGAATATCGCATAACCAAATCGGAATCTCCATGTCCTAACCCTATTCCTATTTTATAGATAGCAAAAATACCGTATAGCATTGCTGCCGAAGTCCCTATAGCAATCAAAGAGTCCATGTTCGGATGTTTTTTATAAAGGGCTTTATATCCCACAATGTAAAATTTTCTATTGATAAACACTACTGGAATTGCTAACAAAAACTGGGTAAAAGCAAATGTAATTGCATTTTCACTACCATGCATCCACTCAGGTAGTGGCCACCCTGACATATGTCCCATTGAAATATAAAACAAAGGAGCTGCAAAAATCAGGGAGATAATCAATCTACTCTTCATCACATCTAATTCTTCTTTTGCAACGTCTTTCTTTTCTGGTGTTGCTTTCTTTTGTGCTTCTCTCACTGGATATGCTTCAAATCCTGCATTATCTACAGTCGCCACTATGTCTGCTTCTGTTAATACATTTTCGTCATAATCTACTAACATATTATTATTTAAAAGATTAACCGATACACTGTTTAATCCCTCTAGCCGATTCAACACTCGTTCAACATTAGCTGAACATGCTGAACACGACATTCCCACGATGTCAAATTTTTGTACCATCTTTTTACCTACCTTTCAACTGTGACTTTATTGATATAGTATCTCTTATTTATCGATGACTTTTGACAATACTTTCATCATCTCTTCTATTTTTTCTTCTCCCTTGCCTTCCTCAAAAGCTTCTGCAACACAATGTTCCATATGCTGCTTTAGTATTTCTAAATTTGCTTTTTTAAGCAGAGATGAAGATGCTACTATTTGATTCGATACATCAACACAGTATCTTCCACTCTCAATCATATTGATAATCCCATCAATCTGCCCTCTTGCAGTTTTTAAATGTCTAATTGCATTTTCTTTACCACTATTCATTCGTCCACTCCTAACCCTCCCCCCGTGGGGGTGTTATTAAATCATAACATTGTACACTTTTATTGTCAATCAAAAAGACCTAGAGGTTTTTAGTTCCCTAGATCTTTTTGATAATATTATGGCCATATTTTCCACAATCGATACACTTGCTCCATTGTATCCATCATATTATTTCTTGCATTTTGAGGATTCATCGCTTCTTCAATAGTTGATATACCTCTAACTATAGGAAAATACGCATCTATCCCTTTTTCATTACATATTCTTGAGTCTGGAGTTACACCTCCTGCCAATGCAATTACTCTCTTATTGTATTCTTTTGCTAATTCTGCTACTCCTATAGGGGCTTTTCCCATAGCTGTTTGACTATCCAATCGTCCCTCGCCTGTTACAATCAAATCTGCATCTTTTATTTCTTCTTCTAAGTCAATTTCTTCTAAAATAATTGAGATTCCAGATTCTAAAGTCGCATTCATAACACTTTTAAAAGCAAATCCTAGACCTCCCGCTGCTCCAGATCCTGGTAATTCTGGGTCTGCCTTTATAAACTTATTTTTTATGATAGCTGCATAAGCTTGGAGCCATTCATCCATCTCCTTAATCATATTTTTATCTGCACCTTTTTGTGAACCATACACTTCACTACATCCATTTTGTCCACACAATGGATTTGTAACATCGCATGCAATTTGAAAGGTACACTCCGATAATTCTGGTACTACATTGGCAGTTTCTATATTTCTTAATTTTTCTAGACCCTTTGCTCCATATGGTACTTGATTTCCCTCTTCATCTAGGAGTTCATATCCCAATGCTTGTAACATTCCTATTCCACCATCATTAGTTGCACTTCCACCGATACCTATGATGAATTTTCTACATCCTTTTTTGATAGCGTCCTTAATTAGTTGTCCAACACCATAGGTCGTTGTATGCATCGGATTCCTTAACGAGTCTGGTACCAAAGTAATACCAGCCGCTGCTGACATTTCGATAATCGCGGTCTTTCTCTCTTCTAAAATTCCATATTCACAAGTTATAACATCTCCTAATGGACCGATTACTTCTGTTGAATATAAGGTTCCCCCCAATCCACTTACCAAAGCCTCGACCGTACCCTCTCCACCGTCCGCAAGTGGTTTCACTACTACTTTTACACTTTGATCTACTCGCTTTATACCTTCTTCAATTGCCTTCCCTGCTTCTAGTGAAGTTAGACTACCTTTTAGGGAATCTATTGCTACTACTATTTTCATATTTTTTACCATTCCATCTGAATTTTACGTATTCTATACGATACCTAACGTTGCAAGTAGCACACACCATAGACCACCAACAATTGGTAATACAACTGATACTACAAAAATTGGGAAGTATGACTTTTTATGTGTTTGTCCACAATAATTAATAATAGTAATTACTGCTCCATTATGTGGAAGTGAATCTAATCCACAGGAAGATACTGCACAAACTCTTGCTAAAGCTGCTGGATTTGCTCCAGTGCTAAGTAGCCTTTCCCCTATTGCTTCGAGAGCAATCCTTGTACCTCCAGATGCTGATCCTGTTACACCAGCTAAAATGTTCACAGCAATAAAAGCAAACATATATGGACTACCACCAGATATAGACTCTAGACCAGATACAATACTATCAAATCCGCTTAATTGTTGGATTACTGTTCCAAATCCCACCGCACATGCTGTATTTAAAATTGCAGGCATTGAGTTTTTACATGCTGTATTAATGGATGGAAGCATTTCTTTTCCTACTCTTTTTCCAAATAGGATACATGCAAGAAGTATTCCACCAACCAATGACATTACTGCTGTAAAATCAAATACATTTAGCAAAACAACTACTGTAACAATTGGTAAAATAGATAAAATTACATTCGGAAGTTCCACATCTGCATCGAATTTGCTTGCTTCGTTTCTTTCATCTTCAAAGTGGTATCCCTTTGCACGTAATCTTTTTGTTTCCCAGTTCAAATAAAACACTGCTAATGTTGCCATAATAAGAAAGGCTGTTGTCCCCATAATCGGTGCTGCTTGTAAATCTACACCAAGCATAGAGGTTGGTATAATATTTTGAATTTGTAAAGTACCTGGTAGAGTAGCTTGCGTTACAATTATTCCCCCAAAAAGTACACCTGGCATCATTCTAAGTGGAATATCAGCCTCTTTGAAACAGAAAAACATAAATGGGTATAATGCAAAAATTACACAGAATGTACTTACCCCACCATATACTAATATAATAGTTGCTAACATACATGCTAATATTGCCCTCTTAGCGCCTAATTTCTTCATTACAAATTTTGCTAGTGACGCAGCTGCACCTGAATTCTTCATCAGCTCTCCAAAAATCGCTCCTAGCAAGAATAACGGAAAATAATCTGCTACATAAGCTGCTACACCTTCCATATATGTTCCTGTATATTGGGCTAGCACATCTCCCCCATCGGTTGCTGCTGCAATAACTGCGCATATTGGTGCTACGATAATAATAGAAATTCCAAACATGGAACAAACTACCATCAATGCTAAAGCTATTAATATTCCTATAATCATGTCTTTTCTCCTCGCTTTTCCGCTTTAATCAAACATCGTTCTGATTAACTTTTTATCTACTTTTCCATTAGGTGTTAATGGTATACTATCTACAAATATGATTTTGCTAGGTATTTTAAATTTAGCAATCCTATTTTTCAAATGTTCTTGTATACTTACTTCACTTAAACTCCTATCCTTTTCTAGGCAAATAAGTGCCGCTGGTGTTTCTCCATATAATGCGTGAGGAATTCCAACTACTGCTGCATCTTTTATACCTTCTATCTGATACAAGTGACTCTCCACGTCAATACTTACGATTTTTTCTCCCCCACGATTAATCATATCTTTTTTTCTATCACATATGTAACAGTATCCATCTTCTGAAAAATATCCGATATCTCCAGTATTTAGCCACCAATTTTCATAACTTTCACTCTTCATTTTGTAGTAACTATCTAGCATATTTGCACCTGAAACCATAATTTCACCCGAAATCCCTGAAGGTACTTCCATCCCCTTATCATCTACCACTTTAAAAGTTAAACCTGGTATGGGAACACCGTTAGACCCCAAATGCTTACTCTCAATTGCATTTTCTGGAAGAATCGTACCTGGAGATGTCGTTTCTGTCATTCCAAAAACCATGCGAAATTCACAATTTGGTAACCATGTATGAATTTTTTCTATTTTTTCTGTAGGCATTCCGCTTCCACCGCAAGCCAAGCACCTTAAACTCGGTAATTCAGTGAACTGATGCGCTTCTTCCATAAGTATGCTATAAACTGTTGGTGCTGCATGCATAAACGTTATATTTTCTCTCTGAACACAAGACAGTACGTCTTCTGCTTTAAAATACCTTTGCATATGTATCGTTCCGCCTACATATAAGAACAAACCTAAGAGTGCTGATAAACCTGTTATCATATGCGTTGGAACTGGAATAATAGTTGAATCATTCTCTGTAATCTGCAAACATGCCTTATAAGCTGCAGCTGCATGCATAAAATTAAAATTTGTAAGCA
>CAYJGW010000006.1:0-79840 GCA_964369425.1 uncultured Lachnospiraceae bacterium
TTACAGTTTTTTAGATTATGTTACTTGTATCTTACTTTAGAATTGTACCATATAAAGTTGTCAAAAAGTGAAAAATATGGCAAACTGAGTAAAGGACTCAATATAGTGATGGGTGGTTTTATGACAGCCATTGGTTTCTATATGTTTTACTTAGCTTTTTAGAAAAGAGGTATTTTTCATGGAACGAAGATTTAGAATTACGTTGAACTCACCAGTAATCTTGTGGTTTGTGTTTGTTTGTGTAGGAGCGTTATTACTGAATATCATTACAGGGGGATGGACCAATCAGTTATTGTTTTCGACTTATCGTTCATCTTTGACATCTCCACTTACATACATCAGGCTTTTTACGCATGTATTGGGGCATTCAGGATTTGCACATTTAATTGGTAACATGTCATACATCCTAATCATTGGACCGATGTTAGAAGAAAAATATGGATCAATAGCTATATTAAAAGTAATGTTGATCACAGCTGTCATTACCGGGTTGATCAACTATGTGTTATTTCCAAATGTTGCACTTTTAGGTGCTAGTGGAATCGTATTTGCATTTATTTTATTAACCTCGTTTACTGGATTTAAAGATGGTGAAATTCCACTGACTTTTATTTTGGTAGCGGTGTTGTATATTGGACAAGAAATTTATAACGGAATTATGGTTCATGATAATGTCTCAAATCTGACCCATATTATTGGTGGAATTGTAGGCGCATTTATTGGATATAAATGGAATAAAAGGCGATGATGAAATCCCTTATACTTGCAAAAAGATAAAAATTGAGGTATAGTGTATAGACTACCGTTATCGGTAGGAATCAAGAAAAAAGAGAGGAATAGTTATGAAGTTTCCAAGTGGTAAGAAACTGATAGCCTTATTATTGGTGCTTAGTACAGTGGTAACACTGTCGTATCCAGTTTCGAGTCAAGCAACGGATGTGATTACAGACTTGCAAAATGAAACACAAGAACTAGAGAATCAAATTTCGGGTATCAATGAAGAGATACTAAAGGTAGGGGCAGAACTAACGGATTTGAATCGCCAGATTGAGCTTACACAGGGGGAAGTTAAAAGAACAGAAGACGAACTAGAAAAAGCAATAGAAAATCAAGAAAAGCAATACGATGAGATGACATTGAGAATTCAGTTTATGTACGAGAATGGGGATGCAAGTCTTCTAGAACTGATATTTGAAGCGGAGAGTCTTGCGGACTTTGTAAATAAGACAGAGTTTGTTTCCAGTGTGCAAGAGTATGATCAAGATCAATTAGATCAACTTTTAGCAATACAAGAGACAATTGAGAGTGAAAAAGAAAATTTAAAGGCAGAAGAAGAGGCCCTTGAGCGCTTGCAAGAGGAAAGTAAAGCAAAAGAAGCAGAATTAAAGAAGCAAGCGGAAGATGCATCATTGACACTAGCACAAGTACAAGAACAGTTACGTGTTGAGGAAGAAAAGAAGAGAGCAGAGGAAGAAGCAGCTAGACTGGCGGCAGAAGAAGCAGCTAGAAAAGCAGCAGAGGAAGCGGCAAGCTCTAATGTAAATGGTGGGACAACCACTACAAAACCTTACGAGGGGAATGCATCAGAGTTAGATGTGTTTGCAGCAATACTAGATTGTGAGGCAGCAGCGGATTATAACTCAAGGCTAGCAGTTGCAACGGTTATCATGAACCGAGTACATAGCGGTAGTTTCCCAAATACAGTGAGTGACGTAATTTATGCACCAGGTCAATTTTCACCAGTTTGGACAGGGAAATTAGACAAGACATTAGCAAATGGAGCGAGTCAACTATCCTATCAAGTTGCACAAGCAGCTATGAATGGAGAGAGGTTAGCCTCAGTTAGTCACTGTTATTATTTCTTATATGCAGGGTCAACGAATAGAGAAGGTGTAAATGTAGGTGGAAACTTATTCTTTGCATCTTGGTAAAATAAAAAGAAGATTCAAATTGATATTATAATCAGTTTGAGTCTTCTTTTTTTACCCTAGTATGTGATTGAGATAAATGGTAAGTGTTCGTTTGATATTAGCAGAAAAATCACAAGTTCCATTTGTTAAGCACCATTCAAATACATTTCCAATAATCAGCATACGAATATCTGTTGTAATTGTTTCAATAGGGATAGAAGGCGCGATAACACCATTTGAAATGGCTGTTGTAATATAATGTTCTACAGTTACAATTGGATAGCTTCGCTCGGTACGAAGTTCTGGATTAAGAGCTTCATTTTTGGGAGTGTAATAATTTGATATAAAGTCTACACCGAGTTCTTGACAGTAATTTGCATAATTGAGGTATACTTGGATGATTGTATGAATCAACTGCTTTGTGGAAGTCGGCTCAACAAGTAGTTCAGGTTGAACCAAAGGTTGATGCTCTATGTAATAAGAAAGCAAGTCTTCTTTACTTTGAAAATGATGATAAAAACTTCCGTTGGATACGCCAGCCTCTTCGCAGATATTTTTGATGGAAAGGGACTCGTATCCATTTCTTTTTAAAATTTCTTTTGCGGCTTTAAAAATTTTATCTTTTGTTAGCTTTGATTTTAATTGTTGTTTTGAAACAGAGTGTTCTATTTGCATAAGTACCTCCTAGTTGCTTTACCCTATCATAGCACAGAAGAAAGAAAAAAAACAGAGTGAACTCTAAATTTGCCAAGGAAGGATATTTGCTTTATAATCAGAAGGATGAGTAATATATGAAGGAGAGGTATTGTTTTAATGGATGTAAATCAAAAAATAACGGAAGAGTTAAAGGTTCAAAGATGGCAGGTGGATGCAGCGGTGAAGCTGATTGACGAAGGAAACACAATTCCGTTTATTTCAAGATATAGAAAAGAAGTGACAGGTTCTTTGGATGATGAGCAATTGAGAAAATTGCATGAGAGATTAACGTATCTTAGGAATCTTGAAGAACGAAAAGCACAAGTGTTATCTAGTATAGAAGAACAAGGGAAATTAACAGAAGAGTTAAAGAAACAGATTGTATCAGCTGAGACTTTAGTCGTGGTTGAAGATTTGTATCGACCTTATAAGCCAAAAAGAAGAACAAGAGCCACGATTGCAAAAGAAAAAGGATTGGAGCCTCTTGCGCAGTTGATTCAATTGCAACAAGTGAGCGAGCCTTTAGAAACTGTAGCAGAAGCATATATTTCAGAAGAAAAAGAGGTCACTTCGGTAGCGGAAGCAATTGCAGGAGCAATGGATATTATTGCAGAATCAATTTCAGATGAAGCAGATTACAGAAGTTATATCCGTAGTACTACGTTCAAAAAAGGAAAGATTTTATCATCTGCGAAAGATGAGAAGGAAGAATCAGTGTATGAGATGTACTACGATTTTGAAGAGCCGATTGTAAAACTTGCAGGTCATAGAATTCTAGCACTGAATCGCGGTGAGAAGGAAAAAGTTCTAGTGGTGAAGGTAGAAGCACCAGAGGAAGATATTTTGAGGTATTTGGAGAAGAAAGTAATTTTGAAAGAAAACCCTCATACTACACCGGTACTTCGAGATACAGTAGAAGATAGTTATAAGCGATTGATCGCACCATCTATTGAACGAGAAATACGAAGTGAATTGACGGAAAAAGCAGAAGATGGAGCCATTGATGTTTTCAAGAAAAACTTAGGTCAACTATTGATGCAACCACCGATTACAGGGCAGGTAGTTCTTGGTTGGGATCCAGCATTTCGTACAGGTTGTAAGCTAGCTGTGGTAGATCATACAGGGAAGGTAATAGCGACTACTGTCATCTATCCAACTGCACCAACCACACCACAAAAGATTCAAGCTGCAAAAGAAGCACTGAAAAAGGCGATTAAAAAATACAACATTACACTGTTTTCGGTTGGAAACGGTACAGCTTCAAGAGAGTCGGAGCAGTTTATTGTTGAATTGTTTAAAGAAATTCCAGAAAAAGTACAGTATGTGATCGTAAACGAAGCAGGAGCATCCGTATATTCAGCAAGTAAACTAGCATCAGAAGAGTTTCCTAAATTTGACGTAGGGCAAAGAAGTGCAGCTTCTATTGCAAGAAGATTACAAGATCCTCTGGCAGAGCTAGTGAAAATTGATCCAAAGTCAATTGGGGTTGGTCAATATCAGCATGATATGAATCAGAAAAAATTAACAGAAGCCTTGTCAGGAGTAGTAGAAGACTGTGTAAATAAAGTAGGTGTAGATTTAAATACAGCATCTGCACCATTGCTTGCGTATATAGCAGGAATTAGTAGTGCCATTGCAAAGAATATTGTTATATATAGAGAAGAAAACGGAAGTTTCACAAGTAGAAAAGAACTATTAAAAGTAGCAAAGCTTGGACCAAAAGCGTATGAGCAATGTGCAGGATTTATGAGAATCAAGGGCGGAAAGAATGCGCTTGATGGAACGAGTGTACATCCAGAGTCCTATGAAGTGGCTACAAAGTTATTAGATAGCTTAGGGTATGAAGTGAAAGATATCGAAGATAATAAGTTGGAAGGAATCTCTAGAAGCGTAAAAGATTATAAAAAGATTTCAGATGATTTAGGAATCGGAGAAATTACACTACGAGATATCGTGAAAGAATTGGAAAAACCAGCAAGAGACCCTCGTGATGAGATGCCAAAACCGATACTTAGGACGGATGTTCTTGATATGAAAGATTTGACGGAAGGAATGATTCTAAAAGGAACCGTTCGAAATGTAATAGACTTTGGAGTGTTTGTGGATATTGGTGTCCATCAAGATGGATTGGTTCACATTTCACAGATTACCAATAAGTATATTAAGCATCCACTCGAAGTAATTAGTGTGGGAGATGTGGTAGACGTAAAAGTTATGAGTGTGGATTTAAAGAAAAAAAGAATCCAGTTGACGATGAAGGAGTTATAAGATGAAAAAATGGGGTCAAACAATCGCAATGGTTGTCCTAGGTAATATCATAACAGCACTTGCGGTAGTAGGATTTGTGCTACCTACAGGACTTGTGATGGGAGGAGCAACAGGAATTGGTATAACAATCAATCGTTTTCTTCCAGCGTTAGATATCGCTACTAGCATTTTTTTGGTAAACACAGTACTTTTTGTATTAGGTTTTTTGTTTTTTGGAAAAGTGTTTGCGTTGTCTACTATTGTTAGTTCGGTGGTGTATCCAGTGATGATACGTGTAGTAGAAGTGATACCAAATATCGATAGGCTGACAGAAAATACATTGCTATCCACCTTGTATGCAGGGATTTTATTAGGATTAGGAATTGGATTGATTATACGTGCAGGATCTTCTACAGGTGGATCAGATATCATTGCATTGATATTGAATCGAACCACTCATTTACCAGTTTCAGTAACGATGTACTTGGTAGATTTTGCTATTATTGGACTGCAGATTATGTTCTGTACATCAGAGCAATTATTGTATGGAATTCTTGCATTGATTTTGACTAGTATGGTGATTGGTCGAGTGACAATATTAGGACAAGCACAGACCCAGTTATTTATTATTTCGAAAGAATATAAAAGAATAAAGGAAGAATTGCTAAGAGATGTGCAAGTAGGTGTTACCATGATGCACATCGAGACCGGGTTAGAAGAGGTGGAGCAAAGCGGCGTGCTTTGTGTAATTCCTCAACGAAAGTTATTTGCGGTAAAAGAAAAAATTCAAGAGATTGACCCAAAGGCATTTATCACGATTACTAGAATCAGCGAAGTGCGTGGTCGAGGCTTTACATTAGACAGAGAATATCGGAGGTAGCATATGGTTTATGATGTAATTATTATAGGAGCAGGTCCGGCTGGATTATCGGCTGGATTATATGCAGGAAGAGCGAAGCTATCCACACTGATTATCGAGAGAGAAAAAGATGGTGGTCAGATTGTGCAGACGGCAGAGATTGAGAACTACCCTGGAGGAATGATTGGAGATACAGGGTACTCTTTGATTGCGCGAATGGTGGAACAAGTAAAAGACTTTGGTGTAGAAAAAGCTTACGATGCGGTCATTGATTTGGAACTAGAAGGCGAGATCAAGACTGTGATATGTAAAAATGAGACGTATCAAGCAAAGTCGGTGATTCTTGCGATGGGTACAAAACCTATAAAGATTGGGTGTGAAGGAGAAGATGAATTTACTGGAAAGGGTGTGTCTTATTGTGCAACTTGTGACGGTGCTTTCTTTACGGGACTTCGCACATTCGTGGTAGGTGGAGGTGATTCCGCAGTTGAAGAAGCAATTTTCTTGACAAGATTTGCTAGAGAGGTTACTATTATCCACAGAAGAGACGAACTGCGTGCAGCTAAGTTTATTCAAGAAAAAGCATTTTCCAATCCAAAGATTAATTTCCTGTGGGATTCCGTAGTAAAAGAGTTAAAAGGCGAAGGCGTGCTTAACACTGTAATTGTAGAGAATGTAAAGACAAAAGAAATTACAGAAATTAAAGCAGATGAAGCAGATGGGTTATTTGGATTGTTCGTCTTTATAGGCTTGCGACCACAGACTGAATTATTGATAGATAAAGTGGAACTGAATAATGGATATATTGTAACAGATGAAACGATGAAGACGAATGTAGAAGGCGTATTTGCAGCAGGAGACGTAAGAGAGAAGTTGTTGCGACAAGTAGTAACAGCTACCTCAGATGGAGCGATTGCAGCAGTGCAAGCAGAGATTTATCAGGCATAGTTTACAGATATAGAAAAAGAGAAGCTATTATAGAGATAGAAGAATGAATATATCTATAGTACTAACGGAGACTCATAGAGCGATGATTAGGAAAAGTAGATATTTCAGAAATAAAAAAGCATTGTACCCTTTTGAAAAGGGACAGGAGCAGGAGGACAACATGAATAAAAAGATGAAAACAAGTTATTTGACGCAGATGGGATTATTGAGTGGTATTATTGTACTGATGGCATTTACGCCGCTAGGGTATCTGAGGGTAGGAGCATTATCCATTACCTTTATTATGATTCCAGTAGCAATCGGCGGAATTTTGATGGGACCAAGAGCAGGCGGTATACTAGGGGCAGTATTTGGAATGACAAGTTATATCAGTGGATTGACCAATGGGACTTTAGTCACCGTGTTGATGAATGTGGATCCCGTTCGAACTTTTATCCTTTGTGTAGTGACCAGAGCATTGATGGGCTTGTGTGTAGGATTAATCTTTCAATTTATTCAGTCTAGAACAAAAGGAAAAGTAGCAAGTTATATTGTGGCCAGCGCTTCAGCGGCATTTTTGAACACTGTATTTTTTGTAAGTTCATTAGGATTATTATTTTATGGGACTATTTCAGATATGGCAATTGAAGATGGGGTAACAGTGATTCCTTTCTTATTGGCCTTTATTACAATTAACAGTGTAGTAGAACTTGTTGCATGTGCAATAGTGGGAACAGCAATTAGCAAGAATGTACATATCTTCATGAAGAAACAAGAACGATAATAAATGAAATACAAGACCTGTAAAAATCAAGTGATTCATAGTCAGATTGGTTTTTGCAGGTTTTGTGTATATCGGGGAAAAATGTATCAAGAACACACTTTTTCCATATATTAGTAGTAAAATACAATAGGTGAAATCTTATGCGAATGTGTGAAATTCGATGCAAAGAGGTAATAAATACTTGCAATTGTAAAAAGCTTGGATGTATTATTGATGTGGAGATAAATTTGTGCAAAGGCACTTTAGAAGCGATTTTAGTACCAGAATCAGAGAAGCCTAGCGGTTGGTTTGGGTGTGAAAAATTATATTATATTCCATACGAGTGTATCAAAAAGGTTGGAGAAGACCTTGTGTTTGTTGAAATTTGTGAAGAAAAGTGTATCAAAGTACATGCACGATGCAAAAAGTAGGTGATGCATATACCAAAGGATAGAATGGAGGATCAATAGATGAGTAGGATAAAAATACTGATAGTAGATGATGAAAGCCGTATGAGAAAATTGGTGCGAGATTTTCTAGGGAAAGAAGGATATGATATTATAGAAGCAGAAGATGGAGCAAAAGCGATGGAGATTTTTTATAAAGAGAAAGATATTTCGCTTATGATAGTAGATGTAATGATGCCAGAAATGAATGGATGGGAAGTATGCAAAGAAGTGAGAATGGATTCGAAGGTACCGATTATCATGTTGACTGCAAAAGGTGAGGAACGAGATGAATTAAAAGGCTTTGAACTAGGTGTAGATGAGTATATTACAAAGCCGTTTAGTCCTAAAATATTGGTGGCAAGGGTCAATGCATTGTTACGCAGGAATCTAGAGGATGCAGAATCTAGTCTAGTAGATGCAGGCGGAATTGTGCTTGATAAAGGGGCTCATACAGTGAAAATCGGAGAACAGTATATTGATCTAAGCTACAAAGAGTTTGAACTGCTTGCATATTTTATTGAAAATCAAGGATTGGCGCTGTCACGAGAAAAGATACTAAATCAGGTCTGGGATTATGATTACTATGGAGATGCCAGAACGATTGATACACACGTAAAAAAATTGAGGAGTAAAATGGGAGACAAAGGAGAGTATATCAAGACGATATGGGGGATGGGGTATAAATTCGAGGTGATTCAATGAAAAAATCCATAAGGGCACAGATTCTAACGGCTTTTCTTGGAGTGATTTTTATAATGTTCATCATCGTGTTTATTCTCAATAATTTCTTTTTACAAGAATTTTATATCAGTAATGTGCAAGATGAACTAAAAGAGGTACATGCTTTATTAGAGGAGAATATAGCAGAGGAACTGCTACTAGATGAAGAGAAGCAAGAAGAATTATTACAATTAGTGGAAAAAAGTAATATATCGTATTTAGTTCTGGATAATCAGGGAACTACCTTGATGGCAAAAGATCAAAATCCAAATGCGCTTTATGTGCAGTTAGCAGGATATGTGATAGGTAAGAGAGGAAGCGAAGAAGATATCCTAGAAATCGAAGAAGATTACGTTGTTATGCGTTCTATTGATACGATAACAAGACGTGAATATGTTGAGATGTGGGGAAACTTTGAAAATGGTTGTGCTTTTATTATCAGAACGCCGATAGAGGGGATTGAAAGCAGTGTTCAGATTACCAATCAATTTTTGTTGTATATCGGTATTGCAGTACTGTTAGTTAGTTTGGTTCTCGGGTGGTATCTGACGGATCGATTTACAAAGCCTGTACTAGAATTAGTGAGAATTTCTAAGAAAATGGCGAATTTAGATTTTGAAGCAAAATACAGCAGTGGCGGTGAAGATGAAATAGGGATGCTAGGCGAGAGTTTCAATGAGATGTCTGGAAAGCTTCAAAAGGCTATTTCGGATTTAAAGACTGCTAATAATGAACTCTTACAAGACATTGAGAAAAAAGAAGAATTAGAGAATATGCGAATCGAGTTTTTATCAAATGTATCTCATGAGTTAAAAACACCAATCGCATTGGTTCAAGGATATGCAGAAGGATTAAAAGATGGGATTGTAGAAGACGAAGAAAGCCGGGCGTATTACTGTGAGGTTATCATGGACGAGGCTGATAAGATGAATAAGCTTGTAAAGAACTTATTATCTCTAAATCAGATTGAATTCGGGAAAGATGAAGTACATTTTGAGCGATTTGAGGTTACGGAATTGGTTCAAGGTGTGTTACAATCATTAGAGTTGATCATTGAACAAAAAGATGTGAAAGTTTTGTTTGATAGTCAAAAGAAAGTATTTGTTTGGGGAGATCAGTTCAAAATAGAGCAGGTCATTCGTAATTACCTCACCAATGCTTTGAATCATGTCAATGAAGAAAAATTGGTAGAGATAAAAGTAGAGAGAGGGCAAAAGGTTAAGATATCAGTATTTAATAGTGGAAGGCCAATACCGGAAGCAGATATTGATCATATATGGGAGAAATTCTATAAAGTAGACAAAGCCAGAACGCGAGAATATGGCGGGAATGGAATTGGTCTTTCAATCGTAAAGGCAATCTTAGAATCACATCACCAGAGGTATGGAGTAGAGAACTATAAAAATGGTGTGGAGTTTTGGTTTGAACTAGATGAAAAATAAAGAATGAGGAAGGTAAACAGATGATAGCAATTCTTGATTATGATGCAGGAAATATAAAAAGCGTAGAAAAAGCTATTTTATCATTGGGAGAAGAGGTGATTTTGACCAAAGATAGAGAGGAGATTTTAAATGCTGACAAAGTGATTCTACCAGGAGTAGGAGCATTTGGAGAAGCTATGGAAAAATTAAATGATTATAATCTGGTGCCAGTAATCAAAGAGGTGGTGGCAAGAAAAATCCCGTTTTTAGGAATTTGCTTAGGGTTACAATTATTGTTTGAAAGAAGTGAAGAGACAAAAGGAGTAGAAGGACTTGGAATTCTAAAAGGCGAAATCTGTAAGTTTAATTCTGATATGGAATTGAAGATACCACATATGGGGTGGAATGCATTGAGCTATCCTAGTGAAGGACGATTATTTAAGGGGTTAGATGAGGGAGCATATGTATATTTTGTACACTCTTATTACTTAAAAGCTATGGATGAAAGTATTGTGAAAGCTACAGCAGAGTATGGAATAAATTTTCATGCATCGGTAGAAAAAGACAATGTATTTGCATGTCAGTTCCATCCAGAAAAAAGCAGTGATGTAGGACTGCAGATTTTAAAGAATTTTATCCAGTTATAGACAGAGGAAGAGGAGATTGAGAAAATGTTTACAAAACGAATTATACCATGTTTAGATGTACATAATGGACGTGTAGTAAAAGGTGTGAACTTTGTGGATTTAAAAGATGCAGGTGATCCAGTTGAGATTGCAAAAGCATACGATAAAGCTGGAGCGGATGAGTTAGTATTTTTAGACATTACGGCATCTTCGGATGCTCGTGAAACTGTAGTTGATATGGTCAGAGAGGTTGCAAAACAAGTATTTATTCCGTTTACAGTAGGTGGAGGGATCCGAACAGTAGACGATTTCAAAGCATTGCTTCGAGAAGGGGCTGATAAAATTTCAATCAACTCATCTGCGATTGCAAGACCAGAGCTCATCTCTGAAGCTTCACAAAAGTTTGGTAGTCAATGTGTGGTAGTAGCAATCGACGCAAAAAAGCGAGAAGATGGCAGTGGATGGAATATCTATAAAAACGGTGGTAGAGTAGATGTGGGAATCGATGCTATCGAATGGGCAAAAAGGGCAGAAGAGCTAGGCGCAGGTGAAATTCTACTCACAAGTATGGATTGTGATGGAACGAAAGCAGGTTATGATATAGAATTAACTAAAAAGATTGCACAAGCAGTGTCCATTCCAGTCATTGCATCAGGAGGAGCTGGAGATATGGAGCATTTTTATGAAGCACTTACAAAAGGAGAAGCAGATGCCGCATTAGCAGCCTCCCTATTTCATTATAAAGAACTAGAGATCAGAGAAGTAAAAGAGTATTTAAAAGAGAAAAATGTACCGGTTAGAGTATAGAAAAAAAGGAGTGCGTGAGATGGCAGCGATAGAAAATGATTGGAAGGAAGCGTTAGAAGAGGAATTTAAGAAACCTTACTATAAAAAGCTATTTACAATCGTAAAGGATGAATATAGTAAAATGAAAATTTTCCCTCCAGTAGATGAAATCTTTGCAGCCTACCATCTGACACCTTTATCAGATGTTAAGGTTGTGATTTTGGGACAAGATCCTTATCATGGAGATGGTCAAGCTGAGGGATTATGCTTTTCAGTTAAAAAGGAGGTAGAGATTCCACCATCTCTCGTTAATATCTATAAAGAGCTAAAAGATGATTTAGGAATAGAACCACCGAATCATGGAAGTCTAGTCAGTTGGGCAAATCAAGGAGTACTACTTATTAATACAGTTCTTACAGTGCGAGCGCATCAGGCAAATTCTCATAGAGGAATTGGGTGGGAAGAGTTTACAGATGCGACAATTCGTGCAGTGAATCAACAGGATAGACCGGTCGTATTTATTCTTTGGGGAAAGCCAGCGCAGAAAAAAAGAGCCATGTTAAACAATCCAAAACATTTGATTCTAGAAGCGCCGCACCCAAGCCCACTGTCCTCGTATCGTGGATTTTTTGGTAGCAAACCATTTAGTCAGGCTAACGCTTTTTTGGAAAAAATGGGAGAACTTCCAATTGATTGGAAGATAGAGAGTTAGAGAGGAAAAATAATTAGTATGAAAAACTCAGAAAAATTGTATGATTTAGAAGAAACAGTCGAGAAGGTAATTCTAGTCGGTGTTAGTATGAATGATAATGACGATACGGAAAAATCACTAGATGAGTTGGAAGAACTTTGCGATACGGCAAATGCGCAGACTGTAGGACGAATGATACAAAATAGAGAGCAAGTTCATCCAGGCACCTACCTTGGGAAAGGGAAGATTGAAGAGTTAAAAGACTTAATCTGGGAGTTAGATGCAACTGGAATTGTATGCGATGATGAACTGTC
Organism: uncultured Lachnospiraceae bacterium; assembly: GCA_964369425.1. Lineage (GTDB taxonomy): Bacteria > Bacillota > Clostridia > Lachnospirales > Lachnospiraceae > CAUPWF01. The sequence continues at coordinate 12,410 of CAYJGW010000006.1, forward strand.
ACCAGCACAACTTGGAAATCTTCAAGATATGCTTGAGACAAAAGTGATGGACAGAACCTTGATTATTCTGGATATATTTGCAGCAAGAGCGAGTACCAATGAAGGGAAGATTCAAGTGGAACTCGCCCAGCTAAAATATAGGCAATCCCGTTTAGTAGGTTTAGGGAAATCTTTATCTAGATTAGGGGGAGGAATTGGGACAAGAGGACCTGGAGAAAAAAAGCTTGAGATGGATCGAAGGCTTATCAAAGGGAGAGTAGCCCAATTAAACAGAGAATTAAAAGATGTAAAGCGACACAGAGAAATTACGAGAGAACAAAGAAGTAAGAATAACGTTCCTGTAGTGGCAATAGTTGGTTATACCAATGCAGGGAAATCAACGCTACTAAATAAGTTGACCAATGCAGATGTACTAGAAGAAGATCAGTTGTTTGCCACATTGGATCCGACTACTCGTAGTTTGAAGTTGAAGTCCAAACAAGAAGTGTTGTTTACAGATACCGTAGGATTTATCAGAAAATTACCACATCATCTCATTGAGGCATTTAAAAGCACCTTAGAAGAGGCGAAGTATGCAGACATTATACTACATGTAGTAGATACGTCTAATGAGCAAATGGATATACAGATGTTTACAGTATATGAGACATTGCGGAATTTAGGAGTGACCGAAAAACCAGTTATCACAGCCTTTAATAAACTAGATAAAGTAGCCGATAACGAAGTGGTGAGAGATCTTCAAGCAGATAAGGTAGTGAACATATCGGCAAAGTATGGGGATGGATTGGATTGCCTTGAAGAAGCAGTAGAGGAAATACTCAGAGAACAAAAAGTGGCGATTGAGAAAGTATTCTCTTACCAAGAAGCGAATAAAATCCAGATTATTCGAAAATATGGAGAGTTATTGGAAGAAGAGTATAGGGAAGATGGAATATTTGTAAGGGCCTTTGTACCGTCAGAAGTTGTAGGGAGATTATAGTGGAGTGTACTAAATTTTGTTACTTTTTTTCTAAAATTAATCTTGCTATCTAAATGTAGTGGTGTTATACTTTATCTTGGTAAAAGAAAACGTGATTAACACAATATGTTGTGATTGAGTTGTGAAAAAGATTATAGAAAAAGAGGAAAGAAAATTGAAAGTAATCAAAAGAAATGGACAATTAGCAGAGTTTGATTCAAGAAAAATAGAGACCGCAATTTTAGCGGCGATGAAGTATGGTAGTGGAATCGTGGATGAAGACTGCGCGAGAAGTACTGCAATTGAGATTGAGCGAGAGGTAGATGATTCAAGCAAAGATGTAAGCATTTCTCATATCGAAGATTTGGTGTTTCAAAAGTTGATTGAAAAAGATCAGATTTTGACTGCGAAATCATACGAGGGATATAGACGAGTAAGGGAGTTTCAACGCTCTACGAATACTATTGATGAAGCGGTATATGGGATTGTAACAGGATTTAATAAAGAAGCGATGGAAGAAAATTCCAATAAAGATGCTTATGTATTAGCAACACAAAGAGATTTGATAGCAGGAGAGTTTTCAAAGGACTACTGTAGAAGAACGATGATTCCAACTAATATAGTGCAAGCCCATGATGATGGAATTATTCATTTTCATGATATGGATTATTATGTGCAACAGATGCATAACTGCGATTTAGTGAATCTAAAAGATATTTTTAAAAACGGAACGGTAATCAATAAAAAACTGATTGAGACACCGAAATCATTACAGACAGCTTGTACGGTAGCGACTCAGATTGTGCAACAAGTGGCTAATGGACAGTACGGTGGACAGACTATTTCTCTTTCGCACTTAGCGCCTTTTGTAAGAGTAAGCTTTGAGAAGCATAAGGATAATGTAAAAAAAGATGGCGAATTAATTGGGATGAAATACACCAAACAGCAGATTGAGACGATTGCAGAGCGTAGGTTAAAAGACGAGATTATCGCTGGAATTCAGACCATTCAATATCAGATTAATACATTTTCAACAACGAATGGACAAGCACCATTCCTATCGGTATTTATGTATATCAATGAAGAGCCAGGATATGAAAAAGAGACAGCGATGTTGATTGAAGAGATGCTCAACCAAAGATATAAAGGAATGAAAAATGAGACAGGTGCTTACGTTACACCAGCATTTCCGAAATTGTTATATGTATTAGATGAGAACAATATTCGTAAGGATAGTGAGTATAGATACGTAACAGATTTAGCGGTGAAATGCGTATCTAAGCGAATGATGCCAGACTTTATATCGGCGAAAATCATGAAGCAAAATTATGACGGCGAAGTATTCCCTTGTATGGGTTGCAGAAGCTTCCTCTCTCCATGGAAAGATGAGAATGGAAAGTATCAGTGGTACGGAAGATTTAACCAGGGAGTTGTAACACTAAACTTAGCGGATGTAGGTCTTTCAGCAAAAGGCGACGTGAATAAATTCTGGGGAATCTTAGATGAAAGATTAAAATTATGTTTTGAAGCATTGATGCTTCGACATGAAAGTTTAAAAGGTACTTTGTCAGATGTATCGCCAATTCACTGGCAATACGGAGCACTTGCTAGATTAGAGCGCGGTGAGACAATCGACAAACTTCTTTACAATGGATACTCGACTATTTCATTAGGATACATCGGTCTATACGAATGTACAGTTGCGATGATGGGAGAAAGCCATACACAAAAAGTAGGAGAGGACTTCTCGGTGCGAGTGATGCAAAGACTAAGAGCGGCTTGCGATGAGTGGAAAGCAAAGACTACGATGGGATTTGGTTTGTACGGAACACCAGCAGAAGCGACAACCTACACGCTATCACGTGCATTGAAGAGAAAGTTTGGTGTGATTGAGGGAATCACAGATAGAGATTACTTGACAAACTCTTACCATGTGAATGTAGAAGAGGAGATTGGAGCTTTTGAAAAACTAGAATGTGAAGCGAAATATCAAAAGATTTCTTCTGGTGGAGCAATAAGCTATGTTGAAGTGACGAACTTGACCAATAACTTAGATGCATTGAGTCAGTTGATTGAATATATGTATGAGACAATTCAGTACGCAGAGATCAATACAAAATCAGATTACTGTCAAGCGTGTGAGTTTACAGGTGAGATACTGCTTGATGAAAATCTAGAGTGGTACTGCCCAAATTGTGGGAATAAAGATAAAAAAACGATGAATGTGTGCCGGAGAACTTGTGGGTATCTAGGGGATAATTTCTGGAATAAAGGAAGAACACAAGAGATAGCGGAACGATTTGTTCATTTAGACAATGTAGTATTTGAAGCTGAGGCGGTGAAAGAATAATGCGATATGCACAGATTAGAAATTGTGATGTTGCAAATGGTGAAGGAATTAGAACATCCCTGTATGTACAGGGGTGTTCTAGACATTGTGAGGGATGTTTTAACAAAGAAACATGGGATTTTAACGGCGGAAACCCTTGGGATGAAAAGATAGAAAGCCAATTTTTGCAACTGATAGGAAAGCCACATATTGTAGGTGTGACGATATTAGGAGGGGAACCATTAGACCCGCAAAATATCGATGAGGTCCATGAATTGGTAGGGAAGATTCGAGAAATGTATCCAAATAAGACGATATGGATATATACATCCTACCTATATGAGGAATTATTGAGCGATCAAAGAGAGTTACTAGAAAAGATAGACGTATTAGTAGATGGCGAATTTATTGAAAATGAAAAAAGCATGAATCTGCAATTCAAAGGAAGTCAAAACCAAAGAGTGATTCGTGTTAAGGAGTCGCTAAAAAAGGGGGAAGTATGTCTTTACAATTAGTGTTAGGGAATGCAGGTGCAGGAAAAACACAGTATCTGTACGACACAATTATTCAGGAATCGATCAAAAATCCTCAAAAGAGATATTTAGTATTAGTACCAGAGCAGTTTACCATACAGACGCAGAGAGAATTTGTACTCCGACATCCAAATAAAGGGATTATGAATATTGATGTATTGAGTTTTGGACGTCTTGCGCATCGCGTATTTGAAGAAATTGGGAAAACAAATAGTATTGTGCTAGATGATGAGGGAAAAAATTTAGTCTTACGTAAAATAGCAGGAGACTACGAAGCGGAGTTAAAAGTATTTGGTAAGAATTTAAAGAAATTAGGGTATATTAATGAGATAAAATCAGTGATTTCTGAGTTGTCACAATATGCTATAAGCATAGAAGATTTAGAAGCGTTTAAAGAGTCGCTTCCAGAGTTTTCTATGCTTTCTTATAAGTTGGAAGATATTTATAAAGTGTATAAAGGGTTCAAAGAATATTTAGAAGGGAAATATATTACAGGTGAAGAGCTGTTAGAGGTACTCAGTAGTGTGGTGGATACATCAGAAGTCATAAGAGGAAGTGTGATTGCCTTCGATGGCTTTACTGGTTTTACACCGATTCAGAATAAATTGTTAGGAAAATTATTTGCACTGAGTGAGAAAACTTATGTTACGGTTACGATAGACCATCGAGAATCCTATCAAGAGTATAATCATCCATATCAATTATTTGCATTGAGTAAGGGGATGATTGCAAGTACACAGCAAATAGCAAAAGACTATCATATAAAGATTGATGATCCGATTATCTTAAATGGGGAAAGTGAAGGCCGCCATAAAGACAAGAAGGCATTGCAATTTTTAGAAAAAAATCTATTCCGTTATTCAAATCAAGAGTATGAAGAATCTCAAGAAGAAATAGTGATCCGTAGAGGAAGGAACCCTTTAGAAGAATGTAAATTTATTGCAGAAGAGATACAGAGACTCATCCGATTAAAGGGGTATCGATATCGACAGGTAGGAATCATAGCTACAGATATGGACGGATATGTCAATCACATCAAACGAGCGTTTGAGGAACATCAAATTCCATTATTTACAGATCAAAAAAGAAATATACTGATGAATGCATTTGTAGAGTATGTGCGTAGTCTGCTAGACATGGAGGTGGAAAGATATTCCATGCAGAGTGTGCTGCGTTTTTTAAAAGCTGGATATGCTCCATTTCACAGCGAAGAAATCGAAGATGTAGAGAATTATATGATAGCACTTGGTGTGAAAGGGTATAAAAAGTGGCAAGAGCCTTGGCTTAGAAAAAGCAAAAGAATGACAGAGACGGATTTGGAAAAAGTGAACCATATTCGAGTCAAGTTCGTGGAACATATCGATGGCTTTCATATAGCTTTAAAGAGGCGTAAGAAAACGGTTCGAGATATAGCAGTGGCCTTATATGAATTTCTTCAAGTCAATGGAATAGAGACTGTGATTGCAGAATATGTGAACAGATTTACAGAAGAAGGGTTATTGGCATTGGCAAAAGAGCATGAGCAAATCTACGCAGTGACAATGTCATTGTTAGATAAGTTCGTAGAATTGCTAGGAGATACAGTAGTGTCAGTGAAAGAGTTTAGCGAACTTTTAGAGGCTGGATTCCAGGAATGTAAAATAGGAATTACTCCACCGAATGTGGATTCGGTAGTCTTGGGAGATTTGGAACGAAGCCGTTTTGATGAAATCAAGGTTTTGTTTGTGTTAGGCGCAAATGACACGAATCTACCAGGGAAGATGAATGCAGGTGGATTACTAAGTGAAGGAGATCGGCAACGATTTAAAGAAGGGAAGCTAAATCTAAAGCCAGGTATCAAGGAAGAGCTGTATATTCAAAAGTTTTATTTATATTTGAATTTATTAAAACCAACAAATCAACTTTATTTATCTTATGCAAAGACAAATAATCAGGGAAAAAGCATCCGACCTGCATATTTGATTAATGAAGTGACCAAAATGTATTCTAGTATCCAAATTCAGGACATAGAGTTTGGTGTAGAAATGCGAGAATTTACCAACCAGTCTGCAATGGAGCTGTTTATCTGTGGATTGCACAATAGAGAGGATAGAAGACAGATAGAATGGCAGGCACTGTACAAAGCTTATACAGAAGACGAGACGTGGAGAGAGATGGCAAAAATTGTATGTGAAGCAAATCGCTATAAAAATCACCGAAATTATTTGTCGCAAGAGACAAGTGAAGCGTTGTATGGGAAAGAGCTGTTAAACAGTGTTAGCAGGCTAGAGGGGTTTGCAAGATGCCCTTTCGCACATTTTATGACCTATGGATTGGGGATACAGGAAAGGGAAGTATTTGAATTTGAACCGATGGACATGGGGAATGTATTCCATGATGCATTGGAAAGATATGGGATTGAGTTGCAACAGGCAGGAGAGCAATGGAACGAGATAGAGGAAGAGAAGCAGGAAGCATTAATTAATCGTGTAGTAGATGAATGTATCACAGATTATGGGAATTCGGTATTGTACCAAAATGCAAGAGAAACTTATACTATCGACAGAATAAAGCGATTGTTAAAGCGAAGTATCTGGGCGATTACAAAGCAGTTGAGTTATGGTGCATTCGTACCTAGTGCATATGAGATGACTTTTGGAAGTCATTCGAACCTTCAGACTACCAAAATACAGTTAACAGATGAAAAATCAATGAGGCTAAGAGGGAAAATAGATCGAATTGATTTATGCGAGACAGATGAGCGGATCTATGTGAAAGTTGTAGATTACAAGAGTGGATATCAAAAGATGGATTTTGTGGATATGTATCATGGTTTACAATTGCAACTTTTTGTATACATGAATGCAGCAGTGGAACAAGAAGCACTTAAAAATAAGCAGAAAAAAGTTGTGCCAGGAGGTGTGTTTTATTTTCGTATTGATGACCCAATTGTAGAGACTTATGATGAAGGAAAAGTTGAAACTGGAATGTTGGAGGCATTGATGCTAGATGGGGTTGTGAACAGTGGTGCAGAAGCAATAGATGCTTTTGATAAAGAGTTGGATAAAAAATCATATGCGATTCCAGTTACGAAAAATAAAGATGGTAGTCTCTCGAAATATTCAAAGGCAATATCAGAAGAATTGTTTCAGACTTTTTCGGAATTTACGAGTAAGAGAGTAAAGGAAATTGGGCAAGAGATTGTGGAAGGTAATGTGGAGGTCAAACCTTATAAAAAGGATAGTGAAACCGCATGTGAGTACTGCAAATATAGGAATATCTGTAGGTTTGATGCGAAGGTTTTAGGGGATTGTTATCGTGTGATAAAAAAAGAAAGTAAGGAACAAGCGATAGAACGAATCGTTGAGGAGATGAATGATGGGTGTTAAATGGACAACGGAACAACAAAAGGTAATATCCTTGCGAGATAGTAATATATTGGTATCTGCAGCGGCTGGCTCTGGAAAGACAGCCGTATTAGTTGAGCGAATTATTACAAGGTTGACAAAAGATAAAACGCCATTAAATGTGGATGAATTGTTAATCGTTACATTTACGGAGGCGGCTGCATCAGAGATGAGAGAGCGAATTTTGGCAGCGATAGAAAAGGCGCTTATAGCAGAACCTCAAAATGAACATTTACAAAAGCAAGCAACATTGATTCATTCTGCGTCCATCACCACAATTCATAGTTTTTGCCTATCTGTAATACGTGAATATTTTCATGTGATTGATTTAGATCCAGGGTTTCGAATCGGAGATGAGGGAGAACTAAAGCTTTTAAAGCAAGAGGTAATCGAAAATTTAATTATTAATGAGTACGAAAATGCCAAACCAGAATTTCTTCATTTTGTGGAATGCATGGCGCCTGGAAAGCATGATAAAAATCTAGAAGAGATAATCTTAAAAATTTATGAATTTTCTAGGAGTTATCCAATTCCGAAAATATGGCTTCAAGAGTGTGTGAAGAATTATAGTATTGAAACACTAGAAGAATTAGAGGAGTCTATATTTGCAAAGATTATTAAAGAGGATACCAAACGAATTATAGAGGATTTGAAAGGGTGTTTACAACAAGCAATTGCTGTGTGCAATGAAGCTGATGGACCATTAGCATACGAAAAAACACTGCAATCAGATCAAGTGAATTTAGAGAGCATAGAAGGTTCTAGTAGTTACCAAGAATTATGTCGAGCATTTGCTTTAATATCATGGAGTCGATTAGCTCCAAATAAAGATAAGACCAATGATCCTGATAAAGTGGAGTACGTAAAAAGTATTAGAGAGATGATAAAAGATAGTGTGAAGTCATTAAAGGAACAGTATTTTGCAGTATCAGTAGAGCAAGTGCTAAAAGACATTCAAGATGCAAAGCAAGTAGTTCAAATTTTAGTGGATTTAGTGAATCGATTTTCTAGCGAATACCGCAAAGAAAAGACGAAAAAAAACTTGATTGACTACGGAGATATGGAACATTTTGCACTTCAAATATTGACAGAGGAGCAAGAGGGAGAATTGGTTCCTTCTGCAATTGCAAAAGCGTATCAAGAAAAATTTGGAGAGATTATGATTGATGAGTATCAAGACAGCAACTTGATACAAGAGGCTATCTTGACTAGCGTATCCAAAGTGAATCAGGGAATCTACAATGTTTTTATGGTAGGAGATGTAAAACAGAGCATCTATAGTTTTCGTTTATCAAGACCGGAATTGTTTATGGAAAAGTTTCACTCTTATTCTACAACAGCAGGAGAAAGACAAAGAATTGATTTGCACAAAAATTTTCGAAGTCGCGGCGAAGTATTAGACAGCACCAACTATATATTTTATAAAATTATGCAGGAACAATTAGGCGGGATAGCATACGACAAGGATGCAGCACTTTATGTAGGGGCAGACTATGAGACCAAGGGTGGAAATGAGGCGGAAATCTTGGTTTTTAATGGTGCGATGGAAAAGGATGCATTAGAAGAAGAGGATACAGATCGAGAATTAGAGGCGAGAGCGGTTGCTAGAAGAATCAAAGAATTAATAAAAAATCATACAGTTCTTGATAAGCAGACAGGTGAATACCGTACAGTGCGTTATAGTGACATTGTGTTGCTGACTCGTAGTATGAAAGGCTGGAGTGATGTATTTTCTTCCGTATTGAATGATGAAGGAATACCTACAAATGTAACAAGCAAAGAAGGGTATTTCTCCACGTGGGAAATTGGACTTTTACTAGATTACTTAAGGGTGATTGACAATAAAAGGCAAGACATACCATTGACGACAATACTGCGTTCACCAATCGGAAAGTTGACAGATGAAGAATTGGCTAAAATACGCAGTTGCAATAAAGAACTTTCATTTTATCAAGGTGTGCTACAGTATGCAAAAGATGAAGCACTGGAGGATGAAACTAAGGAAAAATTGAATCGATGTTTGAATCAAATTCATGGGTTTCGTCAAAAGGCACCTCACACACCTATTCATGAACTTTTATGGGAAATTTTAAGAGAGACAGGATTAGAGCATTATATTTATGGAATGCCAGGAGGACAGCAGAGAAAAGCCAATGTAGAAATGTTGATAGAAAAAGCGATGGACTTTGAACGAAGTAGCTACAAAGGAATGTTTCACTTTATTCGCTATATTGAGCAGCTACATAAATATGAAGTGGATTTTGGGGAAGCTAGTATCACAGATGAGAAGGACGATACCGTAAGAATTATGAGTATTCATAAGAGTAAAGGATTAGAGTTCCCTGTTGTCTTTGTGATCGGAATGGGGAAAGGGTTCAATGCACAAGATACAAAAAGTAAAGTGGTTACGCATCCCATACTTGGTCTTGGGATTGATACAGTAGATCCAGTTAAGCGAACGAAAGCGAAAGGCTTGATGAAAAAAGTTATACAGCGTCAGTTGACTCTAGATATGTTGGGAGAAGAATTGCGGGTGCTTTATGTCGCTATGACAAGGGCAAAAGAAAAGTTAATACTGACAGGAAAAGTGAAAGACTACGAAAAGATGAGACAAGGGTTAGAATTGCAGCCAATTCAAGGAGATATACCATTGAATTATTCTGAGGTAGCAAAAGCGAGAAGCTACTATGATTGGATACTGCCTTGTGTATTGAAAAATCCTCTGCAGAGGCCATCTTATATTAAGGTGAGAGAAATTCTGGAAGACGAATTGATAAGAGCCGATGTTCAAGAAGAAGTGGAAGAGGTGTTTGATTATTTAGAACTACAACAATTGCAGACACAATCTTTTGAAGAAGTACCTTATTATCAAATGTTAAAACAACAGTTATCCTACACCTATCCATATGAAAAAGAAGGTGAATTCACCCTGAAATTTACGGTATCTGAACTAAAGAAGAGATATGTCGAAGAAGATGGGCAACCCTTGATAGAACCAGAGGTAACAAAGGTTCCAAACTTTATTCAAGAACAAAGTATGAAGGAGAATAAAGGGGCGATACGAGGGACAGCATATCATAGGGTAATGGAATGTATTGATTTTAAGAGAGAGTATGAACCACAAGACGTGAAAGCGCATATAGAGCAAATGGTGAAAGAGGGAAAGATAGAGGGCGAGATAGCGTCAGCAATCAATCCGGACGATGTATATCTGTTTTTACAAAGTGACATAGGAAAGCGCATGCGAGAAGCAGATTTAAGAGGAAAGTTATTTAAGGAGCAACCATTTGTAATCGGTATCCCTGCGATGGAGATTTATGGAGTAGATAGTGAGGAGATCATATTGATTCAAGGTGTAATTGATGTATATTTTGAAGAAGATGGGAAAAATGTGCTATTGGATTATAAGACAGATAAGGTTAAGACAGCACAGAAGTTGAGAGAGAAGTACGCGGTACAACTTGACTATTACGGTCGAGCATTGGAACAACTAACAGGGTATAAGACTAATGAAAAAATCATCTATTCATTTACATTGCAATGCGTGATATAATTTTAGAAAGAATGTAAAATAAGGAGCGGACGAGATGTTAAAAGGAAAAACTATAGTCCTTGGAATTACAGGAGGAATTGCAGCATATAAAATAGCAACGTTAGCAAGTTTGCTTGTAAAGCAACATGCCAACGTGCATGTGATTATGACGGAGAATGCACAAAAATTTATCACACCATATACGTTTGATGCGCTGACCCACAATCGTACGGTGACAGAGACGTTTGACCGAAGTCATGCCTTTGAGGTGGAGCATGTAGAGCTTGCAAAAAAGGCGGATTTGATACTGGTAGCACCAGCAACTGCTAATGTAATTGGGAAAATGGTCAATGGAATTGCAGATGATATGCTTACAACTACAATTTTAGCAGCTAGATGTAAAGTGCTTGTGGCACCAGCGATGAATACAGGAATGTATGAAAATCCAATTGTCCAAGATAATTTGGAAAAATTAAAATCGTATGGTATGGGAATGATTTCGCCAAATGAAGGAAATTTGGCATGTGGTGATGTGGGAATGGGAAAAATGGAAGAACCAGAAGCCTTATTGGAACATATCATACAAGAGGTTGCATACCAAAAGGATATGGAAGGGCTTCGAGTGTTGGTCACAGCAGGGGCAACAAGAGAGAGTTTGGATCCAGTGCGATTTATTACCAATCATTCAACGGGGAAGATGGGATATTCATTAGCAAGAGCTTGTCAGCTTCGTGGAGCAGAGGTGACATTGATTACAGGCGTAACGAACTTAAAAAAACCCTTAGGCGTAACAGTTATCGATATAGTGACGGCAGCAGATATGTATGAAGCAGTGAATAGCCGGTTAGAAAATCAAGATATTGTTATAAAATCTGCAGCGGTGGCAGATTATAGACCGGCAGAGATTCATGAAAACAAATTGAAGAAATCGACAGAAGAAATGCACCTTAAGATGGAGCGTACAAAAGATATCTTAAAGTCTATTGGGGAGCAAAAAACAAAAGGGCAGTATATCTGTGGATTTTCGATGGAGACAGAAGAATTAATTGCAAATTCTAGGAAAAAATTACAAGCCAAAAATTTGGATATGATTATTGCGAATAATCTAAAAGTAGAAGGAGCAGGATTTGGGGTAGACACAAATGTGGTAACCGTCATCACTAAGACTGGAGATATCACCTTGCCACTGATGAGTAAGGAAAAGATTGCATTTTTAATCTTAAATGAAATTTTAAGTGAGAGAAAATAAAATAGTTCAGCCGATATAGGCTGAACTATGATTAACTTTTCTTAATGAAATCTGTATGACACGCTGGACAGTGGATGCTAATGCGTCCCTTGCCTCGTGGAATACGGATTTTTTGTTTGCAAGAAGGACATTTATAGATATGATTCACTTTTCTATCAAGTAACTTATGTTGTAAAACGGAGAAATCTTTTCTGATTTTAGCCGTATCTTGGAGAAATTTTTGGTTTTCAGAGGCGCGTTTATAGATATTTCTAGAGAACATTCTATAATTGCCGTAGATAATTAATGCTAGTGCAGCAATTGTCAAGACAATAGCATCTATGAATAGATTAAAGGTTGCGAGAATGATAGCACCCCATAAAATGGCACGTGACAGTGAATCAGCTCCATATCGACCACGCATGAATAGCATGATTTTTTCTTTTATATCCATATAAACTTCCTCATTCTTTCTTTTTTAGTAAAAAAAGAATAACACATTAGACAAAAAAAGTGTTGTTTTTTTGCAAAAGTTAACATATGATATGAAATTTTAACAATTTCTTATTTCCGTTAAATTTAACGTTGCAACGAGTGAAAGTAGTGATATAATGGAAATCAAAATGTAGTGTAGTGAGGTGTTGTGTATGGAACATCATGAAAATATAAATAAACAAGAAATTCTTGAATTTGCAGTGGAGTGTGGGAGAATGCTCCTACAAAATGGAGCTGAGATTTTCAGAGTAGAAGAAACCATAGAGTTGATTTGTGCTCATTACGATATAGAAGACATCAATACCTTTGTTCTGTCAAATGGAATATTTGTAACGGCGAAAAAGGGAACGGATGATATGTACGCAAAAGTGACTCATGTTCCACTTAGAAGTGCACATTTAGGTCGTGTAGATGCAATTAATGATTTGTCTAGAAGAATTTGTGGTGGGCAGATTTCCCTGGAGGATGCGGCGATTCACCTTGAAGATATTGAAAAAATGCCAGAGTTTAGTAATGCTTTGTTAATAGCGGCTTCTGGATTTGGTAGTGCAAGCTTTTGTTACCTTATGGGGGGAACAGTGTTAGATAGCATATTTACCTTGGCAATTGGTGGGCTGTTATATGTGTTGTTAATCAAAGCAAAGAAATGGAAGTGGCCAAAGATGATTACCAATATAGCAGGTGGTGCATTTATCACCTTATTTGCAGTATTGATGTATGATTTTGCAGGACATAGTTTACCGATTACCTTGGACAAGATGATTGTGGGCTCTATTTTACCGATGGTTCCAGGGGTAGGATTTGTGAACTCCATCCGAGATATTGCCAATAGTGATTTTCTTTCTGGAACAGTAAGGATGATCGATACACTTTTGTCATTTGTCTATATAGCAATTGGAGTTGGATTTGTGCTGATAACTTATGCAGATGATTTTGGAGGTGTAATCATATGATTTTAAATATTGTAGTGAATATCATTTGCTCCTTTATAGGCACTGTTGCATTTTCCATTTTGTTTTGTGTTCCGAAAAGATATTATTTGTGGTGTGGAATCACAGGGGTTGTAGGGTGGATGGTATATGTACTCGCTATTAATGTTTCATCGGAATTGGTATCAAATTTTTTGGGAACAGTAATAGTAGTGTTAATGGCAAGAATTTTAGCCGTCTATAAGCGGTGTCCAATTACCATATTTTTGATACCAGGAATTTTTCCGTTGATACCAGGTAGTAGTGTGTATTACACAGTGTATTATTTAGTTACAGAGCAATATAATCAGTCGATTAATTCAGCAGGTAAAGCATTAACGATAGCATTTGCCATTGTGCTTGGAATCGTCTGTGTCGTATCGATACCAAAGAAGCATTTTATCTTAAAAAAGTAATAGTAATTGACAAATGCTGAGAAATAAGTTAGTATAGTAAAATAGTTTTCCGCTTTAAACCACTAAAGTGGATGAGAGAAAATAAAAAGAACTGGAGAAACAAGATGATAATCGTATTAAAAACAATCGCAACAGATAATGATGTAGAAAAAGTTATTGGAAAAATACATGCAAAAGGTTTAGACACACATCTAGTGAAGGGTGCTGGAAAGACAATTATAGGATTAATCGGAGATACTTCTAGAATTGATCCAAAATTGTTTGAAGTACTTGAAATCGTAGATAAAGTAATGCATGTGCAAGAACCATATAAATTGGCAAATCGTGCATTCCACCCAGAAGATTCTGTAATCGATGTAGGAGGAGTGAAAATAGGTGGAGAACATCTAGCGTTAATCGCAGGTCCTTGTTCGGTAGAATCGAAAGAGCAAGTAATGGAAGTTGCATTACAAGCAAAAGCAGCAGGAGCAACATTGTTAAGAGGTGGAGCATTCAAACCGAGAACAAGCCCTTACAGTTTCCAGGGAATGGGTGTTGACGGACTAGATATCCTTTGCGAAGTAAAAAAAGAGACAGGAATGCCGATCGTATCGGAAATTATGTCTTCTGACTATTTAGAGGTATTTAACGAAAAGGTAGACTTAATCCAAGTGGGTGCAAGAAATATGCAAAACTTTGAGTTGTTAAAGCGACTGGGAGAAGTGGATAAACCAATCTTGTTAAAGAGAGGATTGAACTCAACATACGAAGAATGGATTATGTCAGCTGAGTATATCATGGCAGCAGGGAATAAAAATGTAATTCTTTGTGAGCGTGGAATTCGTACATTTGAATCCTACACTAGAAATACATTAGACCTACAGTCTATTCCTGTGCTTAAAAAGTTAACTCACCTTCCAATCGTAATTGATCCAAGTCATGCAGGTGGAAAATGGTGGTTAGTGGAGCCAATGGCATATGCATCAGTAGCAGCAGGAGCAGATGGATTGATGATAGAAGTTCACAACGATCCAGAAAATGCACTTTGTGATGGAGCACAATCATTGAAACCATCTAAATATGCAGAACTAGTAAAACGAATTGGAGAGATTGCGCCAGCATTTGGAAGAACAATCGGATAAGAGTACCATTTATGTAAGAAGAAATATTTGCCTTGCTTATCGCATGAAAGTGATAAGCAAGGCATTCTTGAAAGTGAGGAGTTTATATGCGACAACTGAATGTAGATATCGGAGAGAGAAGTTACTCCATTTATATAGAAAATGGGTTATTGAAAAAGGCTAAGATTTACATAGAACAAGTCTATTCAGGAAAGAAAATCTTAATCATATCAGATGATAATGTATATTCATTATATGGTGAAGGAATCAAGGAACAGTTAAGGGAAGGATACGAATGCCATTCTCATATTATTGAGCATGGAGAGCAGTCGAAATGTATGCAAACAGCAGCCCAAATTTATTCGACTTTGGCTAAATTAAATTTTTCGAGAAGTGATTTGATTATTGCACTAGGTGGTGGAGTAGTCGGAGACTTGGCAGGATTTGTAGCAGCAACATTTTTAAGAGGAATAAAATTCATACAGGTTCCTACTTCGCTATTGGCACAAGTAGATTCTTCTGTGGGAGGAAAAGTAGCAGTTGATATTCCAGAAGGAAAGAATCTAGTTGGTAACTTTTATCAGCCGATGATGGTACTTGTGGATCCAAGTGTTTTAAAAACACTTACTCCAAGATTTTTTAAAGATGGCATGGGCGAAGTAATCAAGTATGGGTGTATACAGAGTAAATCCTTATTCCAACAACTAAAGCAGATTGAGGATGTCAATCAGATAGAAGAACAACAATTACTAGACATTATTTATGAGTGCATCGACTGTAAGAGAATGGTAGTCGAAGAAGATGAATTAGATTTAGGACTTCGCATGATTTTGAATTTTGGTCATACTCTTGGGCATGCAATAGAGCAATATGGAAACTTTGTTAAGGAAAGTCATGGGGAAGCAGTAGCAATTGGAATGTATCAAATCATGAGATTGGCAGCGAAAAAAGGACTAGTAAATCAGTCCGTTGTATCAGAAATCAAAAACATTTTGATTCAGTATGAATTGCCATATGAATGCGAGATTCCGATGGAATCCTTATTAAGTGCAATCAAAAAGGATAAGAAAAACATGAACAGTAGCTTAAACATCATCTTGATAAAAGAGATAGGAGAAGCTTATATCTATAAGACTAATAGCGAATTCTTTATAGAGGGGGAAGAAGCATGAGCGATATAACAGGAAAGATAGCCATAGTGACTGGCGCAGGAAAAGGAATCGGAAAAGAAACAGCACTTTTATTAGCGGAAGAAGGTGCTACAGCAGTAGTAGTATCTAGAACTAAGAGTGACTTAGATTCAGTCGTGGAAGAAATAGAAGCAAAGGGTGGAACAGGCTTTGCCGTTGTAGCAGACTTAACCGATGGAAATAGCGTACAATCAATGGTTGATGCAGTAATGAAGCAATATGGACGTATAGATATTCTTGTGAATAATGCAGGTGGATATCCAAAAGAAGTCTATGAAGGTAGAGAAAATCAAGCAATCAAAATTTGGGACTGGTCAGAAGAGCAATGGGATCAGATTATTAGGACAAATTTAAAGCCACCATTTCTATGCACAAATAAAATATCTCCAATCATGATGGAACAAAAAAGTGGAGATATTGTGAATGTATCATCTAGAATGGGAAGAATCGCATCTCAGATGGGAGCTTATGCAGTAGCGAAAGGTGGAGTAGTTACACTTACAAAGACTTGTGGCATACAATTGCAAGAATATGGAGTACGTGTGAATTGCGTAGCACCTGGAATTGTAGATACACCAGGTCAAAGAGTATACAATCATTCAGTGGGACAAGATGAAATACAAATGGGTAGTGCAAAAGATGTACCAAGAGCTATCTTATATTTGTTAAAAGATGCCCCGAAAGTTATGACAGGGCAAACAATGGATTTATTTACAACAGTCTAGTAGTATCGGCACCAGCATTCCGCTGGTGCTTTCTAAAAAATCAGAAGTATCAAAAGCCAAATTCTTGGCAAATATTCAATGAGAGAAGAGTTACGCCTCCAAAGTGGAAAAAGAGAAGAAAAGGGAAGTAAAAGTAGTGGTCGAGGCAGGGAAATTAAAGCGGATTACGTACTAGAGGGGAAAAGTGAATTCCAGTACGTAAAAGAAAAGCAAGAGCTAAGGAAACTAAAGAGAAATTACGTACTGGAGGGGAAAAGTAGAATGGATAAATTTCAAGAATATTGTTGGAAAGCAGAAGAAAAGATAAGCAATGTAATGAAAAAAGCTAGAAAAGATATAGAAAGTTCACCAAAGGGAAGGTTATGAGTAGCCCGTAGCCATAATTCCATACAGTACTATGTTAAGGATGAGTGGGAGGATGGTCCAGGGAAATATATAAAGAAATCAGAAAGAGAATTAGCAGAGAAACTAGCTCAAAGAGATTATGCGACGAAGGTAGTTGGAGAATTGGAGAGAACAAAGAGGATATTACAAAAATGTCAAACTATAATCCAGTTAAAAGATATTGCGAAATTTTATGAAGAACTACCAGTAGCTAGAAAACAGCTGGTTTCTCCGTATATTTTCCCTATAAATGAATATGTAGCAATGTGGGAAAAAATATGAAAAGCAGAAGGAGTCTCACAGAAACTATGAATATCGAAGAAGAACAAGGTTTTTTAACGGAAGGAGGAGAAGTTGTTAGATCAAAATCAGAAAAGATTATTGCGGATAAGCTTCACTCTATGAATATACCGTATGTCTATGAAGTGGTCGTGAAATTAGAAGGTCATGGAAAGGTGCACCCAGATTTTACAGTGTTAAACACAAGAACAAGAGAAGAATTTTATTGGGAACATTTAGGGATGATGGATCTACCCGAGTATTCAAATAAGGCGATAAAAAAGATAGATACTTATGAGAAAAATGGTGTATTTGTAGGAAAGAAACTATTAGTGACATATGAAACAAGTTTCTATCCGCTAAATATTAGAAGTATAGAAAGAACAATAAAAGAATACTTACTTAAAAGTAAGATACCAAGAGTAGAGTGCACCGATTGCACCGATAAGTGAAAGGTAATAATAAGTACGTAAATTTAAAGAGAAAACCAATGGAAGAGTAGGAATTTACGTATCAATAAGTGAAAGATGTTTGTATGTACGTAAATGGGGTAGTGATTATGCAATTAAGTGGTTTGAGTTATAAATTTCATTAAAATTTACTTGCACAAAAATAGTAAAATTGATACTATTGATTTTAAAGAAATGCATTGCAAGAGGTGGAAAATGCCCAAAATAACAAAAATTCAAAAGTATTCCATCCACGATGGTGATGGAATCCGAACCACTATATTTTTTAAAGGATGCCCATTAAAGTGCGGGTGGTGTCATAATCCAGAGACGATTAGTTATGAGAAGCAACTGATGTTTCGGACAGAGGATTGCGTTGGTTGTGGATCCTGTGAAACGGGGTGCAAGGAAAAGGCCATTAGTTTAAGAGATAATAAGGCGCAAACGAATGCCACAGATTGTGTTTTATGTGGAGAATGTCTTGATTATTGTATCAAAAACTTGCGTGAAATCAGTGGTGAAGAATATGACATTCAAACTTTGGTGGATGAAGTGAAAAAGGATCAAATGTTCTATGAAGATTCAGGCGGTGGGGTAACTTTATCTGGTGGAGAGGTTATGACAATGGATATGGACTACATAGAGCGTTTAGTGAAATCCTTGAATAGAGTAGGTATCAAAGTGAATATCGATACTTGTGGGCAAGCGCCATATAGAAATTTTCAAAGGATATTGCCGTATGTGGATACCTTTCTTTATGATTTGAAGATTATGAATAATGACTTGCATAAAAAATATGTGGGGGTAGATAATAGCGTGATTTTAGATAATCTTATCAGCCTCTCAATGGAAAAAGCAAAGATATATCTGAGAATGCCAATTATTGAAGGTGTGAATGCGACGGAAGAAGAAATGCAAGCCAAAATAGAGTTTTTGAAAGAGAATCGTATTAATTTTGAACAAATCAATCTATTACCTTATCACAATATTGGAAAAGGGAAGTACGAACAGTTAGGAATGGTGTATAATGGAGAAGAACTAGCGGAACCAACCGTTGAAAAATTAGAATTCTTTAAACAAAAATTAGAAAATTATGGATATCACAATGTGAAAATAGGAGGCTAATCAGATGGAAAGACGTGGAATGAATGAAAGAGTGAGGCGATTAAGAGACCTTAGTTTGGCAAGTGTAGCGCATATTGACATGGAAAGGGCAAAGATTGAAACAGCAGTATACAAGGAATACGAAGGAAGTGTATCGATTCCTATGTTAAGAGCGCTAGTTTTGAAAAACTATTTTGCAGAAAAGACACTTTACCTAGGTGAGGATGAATTAATCGTAGGGGAAAAAGGGGATGCGCCGCAATCAGCACCCACATTTCCAGAGATTTGCTGTCACACAATAGAAGACATGCACATTATGAATGATAGAGAGTTGATTAGCTTTAAAGTAAAAGAAGAGGATTATGCTTATCAAGCGAAAGAAATTATTCCTTATTGGGAAAGGCGCGCGGTTCGCAATAAAATTCTTAATAATATGACAGATGAGTGGAAAGAAGCATATGGAGCGGGAATCTTTACAGAATTTATGGAGCAGAGAGGTCCAGGACACACAGTTGGCTCTCATGAATTCTATGAAAAGGGAATGCTTGATTATATCGCTGAAATTGAAGAAACTATTGAAAATCTGGATTTTTTAGAAGATGAAGAGGCGCTCAAAAGAAAAGAGCAACTAGAGGCAATGGCAGTTTCTTGCGAAGCATTGATTATACTTGGAGAGCGTTATGCAGCTTATGCGAGAGAGTTGGCAGAGCAAACAAAAGATGAAATCAGAAAAGAGGAATTGTTACAGATCGCAAAAAACTGCGATGTGGTACCGGCTCACAAACCACAAACTTATTGGCAAGCAATCCAACAGTATTGGTTTATACACCTTGCTGTAACAACAGAATTGAATCCTTGGGATGCATTTTCTCCAGGTAGATTGGATCAACACTTGAATCCTTTCTATGAAGCAGACTTGAAAAATGAAATTCTTGATGATGAAAAAGCTTTGGAATTATTAGAGTGTCTATGGGTGAAGTTTAACAACCAACCATCGCCACCAAAGGTAGGGGTGACATTGAAAGAGAGCAGTACCTATACTGATTTTGCTAATATCAACACAGGTGGAATTGCAAGGGATGGTTCCAATGGAGTGAACAATGTTAGTTATCTTATATTAGATTGCATGGATGAGATGCAGCTGCTCCAACCGAGTTCTAATGTACAAATCAGCAGAAAGACCCCTGAAAAATTCTTGCATAGAGCTTGTGAGATTTCGAGAAAAGGTTGGGGACAGCCAGCATTTTATAATACAGAAGCCATTGTACAAGAATTGATGAATGCTGGTAAAACTCTAGCAGATGCAAGATGCGGTGGATCAAGTGGATGCATAGAGACTGGAGCTTTTGGAAATGAAGCGTATATTCTAACAGGTTACTTTAACATTCCTAAAATTTTTGAACTAACATTGAACAATGGCTATGACCATATAGCAAAAAAACAACTAGGGCTTGAATTAGGATCAGCAACAGATTTTGAAACTTATGAAGATCTTTGGGAAGCCTTTAAAAAGCAAATCGCATATTTCTTGGATATCAAGATTCAAGGGAGTAATGTAATCGAAAAAATCTATGCAACCTACATGCCAGTTCCATTTTTGTCCGTAATTACTAACGATTGCATCAAAAAGGGAAGAGATTATAATGCAGGTGGGGCGAGATATAATGTAAATTATATTCAAGGTGTTGGAATTGGAACGATAACAGATTGTCTAAGTGCGATAAAATATAATATATTCGAAGAAAAGAAGTTTACAATGGAAGAATTGATGACTGCTATGAAAGATAATTTCGAAGGCCACGAGCGAATTCTGAATTTAGTAAAGAATCGTACACCTAAATACGGAAATGATGACGATTATGCAGATGAAATTATGAAATCTGTATTTATGTATTATAGAGATACGGTAACAGGTAGAAAGAATACAAAAGGGGGAACTTATCGAATCAATATGTTGCCGACTACTTGTCATGTATACTTTGGGGAAGTGATGATGGCTAGTGCAAATGGAAGATTGGCTCACAAACCTGTATCGGAAGGGATATCGCCAGAAAAGGGTGCTGATGTAAATGGTCCGACTGCAGTGGTAAAATCAGCTTCAAAGATGGATCACCTAACAACAGGGGGAACACTTTTGAATCAGAAGTTTACGCCAAGTGTAGTGGAAGGTGAACAAGGATTGAAGCATATGGGGAATCTGGTAAGATCATATTTCAATATGGATGGGCATCACATACAATTTAATGTTATTGATAGAGAAACACTATTAAAAGCACAACAAAAGCCCGAGGAGTATAAAGATTTAATTGTAAGAGTAGCTGGATATAGTGATCATTTTAGAAATTTGAGTAAAGAATTACAAGATGAAATAATTAATCGTACAGAGCAAAACTTTAACTAGAAGAGGAGATTGAAAGATGAAATTAGGATTTATAGGATGTGGAAACATGGCTACTGCTATGCTTTCGGGAATTATAGCAAATGGGATTTGCACTAAAGAAGAAATTATTGCTTCAGACTTGATGGAAGTCAGCAGAGAGATTGCCAAACAGAATCTAAATATCCAAGTTACAGAATCGAATATAGAAGTGGCAAAAAAGGCAGAAATTATTGTACTAGCGGTGAAGCCACAGTTTTATGAAGCTGCGATTAACGAGATTAAAGATAGTGTAACAGAGTCACAGATCATTGTAACTATCGCACCAGGAAAGACGTTAGAATGGTTAAAAGAAAAGTTTGGTAAAGAGATAAAGATTGTTCGTACGATGCCAAATACACCGGCTATGGTTATGGAAGGAATGACAGGAGCCTGTGCAAATGAAAATGTTACAAAAGAAGAATTAGATAAAGTTTGTAGGATTTTAAATGGATTTGGGAAGACAGAAGTAGTAAGCGAGCACTTAATGGATGTGGTGACTTGCACAAGCGGAAGTTCACCAGCATACGTATTTATGTTCATTGAAGCCATGGCAGATGCGGCAGTATCAGAAGGAATGCCACGCCAGCAAGCGTATAAAGTTGCAGCTCAAGCAGTGCTTGGAAGTGCAAAGATGGTATTAGAGACAGAGATGCATCCGGGGGCATTAAAAGATATGGTTTGTTCACCAGGTGGAACAACAATTGAAGCGGTAAGAGTGTTAGAAGAAAAAGGAATGAGAAGTTCGGTGTTTGAAGCCATGAAAGCTTGCGCGAAAAAGGCAAAAGGGATGTAGTAAATCTCAACACGATAAGAAAAAAAGGGGGACAACTATAAAAAGTTGTCCCTTTAATCGTAAATTATCTTTGAGATTGTGTCCATTACATCATCGTAGCAACCGCCACAGCCTGTGCTACACTGTGTTTGTTCTTGAATGATTGAAAAATAATTTTCCACTTCTTCAAATTCTTGACTTTCATTTAACACTTTTTCAACATCAGCTACGGAAACATTCATACAGTTACAAATAGTTCTATTCTCTAACATATTTACCCACCTCGCTTTTTTGTTGTATTAATTACATTTTAACAGATAGGCAGTATATGTCAATCATTCTGTACCTTATCGTCATAATTTTTCACAGCTTTTGCTAGAAAGATCATGATGATACAGATGACAAATATAATCAAATTCAATACAAATGGATAAGTTGTATTCCATTCAAAAATCTTTCCGATAATAAAGCCAAAAGGCACAGAGATTGCAATGGTTCCAGCGTTAAAAATTGCATAAATTCTTGAACGCTCTTCGATATCTACATAAGATGCCATGAGGGCATCTTTTCGTGGAATCACGATAGCGTAAGCGATAGATTCAAGAACGGTGTAGGCTAGGATGTAATAAATATTGTGAGATGGTGCCATCAATAATATCAAATGGCTTGCAATATAAAAAGTGAAAGCGAACAAAAGGGAGTTCTTCATTTTTAGTCGTTGTAAGAAATCTTGTAATAACAAAACGAATATAAGCATGATTAAAGTTCGAATCATAGGGAAAATGGCTACAAAATCATCAGGTATAGAAAGAGTTTCGGTTATGTAAAGTGAAAAAAAGTTTGCAGTTGTAATTAGTATGATGTTAGAAAGGGACATAAAAAGCAGTACAAACATCATATTGCTGGACTTGAGAATTTTTTGTAGCACTCCCTTATATCCGGAAAGAAGAGTCAAGTAGGAAACGTCCTTTGTCTCTAATATTCGTGCTTCTCCTATTGTAGTTTCTTTTCCATGAATGTAAAGAAGAACAAATTTTGCAGTCATAGAGAGGCCAGAGATAAAGTAAATGACAGACACAACCTCTATAACAGAATAACGATCCACAAAATAAATGGCTAATGGAGAAAAAAATACGGAGAGCATTCCGCATAAATGAACCAGCGTGAAGGCATTGGTCAAGTGTTTTTGAGGGCAATCTTCAATAAATAAGCAACTCCAAGAAGCATTCGTAATCTGATAACTAGCATTGATACAACTAGCTAGCAAAAATAGCCAAAAGTTATCTGCGAAAGCCCAGATAAAGCAAGGAATAGACCAAGCGATGGTATCAAATATAAAAGTGGTTTTGCGTCGACCGAGTTTGTCGGTGACCACTCCTCCTATCAAAGAAAAAAATACCTGTAGGAAGTATCCTACAGAAATCGTGATGCCGATTTGCTCACTAGAAAGCCCTAATTGATACATATATAGCGAAGCAAAAGGCGAAAATAAAGCAAAAGGGATATACCAAAGAGGTTCTGTGATTAAGGACCATTTGGGGTTTCCTTTCAATTCTGAAAAGGTTCGAAAAAGTCCGAGTGTTTTAAGTGATTTCATAAGTTTACCTGCCCATTCTTGTTAATGAAATCATTATAGCTGAATGAAGGGAAAAAGGATAGAGGAAAGACGATCAAATTTATTTGTATAGGTTTTGTAAAAATATGTTGAAATTTAGGAGAGAGAGTGCTAATGTAAAGAAGGTGTTAAAATCAAGTAAAATTTACAGGAGAAAGAAAAATGGATTATGTAGGCATAATTATAGGATTTTTAGGTGGTCTGGGTATGTTTATCTATGGGATGCATATTATGGCCGGAGGATTAGAAAACGCGGCAGGATCTAAGTTGAAATCGATGTTAGAGATTTTGACAAAAAATAAATTAATGGGAGTCTGTCTCGGTGCATTTATTACAGCGGTAATTCAAAGTTCATCAGCTACAACCGTAATGGTCGTAGGGTTTGTAAATGCAGGGGTTATGAACCTTGTACAAGCTATGAGTGTTATCATGGGAGCCAATATTGGTACAACAGTTACAGGGTGGTTGGTATCATCAGCAGAATGGATGGATTTTCTAAGTCCAACTACACTAGCGCCGATTGCAATTATGGTCGGGGTTATCGTGATGCTCACAGCAAAGAAAAGTAATAATAAAGATGTTGCAAGTATTGTGATTGGATTTGGACTTTTATTTGTAGGGATATCAACAATGTCAGATGCGGTGTATCCACTGAGAGAATCTGAATCAATTACGAATCTATTCGTGACATTAGGGCAAAACCCAATCTTAGGTATTGCAGCTGGTGCAATTGTTACAGCGGTAATTCAGAGTTCATCAGCATCGGTAGGTATTCTACAAAGTTTGGCAGTGGCCGGTTTGGTTCCATTTAGTGCGGCGGTGTATATCATCATGGGACAAAACATTGGAACCTGTATTACAGCAATGTTATCTAGTGTAGGTGCTAGAAAAACTGCGAAGACAGCAGCATATATGCACTTATTATTCAATATCATTGGATCGACAGTATTTACCATTGCAGCAGTTGTATTTTTTAAAGTCATCAATCCAGGAATGGGTACGGGAGATATTACAACTACAGAGATTAGTGTTGTTCACACTGCATTTAACATAGCAACTACAGTATTACTATTCCCAGCATCTGGAATGATTATCAAGCTAGCAAAAAAAATGAGTGGTTTAAAAGAAGAGAGTACCAAGACGAAGAAAGTACAATTAGACGATCGTATGCTACAGACGCCTTCAATTGCTTTGCAATCAGCAGTAGGAGAAGTGGCTCGTATGGGTGGTATTATTGTCGAGATGCTAGAGCTTAGCAAAAGTGTAATGTTTGACAAAAAGTCAGAAAAGATAGAAGAAATCAAAGAAAAAGAATCTATGATTGATGTGATTAGTTCAGCGACTACAGATTATGCAGTGAAATTAAGTGGAATGCAGATCAGCGAAAGAGAACATGAGGATACAGTTCACTTGTTATCGATCGTTTCTCATATGGAAAGGGTGAGTGATTACTGTGAGAACATCTCCGAGTTTGCAGAAGTATTAAAGGAAAAAAACATTGGTTTTTCAGAGACGGCAAAGAAAGAATTAGAAGAGATGTTAGATGTGTGTATGGATAGTTTCGTGTGTGCATTGGATGCTTACGAATCATCGGATAAGAATAAAGCACTTAAAGTTGTGGAACTTGAGACTAAGGCAGATGACTTAGAAGAGAAGTTGAGAGCAAAGCATATTAAGCGTTTAGTAGGAAATCAATGTAATGTGGAATCAGGAGTTGTGTACCTAGATGCATTGATCTCATTAGAGAGAATTTCTGATCATGCGAGAAATATTGCAGAAGAAGTAATAGAAAGAGCGGTATAATAAACGGAGGAGTAGCTAGAAATAGCTACTCCTCTATTACGTGGAATTCGAAATAATCAAATTCAATACTATCGACAAAATTATCTGAGATAAATCGACATTTATCATGTCTCTTAAATTCAGTAATTGTATTTTCTAACCAAATAGGTTTACTGAGGTCAAATTCATAGCAAAATTCATCCAATGCTTGAAAGACTTTCTCGGTTCGACTTTGATCTGAATTAATTTCTATTACATGATCTTTTAACATTCTATTGTCTTTAAATAATTTACCCCATATTCTCATATCTAAAAAGTCCTTTCAGTGGAAATGTTTTAACATAGTATGTGCAATTATACCATTATATGATATAGTAAGTACAGAATTTTTTTGGAGGGTTGAAGATGAAAGGAATTACAAATATTTTTAAACATATTTTTATTGATGGTTTAAGTGGAATGGCACAAGGGTTGTTTGCTACGCTTATCATGGGGACAATCATTCAGCAAATCGGGAACTTTGTAGGTGGAGAGTGGGGAACGTTGATTTATTATGTAGGCAAGGTGGCAGCTTCTTTGACAGGTGCAGGAATTGGAATGGGAGTAGCAGCAAAGTATAAAGAAAGTGAACTAGTGTCTGTATCAGCAGCAGTAGCAGGAATGATAGGAGCATATGCATCCTCTATTTTAAGTGGAGCTCTTTTAATGGAAGGAAATCCTTTTTACATAGGGCCAGGAGAACCGTTGGGAGCGTTTATTGCTGCATTTTCAGGAATAACAGTTGGTCACCTCGTTTCTAAAAAGACGAAATTAGATATCATCGTCACACCACTTGTTACAATTGGAACAGGGAGTGTGGTTGGGCTAATTTTAGGACCACCGATTTCATCTGTTATGATACAACTTGGACAATTAGTGAACTGGGGGACAGAGCAGCAACCATTATTGATGGGAATAGTTGTGGCGGTACTGATGGGGATGTTTTTGACGCTTCCAATCAGTTCAGCTGCTATAGGGGTTATTTTGAACTTATCTGGCTTAGCAGCGGGAGCGGCAACAGTTGGATGTTGTTGCAATATGATAGGATTTGCAGTGGCAAGCTTTAGAGAAAACGGTATTGGAGGACTTGTGGCACAAGGGATTGGAACTTCTATGTTACAAGTGCCAAATATTATGAAAAAGCCACTCATTTGGATGCCAGCAATCATTTCTAGTGCAATACTTGGACCGATTTCTACTATGTTTGTGGAAATACAAAACAATGCAACAGGATCAGGAATGGGAACAGCAGGTCTAGTAGGTCCAATCATGGCATTCCAAACAATGATAGAAAACGGGTCAGAAGTAGAGGTGTTATTAAAGATTATATTGATGTTATTTATATTACCAGCAATAGTGTCGGTGGCATGTTCGGAGGCAATGCGAAAAGCTGGGATAATAAAAGTAGGGGATATGAAACTTGATTTGTAGAAAAAGAGAGAAAAACGTCAAGTGTTTTCAGAAATTTAAGAAATAATACTTGAAAAAATGAGACAAAAATAAGAAAATGTGATATACTACAAACGAGATAAACAGTCTTCAAATGAAACGAGAGGAGTCTAGTAATGATATTGAAAGATGCAGTAAAAACATATGAGGACGTGGATAGTTGGAAGACTGTGATTTTTTTGTATAACGCAGCATTAAAGGAAGTTGGAACAAAATTAGAGATTCTCAATGATGAATTCCAACATGTACACCAATATAACCCGATAGAGCATATAAAGACGCGGATTAAAACAGCAGAGAGTATTGTGAAAAAATTAAAGAAGTATGGATATGAGACGACGATTGAAAACATGGTGAGTCATGTGAATGATATCGCAGGAGTTCGCTTGATTTGTTCTTTTACATCAGACATCTATATGCTAGCAGAGATGATTGGAAAGCAGAGTGATTTAAAAGTTGTTTCAATTAAAGATTATATAAAAACACCAAAAGAGAGTGGATATAAAAGTTATCATATGCTAGTGGCAGTTCCAATCTATCTATCAGATAGTGTGGTAGACACAAAAGTGGAAATACAGATTCGAACGATAGCAATGGATTTTTGGGCCAGTTTAGAGCATAAGATATATTATAAATTTGAGGGAAATTGCCCCGAGTATATTACCAATGATTTGAAGGAATGTGCGCAGATGGTATCCGCGTTGGATGACCGCATGTTGATTTTGAATGATGAGATTCAAAAGTATGCAAATGACAAGTTTGAATACATCGGAAAAAGTATTAGTGAAGAACGAGAAGAATTAATAGTAGAATAGATGGCTACGGCTATTGATAGTTTGCGTGTAATTTATAGTGAGCAAGTATTGTACATGCTCACCAATAAATCCATATAGAGGTTAAAGTCTTAAAATTGTTTCGTGCGAAAGGAGGAGAAAAATGAAAAAAGATAAAACAATTAAAGGATTGATATTTGATATGGATGGGCTACTGTTTGATTCAGAAAGAATCGTTCAAAGAGCTTGGAACATTGCGGGGAAGAGACTAGGGTATGGTGAGAATTTTGGTGATCACATTTACAATACCATAGGTTTCAATGTAACAAAGAGGGAACAATACTTTAAAGAGCATGTGCAAAAGGATTTTCCTATGGATTTATTTAATAAGTACACGAGAGAAGCATATTGGGAAATTGCAGACAAAGAAGGAATTTCATTAAAACCAGGTGCAAAAGAAGTAGTGCAATACGCAAAGACAAAAGGATATAAGTTAGGGGTAGCGACTTCGTCGAGAAAACTCCATGCAACACAATTGTTAGAGACTGGTGGCATGCTAGATATGTTAGATGCAACAGTATTTGGAGACACAGTAAGTGTAGCAAAACCACACCCAGAGATTTATTTGAAAGCTTGCGAGAAAATCGGATTGATACCGGAGGAGTGTATAGCGGTAGAGGATTCGCCAGCAGGAGTGGAATCTGCAGTGGCAGCAGGTATGGTTACAATTATGATTCCAGATTTAGTTAGACCAACACAAGAAATCAAAGAGTTAGCAGATCATGTATATGAGGAACTCTTTCAAGTTATAGAAATTTTATAAAAGAACAAAAGAAGGGGGTATTAGGCGATAAGAGCCTAATACCCCTTTTGCGACAAAAAATCACCGTTGCACTTTTTTTTTGTTTGTGATATAGTTTGAAAGTAAAAGTATTTGAAGTTAAAATAAATTTAATGCCAAAACATGAAGAAAGGGCACAATATGATAGGAGTAATAAAAGGAACTGGTTCATCCATTCCTTCCAAAGTAGTGGACAATCATCAATTAGCTCAGATAGTGGATACAAGTGATGAATGGATTAGAGAGCGTACGGGAATTGTTAAGCGTCACATTGTAGAAGAGGAAACTACAGTTAGTATGGCGGTAGAGGCTGGAAAAAAAGCTTTAGATGATGCGAAGATAAATGCAGAAGAAGTGGATATGATTATTGTGGCGACAATATCATCAAATGTAATTATGCCAAGTACTGCTTGTGAAGTACAACGACTAATCGGTGCAAAGAATGCAACTTGTTTTGACCTCAATTCAGCGTGTACAGGGTTCTTGTTCGCATATAATACGGCGCAAGCGTATATTGCAATGGGAGCTGTAAGGACAGTTTTGGTGATAGGGGCAGAATCGTTATCTAATTTACTTGATTGGAATGATAGAGGAACTTGTGTGTTGTTTGGGGATGGGGCCGGAGCAACCGTATTGGTGGCAGAAGAAGGAGAAGCTTCTCCGATGGTTCTTTATTCAGATGGAGAAAGAGGAGTAGCTCTTACCTGTGAGACAAGACATCAGAAAAATGTAGTTGAAGAGAATACATTCCTAAAAATGGATGGACAAGCTGTATTTAAGTTTGTAGCTAGGCAAGTGCCAGCGTGTATGGAAGAACTTTTAGATAAAATAAATATGAAAACAGATGAAATTGATTTGTTTATCGTACATCAAGCAAACAAACGAATGATAGAAACTGTAGCGAAAAGATTAAAAGTAGATGCAGAAAAAATTCCAGTTAACTTAATGAATTATGGAAATACTTCATCAGCGAGTATTCCAATTTTGCTAGATGAATTAAATAAAGAAGGAAGACTAAAGTCAGGAATGAAATTGATAATGTCTGGATTTGGGGCAGGGCTTTCATGGGGAGCAACGTACCTAGAATGGAAATAGTAATTACCGGAATTCCGGATTACATATAAAAATGAATATAAGTGAACAAAAGGAGACAAAAATTATGTTAGAAAAAATTCAAGAATTAGTAGCAGAAGGTTTAGGAGTAGATCCATCAGAAGTAGTAGAAACAGCATCTTTCAAAGATGACTTAGGAGCAGATTCATTAGACTTATTTGAAATGGTAATGTCATTAGAAGATGAATTTGGAGTAGAAATTCCAACAGAAGAATTAGAGAAAATGGTAACTGTTGGCGATGTAATGAAATATATTCAAGAAAATAAATAAGAAAAGAGAGAGGTTGCAATTATGAAGACAGAGGTAACCAAATTACTAGGAATAGAATATCCGATCATTCAAGGCGGAATGGCATGGGTTGCTGAATATCATCTTGCGGCCGCCGTATCTGAAGCCGGTGGCTTAGGTATCATCGGAGCTGGTGGAGCACCGGCTTCATGGGTACGTGAACAAATTAGAGAAGCAAAGAAAATTACAGAAAAACCATTCGGGGTAAACTTAATGCTTATGAACCCTGAATCAGATGAAATAGCAAAAATAATAGCAGAAGAGGGTGTACAAGTAGTAACTACTGGTGCAGGAAACCCAGAAAAATATATGGCAATGTGGAAAGAAGCAGGAGTAAAAGTAATTCCAGTAGTAGCTTCAGTTGCACTTGCAAGACGTATGGAGAGATGTGGAGCAGACGCAGTAGTCGCAGAAGGATGCGAAGCAGGCGGGCACATCGGTGAGACTACGACTATGGCATTAGTGCCACAAGTAGTAGATGCAGTGAGTATCCCAGTTATAGCTGCCGGAGGAATGGCAGATGGAAGAGGTGTAGCAGCGGCATTTATGCTAGGTGCAAGAGCAGTACAAATGGGAACTTGCTTTGTAACAGTGAAAGAATCGATTGTTCATGAAAATTATAAGAGATTTATCATAAAAGCAAAAGATATTGATACAAGGGTAACAGGACGATCAACAGGACATCCAGTTAGAACAATTCGTAACAAACAGACAAAAGAGTACTTGAAGCTAGAAGCAGAAGGTGCGCCATTTGAAGAGTTAGAAAAATTAACACTTGGTTCTTTGAGAAATGCAGTAGTAGAAGGCGATACAGAGTATGGTAGTATCATGGCAGGACAGATTGCAGGTCTTGTAAAAGAAGAGCAAAGTGCGAAAGAATTGATTACTTCTATAGTAGCAGCTGCAGAAGTGTTGTTGAAAGGAAGTAACTTGTATGAGTAAAATTGCATTTATTTATCCAGGCCAAGGGTCACAAAAAGCTGGAATGGGTCAGGAATTTTATGAACAATGTGAAATAGCAAAATCTGTATATGATAAAGCAACAGAATTGCTAGATATAGATATGAAAGCATTATGCTTTGAAAAAAACGATAAATTAGATATTACGGAGTATACGCAGGCAGCGCTGGTAACAACTTGCCTTGCAATGACAGAAGTAGTATTAGAAAAAGGGTTAAAGCCAGATGTGACAGCGGGTCTAAGCCTTGGAGAGTACTGTGCAATTTCTGTTGCAGGTGGGATGTCCAAAGAAGATGCGATTAAAACAGTTCGCACAAGGGGGATCTTGATGCAAGAGGCAGTGCCTACTGGTGAAGGTGCAATGGCAGCAGTGTTAGGGCTTAGCGGCGAAGCAATAGAAGATGTGATATCATCGATGGAAGGCGTGACAATTGCAAATTACAATTGTCCAGGTCAAATCGTAATCACAGGAGTAGCAAAAGGTGTGGAAGAAGCAGCAGAACCATTAAAAGCAGCAGGGGCAAAAAGAGTGTTGCCGTTGAATGTAAGCGGTCCGTTTCACTCAAAGATGCTAACAGAAGCAGGGAGAGAACTTGGAAAAGTATTGGAAACAATTGAACTGAGTACATTAAAAATCCCATACGTAACTAATGTTACAGCTGAATACGTAAAGGATATCGCACAGATAAAAGGTTTACTAGAAGAGCAAGTATCTGCATCAGTTAGATGGGAACAAAGCATTCGTAAGATGATGGAAAAAGGGGTAGATACATTTGTAGAAATCGGCCCTGGAAAGACATTGTCTGGATTTATGAAAAAAATAGATAGAACTGCAAAAGTCTACAACATAGAAACATTGGAAGATGTGGATAAGGTAGTAGAAGAATTAAAGGAGAATTAAGATGTTAAAAGATAAAGTAGCTGTAGTTACTGGAGCATCAAGAGGTCTTGGAAAAGCCATAGCAATAGAGATGGCAAAAAACGGTGCCACTGTCGTAGTGAATTACAATGGATCGAAAGAAAAAGCAGAAGAAGTAAAGTCAAGCATTGAAGAAAATGGTGGAAAAGCGATTACTTATAAATGTAATATTTCTGAATTTGCAGAATGTGAGCAGTTCATCAAAGATGTGGTGGCAGAATTTGGCAGAATCGATATACTTGTGAATAACGCAGGTATCACTAGAGATGGACTTTTGATGCGAATGTCGGAAGAAGATTACGATCAAGTGTTAAATACAAACTTAAAAGGAACGTTTAACTGTATGAGATTTGTATCAAAAATTATGATGAAGCAAAGAGTTGGAAGAATCATCAATATGTCATCTGTATCAGGGGTTTTAGGAAATGCAGGGCAGGCAAATTATTCTGCTTCAAAGGCTGGAGTAATTGGTTTGACAAAATCGATTGCGAGAGAATTGGCATCTAGAAATATTACAGTAAATGCAATCGCACCTGGATTTATAGAGACAGAGATGACAGACGCATTAGGTGATGCAGTGAAAGAAACAGTTGTGAAGCAAATTCCACTCGGCTCATTTGGACAGCCAGAAGATATTGCGAATATGACAGTGTTTTTGGCATCAGATAAAGCGAAGTATATTACAGGTCAAGTGATTCATGTAGATGGCGGGATGGCCATATAATTAAGGAGAAAAGGTATGAAGAAAAGAGTAGTAATTACAGGACTAGGTGCAGTTACTCCGATTGGAAATAACGTAGCTGATTTTTGGAATGGCATAAAAGCAGGAAAAGTTGGAGTAGATGATATTACAAGATTTGATACGACAGAATATAAAGTAAAAATTGCAGCAGAAGTAAAAGGATTTGTTCCAAAAGAGCATATGGACTTTAAAGCAGCTAAGAGAATGGAGCCATTTTCACAGTATGCAGTAGCAGCGGCAAAAGAGGCAATGGCAGATTCTGGAATAGATATGGAAAAAGAAGATCCATTTAAAGTTGCAGTAATCGTGGGATCTGGAATTGGTAGCTTAGAAATTGTTGAGAAAAACTATGAAAAGATTTTAGATAAGGGACCTGCAAAAGTAAATCCTTTAATTGTGCCACTTATGATCTTAAATATGGCAGCTGGAAATGTTGCGATTCAGTTAGGGGCAAAAGGAAAGTGTACAAGTGTTACTACTGCATGTGCAAGTGGAACAAACTCGATTGGTGATGCATTTAGAGCGATTCAATATGGAGATGCAGACGTAGTTTTTGCAGGAGGAGCAGAAAGTTGTATATCACCAGTAGCAGTAGCTGGATTTTCTGGATTGACTGCTTTATCTACAGAAGAAGACAAGTCAAAAGCATCGAGACCTTTTGATAAAGATAGAAGTGGATTTGTAATTGGTGAAGGTGCAGGAGTAGTAGTTTTAGAAGAATTAGAGCATGCAAAAGCAAGAGGAGCAAAAATATATGCAGAAATAGTAGGATACGGTTCTACTTGTGATGCATATCACATCACATCTCCAATGGAAGATGGAAGTGGAGCAGCAAAGGCAATGAGTCTAGCAATGGAAGAAGCAGGTGTAAAACCAGAAGAAGTGAACTACATCAATGCTCATGGAACAAGCACACATCACAATGACTTATTTGAGACAAGAGCAATTCATGCATCTTTTGGAGAGGCAGCGAAAAACTTAAAAATCAACTCAACAAAGTCAATGATTGGTCATTTGCTAGGAGCAGCTGGAGGGGTAGAATGCGTAGTATGTGCAAAATCTATCGAAGAAGGATATGTACACCAGACAATGGGAACTGAAAATGTAGATGAAGAGTGTGATTTAGATTATGTAGTAGGGGCACCTGTAGAGATGGAAGTGAACTATGCGATGAGCAATTCACTAGGATTTGGTGGTCACAATGCTTCTATATTATTGAAAAAATATCAAGCCTAAGGAATGGAGAATATTATGAAATTTGAACACGTATTGGAATTGATTAAGACAGTTTCGGATTCAAATGTTACGACTTTTAAATACGAAGAAGGTGAGACAAAGATTCTTCTAAAGACAGGAGAAACACCTCAATATATACAATCACCAGTTGCAGTACAAGAGATTGTGACACAAGCACCAATCGCACAAACTGCAGTAGCACCACAAGCTACATTGGAAGTTTCGGCACAAGCAAATGAAGTTGTGGAAGGAAATGTAGTGGTATCTCCATTAGTAGGTACATTTTATGCTGCACCATCAGAAGGAGCAGATGCTTACGTTAAGGTAGGCGATACAGTGAAAAAAGGACAAGTGCTTGCAATTGTAGAAGCGATGAAATTGATGAATGAAATCGAAAGTGATTTTGATGGCGTTGTGAAAGAAATATTGGTTGATAATGCAACAGGTGTGGAATACGGGCAACCATTGTTTCGTATTGGATAGGAGGAGCAGATGAGATTAGGAATTAAAGAAATAGAACAAATCATCCCTCATAGACATCCATTTTTACTGATTGATTATATCGAAGATTATGTACCGGGTGAGTATGCGATTGGATATAAATGTGTAACTTTTAGAGAAGATTTTTTTAAAGGACATTTCCCGCAAGAACCAGTTATGCCTGGCGTATTGACAGTAGAGGCGCTTGCACAAGTCGGAGCGGTAGCAATTCTTAGTCAAGAGCATATGCAGGGGAAAGTTGCGTATTTTGGTGGAATCAACAAATGTAAGTTTAGAGGAAAAGTTTCGCCTGGTGATAAGGTGAAACTTGAAACGAAGATTATCAAACAAAAAGGACCAATCGGTGTAGGGGAAGCAACGGCTAGCGTAGATGGAAAAGTTGTGGTAAGTGCAGAACTTACATTTATGGTAGGCTAAGCGAAACAAAGGAGACAATATGATTCAAAAAGTTTTAGTTGCAAACAGAGGAGAAATCGCTGTACGAATAATAAGAGCTTGTCGCGAGATGGGAATTGAAACAGTTGCTATCTATTCAGAAGCAGATAGAGAAGCATTGCATACACAACTTGCAGATGAAGCGATATGTATTGGGCCAGCGCCTTCTACAGAGAGCTACTTGAATATGGAGCGCATCATTAGTGCGACAGTTATTTCAGGCGCAGATGCAATTCATCCAGGGTTTGGATTCTTATCAGAAAACAGCAAATTTGTAGAGTTATGCCAGCAGTGCAACATTACATTTATCGGACCGGATGCGGAAGTAATCAAACGTATGGGACACAAACAAATCGCTAGAAATACGATGGTAGATGCAGGCGTGCCAGTAATACCAGGAAGTAAAGAACCGATTTTTGATGAGGTTACAGGCGCTAAGATTGCAGATGAAGTAGGCTATCCAGTCATTGTTAAGGCGGCACTAGGTGGTGGCGGAAAAGGAATGAGAGTTGCACATACAAAAGAAGAGTTTGAGAACGCATTCCTAACAGCACAGACTGAGACAAAAATGGCATTTGGTGACAATACGATGTACATTGAGCATTACGTAGTCAAGCCAAGACATATAGAGTTTCAAATCTTAGCAGATAAATATGGAAATGTGATTCACTTGGGGGAAAGAGACTGTTCGGTACAAAGAAATCATCAAAAGATGATTGAAGAGGCGCCATCAGTTGCACTTTCACAAGAGTTGAGAGACAAGATGGGAGAAGCAGCAGTAAAAGCTGCGAAAGCCGCGAATTATGAAAATGCTGGGACTATCGAGTTTCTATTGGAAAGCACTGGGAATTTCTATTTTATGGAAATGAATACAAGAATTCAAGTGGAACATCCAGTAACAGAGTGGGTAACAGGTATCGATTTGATCAAAGAACAAATTCGCATCGCCGATGGAAAAGAATTATCTTATACTCAAGATGATGTAACGATTACAGGACATGCAATCGAGTGCAGAATCAATGCGGAAAATCCATCGAAAAACTTTAGACCTTCTCCAGGGAAAATTACAGATATGTATTTACCAGGGGGAAAAGGAGTTCGAATCGATGCTGCAATTTACAGCGGATATTCAGTTCCACCATATTATGATTCTATGCTTGCAAAAATTATTGTACATGCAAAAAATAGAGCAGAGGCGATTCAAAAAATGAATTGTGTCCTAGGTGAAGTTATCATCGAAGGAATTGATACAAATGTAGACTATCAATATGACATCATTAACCACCCTGATTTTATCAGCGGAGATATTGATGTAGAGTTTATCGAGAAGATTTCCAAATAAAATTCTTCAACAGAGGTGAATATGAACTTAAGTAAAATGTTTAAAAAGACAACAAAGCAGTATGTCACAATTAAAGAGGTGGGTGAATCCAAAGAGAGCCCAGTTACAAGTGCAGAAGATAAGCCAGAGGTACCTCATGGTTTAGTGCGAAAATGTAATAAATGTGGAAAAGCCATTTTTACAGATGAAGTAAAAGAAAACCATTATATTTGTCCTAAATGTGGTGGATACTTTAGAATGCATGCCTTTAGACGAATTGAGATGATTATGGAACCAGATTCTTTTGAAGAATGGGACACAGGTCTTGAGACGAAAAATCCTTTACAATATCCTGGATATGAAGAGAAGATACAACTTCTAAGAGAGAAGAATAACTTGGACGAGGCAGTAATTACAGGGTGTGGAATGATTGGCGAAACAAAAGCAGTCGTAGCAGTAATGGATGGAAGGTTCTTAATGGCTAGTATGGGAGAAGTAGTCGGTGAGAAAATTACGCGTGCAACCGAGCGAGCGACAAAAGAGTCATTACCACTTATTATCTTCACATGTTCTGGTGGTGCGAGAATGCAAGAAGGTATCACATCACTTATGCAGATGGCAAAAACTTCAGCAGCGCTAAAGCGACATAGTGACAGTGGAAATCTATATATAACAGTACTGACAGATCCTACAACAGGTGGAGTAACAGCAAGTTTTGCAATGCTAGGAGATATCATCTTAGCCGAGCCGAAAGCACTGATTGGATTTGCGGGACCACGAGTAATTGAACAGACAATCGGGCAAAAGCTTCCAAAGGGATTCCAACGTTCGGAATTTTTGTTAGAGCATGGATTCATCGATAAAATTGTTACACGAGATTCGATGAAGGATGAATTGAGCCAGATACTTTCTCTGCATAAGCCAAAGGTTGCAGAAACAGTGGAATCGGTAAATCGTGCTGAGGAGATAGACAAAGAGGTAGTCAAAGACAGTCTATTAGACGCTTGGGATAGAGTACAGCTGTCAAGAATGAAAGATAGACCTGTAGGAGAACAATATATCGACGCGTTATGTACAGATTTTGTAGAACTTCATGGCGATAGATTGTTTGGAGATGATGAAGCTATCATTGGTGGAATTGCAAGAATAAATGGCAGACCAGTAACAATTTTAGCACAGGCAAAAGGCAAGAATACAAAAGAGAATATAAAAAGAAACTTTGGTATGCCTTCGCCGGAAGGATATCGTAAAGCGTTACGCCTTATGAAGCAAGCTGAAAAGTTTCAACGACCAGTTATCTGCCTTGTAGATACACCAGGAGCTTTTTGTGGACTAGAAGCTGAAGAGCGAGGTCAAGGTGAAGCAATTGCACGAAATCTATATGAGATGTCAGCTCTGAAAGTGCCGGTACTTTCTGTAGTTATTGGAGAAGGCGGTAGTGGTGGAGCGTTGGCAGTAGCAACTTCGGATGAAGTGTGGATGTTAGAGAACTCTGTCTACTCAATTTTATCACCAGAAGGATATGCAGCGATATTGTGGAAAGATAGTGGAAGAGCAAAAGAAGCGGCAAAACTGATGAAAATGACAGCGAATGATTTGAAATCAGCTGGAATGATTGAAAAAATAATAAGTGAACCAAAGCATTATACAGAAGCAAATTTATCAATTGTATGTACAACACTCTTAACTGAAATTGAGAAGTTTATCGAAACATATTCTCAGTACACAGATGAAGAGTTAATAGAAAAAAGATATATGAGATTCCGCAACATGTAAATGTGTGGTCAGTGAGGTTAAAAGATGAAATACAAACCGTTAGTAATAGGAGAACTTACTGCAAAAGTTCCAATTGTTCAAGGTGGAATGGGCGTTGGAATCAGTTTAGGTGGATTAGCAGGTGCAGTGGCAAAAGAAGGTGGAATTGGGATTATTTCAGCTGCACAGATAGGATTTAAAGATCCAGAATTTGAAAAAAATCCATTCAAGGTTAATTTAGAGGCTATCAAAAAAGAGCTTGCAAAAGCGCGTGAAATAGCACCAAAGGGAATTGTAGGATTTAACATTATGGTGGCTTTGAAGCATTATTCAGAGTATGTGAAAGAAGCAGTAAAAGCTGGCGCTGATATTATCATATCAGGGGCTGGATTGCCGACGGATCTTCCTGAGTACGTAAAGGGATTTAAAACAAAGATAGCACCGATTGTATCCACAGAAAAATCAGCAAAAGTAATTCTTAAGTTTTGGGATAAAAAATACAATAGAACAGCAGATATGGTTGTAATAGAGGGACCAAAAGCAGGCGGACATCTGGGATTCAATGAAAAACAGTTGGCATACTTTAATGAGGAAGCATATAAAGAAGAGGTACAATCGATTAGACGTGCTGTTCGAGAATATGAAGAAAAATATGACTGTCAGATACCAATTGTTTTAGCAGGTGGAATTTATACGAAAGCCGATATGGAAGAAGCTATGAATCAAGAAATTCAAGGAGTGCAAATCGGATCACGATTTGTAACTACAGTAGAATGTGATGCAAGCGATGCATATAAGCAAGCGTATTTAGATGCGACTGAGCAAGAGGTTCAGATTGTAAAAAGTCCAGTAGGAATGCCAGGAAGAGCAATCTTAAATCCATTTATGGAAAAAGTGATGTCGGGTGAAAAGATTACGCCACAAAAATGTCTTGGGTGTTTACAAAAATGCAGTCCAAAAGAGATACCATATTGTATTACAGATGCTTTGGTAAATGCAGCAAAAGGTGATACAGATGAAGCATTACTGTTTTGTGGTGAAAAAGCATATTGCGCAACTAGGATTGAAACTGTAAAAGAAGTGATAAATTCACTAATAGAAGAGTAGAGTTATAAAACAAAGGAGAATGTTTCATGAATTCACACGAAGTGATTAACAGTATGTGGGTAAAATTATTCAATGAGATATGGGATTTGGAAGAAAAAGCGATTATTACAAAAGAATTCAAGGATATCTCAACGAATGATATGCATATTATAGATGCGATTGGCTTAGATAAGAAGAATAATATGTCTGCAATTGCAAAGAAATTGAATATCACTGTGGGTTCGTTAACGACTTCGATGAATAGTTTGGTGAATAAAAAGTATGTTGTGCGACATAGAAGTGAGAAAGATAGAAGAGTGGTATATATCCAATTGACAGAGAAAGGTAAAGATGCCTATGCTCATCATGAAAAATTCCACCAGAAAATGTCTGCAGCAGCTGTGGAGAGCCTTGGGGAAGAGGAAACTAAGGTTTTGATTAAAGCGCTACAGAATTTATCTGATTTTGTAGAAAAATATGGAACAGAACTTAAAGAGGACAGACAACAAGTGTTTTAGATTGCTTTTTTTTTTCGAAAATGATAGAATTATGTGGTAATGTAGCGAAAAGAGAAGAGGTAATCGATATGAAGACAAGTTTACGGATTAAAGTCTCAACAAAAATAGCAGCGGCGATAGCAGTTGTGCTTGTGATAGTCTTTGCAATACTTATTTTGTTAAGTGTCACAGTTACAACTAATATTGTTGAGAATAGTGTTAGTAATGAATTTAGAATTACGGCTGCAGCAAATGCGAGTGGTATACAAAATACGTTATCAGGAGCTTCAAATGTAAATACAGATATTATGGACTATGCAGCGTATAATTACCAAAAATTTGCAGAGGATGTGGAATTAGGTCTTGTAGACCCCTCTATTAAGGAAGCAAGTTTGGTACACGATGTAGAAATAGATTTACCAGCATCTGATGCAGAAAAGTACTTTTTAAATACATTTTGGAGTTCTGTTGGAACTAATACAGATTTAAATGCAATGTCGATTATGTTTAAACCATATTCATTTGATAACCAAGTGGAGACATATGCATTATATGTAGATAAAGATACAGCAGCAGCGCATAGTTACGATGCAAAGTTAGATGTGAATTATTTTGAAGAAGACTATTATAAAGTACCTATGGAGACAAAGGAAAAGTATATTACAGAGCCAATTGTCTTCGAAGGGCAACACGTTGTAACGGTTGCAGATCCATTGATGCATGGAGAAGAGGTAGTCGGTGTCGTGGCAGCAGATGTGAATCTTGAAAGTTTACAAGCCTTAGCGATTAATCTCGAACATTATGAATCGATGTATGCAACAGTCATCAATCACAACGGGAATTATATTTTAAATACTCGTGACGAAAGAGCTTTTGGGACATCATATATCAATACTATTACGAATGAGAAAGAATTGGAACGCTTTCAAGAAAACCTAGCAAAAGGTGAATATTTTGAACAAGAGATAGGTGATAAGACTGTGTTTATGACCCCGATTGTAATGGGTGATGATACGTGGTGGGTTGAGAATGGATTAGACACAAGCGAACTACACTCAGAAGTGACACAGTTAGGATATTTATTAGTGGTTATTGCGGGTGTAGCACTTGTGATTTCGCTGACAGTTTTGATTTTAGTAACGAGAAGATGGTTGAATCCATTGAAGAAAGTTGTAGAAGTGGCAGATAGTATTTCAGCAGGATCCTTTAATAAACGACTAGAAGTGAAAAGCAACGATGAAATTGGTGAGTTATCGATTCGATTCAATGAGATGTCTGAGATGTTGGAACATCTAGTAGATGAAATACAAGGTCTGCTATTTGAGATGAGTAAAGGAAATTTTAGACTACAAGTTTCTGGAAATAACTTATACGTCGGAGATTTACAAACCATTAAAAATTCGTTTGAAAAAATAATCCGAGATATCAGTAACACCATGAAGAATGTAAAAGATGCATCAGTACAAGTAGCTACTGATTCAGCAAGTCTATCTTCTAGTTCTCAATCATTGGCACAAGGTGCAAGCGAACAAGCGACTAGTATAGAAGCATTATCTAGCACGATAAGTGAACTTTCTAAAAAAGTAGATGAGAATGCGATTACAGCAAAAGAAGTAAATCAGTTTGGGCAAAAGACAGGCGAAGTTATCAACGATAGTTCCTTGAAGATGAATGAGTTATTACAAGCTATAACGGAGATAAAGACATCTTCTACACATATAGATAAGATTATAAAGACGATTGAAGATATTGCGTTCCAGACTAATATTTTAGCACTAAATGCAGCTGTTGAAGCAGCGAGAGCTGGTCAAGCCGGTAGAGGATTTGCAATTGTAGCAGATGAGGTGAGAAATTTGGCACAGAAATCTTCAGAAGCGGCAAGTAACACGACAATATTGATTAAAAAATCATTGGATTCGATTCAAAAAGGAACGAGACTAGCAGAAAGCACAGGACAAGCATTTGGAGAAGTAGAAATAAATGCGAATAAGATTATTACTTCAGTTGAAAAGATTGCTATTTCATCAGAAGATCAAGCCAATCGGATAAAAGAGTTACTGCAGGTAATTGAACAAATTGGTATTATCGTTCAAAGTAATTCAGCGACGACAGAAGAAGGAGCTTCTGCAAATCAAGAGTTGTCTGCACAAGCAGAGCTTCTCAGCCATTTAGTTTCAAAGTTTGATGTATAGAGTGGATATAAAAATGCGAGCCGATGGGTTCGCATTTTTATTAGGATAATTAGTCAAATATAAGTTTATCAAACGGTTCTGGTTTTGCAAAAAGATATCCTTGCGAATACTGAATTCCTCGCGATTGAACAACTTTCTGAATCTCCTCGTTCTCTACAAACTCAGCAACAACTTCAGAATTGATTAATTGTGCCATATAACAAATGGAATCAAGAATAATCCGACTTTCTGAATTAGTTGCTATGTTCTTTATAATATCTCCATCAATTTTAATAACGGCTGGTTTTAAAGATACAATAGAGGTATAAGTTGCAAAGCCTACACCGAAGTCGTCAACAGCAACCTTACAGCCAATTTTTCGGACTTCAGATAAGAAAGAAAAAAGTTCTTCGTTCTTGTTATAATTTTCAGTCTCAACAAATTCGATTACTATTTTTGATGGA
Organism: uncultured Lachnospiraceae bacterium; assembly: GCA_964369425.1. Taxonomy (GTDB): domain Bacteria; phylum Bacillota; class Clostridia; order Lachnospirales; family Lachnospiraceae; genus CAUPWF01. The sequence continues at coordinate 54,665 of CAYJGW010000006.1, forward strand.
TCATGTAGTTTACTGAGTCTAGTCAATAGCCAAGTTTTTAATTCCTGAGATTGTATATCGTATAAGGAGATATTGAGACCCAACTTACTATTCTTATACTCAAAGTCCCTAAGGGCTTTATCAATAGTGATTTTACTGAGAGGAATATAAAGTTTTAATGATTTTGCAACATCAAGAAATTGACCAGGGGCATAAAGTTTACCATCTTGATCATAAATACGCATCAGAGCCTCGAATTTATCAATTTTTCCAGTTGAATTATTATGAATGCCTTGATAGAAAGGTACCACCTTATCATTGTTAATAGCATAGTTTAAAAGTTCAAATATTTTAACATCATCAGCTCGTTCTTTTAACAGTAACTCTCGTTCATTATTTTCAATAATAAAGTTGTTTTGGAGGCGGTCATTCATATAAATAGCACTTTTGGCACGATCTACCATATCGTCACCAAAAACAACAATAAAGCGTGAGACACCACTGAGATCAGTTTGTTTTGCGGTAGATAACTCATACTGCTCATGGAAGGTCTTCATTAGGTTCAAGAAGTCTTCATCGGAGATTTCATCCCCAGCCACAACCATAAAATGCTTATAGGTATGTGCATAAACGGTTAGAATATGGTCAAGTCCGAGCTGCTGATATGCAGCATTTCCAGATGCTAGTATCTCGCGACATGTATGATAATAACGCGCTTCTCCAAATGTAGCAATCATCATATCGGCATTTATAACCTCATTCATACACATCTTTGTGTATTTTTTTTCCTTTGAATCAATTGAGTATTGTTCGTAGCTTAAAATGTTAAATCGGTGATCGATTAATCCTTGCGAACTATTAGTATTCATTTTTTTTCCTTTCAGGAAACAGGTGGTTACCTTGTTACAACATAAACATCTCTATTACTTGTGCAATACCGTCTTCGTTATTTGATGCTGTCACGAAATCAGCAGATTCTATAACTTCAGATTGAGCATTTGCCATTGCGACTCCAAGACCAGCGCACTCAATCATGGTGATATCATTATAGCCATCACCGCAGCAAATCATCTGATCACTGCTAAATCCAATGCTATTTAATAGGCGGAGCAAGGAATGCGCTTTGTCAATCTGTGCAGGCATTATTTCTAGGAAGTGAGGCTCAGAGCGGAAGATGTTCAGATTAGAGTGAAATCTTTCTTTGAACTTCGCTTCCAATTCAACTAATAAATCAGGGTCACCTGGAGCTACTAATTTATTAATAGGGAAATCTATATATTCTAAAAAATTATCAACGGATTTTATTGGCATTTTATTGATTTGAGATTCTATTTGCGTATATTTGTTTACTTCAAAAGCGCTAATGATTTCCGTATCTGTATACGTAATCAGGTTTGCATTCGTTTCTTTTATCATGTCATAAATAGCTTCAAGATGAGCGTGAGAAACCGTTTTATTGTAGATGGCTTCATTGGTATGACAGTCAATAATGCGAGCGCCATTAAATGGAAGTATATACCCACCATTGTTTTTTAAGTCCAATTCTTTTGCAAGAGGAAGAACTCCTGGTGTAGGTCGTCCTGAGGCTAGTACAACCTTTTTACCAATGCTATGTAATTTTTTTATCGCGTCCTTTGTTTTTGTAGAAATCTCTTTTCTTGAATTTGTTAGAGTGCCGTCTAAGTCAAGTACCAGTACTTCATAGGTCATGTTTTTTCGTCCTTTTCTTATAATTTGATGTTTTTTAGAATATCCACAACTTCGCTGAATGCCATAAAGTTTGAGGCTTTTACTAAAATAGTATCTTCCACTTTTAGAAGATTTGGAAGTTGTTCGAGTAATTCTTTTTTTGTATTGAAATACAGTGGTTTGCAGTGTTTGAGATGAGGCTCTCTTGCAATGGATTTTTCAGCACCGGTATAGGTTTCTAGTGATAGAGGACCTACACAACAAATCAAATCAATATGATTGTATGCTGCATGAATTCCAACTCCATAATGGAGCTCTTCCTCATTCTCTCCTAATTCCCCCATATCACCAAGTATAGCTATTTTTCGAGTCTCTACAGTACTAAGGACATCCAAGGAAGAGTTCATAGATACTGGGCTAGCATTATAACAATCATCAATGATAGTCAGACTATCCGTTTCTATGACGTTAGTGCGACCAGAAACAGGAATGAGGGATGAGATGCCATTTTCAATTTCGGTTATAGATAAACCAAAAAGTTCTCCGAGTGTAGCCCCAGCTAATGCATTTGGAATCATATGGGAACCAGGGATAGAAATATTAGCTTCAACTGTTTCTTGATTATTCAAATGTATTTTGCAACAAGTTCCACGCAGTCCCTTTGCTTGAATATCTGTCACGTATACATGAGACGAGTCGGATTCACCAAAAAATATCGGTTTTTTACCATTGATATCTGACAATTGGGTAAGCATGGTATCATCATTATTTAGTACAATGATTCCATCAGAAGACAGATGAGTGAAGATTTCAGTCTTGGCTTCTAGTACCCCTTCTCTTGACTTTAGATATTCTAGGTGGCTCAGTCCTATATTTGTAATGAGTGCAACATCTGGCTTTGCAATTTTTGAAAGACGAGTCATCTCACCAAAGTGGTTAATACCCATTTCAAGTACAGCAATTTCATGGTCTTCTGTTAGATTAAATATAGTCAGTGGAAGACCGATTTCATTGTTGTAATTCCCCTGTGTTTTTAAAACGTTATATTTTTGTGAAAGTACAGAAGCTACCATTTCTTTGGTGCTTGTTTTTCCTACACTACCAGTAATTCCTATGACCTTTACATCTAAAGAGCTGCGATAGTGTTCTGCTAAATCTTTCAAAGCTTGTGGACAAGAGTCCACTAGAATATAGGAAAATGTAGCATTAGGAAGTTCTTTTTCAGAAAGAGTACAAAGAGCACCAGCATCTATAACTGTAGGGATAAAATCATGACCATCTACACGTGCACCCTTAATAGGAATGAATAAATAGTCTGTTTTAATTTTTCGGCTATCAATAGCTACACCTGAAACTTCTTTTGAAAGTAACTCGGAATTACCCATATAGGTTCCACCACATGCAGTGGTAATTTCACTTAGTGTCATATTTTTCATGGTTTTACATCCTTTTGTAAATTTTATTGGTATCTTTTTAAAGACTTTTCAATGATTAATTCACATAAATCTTCGTAGGAAATACCTACTGCATTAGCAGATTTTGGAATCAAACTATTAGGCGTCATGCCAGGTAGTGTGTTCACTTCAAGACAATAGATTTCATTGTCAGGAGTAACGATGTAATCTGCACGAGAGTACACATCTATTTTTAATGCGTTACATACATTTATTGTAACATCTGAGATTCGTTTCGCGAGTGATTCATCAATCGGTGCAGGGCATAGTTCTTCAGTCATACCATCTTGGTATTTATTTGCATAATCAAAAAAGCCAGATTTCGGGATAATTTCGATAATTGGTAGTGTATCACCGTCGATATATCCGCAAGTGAACTCACGTCCTGAAATAAATGGTTCCACCAATACCTCGTCTTCATACTGAAATGCTTTTTCTACCACTTCACAGTACTCTGTCTCTGTTTCTGGTAAGTACACTCCTATACTAGAGCCTCCGATAGAAGGTTTTACAACAACTGGTAATGAAAGCCCAAGCTCACTTAATGATTTTCTTTGCTCGCTTTTATGCAACAAAACGCCTCCAGGGGTCTGGATGCCATTGGCTTTGAAAAGTTGTTTGGTCAAATCTTTATCCATGGCAATTCCACTAGATAGATAGTTAGGTCCTGTATATTTAATACCATAGACGTCAAATGTGGCTTGTAACTGTCCGTTCTCCCCAATTCCACCATGAAGTCCTAAAAAGGTGATGTCCGCCATTTGGCATAGAGCTAAGACATTTTCGCCAATCATACAAGGGGACTGATCCTTTCTAGAGGCTTTTATTGCCTCTAAATCAGGTTCGGTAGTCTTGATTTTATCAGCAATTGCTAGATTTGCTCCAGGAAGAGAAAATAGTTCATCCAGATTTTCACCGGAATGAGAAATCCCCATAAATACATCTACTAATATGGCCTTGTGACCGCGATTTAAAAGAGCTTTACAAATCCCAGCTCCAGAGGAAAGAGAGACATCTCTTTCTGTACAAAGCCCACCAGCTAATACTACAATTTTCATAACAACTCAATTCCTTTCTATAACTCAACTCCAACGCTCATAGACTCTAGGAGTTCTTTTTTTACATTATATAATTTTTCAGATAAATCCACATATACTTTGTGAGGATTGGATAATCGAAGTACTTCATCCCAAAGTGTCTGTTTTTCAGCAGTGCAGTAAGCTGAAATTTCCATAACAGAAGGTGATTGGTACACACATTCTCCTTTGATGAAGATTGGGACTAATAATTCCTTTGTTGTGTAAGTGCCACCTTTTAACTTCGTTTTTTTCCAAGTTTCTACAGGGTCAAACAGTAATAGATCTTGATTACAATCAAGAACCTCGTCTTCAAAAGTGATATAGTCTGCTAATAATTTGCCAGAATTTTTATCATAGATACGATGTACCGTCTTGTTGCCAGGGTTTGTAATCTTTTCATAGTTTTCCGACAACTTGATTTTTGGTACAAATTGTCCCTCGTTACCTTTGATGGCAGCTAATTTATAAACCCCACCAAAAGAAGGGCAATCTTTCGATGTGATCATATGGGTGCCGACACCCCAAGAAGTAATCGTAGCCCCTTGAATTTTTAAATCATAAATCAAATGTTCATCTAAGTCATTAGATGCAGAGATGTAAGCATCTAGGTGACCTGCTTCATCTAGCATAGCACGAGCGCGTTTAGAAAGATATGCGAGGTCTCCACTATCTAATCGTATGCCATAATTTTTTAAGTTAGGATTCTTTTTCTTTAATAGATCAAATACCTTTATTGCATTTGGAACTCCTGATTTAATGGTGTCATAGGTGTCCACTAGTAAGCAACAAGCATTAGGATACAAGTCAGCATAAGTCAAAAAAGCAGTGTATTCATCAGAAAAACTCATAATCCAACTGTGTGCATGGGTTCCTCTAACAGGGACATCAAATTTTCGACCAGCTAGCACATTGGATGTTCCTACGCATCCGCCAATGATAGAAGCGCGAGAACCAAATAATCCGGCATCCGGTCCTTGTGCTCTTCGCAGGCCAAATTCTAATACGCCATCACCAGAAGCAGCATGTACAACGCGAGCAGCTTTTGTAGCGATGAGTGATTGGTGGTTTACAATATTAAGAAGTGCAGTTTCTATCAACTGTGCTTCCATGATTGGTGCAATCACTTTGATGATAGGTTCGCTTGGGAAGATAACGCTTCCCTCAGGAATAGCATAGATATCACCACTAAAATGAAAGCCGCTGATATAGTGAAGAAATTCTTCATCAAATATATTCAAACTTCGCAAATAGTCTACGTCGTCATAAGAAAAATGTAATCCTTTAATGTAATCGATTACTTGCTCGAGACCAGCAGCAATGGCATAGCCACCGCCACAAGGGATAGTTCGAAAAAAGACGTCGAAGATTACAGTTTCATTTTCAGGGCGATTAAAGTAGCCTTGCATCATAGTCAATTCATAAAAATCTGTTAACAGAGTTAAATCATTTGTGTTCATAGTCATTCTCCAATGGTTTGATTTATGTGTAAAATGCACATATATTGCGTATTATACCACTATTTAATAGAAAAGAAAAGAATACCTTGAATATGTATGAAAAAAGGTATTATAATGTATGTAATGAGTACTACAAAATACAGAAATGAGGAGAATAAAAGAATGAATGTAGGAATAATAGGGGCAGGGATGATTGCTGAAAAAATGGCAACGACTATTAATGGAATGGAAGGTGTAACAAACTATGCGATAGCATCAAGAGATATCGAAAAATCGAAAAAATTTGCAGAGAAATTTCAGGTTGAAAAGGCTTATGGAAGTTATGAAGAATTAGCGGCAGATGAAAATGTAGACTTGATTTATGTAGCAACACCTCATTCTCATCACTGCGAGCACGGTAAAATTGCATTGGCACATAATAAACCAATTCTATGTGAGAAATCATTTACTGTAAATGCAAGAGAAGCAAAAGAACTAATAGATTTAGCAAAAGAAAAACAAGTGTTAGCGGCGGAAGCAATCTGGACAAGATATATGCCTTCAAGGGTGATGATACAAGAGATAATAGATAAGGGCGAAATAGGAGAAGTAAAGTCATTGAGTGCGAATTTAGGGTATCCATTGACTCATATCTATCGGATGTATGCCCCTGAATTGGCAGGAGGATCATTACTCGATTTAGGTGTATATTCCTTGAACTTTGCTTGTATGTTTTTAGGCTATGATATTGAAGAAGTGGTATCTACGTGTACGAAGTTTGAGACAGGAGTAGATAATCAAGCAGCAATTATACTAAAATATAAAAATGGGGTGATGGCAAACCTTCAGTGCAATGCATTAGCAGCGACAGAACAGTGTGGAATTATTCATGGTACGAATGGATATATCATTGCGAAAAACATCAATAATATCGATGTGATTGAAGTATATAACGTAGATAGAACGCTCAGAGAGCGAAAGGAAGTACCGGCACAGATTACAGGGTTTGAATATCAAGTGGCAGCGTGTAAAAAAGCAATCGAAGAAGGAAATATCGAGTGTAATGAGATGCCTCACGATGAAATTATAAAGATGATGGAGATTATGGATGGACTTAGAAAAGAATGGGGTATTGTCTATCCTATGGAAGAGAAGGAGTAGAGATGATTTATTCAATAAGCAACGAATACTTACAAGTAGAACTAGATAGCATGGGGGGAGAGTTATTTTCTTTGAAAGATGATTCAGGAACAGAATATCTTTGGCAAGGGAATAAAAAGTATTGGAATGGAAAGGCACCAGTCTTATTTCCATACATAGCAAGATTAACTGAGGATAAATATATATGGAAAGGGAAAGAATATAAACTTGAAAAGCATGGATTTGCAAGACGCTCGGAATTTAGCGTAGAAGAAAAAAGTGATACAAAGATTGTGTTTCGTCTTGATGAATCAGCTAAGACATTGGAAAGCTACCCATTTGCATTTACATTGCGCATCATTTATGAGTTGGAAGGGAATGTATTAATCAATAAATATCAAGTGGAAAACAAAAATACAGATAGTATGTATTTTGGAATCGGAGGCCATCCTGGATTTAACGTTCCGTTAGAGGAAGGAGAGACATTTGAGGATTATTATCTTGAGTTCGATCACATAGCAACACCAGAGCAAGTTGGATTTACAGATGCTTGTTATGTTAGCGGAGAGATGATGCCTTACGAATTGGAAGGTGACAAGAGATTAAAGCTAACCCATGATTTATTTGATAGAGATGCAATCGTTTTAAAGAATGCAGATTCTACTGTGACACTTAAGTCGGATAAAGGGAGTAAAGGCATTACAGTGCATTATCCAGATATGGATTATATCGGCTTTTGGCACATGCCAAAAACAGATGCACCGTATGTATGCATTGAACCATGGACGTCACTACCGTCAAGAGATGGAGTAGTAGAAGATTTAGAAAAGCAAGAGAATTTAGTGAAATTAAAAGGAAGTTGCACCTACACGAACGTATGGAGTATTTCAGTGAAAAAATAATAAGATAAAAATTCAGCCTTGCGACAGTACTGCAAGGCTGAATCTTATGTTATTTAAAGATTTCTAGACTTCTTTCTAATATTCCATTCATATGTGCGATTGCTGTGCCATAATTGGTGATTGGTACACAAGCATCTCCTGCACATTTGATACGATATTTCATCTCGCGTTCGTTGAGCATACATCCTCCACAATGAATGATAAGCTTATATTTACTGATATCCAGTGGGAATTCTGTACCACTTGTGAAGTCGAAATTGAGTTCTTTTTTACTATGTTCTCTCACCCATCTAGGGAGTTTTACAGTACCGATGTCATCGCATTGTCTATGATGGGTGCATCCCTCACAGACCAAGATGTTATCACCATCTTCTAGAGAATCTAGCATTTTGGCACCCTTTACTAACACATCTAAATTACCTTTATAGCGAGCAAAAAGGATAGAAAAGGAAGTCAATAACACATCCGTAGGTGTATCTTTAGATACTTCTGCAAAAGCTTGGCTATCAGTTACTACAACTTTCGGTTTTCGTCCAAGAGTTTCTAATGTGGATTTTAAATCAGTTTCTTTTACAACAATCGACACTGCATCCGCATCTAATACATCTCGAACTGTCTGTTGTTGAGGGAGAATTAATCGTCCTTTTGGAGCGGCAGAATCTATAGGAATTACTAAGACAACAAAATCGCCAGGTGATATTAAATCACCGATGATTCGACTAGTATCGGCTTCGACATCTGCTAGGGAAGCAATCTTTTCTTTGAGTGCAAGGATGTTTTGTTTCGTCTTTGTGCTGACACAGATTCCAGTGATTTCATCCATGATAGGAGCGGATTCCATAAGGTCTGATTTGTTGTAAACTACGATATAAGGAATATTTTTTTGCTTGATGCGATCCAGAATTTCCTTATCCTCTGTAGTCATGCCTGCCTGTGAGTCTACAACTAAGATGGCAATATCGGTCTTATTTAGTACTTGATAAGCTTTTTGCATTCTTAGGTGTCCTAATTCTCCAACATCGTCAAGACCTGGAGTATCGATGATGACAACAGGTCCAAGTGGTAAAAGTTCCATTGCCTTTAGTACGGGGTCAGTAGTGGTTCCTTTGATATCAGATACAATTGCTAAATCTTGGTCTGTGATGGCATTGACAACGCTAGATTTTCCAGCATTTCTTTTTCCAAATATTCCGATGTGTAGTCTTTCTGATGATGGTGTGTTGTTTAAACTCATAATAATCCCCTCTCTTTTCCTCTTGTCTTTTAGAATCTAAAGTCTCTGCGGTTATTTTCTTCAATAGCTTTTAAGTTATCTGTTGCAATCTGACGAACTTTTTCCTTTGGAATAGTAGAGAGTTCTTTTTGTATCAGATTTTCTCCAACTCTTTTAGTTTCTTCAGAAGCGTAATCCATTAGATATTCTTTTAAAGTCATCAGTGCATTTGGTAGGCAACAGTTTTGAATTTGCCCACTTTTACAAAGGGACATAAAGCGATCACCAGTACGTCCCTCGCGATAGCAAGAGGTACAAAAGCTTGGAAGATAACCAAGGTCCATGAGCCAATGAACGACTTCATCCAAAGTCCGCGTATCCTCTAAATCAAATTGTTGGGAGTTTTCACCCTCTGGTTCTGGAACGGCATACCCTCCAACGCTAGTCTTAGAGCCACCGCTGATTTGAGAAATACCTAAATCCAGAGCCTTTTCACGACAGGCTTTGCTTTCTCTTGTAGAGACAATGATTCCAGTATAAGGTACAGCAATACGTATACAAGCTACAATCTTTGCAAAGGTATCATCGCTGATTCCGTTACTGAAATCCTCTTTGTTGATATCGTCTGCATCGCAGAGGCGAGGAACGCTAATCGTATGTGGACCAACGCCAAAAGTAGCTTCTAAGTGTTCTGCATGCATCAAGAGTCCGGCAAATTCGTAGCGGTATTTATCTAATCCGAACAATACACCGATTCCAACATCATCGATGCCACCTTCCATAGCACGATCCATAGCTTCGGTATGATAATCGTAGTCACTTTTTGGTCCTGTTGGGTGTAGTTCTTGATAAGACTCTTTGTGATATGTTTCTTGGAATAGAATGTAAGTTCCAATTCCAGCTTCTTTCAATTTCCTGTAATTCTCCACTGTTGTGGCGGCGATGTTGACATTTACTCTTCGAATCTCTCCATTTTTATGCTTAATACTATAAATGGTTTTGATGCTTTCCAATAAGTATTCTAGGGAATTATTCTTAGGGTCTTCACCCATTTCAAGAGCGAGACGTTTGTGTCCCATATCTTGTAACGCGATTACCTCTTTGCGAATCTCTTCTTGTGAAAGTTTTTTTCGAGTAATCGTTTTGTTCTTCAAGTGGTAAGGGCAATAGGTGCATCCATTGATACAGTAATTCGAAAGATATAGAGGAGCGAACATTACAATACGGTTGCCATAGAAATCTTGTTTAATCTGTTTGGCTAGATTGTAAATTTCTTGGTTCATCTCCTCATCCTGACAGACTAGTAAAACAGAAGCCTCGCGGTAGGTGAGCCCTTTTCGTAGTTTTGCTTTTTCTAAAATTTTGGTTATCAATGCTCTATCATCTTTGTGTTCATCAGCAAAGGCTAAAGTATCAAGGAGTTCTTGATGACTGATAAATTCAGTTGCTTTTTTTGATTTCGGGTTATACATGTTAAATCCTCCTTATATATTCTTGGAATCGCCTCTTGCTTTCACGATTTGGTATCCAATATTTTTCATTTTTCTTGTGAGAGACTCTACAGCTTCAGCAGCTTCGTCTCCAGTACAAATTTTATCATTGTATAGTAAATATTTTTTCCTTACATTGAGTGGTGAAAGGTTTGGCATCACTACGTTTGCACCAGCAAGAATACCGTATTCACGCCCCTCAGGGTGGATGGTGCCAAGAGCAGTTGTAGATGGCAGCAATAGTGTAGGTATCATAAGACGAAGCAGACCTAGCATGTAACAAGTCAGACCAAAAGCACCTGCGCAATATTCAGAAAAAGGTGTGTCTTTGTGGGGGATAAAAGGTCCGATTCCAACCATCTGAGGATTTAATTCCTTGATGTAAATCATATCTTCTGCTAAGTGTTCAGTGGTCTGAAATGGAGAACCTACCATAAATCCGGTACCCACTTGATAACCTATATCCTTCAGATAAGACAAGCAACGTTGTCTATCCTTTGCTCGAAGTGAAGAAGGATGAAGAAGAGCATAATGGGAAGCATTATGAGTTTCGTGACGAAGTAAGTAGCGATTTGCACCAGCATCAAACAATTTTTTATAAGAATCATAAGGCTTTTCTCCGATGGACAGCGTAATGGCACAGTCGGGATAGGTTTCCCTAATGGAAGAAACGATAGCAACCATTTTCTCATCTGTAAAATAAGGGTCTTCTCCACCTTGAAGTACAAAGGTGCGAAAGCCTAAGTCATAACCAGCTTCGCAGCATTCTAAAATTTCCTCCTTGGATAGCCGATATCGATTTACATCGCGATTTTCGCATCGAATGCCGCAATAATAACAGTTTTGTTTACAGTAGTTGGTGTATTCGATTAATCCACGAATATAGACATCATTGCCATAATGCTCTTTACTAGTCGCTCTTGCTTTCTCAAAAACATATTCTGCAAGTTCAGGTGTTCGATGGTCAATCAGTCGAATCCATTCTTGTTTGCTAAGACCTTTCGTCTCTATGAGTTTTTCTATTAATTCTTGCATGTGACTTACACCTTTCTTGGATAAAACAAAATGTATTGTTGATTATAATTACCCCAATATGTGGTATGGGGAGAATCTATAAAATAAATGGTAGAAAATAGCTGGGTACTATCATTTAACTTTGTCACAATGCGAAGTAAAGGTTTGGACAAAGGGAAAATGATTTCATCGTCATGGCGCTTTTGTCTACCTAATTCTGATAAATAGGCACAATCTTCTTCGGATAGATAGGATAATACAGTTTTTTGTTGTTCCCTTGTTAAAGTAAAGAAATAAAAGTCTGTATAAGCACCATTACAGTCATTTCTAGATAACAGACCAAGGAAATAATCGTAGGCCTCATCTGCTGAAAAATGCAGTATTTGGTGATTGCAAGTATCAAATCCTTCTTGGATATTAGTGAAATATTGAGCACCATGTCTGATTAATTCGTTTGTTTTCATAATAATACTCCTTGCTTAATTAAATAGAACTTGATTTTATTTTACCATAAAAGTATAATCTAGATGATAAATATTTGATAAAAAGATAAAAAAGTGATAATAGGAAGATAATATGCAAGATAAAAATCACATCATAACGATAGAAGAGTTGGAACAATTAGAGAAAGAAAGCTATATTCTAGTGGATATGAGAGAAAAAAGCGCATTTGAATATGGCGCAATAGAAGGTGCAATTCATATACCAGAAAATGAATTGATAGAAAGATTGAAGACTCTAAAAGGAGATAAACGTTTGATTCTCTACTGTACACGTGGGATTATTAGCGAAGAGGCAGTGTGGGAATTAGAAGAGTTGGGTGTGGTCTGCGCTCACTTAGAAGGTGGTCACGCTAGGTGGTTACTTAGGAAGATGGAGAAAGAAAAGGCGATAGAGAGTCAGATTTGCGAAGAAATTGAAAAAGGGCTGCAAAAGAAATTTAAAAAGAGTATCTTTAGCAGGTTTGCAAAAGCGATACGTGAATATGAGCTACTAAAGGCAGGCGACAAGGTAGCGATTTGTATTTCTGGCGGTAAAGATTCGATGCTGATGGCAAAATTATTCCAAGAGCTCAAACGACATAGAAAATTTGAGTTTGATATGGAGTTCTTGGTTATGGATCCAGGATATAATGAATTAAATAGAAGTGTTATCGAGAATAACGCGGAGAAGATGGGGATTCCAATTACGGTGTTTGAAACAGATATCTTTGAGACTGTTTATGATATTGAAAAGTCGCCATGCTATCTGTGTGCAAGAATGCGACGAGGGCATCTTTACAGTAAGGCAAAAGAGCTAGGGTGCAATAAGATTGCACTAGGTCATCATTATGATGATGTTATTGAGACGATTTTAATGGGCATGATGTATGGTGCGCAAGTTCAGACGATGATGCCAAAATTACACAGTACCAATTTTGAAGGGATGGAGTTGATTCGTCCTATGTATCTCGTTCGCGAAGATGATATCAAACGATGGAGAGATTATCACAATCTACAGTTTATTCAATGTGCATGTCGTTTCACAGACACTTGTACCACTTGTAGAGATGATGGGAGCAACGTATCAAAGCGAATGGAAATCAAAGACTTGATAAAGGAATTGAAAAAAATAAATCCTTTCATTGAAAGTAACATTTTCAAAAGTGTAGAGAATGTTAATCTAGATACGGTGATTGCATATAAGAAAAAAGGTGAGAGACATCACTTTTTGGATGAATATGAAAAATAAATAAAAGTATTAGTGGAGGGAAGATGAAGTATTTGACATTTGCTATACCGAGCTATAATTCAGAAAATTATATAAAAAAAGCAATTGACTGTGCTCTTTTGGGGGGCGATGACGTGGAAATCATTATCGTTAATGATGGATCAAAGGATGGTACTTCAAGGATTGCACACGAGTATGAAGAGAAATATCCAACTATCATAAAGGTGATTGATCAAAAGAATGGTGGTCATGGGCAAGCGGTAAATACAGGATTGGCTCATGCGACAGGAAAGTATTTTAAGGTGTTAGATAGCGACGATTGGTTAGAAGAAGAGGCGTATAAAAAGGTTCTTTTAAAATTAAAAGAATTTGAAGCGGAAAATACAGAAATCGATATGTTAGTATCAAACTATGTATACGAAAAAGTGGATGCGAAAAAGAAAAAGGTAGTGCATTATCGCAATGTTCTTCCAGTGGAGCAAGTATTTAATTGGAATGCAGTTGGAAGATTTCGACCAGACCAGTATATTCTGATGCATTCGGTGACGTATCGAACGGATTTGCTAAAGCTTATTCAGTTACAATTGCCAAAGCACACCTTTTATGTAGATAACGTATATGTCTATTACCCACTTCCTCACATTCGTAAAATTTACTACTTGGATGTGGATTTTTATCGTTATTATATCGGAAGAGACGGACAATCAGTAAATGAAAAAAATATGATTGCTAGAATAGATCAGCAAATATATGTAACGAAATTGCTGATAGATAAATATGAGTTGAAGAGTATAGAATCAAGAAAATTAAAGAAGTATATGGTAAATTATATAGCCATTATGATGACAGTATCTTCGATTATTGCAATCAGATCACAGGATGAAGAAAATTTAAAAAAGAAAACAGAATTGTGGCATTACTTAAAAAAGAAGAATCTAGCACTCTTTCTTCGTATTCGGTATGGGATATTAGGACATACCACAAATCTTCCTGGGAAATCGGGGAGAAAGATATCTTCATTGGTTTATGTGATCAGCCAAAGAATCATCGGATTCAACTAATATCATCTTCTGATTGAATATTCAGGATGCTTAGACATATATTGAAGAAAGATATGTCAATTAGGTGAATGAAATGAGAGAGAAGGTTAGGAATACAAAGATATCGATTTGGACATTTGTAGTGATAGTAATTGCAGCCGTAGGTGGCGTTACTTATATGCCTAATATTATAAAAGTATCTAGTAATGTGAATGGAAGAGAACTTCCTATAGCAAAAGTCAAGACTTTAGAAAAAGAGATTGCATTAACATTTGATCTTACTTGGGGAAGCGAAAATATAAAAGAAGTATTAAATATCTTAGAGGCGCATCATGTAAGAGCTACGTTTTTTCTCTCTGGAAACTGGGTAGAAACATACCCAGAGTTTGTAGAGACAATCATAGAAGCTGGGCATGACATAGGCAATCATAGCTTGACACACAGCAACATGACACAACAGTCTTTTGAAGAAAAAATAGCAGAAATCCAAGGTGTACACGATAACGTAAAAGAACTGACAGGATATGAGATGATCCTTTTTCGCGCTCCTTATGGTGCTTATGATGATGAAGTTATTTTAGCAGCGAAAGAACTAGGTTATAGCACAGTTAATTGGTCTGTTGATAGTTTTGATTGGAAAGATTACGGAAAAGATAGTATAATAGATACAGTGTTACAGAATAAAGAACTAGAAGAAGGTGCAATTATTCGAATGCATGCAGAGGCAAAGTATACAAAAGATGCACTAGAGAGTGTTATTTTGGGAATAAAAGAAAAGGGGCTTGAGTTTGTACCATTGTCCGAGCTAATCTATACAGAAGATTATTTCATGGAAGTGGATGGAACACAGGTGAAAAAATAAAGTCGCAAGAGGAGGAGTATGATGAGTCAATACAACAGAGCAGACATTTACCGTATGGTGGAAGAGGAAGACGTAAGGTTTGTCAGATTACAGTTCACCGATGTATTTGGAACGATGAAGAATGTAGCTGTGACAGTGAGTCAGTTGGAAAAGGTGTTAAATAATGAGTGTATGTTTGATGGGTCTTCGGTAGAAGGTTTTGCAAGAATCGAGGAGTCGGATATGTATCTGTATCCAGATTTAGACTCGTTTGAGATATTTCCATGGAGACCACAGCAGGGAAAAGTTGCACGTTTAATCTGTGATGTATATCGTTCGGATAAGAAACCATTTGAAGGAGATCCACGCCATATCTTAAAAAAGGTTGTAGTAGATGCAGAGGAAAAAGGATATGAGTTTAAAGTGGGACCAGAGTGCGAATTTTTCTTATTCCACACAGATGAAGAAGGAAAAGCAACGACAAACTCTAATGAAGTAGCAGGATATTTCGATTTGGGACCATTAGACCTAGGAGAAAATACAAGAAGAGATATCGTGCTAACATTAGAAAATATGGGGATTGGAATCGAAGCATCACATCATGAGAGTGCACCTGCACAACATGAGATTGACCTAAGCCCAGACAATCCAATTACTATGGCAGATAGTTTAATGACTTTCAAATTAGTGGCTAAGACGATTGCAAATAGACATGGAATGCATGCGACCTTTATGCCTAAGCCAAAGAGTGATGGACCAGGATCAGGTCTACACCTTAATTTCTCGATTACAAGAGATGGAGAAAATATTTTTTATGATGAGAACGATGTGAATCATTTGAGTGAAGAGGCATATTGTTTTATTGGAGGGCTAATGAAGCATATGAAGGCGATTACGTTTATCGTGAATCCTACAGTAAACTCGTATAAGAGATTTGTGCCAGGACACGAGGCGCCGAATCATATTGCATGGTCGTGTAAAAATAGAAGTCCGTTGATACGTATACCAGCAGCTTCAGAGTCAAGTGCAAGAGTGGAACTTAGAAGTCCAGATGCAACTACAAATCCATATCTGGCATTTGCTCTTTGTATTGCAGCAGGGATGGATGGAATCAACAATAAAATTCAACCACCAGAAAGTGTAGATGTGAATTTGTTTGAGCTGACCAGTGCTCAAAGAGAAGAGTTAAACATAGAAGATTTGCCAAAGAATCTAATAGAAGCGATTAAAGAGTTTGAAAAAGATGAACTTGTTATTAGCGTACTCGGTGAAGAGATGGCTAAAAAGATGATTGAGTTAAAAAGAAAAGAGTACCAAGACTATAGAAATCAAGTTACCCAATGGGAGATTGAGCAGTATTTGCACAAAATGTAACAGAGTGACGATGATTAACTTATAGGAGGTACATACGTGAATAATGTGATTGTTGTATTTCCTAAGAAGGAGAATGCAACGCAAATACGAAATATTCTAGTGCATAATGGAATCGAAGTTTTTGAGGTCTGCACAAGTGGAGCTCAGGTAATACAATGTTCAGAGTCTTTGTCGGATGGAATTATTATCTCTGGTTATAGAATGTGTGATATCATGTATAGTGAGCTGAAAGAATGCTTACCATCTAGTTTTGAAATGATACTGATTTCCTCAAAACAGCGAGGGGAAGCGGAAGATATAGAGGGAGTTACATCACTGGCTACACCGATAAAACCTCATGAATTAATTAATACGATGTGGATGATTCATAATAAGACAGATAGTTCGCGAAGGGCGCAAGGCAAGAAACGCACGAGAACAAAAGAGCAGTCGGCGATATTGGATAAAGCGAAAGCGTTGTTGATTAAAAGGAAACGAATAACAGAAGACGAAGCGCATAAGTACTTGCAAAAAGTGAGTATGAGTAATGGATGTAGCTTAGTGGATGCAGCTTATATGACATTAAGTATCCTAAAGAGATAGAGGTGATAAGAGTATGAAATTTACAAAAATGGAAGGCATAGGAAATGATTATGTCTATGTAAACGGATTTGAAGAGACTGTAGTGAATAAGGAAGCAGTTGCTTGTAGAGTTAGTGACAGACATTTTGGAATAGGAGGAGATGGATTGATCTTGATTAATCCATCAGAGGTTGCCGACTTTGAAATGGAGATGTATAATGCAGATGGATCTAGGGGAAAGATGTGTGGAAATGGTATTCGCTGTGTTGGAAAATACGTATATGATCGAGGACTTACGGATAAAACTGAGGTTTCAGTGGAGACCTTAAGTGGAATCAAGTATTTGACACTGGATGTACAAGCAGGTGAAGTGAACAGTGTACGAGTTGATATGGGGGCTCCGATTTTAGAACCTAGAAAAATTCCAATGGATATAGATGGAGATATGTGTATCAATCAAGAGATTACAGTGGGAGATCGTGTATATCAGATGACAGGTGTATCAATGGGAAATCCCCATACAGTGGTATACATGGATGAAGTGAAGGAATTGGAGATTGAAAAAATAGGACCACAATTTGAACACCATTCTTTGTTTCCAGAGAGAATTAATACAGAGTTTGTGAAAGTGATTGATCGAAATACGTTAGAAATGCGCGTGTGGGAACGTGGATCGGGAGAGACACTTGCTTGCGGAACAGGCGCATGTGCAGTCTTGGTTGCTAGTGTGTTAAACGGAAAATGTGAAGATAAAGCGACGGTCAAACTGTTAGGGGGAGCCCTGGAAATCGAGTGGGATAGGGAAAAGAATACAGTCTATATGACAGGGCCAGCAGCATTTGTATTTGACGGAGAGATAAGAATCGGTTAGAATGGACTATCAAGAGAAATAAAAATGGGGAATACCATTTTTAATAAATAAGTTAGGAGAAAATTATGTTTAAAATTAATGAAGATTATTTAAAATTACCAGGAAGCTATTTGTTTTCTAATATTGCAAAGAAAGTAAATGCTTTTACAGAAGCAAATCCAGACAAGTCAATCATTCGTTTAGGAATCGGGGATGTGACACAACCTTTGGCGCCAGCAATCATCAAATCGTTGCACTCAGCAGTGGATGAAATGGCTGTAAGAGAGAGTTTTCATGGATATGCACCAGATTTGGGGTATGAGTTTTTAAGAAGTGCAGTAGCAAAAAATGATTATAAAGATAGAGGATGCCAAATTGAAGCAGATGAGATTTTTGTATCAGATGGAGCGAAATGTGATTCTGGAAATATCCAAGAAATTTTTAGTAAAGATAACAAAATTGCAGTTTGTGACCCAGTATATCCGGTATATGTAGACACAAATGTAATGGCAGGTCGTACAGGAACTTACGATGTTGCAAAAGAGACATGGAGTGATGTAATCTATATGCCATGTTTAGAAGAAAATAACTTTGCACCACAACTTCCAACAGAGACACCTGACCTTATTTACCTTTGCTTCCCAAACAACCCAACAGGTTCTACAATACCAAAGTCAGAATTACAAAAATGGGTAGATTATGCAAATAAAGTAGGGGCAGTAATCATTTATGATGCAGCTTACGAAGCATATATCTCAGAGGCGGATGTGCCACACTCAATCTATGAGTGCGAAGGTGCTAGAACTTGTGCAATCGAACTTAGAAGTTTCTCTAAGAATGCAGGATTTACAGGAGTTCGTCTTGGATTTACAGTTATTCCAAAAGACTTAAAATGTGGAGATGTAACACTACATGCTCTATGGGCACGTCGTCATGGAACAAAATATAATGGAGCTCCTTATATCATTCAACGAGGTGGAGAGGCTGTATATTCTGAAGAAGGAAAAGCACAGATTAAAGATCAAGTTGCTTACTATATGAAGAATGCATCTGTAATCTATGATGGATTAAAAGATATGGGATACTCAGTATCTGGAGGCGTAAACGCACCATATATCTGGTTGAAAACTCCAGAAGGAATGACTTCATGGGATTTCTTTGATCACTTACTAAACAATGCAGGAGTTGTAGGAACACCTGGTTCAGGATTTGGTCCAAGCGGAGAAGGATATTTTAGACTTACAGCATTTGGAACTTATGAGAATACAATCGAAGCATTAAAAAGAATCAAAGGAATGTAAGAAATAACAGTTTAACTTATGCGAGAAGCCGGTGAAATGATAGAGTAGGAGGAGTGCAATTGAGTGATAATAAAAATGAAAACCACAGTTTTACAATAGAACAGCTGCATCTTATGCTGGATAAAGTACCTCTGTGTATTAATGTGTTAAATGAAAAGGCTGAGAGTATCTATTGCAACTCCTATACAGTAGAATTATACGGTGTAGCATCAAAAAAGGAATTCGGTGAAAGGTTTTATGAGTTAACACCGGAGTTTCAAGCAAGTGGAAAAACATCAAAAATTATGTTCGCTGAGTATGTATTAGAGGCACTTGAAAAAGAGGAAATCCATTTTGGTTGGCTCGATAAAAAATCAGATGGAGAGGAACTGCCGCTTAACATCAGCATTTACCGATTGAACATGAAGGACGAATTAGGAGATGAATTGTTCCTTAGCATAATGCAAGATTTACGACCGCTTTTAGCACATGACAAAGAAGGGGTGACGGAAGCTGATTATTACCATAGTCGAATTACCTATAAAGCTTTGTTTAATACAGTTGCTGAATTAACGGACGAGTGGTTTTGGATCTTCGACAATAACATACAAACTATTCAGTTCTTTGGGAAGGGGAGAGAAATTCTAGGGCTTAGCCCAGATAGAAAACCTTTTCCAGAGTACGTGATAGATAGTGGAGTGGTGTATCCAGACGATTTGCAAACGTTTCTGCAGTTTAATGAAAACTTAAAAGCCGGAGCAGTAGAACCTATTGAAGTTCGTTTTATGCAGTCAAAAGGTGTGACGAAATATTATAGAATCACATATAAGACAATGTATAATAAAGATGGAAAAGCCATGTTTTCCATAGGGAAAACGTATGATATCGATAAGCAAAAACGACTTGAGAAATTATCAAAGACCGATTTACTCACCAATTGTCTGAATAAAATAACTACTGAAAACATCATAAAAGATAGTATAAATACAGCGCCAACATCGTCACATGCCCTCTTTCTAATAGATATTGATAATTTTAAATCTGTGAATGATAACTTGGGGCATTATTTCGGAGATGTGGCGTTAAGTGAAGTGGCTAAAAACTTACACTCTAACTTTCGAGGGGGAGATGTCATCGGAAGAATCGGAGGAGATGAATTTTTAGTGTTTGTAAAAGATATATCAGACGAAGTGATTATTGAAGGAAAAGCAAGAGCAATTGCAAGAGCTTTCCAAAATAGTTATTCAGGAGAAAATAAAGACTATAAAATATCTGGAAGTATAGGAGTAGCACTATATCCAAAGCATGCTAGTACTTATGAAGAACTTTATAAATGCGCGGATAAAGCGTTATATAGTTCTAAGGCAATGGGAAAAGACCGATATACGGTTTATTCAAATGAAATGGCAAACTCAAGTACACAAAATTTAACAGCTGTAGATAATGGAAATCAATCAACAAATGCATATTTTGATGGTGAAATCACCTCACTTCTTTTTGATATCATGTATCAATCAGAAAATGTGGGGCAGTCAATGAACACAGTACTGCGTCTATTTGGAAACTATTTAAAAGTAGATAGATGTTATATAGCGCAGACAGGAGATGAAGGCGAACACTACAGTGTGACTTATGAGTGGGCAATGGAAGGCATAGAATCTAACAAAGAGAAATTTCAAGATATCCCTGTGGATATTTTACGACGTATTTTTAGAAATCTTGAAGCAAATGGAATTATGTACCATAATTATCTAGATGAAGCAAATGAGGATATAGAAGGTATCCAAAAGGCGAATTCATATTTGTTAGTTCAGACAAAAAGCAAGGGGAGTTCAAGATTAATCTTGGGAGTGGATGATCAGAGTGAACATCGCGTATGGAGTGAAAAAGAAATAAATACTGTACAATATGTATTAAAGCTAATCTCTATTTTTTTAGATGCTGCAAAACGTAAAGGAATCTAGTGAGGAAAGCATAGTATAGCAATGAACGAGGCTGCAGACGCAGTCTCGTTTTTATGAAAATATAAAGTTGACTTTATATTTTCATAAAACATACACAACACAATATTGAAATAATCCACCTTTTTCGAAGTTTATTATCTGTTTACAAGGATAAACTAGTATAATGGTGTAATAAAAATTACCAGTCGCTAGGAAAACAATCCGAACGGCTGGTATTTTTTTATTTATTCTTATACTCTAGTGATGCTTCAATAAATCCTTTGAACAATGGATGTGGTCTATTTGGTCTAGACTTTAACTCAGGGTGTGCTTGTGTTGCAATAAACCAAGGATGATCTTCAAGCTCAATCATCTCTACAATTCTTCCATCTGGAGAAAGACCAGATAATTTCATACCATGAGATTCTAAATCGAGACGGTAATCGTTATTTACTTCATATCTATGGCGGTGACGCTCATGAGTCTCTTTCTTTCCATATACCTTATAAGCTTTAGAGTGCTTGTCTATGATACAAGGATATGATCCAAGTCTTAAAGTACCACCGATATCTTCCACGCCGATTTGATCAGGCATGATATGAATGATAGGGTAAGTTGTATTTGGATTTAACTCTGCACTGTGAGCATCGTGTAGGCCAATTACATTCCTTGCAAACTCAACGATAGATAGTTGCATACCAAGGCAGATGCCGAGGAATGGAATCTTGTTTGTACGAGCGTATTTAATAGCGGATAGTTTACCATCGATTCCACGATGCCCAAATCCACCTGGAATTAAGATTCCATGGACATTACCAAGTAGTTCATCTACATTTTCATCATTAATCTGCTCAGAATCAATCCACTGTATATTCACAGTAGAGCGATTGAAGATTCCACCATGCTTTAAGGCCTCCACCACACTTAAGTATGCATCACGTAACTGAATGTACTTTCCAACCAAAGCGATTGTAACCTCAGTATTTGGATTTCTTAAGTACTCAACCATCTCTGTCCAATCCTTTAAGTCTGGTTCAGGACAAGGGATGTGAAGTGCTCTACATACTACGTGGGCAAGTTTTTCTTCTTCCATTGCAAGTGGTGCTTCGTATAAATATTCCACATCAAGGTTTTGTAATACAGCATCTTGATCTACATTACAAAATAGTGAAATCTTACTTCTTAGACCTACATCTAAAGGATGTTCCGTACGACATACCAATACGTCAGGTTGAATTCCTAAGCTTTGTAAGTCTTTAACACTAGCTTGCGTAGGTTTTGTTTTCATTTCTTGTGAAGCTTTTAAATATGGAATGAGTGTTACATGAACTAAAACAACGTTTTCACGTCCCATATCTTTCTGGAATTGTCTGATGGACTCTAAGAATGGTTGACTTTCCATATCTCCAACAGTTCCACCTACTTCAATAATAGCGATTTCTGTGTCTTTCGCACCTGGATTGCGATAAAAACGATCCTTGATTTCATTTGTGATATGTGGAATAACTTGAACAGTTCCACCACCAAAATCTCCACGTCGTTCTTTGTGAAGAACAGACCAGTATATCTTTCCAGTAGTAACATTGGCAATCTTACTCAAGTTTTCATCGATGAAACGCTCATAATGACCAAGATCCAAGTCTGTTTCGGCACCGTCATCTGTGACAAATACCTCTCCATGCTGTACTGGATTCATCGTTCCAGGATCGATGTTAATATAGGGATCAAATTTTTGCATGGTAACTTTGTATCCACGCGCTTTCAATAGACGTCCTAACGAAGCGGCAGTAATTCCTTTTCCCAAACCAGATACAACGCCACCTGTGACAAATACGTATTTTACGGACATGATTTCCTCCTTTATCCATGGCAAATGAAGTGAAAATTTCTTCAAATGCATACAAACTCTTATAATTTTTCAGAGTATTTTTCAAAGTTATATTATACAATAAGATTAGAAAAAAATCTATGATAAAATTCTTTTCTTACAAATAGTATAACCGATGATTACAATTTAGAAAAGATTTAGAAATAAATATAAGGATTTCATAATCTTTTTATTGATAAATATTGGATTCGCCCCTATAATTAATGGGTACAGTTAGGAGGAAGAGAATGGATAACAACAATGGCAGCAATGGACCAAATAAAAATGGTGGCGGCAAAAATAACAAAAATAACAAAAACAATAACAAAAGAGACTTTAATCTTATTGTCCTAACGACGATTATAACAACAGCAATCGTCTTTAGTGTATGGCAGTTCGGGCAGAACACTTCTGCAAAAGAGATTCCATATAATGAATTTGTAGATATGTTAGAAAATGAAGAGATTGAAAGTGTCGCAGTTAATAGTAGCCAAGGACAAATCTTCATTACCCCAAAAGAAACAGATGGAGTGATTACTGAGTATTATACAGTGATGATATATGATCCAGGTCTGATTGAGCGACTAGAAGAGGCGGAAGATAACTCTGAATTAGAGTATAAAGGTGAACTTGGGGATTCAACATCGGATGTGATACTCAGTATGATTAGTATGTTCTTACCAATCATATTGATTGCGGTATTATTCAGCTACTTTATGAGGAGGATGTCAAAAGGTGGCGGTGGCATTATGGGCGTTGGTAAAAATAATGCGAAACTTTATGTAGAAAAGAGTACTGGAGTTACATTTGCAGATGTAGCAGGTCAAGATGAAGCCAAAGAGTCATTACAGGAAGTAGTGGACTTTCTTCATAATCCAGGAAAATATACGAGTGTTGGTGCCAAACTTCCAAAAGGAGCTTTGTTAGTAGGACCACCAGGAACGGGGAAAACATTATTAGCCAAAGCAGTTGCAGGAGAGGCAAAAGTACCATTCTTTTCATTATCGGGATCGGCCTTTGTGGAGATGTATGTAGGTGTAGGAGCTTCTCGTGTGCGTGATCTTTTTAAAGAGGCGCAGAAGATGGCACCTTGTATCGTGTTTATTGATGAGATTGATGCGATTGGTAAGAGTCGTGATAATGCTATGAGTAGCAACGACGAACGAGAACAAACATTGAACCAGTTACTAGCAGAGATGGATGGATTCGATACAAACAAAGGACTTTTATTACTAGCAGCGACGAATAGACCAGAAATTCTTGATCCAGCGCTATTAAGACCGGGGAGATTTGATAGAAGAATTGTAGTAGATAAGCCAGATTTAAAAGGGCGTGTAAGTACATTGAAAGTACATGCAAAAGATGTGAAGTTAGATGAGACTGTTGATTTAGAGGCAATTGCTTTAGCGACTTCAGGAGCAGTTGGATCTGATTTGGCAAATATGATTAACGAGGCGGCAATTACAGCGGTTAAGCATGGAAGAAGCGTAGTAAGTCAAGAAGACTTATTTGAAGCAGTAGAAGTAGTACTTGTAGGAAAAGAGAAAAAAGACAGAGTGTTGAATAAAGAGGAACGTCGCATTGTATCTTACCATGAAGTAGGGCATGCTCTTGTAAGTGCACTTCAAAAAGATGCAGAACCAGTACAAAAGATTACGATTGTACCAAGAACTATGGGCGCACTTGGATATGTAATGCACACTCCGGAAGAAGAAAAATTCTTGAATACAAAGAAAGAATTAGAAGCGATGCTAATCGGTCTTTTGGCGGGACGTGCGGCAGAAGAAATTGTATTTGAAACAGTGACAACAGGTGCGTCAAACGATATCGAGAAGGCGACAAAGATAGCAAGAAGTATGATTACACAATATGGTATGTCAGAAAAGTTTGGACTAATTGGGTTGGAATCAGTACAAAGTCGCTACCTAGATGGTAGAGCAGTGACAAATTGTGGCGAAGCAACTGCGGCAGAAATTGATCAAGAAGTGATGAAAATCTTAAAAGGCTCTTATGACGCAGCGAAACAATTATTGAATGATCACAGAGAGACATTGGATAAGATTGCAGCATACTTAATTGATAAAGAGACTATTACAGGAAAAGAATTTATGGAAATCTTCCATGAGGCAGAAGGGATTACACCGAAAGAGCCGGAAGAAAAAGAAAATGAGGAAGTTGAAAAAATTGTCGAAGAAGTAGAGAAGAACAATAATGAAGAACAAGAAAGTTTGGTAAGTGAATCAGATTTTGATGAGTCAGATTTAGTATAATTGGAGGGGAGTGGAAGGGTAGACTTTTCACTCCCTTTTCCTAT